>JAZSFQ010000019.1:0-330704 GCA_045532275.1 Saccharofermentans sp. | reverse complement strand
ATATCGCCCTTGAGGAGCAGGGAATAGTGGTAGACTCCATAGAGATGCCAGATGTTCAGACAGTTGACACCATCCCGGAAGAGTATGGGCAGTACGAAGGCTACTACACAATGTACGGAAGCTTGGCAAATGTCACCATAGACGATAAGCTGACCATCACCGCTTACATGGCAAACGGCAGAACGACCGTAAAAAAGTATATGTATACCGAAGACGGAAACTTCGTGGAAGTCGACGTAAACGGCAACATCAAGCCCAACATCACCATAATAGATTTTCGCGAAGAGAACGGAAAGGTATACATAACCAGTGAGGCATATAACGATTATCCCGATATTGGTATGCTTCTGGACAGATCCTATCTGGCTGAGAAGCTGGAAGAGAACAACATAAGCCCTGAAGTCCAGGCTGCATGGGACAGCTACGACGGAATGGGTGCTGCGCTCATAAACAATGCCTATTCTTCCGGTTATTACGACATTCCCTTCGTACAGATAAGCCTGATGGAGGAAGTCCCGGGTTACGTGATGGCGTACATGAGCTCCGGAGCCCGTCTCCTGAAGATAGAAGATGAAACACATGCAGTGCACTTTGCCACCATGCCCAGCAGTAGTAATAGGGACCTTCTCGACCTGACCATCAACAACGATGGAACGATAGATACCTCCATGGGACAATCTTTCCTGCCTCTCCGGGAGATCCCGGAACTGACGAAAGATATCACGGAGATCGGCCTTACCACCGAACATGCAGCCTGGTACCGAATTGGCGAAGATATTGCCTACGACGTCATCAACGTGGACCGTCCGGAGAACTCAACCATATATGTCTACAACAAGTTTTTCGAGATCGTCTACACCACCCACTACACAGGTGCAGATGACATAATCAACCTTCCTGAAGACGGCTTCATTATCTTCCTGGGCGAGACAGGGGATATCATGACCATCAACTGATCTGGAGGTGTGTATATGAACAACAACAAAACAGCTTGGCTGTTGCTTGGGTTTTAGCTACATCTTTAATTTCCGTGTTCTACGAGCAGATTTTTAGCATGTGAACCGTGGCTTAGTTTTGATAATATACAGTATAGATTACTAATGGGAATAGAAAATGATAACAATAAGATATGTGACAAATGAAGATAAGCGGTTTTGGTTTGAGCTTGATAAGCATTTACCGGAAGCCGAATTCGATAAGAAAGTCCGTGACAGACAGGGATATGTTCTTTTCGAAAACAATGAGCCTGTCGGAATACTACGATACAACCTGTTTTGGGACAACACGCCATTCTGTACTATGCTTTATATCAGGAATGATAAACACGGATGCGGATATGGCCGCAGCCTTATGAAACATTGGGAAGACGATATGAAGAGTCTGGGTTACGGAATGGTACTTACATCCACCCGGGAAGATGAGGAAGCACAGTATTTTTACAGAAAACTGGGGTATGAAGATTGCGGGAATCTAGATCTTTTCTATCCGGGATTCGAACAGCCTACGGAACTGTTCCTGAGTAAGAAACTGTAAGTATAGATAATTATCAGCATTTAAGACTAAGGAAATAGCGCTGCAACAAAACTCTGCCCGCATCAATCCAATCAGTCAAATCAATACAGCCCGGATCGTTCCGGGCTGCATTTGAATAATTTCAGGTTAAAGATCAGAAATCCTTCATCATAGCTCTGAGCTCATCATCTGATTTATCCTGGAGCGACGACTCGGCGAAGAACTTGGCCTCCATGACCGCAACAGCTTTTCCGTCCTTAACGAATACGATATCGTAGACACCGGGATCCGCATAATCAGGATTCAGATAGAGAGCACCCCACTGATAGCCTGCCTCCTCGGGTTTTTCCAAAGTGCATGTTGCGAGCACTTTGGTGTCTTCTTCGGTGAAGCCCATATCCGTATAAACATTAGCATCGTCTGCGTGCTTATATACGTATACCCATAAACCGTCGTTGACGCTCGTATCAGGATAGAACTCGACCCACTCATTCAACCCGAAAATACATCTTATGCCCTTTGCGTCCGGATCCTTCTCATTGAATTCAGAAGAACCAAATTGATTGCCTTTCACGGTTAAGCCCTTGATAACAGGGCCGCCGTCAGCATCTTTAACAAACTGATAGAGCTCACCGGGGAGCAGCACGATAGCACCTGCATCTGAATTATTTTTCTTGGTTGCATCCGAATTACCGCCGGCATCTTCACCGGCAACGGAATCTTTTGTGGTTTCCTTGTCAGCTGTTGATGTCCCGTTCGAATTAGCGCATGAAGATAGCGACAGAAGCATCGTGGCTGAAATGATCAGTGCTAAAATCTTTTTCATTTTGGTATCCTCCAAAATAAGTAAATGCCTTCTGTAAAATATCTGAACAAAATGAATATCTCCTTCAGACAAGGTTATTATACCATTCGAGGTTGATCAATCCCGACAAGAGAACAGGATTTGTTTTCGGATTGTATTCAGAGAGGTGCTATATCTAAGGCTCAGTTTGACAAGAGTCTTGTCGTTCTTACAGTAAAGATGGGAATGTCAGGTTTAGTTGATTAATCATGCTATAATGACTTTATTCAAGGGGAATCCTTGGAGTGGAAAATCAACAGTATAATGGACTGATATCAAGGTATGATCATCTTGCTGAAGAGATATCCCGTAGAACAGGAAATAGAACTATGAAGATCGATTACAGATGGAAGAGGCTGTGCGTTTATATACAGATCGCGGGTATGTGCTGATAGAGAATTATCCGCCGTATGATAAGCTGGATGGAGCGATATGTTTTGCGAAGGATTTGGCAGGTGACAAATAATATGACATTTTTCGTTGAAGGAATACAGGGAAGCGGTAAAAGTACCCTTGTAAAGTTATTATCGGAGAAATATCCGGGCCATAAAGTCCTTGAAGAGGGTGACTATTCTCCGGTAGAGCTTGCATGGTGTGCTTATATGGGCAGAGAAGAATATACTAATATTCCGGACCGTTTCTCTGCACTGAAACAGGAGATAGAAGCAAAAACCCATTTCGAAGATGATCGCGCGGTCGTCTGCTATACAAAGATCCGGACCGATGACCGGAGTTTTTATCAGGAGATGGAAAAATACGAGATATATAACAACCGAGTGCCTTTTGAGCGGTTCAAAGACATTGTCCTAAAGCGTTACGGCAGCTGGGACGGTGCACCTTTAATTACAGAATGTGCTCTTTTTCAAAATATCGTGGAGGACATGATACTGTTCCGGGATATGCCGGATGAGTCGATCATTGACTTTTACAGGGACATAAAAAGAGCGATAGGAGATAAGCAGATCCATATTGCTTATCTAAAGGCGGAACCGGATGATATCAGGAGGAATCTGGAGAAAGCACGGCATGAACGGGTTGATGATAAAGGCAATGAAGTCTGGTTTTCGATGCTCTGTGACTATTTTGACAACAGTCCTCATGCAGTCAGCAACGGCCTCAAAGGCGAAGACGGATTAGTCAGGCACTGGATTCACAGACAGGATCTTGAGCTTAGGATATGTGAAGAACTGTTTTCGGACCGGTGTACGGTATTGCCCTCGAAATTATACGGGGAGAAGGATATTGATAAGCTGTTTGGATAGGATGATTCATAATTAGTATTAACAGTCGGTTCTAAACCGGCTGCTTTTCGCATATTATTAGGGCAGAAGTGCGAGATAGTCAAAAGGATTAAGAGAAATGGCAAAGGATAATAAGACTAAGAAAAAATCTAAGTTGGGTGTAAAGATCGCGCTCATCATCGCCGGCATTATCGTGCTGATCCCGGTGATCGCCGGACTGATCTTCTTCAAAGACATCAAAACGCTGATGTCGGTCAAGAAGATCGACAAGGGGATCTATCAGATGGACTGCTCTTACGACTATAAGCTCGACAAGCTCATGGAAGCAAACATCGGATCATACGGCGAGTTCATCTCGTGGGCTGACAAAGAACTGTTCTATGGTATGACTTCGATGCGAGGAAATATGCGCCCCTTTGGCTGTTCTTCCTTTGCAGGGGTAACGCAAGAAGGACATCATGTCTTCGCGCGCAACTACGACTACTCAGAGACTGACTGTCTCATGATATACACTCACCCCAATAACGGTTACGCTTCCATAGGATTCTCTGATCTCGGCTTCTTGGGACTCGCGGGTAAGCGCCCGTCGATGTCGCCGGATGACACATACGGTAAGGTCGCGATGAGGCTCGCGCCTTATGTCACATGTGACGGGATCAATGAGAAGGGCCTGGGCGTGTCAATCCTGATGCTCGATAAGCTGGAGCTCCACCAGGATCAGGGCAAGGATGACATCTTGATCACCGTTGCATTAAGGGCGATTCTCGATAAATGCGCGACGGTCGATGAAGCGGTCGATCTGCTGGACAATTACGATGTTCACATGGCCATAGGATCCAACTTTCATCTGTTCATCACGGATTCAACAGGCAGGGCCGTCGTTGCTGAATGGTACCATAATGAGCTCGTTATCACAGATACGGCTGCGTGCACGAATTACTATCTTTGCGACATTAATTTTTCGTATAACAACGGTGGCGACAACCGCTACGAGACACTTGTGAAGATCATCGAAGACTGCGGCGGCGTCATGACAAACGAGGATGCAATGGACTATTTGTCAAAGGCTAAGCAGGCTGGTGCTAACTCCCAGACCGAATGGTCCGCCGTGTACGATCTCGAGAACTTCTCGGTAAGCATCTGCTTTGATGCCGAATACGATAAGGTTTACAAGTTTGACAGGAAGCTTTTTGAATGTGGTTAAGTAAAAGGAACCGACAGATCAATATCAGTTGTTATCCGGCTTTGATGAGAAACATAATAGGTAAATAGAGATGTAGATTTGATAAATGCAGACAATTCCGCCGTGTGTGATACGATCATAAAGATCTTTCGCAGTTACTGATGGATCATCAGATTCAATATGCCGTATGCTGTTATCACTATTGTCACCATTTCTTTTTTTTAGCCAACAAAAAGCCTTGGATTAATATATAGACAGTTTTATTTACAGGGAAATGCCAAAATGAATATTGAAGGTAATAGTATAAAGCGGATAGATTGCAGCGAGATTCAGAATTGTTTTTCATTTTGGGATTTCGAGAAAAACATAGAGAAAAGAAAAAGAATAGAGTTCGAGGTTGAGAACAATATCCGGATAATGTATGCCTATATTTTGAATAAAAGATATATTGCAGGCATGTCTTTGCGTCCGATGGATAATAGAACGATGTATTTATCATATCTGGCCGTGAATGAAGAATACCGTAATCAAGGGATAGGAAGCGAAATGATAAGGTATGCTTGTCAAACAAGTAAAAATATTGGGTTTTCTTATTTAATACTGAATGTGGATCACGATAATACAAGAGCCGGAAGTTTATATAAAAAACTCGGATTTTCCGAATTTAAGAACGACGGCAAAACGATCGTAATGTGTAAACAGCTTGATTAATCACGAATATCAACAGGAAAAGGGACCATATGAAATACAAAAATATAGATTATGACGTCATTGGCTCAGGCATACCGGTTCTGATCATACACGGTTGGGGTATAAGCAAGATTACCATGAAGGGCGCATTTGAGCCTGTCTTTACAGAGTTGGATGGCTATAAGCGTTTTTATATCGATCTTCCGGGTATGGGCAATTCCGCAAAAGGAGATGTAAAGAATTCGGATGATATGCTTGAGATCCTTCACGATTTTGCGGTCAATGTGATCAGGGAACCATTTATCATTGCGGGTCAGTCATATGGCGGACTTCTTACAAGAGGTTTTGTAAACAAGTATCCTGATATGATAAAGAAGATTATCCTTCTTGTTCCATGCATTATTCCTGGCGAAAAGCAGGGACGTGTGGAGCCGCATACTGTTATAGAGCAGGATGATGATCTTTTGTCTTCTTTGGCTAAGGAAGAACGTGACAGTTTCACTTTAATGAATGTAGTGCTTACAAAAGAAGTCTGGGAAAGATATCAGGAGTATCTTATGCCTGCTTTGGAGAGTGCTGATTGGGATTTCCTGAACAATGTGCTTGAGGGCAGCTTCTCGTTTGATCCTGATGACCTTAAGGAACCATGTTTGATCCCCTGTCTTATCATTGCTGCCAAACAGGATACTGAAGTCGGATATAAAGATCAGTTCGATCTCATGGAAAAATACATCAATTCAACCTACTGTGCCGTAGAAAGAGCCGGCCATAATCTTCAGATAGAGCAGCCTGAGATTTTTGTAAACCTGGTCAAGAATTGGTTGTTAACACATTAAATCATCAGTATAGATAACCGGATCAGGAATTAATTTAACGAGAGTGAAATCATGAAATATTACAGGGTACACATGAAAGACTGTGCTTACATCACTAAACAGCCCAGGGGAATCTTTACGGCTGTAGGAAGGCTTGTAAGCAGCAAGACGTTAACTGAAGAAGAGGAGAAGGAATACTGGCGCAACAGAGAATATTTTGAAAGAGTATTGCCTGTTCCTCCTTTTTATGAGAAGAATAATCCTGACGGTGCTATCACATGGTTCAAGGACAATGAGGAAGCAAAGGACATCTGGGATCAGATGACGTTTTACCGTGAGATGTGTAATAAGTATGGAGTTAAGCTCTATATTTCCGAATGCGATGAGATTCCGGGTGAGCTCATATATGAGGATGCGTTCCAGATAGCCGTTAAGAACCAGCCGGAAGATGCTGCAATAATCACTAAGGAACTTCAGTATCAGATATAGAGACATGGATAGCTTAATTAGCAGGAAGAATAACTAATGAATGGGTTTTCGGATTTGTATATTTCAGGATTAGAGTTTTTTAAAGAAAGACTTGAACCGTCAAGTTATCTTCTTGATATCCCGGTCATATACAACATTAAGCATCTTGAATTTAATAACAGAGTCACTTTTTTTGTCGGCGAAAACGGAACCGGGAAATCGACACTCCTTGAAGCTATAGCCGTTAATCTTGGATTTAATCCGGAAGGCGGAACAAAGAATTATTCTTTTTCTACGTATGATTCACATTCGAATCTTTGTGATGCGATCCGTCTGATCAAAGGATGCAAAAGTGCCCGGAATGGTTATTTCTTGCGTGCAGAGAGTTTCTATAATGTAGCAACGGCAGAAGATGAATACAGCAAGGGAATTGGCGGAAAACCAATGCACTATCATGAACGTTCGCATGGCGAAAGCTTTTTGGCATTAGTCCGGGAGACGTTTCAAGGCAATGGCATTTATCTGTTGGATGAGCCTGAAGCAGCATTATCACCACAACGACTATTAACACTCATGATTGAGATCAGGCGCTGCGTGGAAGCTGGGGCACAGTTTATTATCATTACTCATTCGCCTATATTGCTCGGTTTTCCCGAAGCTGAGATAATGAGTTTTGACGGAGAACGCATTGAACCGTGTAAATACGAGGAAACTGACAGCTATAAGATTACTAAAATGTTTGTTAATAACCGTAATCAGATATTGGAGCAGTTGTTTAAAGAGGATTAGTGTGTTTAGGCGTAAGTGAAGTCGCAGCTAGTGATTGATAGAATTTTTCTTATGAACGATAAAGTTTCAAAGTGGTATGAGAATACCAAAAACGTTGATGAAATGCTGGACTGGAGGCCTGCATTGAAAGAATGGGAAAAATCAGTTTCCAAACTTTTTTCTCCTGGCTCAAGGATACTGGACATTGGGTGCGGTTTGGGCCGTGAAGCATTCGCATTACATGATCTCGGATTTGAAGTTGTCGGGATCGATATTTCGAAAGAAGTTATATCACGAGTAAAGCAGTTATCTGCTGACAAAGGATATAAGATATTATTTAGCGAATATGATGGAGAACATCTGGATTTCCCTGATAATTCTTTTGATGTTGTGCTTATCTGGGCACAAACTCTCGGATTGTTGTATGGAGACGAGTTGAAGAGCAGATATCTGTCGGAATGCAAAAGAGTTCTTAAGCCAGGTGGTCTGCTCAGTTTTTCAACTCATGATTATAACTATCTGAAAGAGAATCATCCTAATTGTCTTAAAGGTCATAATTTTTTTCCGTATGCCAAAGGAGATATTTACTGGGAATCTTTTGAAGCAAATGATCTGATACAGTTTGCCAATAAGGCAGGTATGGAGGTTATCCTTTGCGAAAAGGGGAAAATATACATACCGGAAGACGGAACTGTTCTGCATTGTCTGTGCAGTAAACGAGTATTGGTAGATAAAATCAGGAATATTATTTACTAGTGAGTCTTGATCCGATTGCAGTTACAATACATAGCAAGTAAGATTAACGGAGGAACAGATGGGCCGAAGTGGCGTGTTTTATAAAATTCTAGGCCAGTTTTGGATCGTGGTGCCGTCTCAACATCATCACTTAAGCACTGCAACAGCTGCGGAACATCTCTTGAAGTCCTGGACAGCACCATGGGCCTGGGCACATTAAAATTTTATAGAGACGACAATCTTTAGATTACTTAAGCAAAACTTAACTGTTATACTTGCATGTGGATTTCATATGAACGGGGGATAAGTGGAGTGAATCACAAAAGGATCACGGCTCTTTTAATGAGCCTTGTAATGCTGTTTTCTCTGTCAGGATGCCAGATCGTGGATAATGTTTCCAAGAGCATTAAAGACGACCCGAAGAACGGCGAGAAAGAATATGCGGAACAGGTTTTCGAGTATCTGAAGAATGAGGACATCGACAGTCTGTGTGAACTGTTCGCTCCGGAAGTAAGTGTTGAACACAGTCTCGAAAGCGAGTGGAAGTACTTTTTCGATCATGTGGACGGGAACATCGTCTCTTACAAAGGTCTTAAATATCCCGGTGAAGGAATTGGAAAAGATAAGGACGGCGAAGTCTATGACTCGCATATTTCGGTCAATTATTCCGAAGTCAAAACAGATAACGGGACTGTATATGAGGAGTTCGGATACTATCACGTGAAGGTCAACAGGGATGATCCTGATTCTGTGGGACTTGTCGTATTTACCATGCAAGATCCTGATACCGGCAAATGGTATACGGTCGGCGGCGAACCGGATTGAACAGGACCTGCACGGAATCCCCCTCAAAAATGCCTGTTAGTGAAGGGCTGAAAATACTTACAAGGACGTGGATATAAACATGGAGATATATACAAAGGATTCGATCCTTCAATGGAGAATCCCGTGCAGACTGAAGGACTTGATTTCTCGCGTTTTTCCAAAACATGCGGCGGCATGACGGAGTCTGTCACTGTGCGTTCCACCAGCCTTGACTACTGCTACCATACAAACAACATCGAGTATGTGAGGTTCATGCTTAATACTTATCCTGTCGATCACTTTAAAACGCACGAACCTGCCCAGCTTGAGATCCATTATGCCAGCCAGTCTTTTGAAGGCGAGGTGCTCAGCATCATGAAAGAATCTGATGACAGCGGAGATCAGTTCAATGTCCTCCGTGACAGTCAGGAAATCACCTCGGCCAGGATCAGGTGGGTGTAAAGAAACAGTTCTTCTATAATCTAAACACATCTATACATTTACATTTGTCGATATGTATGTTACTATCCTTTTGTTCATGGGAGGTGACTGCATATGAGTTATAGAGACGATGCGCGTAAGTTCAAAGCATTGGCAGATGAGAACCGCTTGGCGATCTTAATGTCGCTTCAGCAGAAGGAGAAGTGTGCCTGCTATCTTTTGGAAGAACTCAATATCTCTCAATCCACGCTATCTCATCACATGAAGCTCCTTTGTGACAGCGGACTTGTCGATTACCGCAAAGAAGGAAAATGGATGCACTATTCTCTTTCAGAAGAAGGCATGAAAGCATTCCGCGAGATGATAGACGGATATATCCGTACTGCCAAGTGAGTTAAGGAGATATGTGTATGAATTTTGAAGATAAAGTATTTATCGTAACCGGTGCGAGTTCCGGTATGGGAAAGAGCTGTTCAGAGCTACTGCTCGAAAATGATGCTGTTGTAGTCGGCATCGATAGAAATGACAGCACGATAGAACATGACCGTTACTCACACTGTAAGGCGGATGTTCTTGCAGAAGAGCAGATCCAAAAATGCATATCAGAAGTTGATTCCCAATACGGCCACATAGACGGACTGGTCAATGCTGCCGGTATCTTTGGCAATAACAAGCCTTTCTATGAATTAACAAGCGATGAATGGAACAAAGTAATATTGGTAAATACTACCGGAACTTTCATCGTATCCAAAGCTGCAGCTCCCATAATGATAAGGGAAAAGCATGGCAAGATAGTTAATATAAGCTGCATAAGATCCACCATATTTAAGAACAATATGGCAGACTATGCTGCTTCGAAGGGCGCGGTAGCATCGATGACATCTGCCATGGCCTTAGACCTTGCTCAGTATAATATCCAGGTAAACAGTGTTGCCCCCGGATTTATATATACCGGAATGACAGCAGCTTCATTTGACATGCCCGATGTGAGAGCGAAGTCAGAAGCATTGATACCAAACGGAAGACTCGGTATGCCCAAAGACATTGCATCAGTAGTGATGTTCCTTTTATCTGACATGTCGGATTATGTGACAGGAACAATGCTGTTTGCTGACGGCGGGTATCACATACAAAAGTGATCAGCCGAAATTCATTTCGAGATAAGGGTAATAATCTTATGGCATTTAAAGTTAATGAGTGTTCAGATATTGAAGTTATCAAAGCGTTATTTACTGAGTATTCGCATATCAAGGGAGCGGAAAGCTGTTTTGTATCATTTGATAAGGAAATGAATGATCTTGAAGGCTTCTATGCCGGCGGCGCAATATTGGTCGGTTATGAAGATGATGAGCCTGTGGCATGTGTCGCTTTCAAAAAGATAAATGATGAGACTTGTGAAGGAAAGCGTCTATTCATCAAGCCCGAAAACAGAGGAAAAGGGTATGCCAGGATAATGATCAAGGCAATGACTGATAAGGCATCAGAACTAGGGTTTAAAGAAGTTGTCTTTACGACCAAACCGGAAGTCATGAGCGTGGGTTATGGCCTTTATAAGCGAATGGGTTTTGAAGAGTTATCAGAAGATAACGGAATTGTCTCAATGAGGATAGACCTTTGCGGCAATAAAGTGGAAATCAAAGAATACAGTAACTACAAAGAAGATGAGATACTTCGTCTGTTTTAATTGCTCTAAGAAATCCAGGATCCTCGCATTGATATCGTCTATCTGTTCACCGACGAAATGCGGACGGTGACCACCGCCCATTACCTTATAGACACTGGCTGAAGGCACTTTCTCCTGGAGTTCCTCAACAGTTCCAAACGGATCGTTTTCTCCATTGATAAAAAAGGCAGGGCACACTATTTTTTGCCATTCGTCATCAGTAAGATCGGGATGCTGCTGCCAGTCAGCAACAGTGTTCCTTAAATAGGTCTGCCAGTCGCCCCTGTGAGCCTCATAATGCCTGACCTTCATGTCTTCAATGAAATCTGTTGCACCGGCCTTAATGAGATTCTCAGGCAGCATGTCAGAGGCGCCCTCAGGCCTTGCGTGAGCAGCACCTCCAATCGTTACGAGACTCTTTACCTTATCAGGATATTTCGAAGCCATATAGCACCCGACATAGGCACCGCAGCTGTAGCCTATTAAGTGAGCTTTTTCGATCCCGAGTTTGTCCAGGAACAGAGCCATGTCATCTGCGACCATACGGCTGTTCCATGTAAGATCATCACATATCGTTCTTCCGTGACCGCGAAAATCAGGAAACAGGCATCTGTAATGTCCTGAAAAGGGGAGGATCTGTCCTGAGAAGGCCAGAAGTCCTCTGCTGAAGTGGCTGTGAAGAAATAGTACTATATAGAACTTTTTTTAGGGCCGAATCGGAACAGGACTGATACATCCCGCATTGAGTGTTCTTCTCGCATGTTATAATGACTTTGCCCGGGCGTGGTCTTGGGATCAGGCAATTAAGAGGGACAAAGGATATCCATTAACTGATGATGACAGGGAACAGAATATTCCACATTGTTGAGTTATATAACGCCACAAAGACTTACAAGGAAGGATGCCGGCAGCGATGAACAGTCCGTTGGTCAAATCGTTGAAGACCGTTAAGTCTATGGCCGGATCGGCATCGACGCTTGCGGAGATCAAGCGCCACCGCAAACAGGCAGATCTGGCAAGCCGCCTGGCGACACCCAAAGGCAATGTGGATCGGAGAGGTTTCCGTGTCGGAAAGATCCGCTGTGAGGAGTTTAAGCCTAACCGTTCTTACGATCCTGATTATGTGATCTTATACTGTCATGGCGGCGGATATATCAGCGGCGGACTTGATTACTCCGGAAATCTCGCCGTAAAGCTTGCAATGGCAACAGGATTCAGGGTTTATTCATTTGCTTACCGCCTGGCTCCGGAGCATCCTTATCCGGCTGCGCTAGAAGACGGAAATGCCTTGTGGGAATATATTACAGAGAATGTTGCAGAGGCAGGCCACGTGCTTTTAACCGGCGATTCGGCAGGCGGCAACATGGTGCTTTGCATGACGCAGAGATTGATCTCAGAAGGAAAGCCTGTGCCCCGTGAGCTCTTACTGTTCAGCCCGTGGACAGACATGACAGGAACATCAGAGACCTATGAATCCAACCGTGATATCGATCCTGTCCTTACTAAAGAGTTCGTAATGAATGCTGCAAAAGCATACATAGGAGATAAGAATCCTGCTGATCCTGCCTTCAGTCCGTTGTTCGGGAGTTTTGATAATTTCCCGCCTGTCTTCATTATGGCCGGAAGAAACGGGATATTATTGGATGACAGCATCAAGCTCAAGGAAAAGATAGATGAAGCCGGTGGCAAGGCAGAACTTGATATAGAAGAGAAAGGATGGCACGTGTATATGCAGATGCCCGGTTCCATGGCCCGCATGGCGATGAAGCGGCTTAAAGCACATGTGTCGTATGAAATATATGGGAAGCGCTAATTGGTACAAGATCGACAATGTCTCGAAAGTTTTTCTGGCCACTGCCGGAAAGCGTGACACACGTTCGTTCCGTCTCAGCTGCACATTGAAGGAAGATGTTGATCCCAAGCTTCTGGAGCAGGCAGTGTTGTCAGCGATCGAAGAACGTCCGCAGGTGCAGGTGAGGATCCGCCGGGGATTTTTCTGGCATTACATGGAGGACACCGACCTTATGCCTGTGGTTAAGAAGGAAGATGACCGGATCTGTCCTCTTCTTTATGTTCCGTCAAAGACGATGCTTCACTATCAGGTGACATATTTCGGGAAAAGGATCAATCTGGATATCTCCCATGTTCTTGCAGACGGAACAGGCGCAATGGAATTCCTGAATATCATCGTACTTGATTATCTTAAGAGAAAATATCCTGGAAAGCTTGATGACATTAACGTCCATTCAGGAGCTTCTGAAGGAGACTTGAACCAGGACAGTTACCGCCAGTTTTTCGGAAGCAAAAAAATCTCACACGGATCTTCCAAGAAGAATGCTTTTCGACCGGGCGGAATAAAACTTCCATACAATCAATTGCAGTTTTTTGAGATACATCTTCCAACCTCGCAGATACTGCCGAGAGCAAAAGAATTGAAGGTCTCGCTGACGAGTTATCTGGGTGCGCTCTGGATGCTTGCCATCCGTGACGAGATGCCGCCCAGAAAGCGCGATCTGCCGGTGACCATATCCCTGCCTGTAAACTTGCGTAATTATTATCCGTCAAAGACCGCGAGGAATTTTTTCAACAGCGTGAACGTGACGCATGTCTTTGACGGCGAGATCACGCTTGAAGAACTGGCGAAAGAATTTGATGTGGAACTTAAGAGTCAGCTGACCGAGGAAAACGTCAAAAAGCAGATGGATATTTTTGAGACAATGGAATATGTGGCTTTTGTCAGGATAGTGCCGTTGTTTATCAAGCAGTGGGTCGTCAGGTATTTCACGAGAAAATCAGGCAGGAAGGTTACCATGACGTTCTCTAACATGGGTGTGCAAAAGCCCCCTGAGACGCTTGGCGGTTTTATTGAGAATTACAGCGGATTCTGCAGCACCAACACCTTATTCTCTACTATGTTCGGATATGGCGATAAACTGACTTTAGGAGTCTCATCGGCATATACGAACACCGGTGTAGTGAAGAATTTTGTCAGATCACTTTCTGAATCCGGAGTGGATATCACCGTATGTGCGACGGAGGTGATCAAATGAGAAGGTGTCCTTATTGCAACGTCGGTATAGAAGGTGATCTTGTAAAATGTCCTCTGTGTCAGAGCAAGCTTCCCGGTACAGGAGAGGAGTCCTGTTATCCTAAATTAGAAGCGCAGAAAAAGCAGTCGCTGTATTACAAGATGCAGCTGGCAATCGTATGGGGTCTTTTGATCGTTGGTGCCGGTCTTGATTTCCTGGTCAGATTAAGACTCCCGGGTTTCCCTGATCTTCACTGGAGCCTGCTTTCGGCCATGTGGCTTATAGGATTTGAGTTTGGGATCATGCGTCAGTTTAAGCCGGGTACCGGATCAGCGGGCAAGGTGACTATGATGGTGCTGATCACGATAGTGATGTGGTGTGTCACGGCTTACTTTTTCGGGTTGATGAAGATTACGCTCGGCCTGGTGGTACCGGTCGTTCTGGCGGCAACGATCACGGCAAATTTCGTGCTTGCTCTGATAGACAAAAACGGAAACACGATGGTATACCTTATCACCTGTCTGTTCATGGGAATCATTCCGAGCATCATCTGCTATTTTGTGAGTGACAAGATGCCTTTAGCCTGGGCTATCTGCCTGATGGTCAGCGTTATTCTTTTCGCGGGTGCCGTCATATTCAAGGGAAGAGCCGTAGCAGATGAGTTCCAAAAGAGATTTCATTTGTAAGTATGCCTGATTGCCTGCTGACAGGGATGCTATAATGATTTAGTTAAAGTAACATTAAGGGATTAGATTTTTAGCGTTAAGGGATTATGTTTATGAGAAATAATATAGCCGGAATCAAGATCTGCACCACCATGCTTATGGCCCTGACTGTTGTTATGGCGGGCGGATGTTCGATGTTGGATAAAATTGAAAACAGATGGAAGTTTGACCGCGAAGAAGTGGCCGGACTGATAGTGGATAAGGATGCCGATGGCCTCTATGAACTCCTGGCTCCTAATATGCTGGAAGAGACCGATCTGACCGAAGATGATCTGCAGGAGTTTCTTGATAAGTGTGATATCGAGAATACTTCGTCCAAAGACATGGAAAGATATACTGAATATAAATTCCTGGGTGATCCGGGCGATCCTGAAGGGAATCATTACAGGCCGGACGGAAACGAATTTGATTACACGATGTACTACGTAAACGATGACGGTGCCCGTATTTTTATGACAGGTATTCTCTACGATTCCAAAGACAAAGATAATGTCGGTATCTACTACATAGAGTATTTGGAAAAGGATCCTGAAACCGGCAAATATAAGATTGTGGAAGAATTTGGGGAGAGAGCCGACTGACGCTTTATAATGTCAGAGAACCTGTCCGTGATATAATACCTTGAACTAATCGCCCGGGAATATTCCACGGGACTTTGAACGGAGAATCTAAGAATGCTTGATCAGTTTTCCAGAACGCGGTTATTGCTTGGTCATGAAGGCATGGATAAGCTTAAGAATGCACGTGTTGCCGTGTTCGGCATCGGAGGTGTCGGAGGATATGCCGTGGAGGCTTTGGCCAGGAGCGGCGTAGGTGCTCTGGACCTGATAGACGATGACAAAGTGTGTCTTACAAATATTAACCGTCAGATAATAGCAACCAGAAAGAGCATCGGAAAATACAAGGTCGACGTCGCGGAAGAAAGGGTCCACGATATTAATCCTGACTGCACCGTGCGCACATACAAGACGTTCTACATGCCTGATACCGCAGATCAGTTCAACTTCGCTGAATACGATTATGTGATCGATGCCATCGACACCGTTACGGGAAAACTCGAGCTCGTTATGCAGGCCGACAAAACGGGTACACCCATAATCAGCAGCATGGGAGCAGGCAACAAACTCGATCCTACTGCTTTTGAAGTAGTTGATACCTACAAGACTTCGATATGTCCTTTGGCGAAGGTTATGCGCCGCGAATGCAGGAAGAGAGGCATCAAATCCCTTAAGGTCGTTTACTCAAAGGAAGAGCCTACGCGCCCCATTGAAGACATGTCGATAAGCTGCAGGACGAACTGTATCTGTCCGCCCGGCGCCCAGCGAAAATGCACTGAGAGAAGGGATATCCCCGGTTCCACTGCATTTGTTCCGTCCGTTGTAGGACTTATAATCGCAGGCGAGGTCATTAAGGATCTGACAGGATTCGGTTCATAAGAATCCTTATAATGCATCCCATATGTCTTGACGGTCGTATTGGAACCGGCAGGACTGATCTTATATTGATCAGGAAACGTTCGATCCTATTTGATAGATAACATAGCGCATGCAAAGATCAGCCATTTCGATCTCGCTTTCCTTCATGCCGTTGTTAAACCAGTCACGCGCGATCGAATGAATTGCAGCCATGGAACCGACGATAAAGTAGTGGAGTTCCGGGGTAACTGTGTCGATCTGACTCTCGATATATGAAGGTATTTTCTCAAATATGGTTATGAAAAGATCAGCTTTTTGAAGCAGGGTAACGACAGCAGTGTTTTCTTTTACTATTGTGAAGAATTCGATAAACCATTTCTTTGGGTTGTTGATATAATCGGGATCTTTCATCTTCTCGATCATTTGCGTACCTATGGTCCGCTCTATTTCCAGAACAATATCTTCTTTTGTGTTGTAATTGCGGTAGAAAGACTGCCTTGATACACCGGCTTTTCTGACAAGCTCAGATATGGATATCTTCTTGAACTCGTTGGTCTTCAGGAGTTCGAGCAAAGCAGTGCAGATAGATTCGCGTGTGATCCTGTTTGCTTCATTGTTCGAAAGGTTACGCAAATGGTTTGAAGTAGTCTGAGACACGATACATTACTCTCCAAAAAAATTCCGGTGTTACAGATTGCGAGCAGACTGTAACAATTACCGGTCAGTGAATTGACTTGAAAAAAAGGCGATGTTACATTCAAATAGTCATCTTGATGTTACAGGTGTGACACCGTTGTGTCAACTATCCGGTTGCCTGTGATCCGGATGCAATCCAACGAATCGAGTCACGGATGGATCTTATGGAATTGAATGAGAAAAAAGCTTTGGTCGTCATTAACGGAACTGCCGGTACCGGTAAAGCCGGTGCTGCCGGGGATGCCGTTGTTAAAGCGCTTGATTCCAATGGTTATGAGGTAAGTTTATACTGGATCACGCCTGAAGAGGATCCTGTGTGTGATGCCGGGTTGCCGGATTCCGGTATTGTTGTATGTTGCGGCGGTGACGGAACATTTAACCGGACCTTAAACAGATATCAAGATTCGGAGAGAATCCCGAAGTTTGCATATATTCCCTGCGGTCTTACTAACCGGTTTGCCAATTCTCTGGGATTGTCAGATGATACCGGAGCTGCAGTTGATACTGTATTAAACGGAAAAGAATACAGATGTGATATCGGAAAAGTCAATGAGCGTATCTTTAATTTCGTAGTCTCGTTCGCTTCAGCATCTTCAATGAAGTATGTTACGAGCGAGCAGATGAAAAATGTCTTCGAGTATTCGAAATATTTACTTCGTGCAACAGGCGAATTTAATATGAATATCGGAGACAGCTTCCACATGGCAATAGAAACCGATGAAGGAACATTTGAAGATGACTATATTTTCGGAGCAGTATCCAACTTAAGCGTTATCGACGGTGCCAATCTTAATAATGAGTCTTTTAAGAATAACGACGGTGTTATGGAAATGCTGCTGGTCAGGAAACCTGACTCGCGTTCGCAGGCAAAGGAAGCACTGAAAGCTCTTCAAGACGGCTCAGTAGATCATCCGCTGATCCAAATATCGCAGATCAAAAAAGCTTCGTTTATTTCCGGTTCTGATATTGCCTGGTCGTTTGACGGAGAATTCGGCGGGATACAAAAGGAAGCCGGATTGGAAGTTCTTAAAGAAGCATTAACCGTATTGGGTGGTCAGCAGTCTGCTTAAATGTACCTTCTACTACAGAACGAGATAACAATGACCCGGGCGCTGTCCCCGGGTTTTTTGTGTCTGGGGGTGTATGAAGAACTATTTGCTAAATTATGGCTGGACAAATGATAAAATAATTTCAATTGGAATAAGGAGACTATTATATTATGGACAATTTTGACCGTAAAAACGGAAACATCAACAGGGACCGCACTACAGTGAACAGTCTGGACATTATGGTCTCAGCCATGTGGGAACTCATGATCGAAAAGGGATTTTCACGCGAGCAGTTAAATGCCAAGCTTGATGAGATCAAAGAGCAGAGAGTTACACTCGATCCACGGCAGAGCAAGGTTGTATGCCCGGGCTGCGGGAGAACCGTAAGCGAGGTAAAGACGACGCCTTTTGAAGGGACATGTATCTACTGCGGACAAAAAGTGACAATCTATCCCGGCGACAGCATCGTTTTCGCAAAAGACACTGAATCAATAACGGACAACGGTTTATCAACACCTGAAGATCAGGATGGGAAGGAGTGATCACAGATGGCACTTTCCAGAAGATGGGCTCACCAGGTCAGCAGAGAGATAGACAACAGTTGGACCGAACGTCACCAGAGCAGCAAGTTATCCGACAAGCAGAATGACCTTGACAGATACAAGGTTAAAGTGGAAATGGTTGCACTGGTATTGTGGGAGTGTTTGTCCGAAATGGGCGTCACCCGCGAAGAACTTGATCTCAAGATGCAGGAGATCCGGGATCGCGGATGGACCGTTACACCTCCTTCGTTATATAAGATATGTCCTAAATGCGGCAAAAAGGTCTACGACTATTCCGATAAGGAATTTGAAGCCACATGTGCGTATTGCGGGCAGATCGTCAACATATATCCCGGAGATACAAACGAATAAAACTATGATAACGATAAAGTTCGGCAGACGTTCGGTCTGCATGGGTGATGATGCAGACAACGGAATATATACGATACAAATGCCCGACGAGGCTTCGTTGGGTGACCTGATGAGAGTGATCCTTCATGGCGGGAATGGCAATACATGGCCGGTTCCGTCCACATCGACCTGCTGGAACATTTATTCAAACATAGGAAAAATAGCAGATGTTATTCCTGAAAAAGAGCAGATAGATTACATCAACAGAGATGAGAGTGATCAGCTCTCTTCTCTGGGGATAAAGTGGGTATTCGGAGGTCATGAAGAGCCGGACCTGGATATTGCTTTTATCGAGCGGTCGCATTTTTAAGTAATCCCAGACATGATATAATTCAATCATCGGACCCTTGGATAGACAGATCATTTAAGAATCTGACCGCGTTGTCAGACGGACGGTGTTATAAGGAGGGCTACTTATGCATCGCTTTTGCGGAATGTGCGGGACTCAGCTTAATCCGGATAACCGGTGCCCCAGGTGCGGATGGATGCTGCCGTCAGGGCCTGCTGCGGGATCGCGGTCTCTGATTAACAGAAGCGCTGATGATCCTGTTATGTACCGGTTTTGCGGAATGTGCGGGAATCCTTTAGGGAATGATTCGCGGTGCGCAAGATGCGGCTGGTCTGCTGACTCTTTAAATGCTCCGGATTCTTCTGCACCGGGTGCTGAGCCTCCTAATAAGAAGGGCCATTCCGATATTCCTTCGCAAAATAAAAAGTCCGCCAAAAAGAAAAAAACCAAAAAGAAAAGTAAGATCCTGTTCGTTATCATTCCTGCTGCCGTATTAGTTGCGGCATTGGCAGCAGTAGTAGTTTTGAACGCCCTCGGAATAATTAATCTGTTTAAGAAACCCAACAACTCAGAAATAGTCTACCGGCCTTCTCCCGAGGAATATCTTAAGGATATAGGCAAGATCACGGATAAGGAATCCGCGAAAAAAGTCGATCTCCTGACTGAAGCCGAGGCTTGCAGGGAGTTTTCAAAGCGCGGCTTTAAAGATGCTCCGATCAATACGTATTACAACACTAAAGGCGATGATATAGGGATCTATGAGATCTCTGACGACAGCAAGGATACTCATCCCTATTACGAAACATATTACAGGACAGACTCCGGTGACCTCTGGACCGTCATACTGATGGGCGATGTTTTCTATGCAAGGCCTGTTACCTACAGCGCGGAAAACTGTTGGGACGTTCCGCATATTCTCTCTGAGAAGGACAGCTATTGGATATATGACGGGAAAGAAAATTCGTTTTACACCGTAAAACTTGATAAGAGGGCGCTGGAGCTGAAGGTCGTTGACCGGATCAGCGCGAATACGCTCGACGGTCTGGATGCAGAGAAGGTGGATGAATTATGAAGATAATAAAGAAACTGATCACAATGGTCCTTTCTTCGGCTTTGATACTTTCTATGTTCCCGGGAATCGTTATAGCTGACGGGAAACCCGCTTCTCACCCGGAATACCGGCAAGGGCGCAAACTGGTAGCCTTAGGTGATTCATTCTCTTCCGGAGAGAGCCTCGGAGGATACGGTTCAGGTCTGGATCCGGCAGCTTTGGGGCACCGTTCCCCGTTGGGCTGGCCCTGCCAGCTGAACCTGCCGGGTGTTGATGGAAATATGCTGTATAACGAAGGAACCAATTTCTATTTTGAAGCGAATTCCGGCGCAACTACAGAGAATGTCCGCCAGACAGGCAAGACGGTCATTGATGATAAGACCGGAAGAAGGGTAGGCGAGCAGACGAAGCATGTCAACCGCAACGGTTTTGAAGGAGATATTAATCTGCAGGGGCAGCTGGATGTTTTCTATAACGGCACGGTCGATCCTGAAGAAGTGGATTACGTAACCATGTCCATCGGCGGTAATGACGTTGATTTCTCAGGTATCATGAAGGCCGCGGCTACAGGCATGGTAGGATGCTCCGGCTCTACATGTGATGCTATCAACGATAAGCTTAACCATCTTGATGATCCGGGCGGAACCATTGATAATCTGCGCAAAACATACAGCAGGATAGCAAAAGCAGCGCCCAATGCGACGATCATCATTGTCGGTTATCCTCCGTTACTTGATCCCGACTGCCAGGAAAACAGCGATTTCTTTAATGAACATGAGGCAAATGCCATCAACAGAGGCGTTCACAAGTTTAATGAGCGGATAAAGGAATTAGTCAAAGAATGTAAAAGCAATGGCATGAAGATCAAGTTCGTCGATATAGAAGCAGAATTCGAAGATCACGGCGCATATTCATCAGACCCGTGGATCAACGGTCTTGTTCCAACGGCGACTGACGAGGAACTCGATCAGGACGAATGGATCAGCATGGATTCCATCCATCCGAATCAGGACGGCGCCAACGCTATTGCGAGATTAGTGCAGAAAACGATCGACGAGGTCGAAGAAGAAAAGGCCGAAATGAGGGAAAAACTCGGTCTTGATGATGACGGTACGCCTGTAGAAGAAGATGTACTTGAATCTGAAGAAGAATCAGATGTTAGTGATATTTCAGAAAATGAACCTGAAAAACCTGCCGGCTCTGATACCGAGTCAACCATTATCGGCTCTGACGATAACGTGATCTACTATGACAGTGATATCCTTCCGACCTGGCTCAACGGTGTATGGGCGCCTAACAGGGTGTCCGATTATAATGCGATCCAGTTTGAAGTAATCAATGATCATATTATCCGCGAGACGGATGTCGTTGTAAGCCGGGCAGAAGACGGCAATGTCATATTGGAAGTGCGTGATTCATATGACCGCGAGTATTTCGTGGAAGCCGGAACAAAAACCGTTTATATCCTCCGTTACTATCTCGGAAGACCAAGTTATTTTGATCCTGATGAAGAAGCTTATCTCTTGTCATGGAAGATACCTTATCCGGCAGATGATCCGACAGTGATCGATTATGTTACCAGTCCCCGGGAATTGGAAGGAACAGCAGAAGATGAGTTTCACGATACGAAGTACCGCAGGGATCCGAAGTAGGAAGATATGACGGGATCTGCGTGGAGTTTTCACTGTCAGTCAGATCCGTATAAACATTTTCCTTATGTGATAGACTAAATCTACCAGCTTGGGAAAAAGGGGAGATCACCATTATGAGATATACGTATCACAGCAAAAACAATGATTTCAAGGATGCTACGTCTGAGAGCCGCAATGCGGAAAAAGTCGCAGAGGCCAACAGAAGCATTAACGATCTGAGAAGCGATGTCCTGAGGCTCAAGATCATGCTCCAGGCCATGATGGAGATAATGGTCGAGCAGGGCGTCGACCCCGATCTTATCAACGCCAGGATCGACGAGATAATGACAAGGACTGAGATCTTCGAGCCGCTGGAAAAAGAAACAAAACCGTGCCCGAAATGCGGCAGGCTGATCCTGGACAACGGCGTTCTGCCTCTCACGGGAACATGCCTTTACTGCGGCGCGACCGTCAGGTTCCCGCCGAAGTTTACACCCGGGAAGGAGTAACGCATGGCGGAGGGCCCAATAATCATACACATGTTATAATGAAAACTGCCTGAGGAACGGTTCTGACTTAGTTCCTTGGGCAGTTATCTTTTTCCGTCGAATTCTCGTCAACAGCATTTCCCGCCGCGACGGATGGGGAAGACCGGAAAGAACAAGAACTTATCAGGAGCCGACATGACGTCAATAGTTGAAGAAAAGACGATCGAGAAGAAATACGCGAAGCTTAAGGTGTTTGCCGGCCTTGCGTTTAAGTATGCCGTCTATCTGGCGGTGCTTTTCGGGCTGCTGTATTCATATGAAATGAACGTAGGCGCCGATGCGCCGCTGGAGCGCACGATGAAGGCCTGGCTGATCCTGCTGGCGGTGTCGGTCCTGGGGATTATCGTCAAGATGGCGATGGAGAAGGATGTCGTCGTTACTGTCTTGAGAAAGTCGGTCGATATTACGGTCGGGGACGACAATTCCGTTTTTCCCATTCAGGATTTTATCGGGCCGAACATCAATAAGCACAAGAAGAAAAGCGCCCGCTTCGAGCTCGTTTTCGCCGGCGGGGAAGGTTCGGAAGAAGACGTTCATGTCACGCTCCCGGGCGTTAATATCAGGCAGTTCAAGGAGATCTCCGATGCTGTCACGATCGCGAAAAAGGAGTTTACCGGCGGGACCGGTTATACGGCTTTTGAGGGCGAAGTCTATGAGAACGGCAGGCGGGCCCGCGCCGATGTGAGATATATCCTCCTGGCTGCGGTGATCATTTATGTCATCGCGCGTATGATCTGGGTCAACATGCAGTGGCTGTTCGGCAGGCTTGATGATATCGGATTCTTTGTCCTTTATCTGGTATTTTTATCGCTCGTCCTCATATTTTTCCTTGCAAAATTCGTCCGCCGTTTATCCGTGAAAGAGCCCCAAGCGAGAGCCCTGCGGACGCTGCGTTTCGATCAGGCCGGCCTTACGATCAACGGAAAACTGTTCGCATACAGGGACATCGAGTCGGTCACCATGACGCCGCCTTATCTGACGGACTTCCCGCAGTATCAGAGGATCCTGTCCGTGAAGACCTACGACGCCAAAAAGCCCGTGAGGTTTTCGCTCGGCAACCGCCTCCGCAAGGACGAGACGGAGAGCATGATCGCCTCCAGGAGCACCTGCGAATACCCGGCGCTCTATGAGAGGATCAAGACGGACAAGGCGTTTACGAGGAAGTTCAGGATATAAGGGAGTGGAATGGGGTTCCGTTTGGCTGAGGTCGCGGAAATCATCGTAATTCTTCGAAAACCGGAAAAAAGGTCGGTTTGTGTTCCTGGCTGAGTCGACGTAAAACCCTGAAAAATCAGTTTTACGATGCCATTTTCGGGAAAACGCAGACCTTTTTTCCATATATGTAAAAAAGCGACGGGTGTGATGGAATCGGAGAATCATCGTTTTTAGCAGAAATTGAAGATTTGCGACGTTTTTTCAATTTGATGCAATACAAATGCCAAGAAGTAGCACCTGAAGGCTTCGCCGTCAATGGACGCGGGGCTTGCCTGTGGCACCATTGACTGCTCGCCATTTCAGGTGCTGATGTAGTGTTTAAGGGGTCGGTCCCCGACCCCGCATCTGAAGATGCCGGTCCTGACGACATTAGGCTCTATTTGAGGCGGCGTCTCCGAGGATATATAATCTGATGCATTAAGATCCAAAGGTGATTACAGACATGGAATTTGAACAATTGATCAAGCGCATAAATGAACTGAGCCGGAAGTCTAAGGCGGAGGGGCTTACGCCAGCCGAGAAGGCTGAGCAGACAGCGCTCCGCAATGAGTACAGGGCACTGGTCGTCGGGAACCTGTCTTCGCAGCTGGATAACATTAAGATCAAGCACCCGGACGGGACCATTACTGATGTGAGAAGGAAGTAGGAAGATACTACTTTTTATCTTTATCAGTGTTCCCCGATATTTTATTCCCCAATGCGACGCCGGCGGCAGTCTTGAGGATGTCGCCGATGATGCTCGACCTGCCGGAGCTGTAGCGGGATTCATAGTAAGCGTCTTCCCGGGCCTGGCGCTGTTCATCAAGGTACATCTGCGTGACCTTTGCCTTGATTTCTTCAAGGATGTCGTCGATGGTGCGCATTACGTTCGCTTCAAGGGATTCGATCAGATAGAGAAGGCCGTCGTTATCGCGGAGGGAGACGGTCCGGCCGTACATGAGAAAGTCGTTGGGGAGATTTGAACTGATGCAGGCTTTCTCCCAGCTGTCCCTATAGCGGTCCAGGACTTCGTAGACACGTTTTCTTACCGCTTCGGCAGACGTTCTGTCGTGGATGTCATTGGGGAGTTCATGATAGACCAGGCTGATGTTGGGGAAGGCCTTGTCGACGAGATCGGACTCGAAGGGCTGGCCCGACTGGACATTTTTCTTCAGGATCTTGTATTCGTCTGTCGGAGACTCCCAGAATGAGCCGCCGGTCTTGCCGCCGAATAATCCTTCGTACAGGGACAGCTGGCCGTCGCACCTATCCTTCATTGATGAATAGAGCAGGCAGAACTGGGCATACTGCAGGTCTCTTAAAAGACGCATTGAGCCGTTCTTGCAGGGATTGATCTCTTCATCGATATAGGATGCCCACGGCACCATTTTGAAGATAACGGTCTTATGCAGGAGCCGGGTCTTTCCGCCGGAATATATGTCATTTGTCATGTTCACGGACTCGATCTCACAGTCGAAAGTAAGATATTCGTCCTTTCCTCCGAGGAACGGAACCGTGAAGCGCAGGGGTACTTTGAAGATATTCTTTATCTTCTCTGTAAGGTCGAGCACTTCGGCCTCGTTGTCGGAGATCACTTCTATCCTCGGGGCATATTCGCTCGGCAGTATCTTCGGATTGTAGTACCGGGTGACTGTCCTGCCGTCAGCTTTGGTAAGCGTGAATCTTCTGTAATCGAGATAGTAGCGGAACGACGATGTCACGAAAACATAAGGAAAGCTGAATTCGTGATTGACTATCTTTTCCGCGAGGTCACAGGTCTCAAGCGAAAAGAAGGTGACGGGCCTTTTGCAGGACAGACGGGGCTTCAGATGTTCAATGACCGCCTGATTTGCTAGCATCAGGTCCTCACGGTCAAAGGACCTGTACATGGGATACGCGACAGCGCAGCCTATCTGAGTTGCAAGATCAGGCTCCGCAGAGGTATTTTCCGGCACATAAGGAACTGCTTCCCCGAATGCGTCTGCCGGGCACCCGCAGGAAGGACAAGCCGCAGCCCTGTCCGAAACCATATGTCCGCAGTCAGGACACTTAATTAGACCCATTGGAAGACCTCCTTGTGTGCGATGTATATGATTATGCTATCACCGCCTTATAAAACGGGAAACCGTTTCATGTAAAAAATGTATAAAGAGTGGAGGGGAAATGTGAACGGGAGAGGAATGGTCCATGGTTTTTGTGCTAACATGAAAACAGAATTAATTAGACTGCTTTTGAGGAGGTTCTAATGCCCAACCAGTTTCTGACAAACTATACAGAGACGACCTTCTTAGAGAGAATCAAAGAAAACTTAAGGCACTGTAAGTCTTTTGCCTTTTCTGTCAGCTTTATCAAAAAGGCCGGTCTGATTCTTCTTTACAAGGATATTGAGGCTGCTGTTGAACGAGGCTGTAAAGGCAGACTAATTACATCAACTTATCAGAATTTCACTGATATAGAATCTCTGAAGTCATTTCTCGCACTGATGGGAAGATGTCCGAACTTTGAATGTCATCTGGATTATGAGAGTTTTCATGATAATGGATATGCTACATTGGGCTATCACTCAAAGGGCTATTTGTTTGAATTTGATGATCACAGGGAAGTAGTTATAGGTTCTTCCAATATCACCAGATATGCTCTTCTCAAGAATATCGAGTGGGATGTAGCAGTAAGTGATAACTATGAGACAGGTGTTTATGATGAAGCGCTAAAAGAGTTTGAAGAGAAGTGGGAAGGAACCGAACTCCTGGATTCAAACTTGATCGACAAATATACAGTCAGGCTTAATTATGCGATTGAGCGCTGGGATATGGATTACGATCTATCCAGTTCCAAGATCAAGCCTAATTACATGCAAAAGAAGGCACTAAAAGAGCTTAACAGATATCGTGCCACGGGCGTAAATCGCGCTTTAACTATTGCTTCTGCGGGAAGCGGTAAAACATATCTGGCCGCTTTTGATGCTCTTAACTTCAACCCAAAGAGATTGCTTTATATTGTTCACGAAGGATCCATTCTGAAAAAGTCACTTGAGACTTTCCAGGAGGTTTTTGGAAAGAATGTAACTTATGGCATTTACAGTGGAACAAGTAAAGAATTCGATGCTGACTTTGTATTTGCCACGAATATCACTATGAGTAACACGCTGGATCTGTTTGCAAAGGACGAGTTTGATTACATTATCATTGATGAGTGCCATCACGCAACGGCTGAGACGTATAAGAAGATAATCGGCTATTTTGAACCAGAATTTTTGTTAGGACTGACAGCCACTCCTGAACGAATGGATAATCAGGATGTCTTTGAATTGTTTGACCATAATGTTCCTTATGAGTTAAGACTTAGAGATGCCATAGCCAATGACCTGGTTGTTCCGTTCAAGTACTATGGTATTCGCGATACGTTAGTTGATTATGGATTAACCGGTAATGAAGAACGCCGGTTGATTGCCCAGATGGCTGATGAAGAGCACTGTTCATTTATCGTCGATCAGATTGAGAAACACCGTCCGCAAGGGAAGCTTAAGGCTCTTGCATTCTGCCGTAATGTTACGCACGCACGCATGATGTGTGAAGCTTTGGGTGAGACAAATAAGACTGCATATCTTACCGGAAAGAATGATATCGGTGAACGTATCCGGGCATATAATGATCTTCAAGACGATTCATCTTCGCTGGAGATACTGTTTACAGTCGATATCCTTAACGAGGGTGTAGATATTCCCGGCGTTAATATGGTTTTGTTCCTGCGTCCGACCGAATCTTCTACGATCTTTATTCAGCAGCTTGGACGTGGTCTTCGTAAATTCATGAACAAACAATATGTAACAGTACTTGACTTCATCGGTAACAGCTATAAGAGAAGTGTTCAGATTGCATTTGCATTGGGATCATTATCTGAGAATTTTGTTATGGAGAAGCGCTTGATGGCCTCTCTCGTTAAAGACGACTTTATTGCACTTGGGATGTCAGAATATGGTGTAGAGATTCACATTGATGATCTTAGTAAGGAGGAGATTCTTGAGTATATCGAGAATGAGAACTTCAACGCCATCAAATACCTTAAGCAGGATTACTTCAACTTTAAGAAGTATATTGGTGCTGAATTTTACCCGAGACATGTTGATTACATTAACAACGATTGTGCCCCAGACCTGATCCGCTTTATGAGTGTAAAGATACAGGGACACAAGAATTGTAGCTACTACAACTTCATGAAAGGTATTGGAGAAGAGAATTTACCTGTATTTACTGAGGACCAGATAGCTTTTGCGAATTATTTATCAGGATTGTTACCGCTTGTTAGAACACATGAGTATCAGATAGTAAAGTTACTGTTATCAGGAGAGAAAACTAAGCAGGAGATAAAAGCATACTTAGAAGAGACTATACCTGGTTTTACAGATGCTGAACTTAATCATGCATTGACGTATTTGAACAATGTTGATAATGAGGATGATGTATACCGGATTGCTGTAAAGCTCGACGACCAGTTCATCGAATACATTGAGGACCTGATCGATTATGGCCTGATTCGTTATACGATCGATTATGGTGATACGGTAGGATTTAAACTCTGGAACAGCTATCGAATGGATCAAGTCCAGCTGATGCTGTTGAAGAATCCTTCAAATAACCAGGTCGGAACATATTATTATGACGATTATGTTGTAATATTTGCGTCACTTAAGAAAGATCTGGACGAAGCCGACAGACTGAATTATAAAGATAAATTCCTTGAACCTGAATTATTCCAGTGGGAATCAATGACGAATCTTCCTGCGTCACATTTAGATAAGCTTAAGAATAGCAATTATGCACATCTGTTTATTCGAAAAGTAACACAGGAAAATGGTATAGTATTGCCCTTTACTTATGTTGGAAAGGGAAATATCCAAAACCCTCGAGAGACAACTAGTGGTAATGGTACATACCTGTTTGATATTCACATGGAGAATTCTCTCCCTGAAGATCTGCAGTATGACTTTGGATTAACGAAATGAGGCAATCATTAGATGTGTGAGCGAAAAGTAGTTAAAGTAGTTGCAGCGATAATAAGACGTGGTGATAGTATCTTTGCTACACAACGTGGCTATGGAGAATTCAAAGACGGCTGGGAATTCCCGGGCGGAAAAGTTGAACCGGGAGAGTCGCCGGAAGATGCTATTGTCCGTGAGATCAAGGAAGAACTAGGCGCAGATATTAAAGTTACAGGCTTTCTTACTACTGTTGAGCACGATTATCCGAAGTTTCACTTATCAATGGATTGCTTTTGGGCTGAACTAATAGATGGGACAGAAATGACCCTTCTTGAACATGAGGCTGCAAAGTGGCTGACATTTGAAGATATTGATTCTGTGGAGTGGCTGCCGGCGGATGTGAGGGTAGTGGAAGTATTATTGAGCTATATAGAAAATGCAACATCATGATATAATTAGTCTATGTGATGTTATAAGGTTAGAAACGGTTATTGCTTTGTTTTTGTTGAATGCTTGAAAGGGCAAGATCACTTTGTGCATCGGGAAGAGCCTTGCTGAAGTTTGATATGGCTTTACCTTTACGTTCGTAAAGATCTGTATCAAGAAAGTTGAGCAGTACGGCTCGCGACCAGTTATTCTCAACAGTTTCTCTGACGAAGAACAGGGCTTTGTCCGGGTTGTTTTTGCACTTGTCTATGATGAGTTTATTGTGTCCCCAGGGGATGTTGAAGATCAGTTGATTAGAATTTACCCCAACTTGGGGTAAATTCTCAGCGTTGGAGTAAAGTTCATAAAACCACATTATATAATGCAGATTGGTTACGGAAAACGATTTTACATCCGGTATCTCATTGGTCAGATCAATGCTGAGTTTCTTGAAGAAACCCTTACCATACTCATTTTCTTTCTCTTTTACTGATATCTCTCTTCCAAGCTCCCAATAAAACTTTAGTAGTTCCTGGTTGACCCTGCAGGCGGCCTTGATCTGGCTCTGCCTGAAACGTGTGCTGATGTCTTTTATCCATTGTGAATACTGTGCATCCAATCTCAATCTATTATCTGCCAACTTAAAAGCCGCCGCGGTGTGTTTACTGTGTTCCTGGTTATGCTTAGAAATAGTTTACAAATGTATATACAATGCATATAATATGCATTAGAGGTGATTGATATGGCAAAGACAATTAATATGTGTGTACGTGTAGATCCTGAATTGAAGGCTCAGGCTGAGATAATTCTAGAACAGCTTGGCATGAATATGAATGGAACGATCAATATGTTCCTGACTCAGATCGTCCGCGAGAAAAGGGTTCCGTTGAATCTTTCGTTGAATAACGAAAGAGATGTTCTGCCAGATATTCTTATTTCAAAGCAGGAAAGAGAAAGCGGCATTGAAGGAATTGATGCACGCAGACTGCTGGAAGAAATGAAGAAAATCGTATCAGATGCTGAGGCTCAAGAAACAGGTACAGGCAGCAAGGCGGCCGGTTGATGGCAAAATATAAAGTAATTGTCTCAAAGCATGTTGCAGAACATTTGCTTGAACATGTCAGGTTTATATCAAATGTGAGTTTGGTTGCAGCGAGAAACTTTATTTCTGAGTATGAGTCAATTCTTAATCGTCTTGAGAATAATCCATTTGAGTTTCAGATTGACACATCATTTGATAATCCTGATGAATACAGGCGGGCAGTCTTTTCAAAATGGTATAAGTGTATTTTTCTTATCAAGGGTTCAACTGTTTATATAGATTCAGTTATTGATTGCAGACAGGACAAACCCTGAGATTATTAATCTATTATCTGCCACCGCTCATACTTCGTGACCCTGCCTTGCTGAAGTTCGAGGTAAGCTTTCTCATTTTGCCTTTTCTTGGTCTGGACTTCCAATGGAGTTACCGGTAAGCCTGCCTGTTTGCACAATCTGTAATATGCGAGCGAATTAGGATTGTAAAAAGGATTATTCCACACTATGTCATCATCTCTGCCTGACATACGGAGGATCGCGGCGGCAACACCGGCGCTTCGGGATTGTCCTTTCGAGCAGCAGACATAGAGGTCGGTTACTTCATCGGGCAGCAGTTCAAGAAATCTGATGATCGATCTGGCATGCGCGTATCTGAAGACGCCCGGAACTCTCGGATCTTCCACATCAAGAAACGCCACATCGAGCTTGTTGCCCTCGTAATTCATGAAATACTCGTTCTCCCTGCCGGTGCATATTATGACTGCATTCCTTTTCTGCGGCAGGTCAAAAGGAAGCTCGAAAAGCTTCGGATTAAAGGCCGTCACGGCCAATATATGGATCGTGTACTTTTTTACTTTTGCGTCCATTTTCAAGCCCTATAGATCTATGCCATAAGTTTAATACATAAGATGTCCTGTTTTTAGGACATGCGCATGTGTAAAATTATGAAAAAGACAGGGAGGTGCCGGTCATGAATGAAGAGTATAAGCCTTTTGAGACTGTTACGGACAGTGAGGTAATCGAGGCGGCAACAAAGCTGATGGATGAATTTGATGAGGCATTTAAGGAGTTGGCGAAATGATCGGGCTTAACAGAGATCAGATTATAAAACTGCACGAGGCAATCTATGTGCGGTATGGCGGAGACGTTGGGATCCTTAATGAGGGCATGCTCGACTCAGCTCTCCAGGCTCCGTTCCAGACTTTCGGAGGCGAGGAACTGGTCCCGGACACTAAGGAGAAGATCGTCAAACTGGCTTACGGACTGATCATGAATCACTCCTTCAAGGATGGCAACAAGCGGATCGGGGCACTGGTCCTGCTTACCCTGCTTGAGCTTAACGGATATCCGGTAAAGGCGACCAACGCTGAGTTTGCGGACATCATTATGGGTGTAGCTGCTAGTGAGAAAGATGAGAATGACCTGTTAGAATGGGTGGAGGCGCACCATGGCTAAGAGACCGGCATGGACTGTCGAGAACGTTTTCCAGTCTTCCAAGAAGTATGAGAACGGCGGGCCGTATCCTGATCTGTTGGATGTGTCAGTGGTTCACGGATATTGAGTTTAATCCGGGCAAGTCGGTCAACTGCCAGGCAAGGGCCGTAGCGATATATAAATTGCTCCAGGAGAAAAAATTTTTCGACGTTTTAATTAATATAAATAGCTGGGTGGATTTTCACTGCGAACACGTAAAATGTTAGTGTTGCATTTTCAAAAGTTGTCCACTATAATCTGCGACAATACAAACATGAAAGGAGGTCCTTGCGATGACAATGCTCAAACGAATATCAACAACTTTAAACCAATTACAAACTAAGGGTGCATGGGACCTTCTTTTCGAGGCTGCATAATTAATCCCAAATTGAAGTGATCCCATAATGCCCTTTCATGACGAAAGGAGTATTTTTATGGACATAATTACAGGCCGGTTTGCGTCGGCTGCAGTTTTCGCTACAGGCATCGAAGACTATGCCAGATCGCAGATCCGGATGATACTTGATAACCGGGTATCGATTAATTCAAAAGTCTGCATAATGCCGGACTGTCATCCGGGCAAGGTTGGCCCCATCGGTCTTACCATGACCGTTACCGACAAAATCATACCGCAGCTCATGGGTGTTGATATCGGATGCGGAATGCTCATGGCAAAGGTCGAAGGACGCTTTGAATATCCGAAGCTCGACAGGGTGATAAATGAGAATGTTCCGTCAGGTTTTAACATCAGGAAAAAGCCTCACAACAAGGCACTGTTCGAGGTGATTTCTGAATTAAGATGCCTGCGCGCAGTCAATGGCGATAAGGCTTTAAAAAGTCTTGGAACATTAGGCGGCGGCAATCACTTTATCGAGGTCGATAAGGGCGAAGACGGATACTACATAATCATTCATTCAGGCAGCAGACATCTTGGCTTTGACGTTGCAGATTACTACACCGAGGCAGCCCGCAGAAGGCTTTCCAACATGGGACTCGATGTACCATATGAGATGTCTTATGTCGAAGGCACTCTGATGGTTGATTATCTTCACGATGTCGAGATCGCGACTAAGTATGCATCGCTCAACAGGGAGATCATTCTGGACGAGATCCTGAAGGGCATGAAGTGGAAGGAAGTGGAGCGTTACGAATCGGTCCACAACTACATCGGTGTTCTTCCTGATGGTACAAAGATCTTGCGCAAGGGCGCTGCCTCTGCGTGTGAAGGAGAGATGGTAATCATCCCCATCAACATGCGCGACGGCGTGATCCTTGGCGTAGGTAAGGGCAATCCCGATTGGAACTGTTCCGCGCCGCATGGCTCGGGCAGAGTAATGCGCCGTGATGAGGTTAAGAACCACTACACGGTGTCTGCATTTAAGAATGACATGAAGGGAATCTATTCGTCTTCGATCAGTGCAGGAACGCTTGATGAAGCACCTGTTGCTTATCGTGGTATCGATGAGATTGTTGATGTGGTTTCGGACAGCGTTGAAGTGAAGGAAATCGTAAAGCCGGTCTACAACTTCAAGGCAGGAAAAGAGAGGTAAGAATGTTATTGCAGATAAGTTCAGGACAGGGCCCTGTTGAGTGCTCTGTCGGAGTCGAAAAGCTCTGCAAGGCTTTGCTTAAAGAGTTTGCAGGCTCACAGATTGTATCCGTAAACGCGGACTATTCAGGGCACGGATATAAGTCCTGTGTTATGGAATTCGATCAGGACGTTTCTTCGCTGGAGGGCACGGTCTTGTGGGTGTGGAAGAGCACCATAAGACCGGGTCACCAGCGCAAGAACTGGTACATGGATGTGAGCGTGATCAGGGAAGCTGAAGTGGTCGGAGAATTCGACCTGTCAGACTGCGAAGTGACAACGATGCATTGCGGCGGCAAGGGCGGTCAGCACGTTAACAAGGTTGAGACAGGCGTGCGTGTTTGTCATAAGCCCACAGGAATTGTTGTTACCTGCACTGAGGAGAGAAGCCAGGTGCAGAATAAGCAGCGCGCGGTAAAGAAACTGCAGGGAATCCTGGCGGCCCGGCAGCGCGAGAACGAAGCGTCTGCGGTCAACGGCGCATGGAAAAAGCACACTGAGATCGAGAGAGGAAACCCGGTAAGAATATATGAAGGAGAGAAGTTCAGGCGCAGGAAATAATGGGACATTTTAGGGATATGCATCCCGCTATCATGTAATTGAGGTAAATAACTATGTCTAAGGTGAATTACTATATTGATTCAAAGCAGAAGGCCCGTCACAGACAGAGGCGTTATGAGACTGCGCATAAGAAGAATACAAGGGCTAAGAATTCTGATGCCAATGTTTATTCTTACTACAGCGGTTATTATGCCGAATACGAGAAGGTCCACTACCGCTATAAGAGAGATGTTCCTGCCCATGCCGGGAAGGTTGTGGCTGAAGAGATCGTAAAGCCTGTTTTCAAGGTCAGGCGTTACAGCAGGAACGCCAAGCCCTGGAGGCATCTTGCTGCAAGACAGTTCAGGAGAAAGAAGGGTTTTGACGAAGATACACCGTCGCTGAAGGGCTCGGTGTACAAAAGATACTACGAGATCGAATGGCTGTACTAAGGCGGCGAAATATATGTACAGCTTTTTGTCTAGGATTTAAGCGGAAAAAAGCTGTACAAAAAGCCGGAAATCTTCAAAATCCAGGTTTTTGTCTATGTTTTTCCGGCAATTTTGCTATACATAATGCTGTACATCATGATCTGTTCGATCTGACCGGATTTCATCGCCGGAAAATTTCCGGAAAATTGTCCTCAAAACTCAATTTATGTCCCAATAATGGACGTTGACTTTTCCTATAATTTATCTCACCAACAAAAATCAAAGGACAGGAAGACACTATGGATAACCTTATCGATATGAGAACCGGCAGTAATGGAGATGTCGACGTTGAGATGGCCGTTCTTGCACTTTGCATGCGCAATGCGGATGCAGTTATCAGAGTCCAGAATAAACTGACTGCTGAGGATTTTACTGATGAACGCAACAGCATTATCTACGGTGTTGTCCTTGAGATGTTTTTCGAGAATTACCAGATTGACAGGATTACTGTTTATTCGGAACTGGAGAGAAGAGGCATATCCGAAAAAGTCGGAGGGCAGAGGTATATTTACCGCATCGGGGACACGATGGCGGTCATGTCCGCGCTCGACAGCTATATTGTCTCGGTGAAGGAGCATAGTGACAGACAGAAGATCATTAAGGCTGCCGAGAAGATAAAGAAGCAGGCCATGGGCAGCGAATACAGGGCCGGTGAGATCCTGGACAGCGCGATAACACAGCTGGTGCGCCTCAGAAGAGAAAGCGAGACAAAGGGGCTCGTTCCTATGTCCGAAGTCCTTAAAACAACCATGACAGAGATCTATACAGAGCAGCGGGAAGGCGATTCCGCGAAGATCAGGCTGGGCTATCCGAAGCTTGACACCATGCTCGGAGGTTTGGGGTCCGGAACGATTCACATTCTCGCAGCACGTCCGGGCATGGGTAAGACCGCGCTTGCTATCAACATGGCTACAAATGTCGCTGCGAATCAGAAGACCGTAGTCGTTTTCTCGCTCGAGATGACCAACTCTGAGATCGGTAAAAGACTGTTGTCTTCAGCCATGACGAGGCCTGTAAGGGAAATCATCAACTCGCCGCAGTTGTCAGACAGCGACAGGAAGCAGATGGACCAGGCGCTGACAAAGCTGAGGGATTACCCGATCTACTTTTACGACAGAGCCGACATTAATCCCGGCACGATGAAGGGCCTGATCGAGCAGCTGATCTCGGCGGGCAACAAGCCGAGGCTGGTAATCGTGGACTACCTTCAGCTCATTAACATGAAGGGCGTTGCCGGAAGATCCCGTAATGATGAGGTCGCGAACATCTCCAGAAATCTCAAGCTTCTGGCGAAGGAGCTCGAGATCCCTATCATAGCTTTGTCCCAGTTGTCCAGAGATTCGGCCAAAAGGACAGACCACACACCTCAGATCTCGGATCTTCGTGATTCGGGCGCTATCGAGCAGGATGCCGATACGATCATGTTCGTCGACAGGCCGGGCTACTATAATGACAAGAAAAATAACACCCCTGACGGGCAGGACCATACGCAGCCACTGGCCTCTTCGGACGGCAAGTCCATTGCCGAGCCCGCCTATATCTATCTTGCGAAAAACCGTCACGGCCCGATGGGCAAAGACCCTGTCTGGTGGATCCCGAGCAAGACGCTGTTCTATGAATACAACGAAAAGGATCCCCAGGATCCGAACGGAAAACTAGTGAGAAGTGTCAGTGCAGATGCCGCTGCACAGAATTATGATTTCGTCGACGAGGCTGATGATGAACCTGAAATGGATCCGCCTTTGTCTGAGGATGAGGGTGCGCAGCAGGACGATGAGACATTCATGGCTGATGCTCACGATCAGTTCCCTGAAGGGTTTATCTGAAGGTTTTCGGGTGACTGAGTTGAATTAAAACGATGGGTACTTTTTGGTACATAGTGCCTTGTATCATGAAAGTGAAGATAAACAAATACGATTCAAATACAGGAGGTGCACCATGGCTATCCAGGAAGTTAAAAGAACCCATACGGCAAAAGAACCTGACGGAACATATGTGGACGATCCCAAGATCGTAAAGATCGCAAAGCTCGGGATCATCCTGGCTGACAAGAATACCGATCACGAGATCAGACGCCTTTGTGTGTATGCTCTCAGAAGGATCGAATGCATCAACGATGAAGAACTCTCCCAGCTTCTTTTCTACATGACTGAACTTGAGAAGTTTAAGGAAGAAATGGAAGAGGATGATGAAGAGTGATTTTTCTGATAGATTAGAGACATTATGAAAATCGCAGCAATGACATTCAGGCTCCATGCACCCTGGGTACACAGCCTTAAGGAGAAGCGCATGATCGTAAAGAGCCTTGTAACAAAGTTACAGAACAAGTTTCACGTGTCCGCCGCCGAGACCGACGAGCAGGATACGCACCAGATCATAGTCATCGGCGTGGCATCTATCGTGCCTCACAATGCGATGGCCGACAGCCTGATGGACGAGATATCTGCTTTCGTGGAGGCTAATACGGAAGCGGAGATACTTGATGAGATAAGAGAGGTGCTGTGAGTTATCTTTCTTTGGAATAGATGCGGTTCTTCCGTTTTGACGATTCTTTGCAACTTGTCCCTCCCGGAATGCAACTTGTGCGGATCTGCCTTCATGGCGGGTCCGTTTTTGCTATAGTCGGGCCATCAAGCAAAACACAAGGAGTTTTCGGGAAATGAAAAAGAACAAGATCATCAAGGGATTAGTAATCACATTGGGCGTTATCGCTTTTATCGGAGTCGCAGGCTCCATCGCAATGGGCGGATATGTAGCAGATCAGATCCTTCACCAGAACAAAGGTAATGACACAAAGGACAACAGCATCAAGCAGCTCGAAGTCTGGGGATACGATACTGAGAAGTTCATGAACACATATGAGGGGATCAGCATTACAGCAACGGCTGAAGACGGAAATACGGTTCCCGCTACATATTTCGACAATGACAGCGGCAAGTGCGTCATCCTGGTCCACGGCGCAGGCGGTGACAGAGTATCTATATATCCTCTCGCGGAGCAGTACATCGAAGACGGTTTTGACGTTATCGCCATCGACCAGAGAGGGTGCGGAGATAACCCTGACGACAAGGTAACTTTCGGAATTAAAGAAGAGCTCGATGTCAGGGCAATGGTCAGGTACGCGAGAGAAGAACTTAAGGCAGATAAGGTCATTGTTCACGGCCAGTCGATGGGCGCGCAGACGACTGCGATCTACGCATCAAACGTCACGCCCGGCACCGTTGAGGCAGCTGATGCCGTGATCTGCGACAGCCCCGTTCCGGGAATGGAACTTATTTTAAGGGAAATGTTCGGCGACGGTGACACGGATTCATTCCTGGCCAACTATCTTACCGGCACGAGTAAGGCGTACATGAAGGTTGTAAACGGCATCGATTACGATGACGGAGATACGATCAATATCGTTAAGAATGACAGCATCCCGACGATGATAATCGTGTCCGATAAGGACGAGGTCTGCCTGCCGGACCAGGTAGTTCAGATTTATGATAATATAGCTTGCGAAAACAAGGCCATCTATCATGCTGACAGCGCCCATATCGAGGGCATCATCGACGATCCTGACGGATACATGGACAGCGTGGAGAGCTTTCTAAACGGAGCCGGAATCTGACAGATGAAACTCAATCTTTACGAAGAAAAAAATACCGCAAATGAACACGTTGACGTGTATTTCACGAATATGCGTCCGGTCATAAGACAGATCATAGATACGGTCAATTCAGAGCGTCCCTCACTTCAGGGGCGCCCTGCTGATGAAGACATGGATGACGGCGAGGAGATCCTTCTTGATCCCAAAGAGATCTACTATCTGGACCACATCGACCGCAAGTTATTCGCTTATACGAAGAACGGTGTTTTCCGCGTGATGAACACGCTTGCAGCGTGCGAAGAGATGCTGTGGAATTACGGTTTTGTCCGCGTTTCAAAATCGAATCTGATAAACATCTACAAGATAAAACAGTTAAAGCCCGACCTTAACATGAAGGTCTATGCGTCTTTCGACAATGGCGAGAGGATCTGTATCAACAGAAGCTACAAGAAGAGCTTTAACGAGTATCTTCAGAGAATGAGGAGGATGAGCTGATGCCTGAGCGATTCAAATCTTATATTCTGGAACTCTGCTGCGTATATACTTTCATCTCGGTTGTGGGCGCTATCGTGAATATCATCACGGGAACAGAGACGAATAATGCGAATGTGCTCATCATGTTCGCCACCTGCGCGATCGCGACATTTGTGCTTTTCCTTCACAGACTTTTCGATAACGTAAGCCCGCTCGTAATGATAATTGTCCAATACATCATCGCATGCGCGCTCGTCGGACTGATGCTGTGGCTCATCAGCACTTTCGTCGATACCATCACGCCGAGAGGATGGTATGAATACTACCGTTCGTTCACGATACCGTACATTTTCCTCGCAGGATTATATTACTACAGAGTCTTCTCTGAAACGAAAAAACAGGATAAGATGATTCAGGAGATCAGGGAAAACAACAAGACTGAGAGCAATTGATCTGCACCCGTCAGAAGTGTGCACAGGAAGTCGGGATAGAGGATGCGCCCGAAAGTATACTGAGGGTGCAACGTGAAGGAGGACAGAAAAGTGCAGAACTGGGTTGAAGGTTTTCAGCAGTCGATCGATTTCATCGAAGAGAATCTTACGGGTTCCCCCGATATCGAAGAGATTGCAGGACTTGCGGCGCTCTCACCGTTCTATTTTCAAAGGATATTCGGTGCATTGTGCGGCATGACTGTCGGCGAGTATATCAGAGCGCGCAGGATGACGCTGGCCGCACAGGAACTTTCAAGCACAGACGCAAAGGTAATAGACGTGGCGCTGAAGTACGGCTATGACTCTCCGGACAGCTTCTCGAAAGCGTTTCAGCGCTTTCACGGGATCTCTCCATCGCAGGCACGTGATACCGGTGCAACACTTCGTTCCATCGCTCCGTTGCATATAAAAATATCTTTGGAGGGCGGCAAAATGCTGGATTATCGTATTGTAGAAAAAGCACCTTTTACGGTTGTTGGCGTAAAGCGCAAGTTTAATGATGAGACTAGTTATCAGGAAGTTCCCAAGTTCTGGCAGGAATGGATGTCTGATAACAAAGGCCTGAGCGGCATGTTCGGTGTCTGCACCAACATGAACGGAAATGATTTCGACTACTGGATCGCAGATGTTTACATGCCTTGGATGGAGATCCCGGAAGGCTGTGAGACGACTGTCATACCGGGCGGTCTGTGGGCTGAGTTCACATGCAAGGGACCTCTTCCCGAGAGCATGCAGAGCGTTAACACCCAGATCTGGTCGGAGTGGCTCCCCACGCTTAAAGGTTATAAGCTCGCGGGTCACTACGACATCGAGCTGTACACTCCCCCGACGGAAGATCCGAACGAGAGGGTGAACTACATCTGGATACCTTTGATCAAAGAATAAGTTGACGGGATAATTCAAAATCTATCGTAAATGCCCTGATATGCGGCCACTTCGATGAAATTTTCGGAAAAACTCATCGTACTGGCCGCAAAACAGGAGTTTTCAGATAGGTTTTCGAAAATTTTTTTGCGATTTTTCCGGGACTAAAAAACATCTTACAAGCATTAATAATATAGAGCCCGGAAGCCTGATGAATATTGGGCTTTGCGGATCTGAAAAAATTTCAAATTTGGGGTTGCGCATCAGTTTCCGATGTGTTATCTTAACGGCGATGAAGGAAGTGCCTGTCCGACATCCAACTCGTAGAATTTTGAGTTCGGATCGTACAGCACTTCTTTTTTTGTTACACAGAAAAAACGAAAGGAAAAGACAAATGCAGACTGTAACTATGAGACTGAAATCGATAAATCTCAAAACGCTCGGCAATACGGCGTTTGGTTCAGTATGCGGTTATGCCCCGATATCCCTTCTGGATAACGACTATCGTTTTGATGAAAGCATCAGCAAGATCTTTGGGCGGTTACGATGTTGATCTGACTATTGTTTAGGCACAAACAATTCGATGAATGAGATCAGGATCGCCCGGATGAGAAGAATTCGAGCGATCCTTTTTTATTCTTCGCGAAACTTGACAACTTAATCTTTTCATACCCGTGTGGCGCAATCGGTAGCGCAATCGGCCGTTAACCGGGAGGTTGAAGGTTCAAGTCCTTCCACGGGTGCCAATAAGACTTTTGCAAAGAAACAGGCACTCTTTGCAAAGTCAGGGGATGGCATGAAAGATGCCGCATCGTTCATGTTATCCCGCCAACGGATGGTTAGCTAATCTGGTGAAAGCGCCCGGTTGAAGCCCGGGGTAGGTTGGATCGAAACCAACACCGTCCACCATGGATCTGTAGTGTAACGGCAACACACCGGACCTTTAATCCGGGTGATGGGAGTTCAAGTCTCTTCGGGTCCACCAAATGGGTTTGTAGTTCAACGGCCAGACCTCCCGACTCTTAATCGGTGAAATGGGGGTTCGAATCCCTCCAAGCCCACCAAAAGGCCTCATGGTATAACGGAATTATGCCGGCTTGTCGCGCCGGAGACAGGGGTTCAACTCCCCTTGAGGTCGCCAATAGACTGCTCTGTTCAGTCTTAAGATTCGCGTATGAAACAGGTTGTGAATCGGTCTTTGATAATAGGAAAACGGCCTGTTTCATTATCGGGGTGTCGTATAACGGAAGTATCCGTGGCCTGGGACCACGAGGCGAAGGTTCGATTCCTTCTGCTCCGACCAAACATCGCGCGATGGAGAAGTGGTTAACTCGCCGGACCTTCAATCCGGTATCCGCCGGGTTCGAATCCCGCTCGCGTGACCAATGGCGCTTTCCTCTAGTCCGGTCCAGGAGGCCGGTTTCTCAAACCGGAAACGGCGGGTTCAAATCCCCCAAGCGTCACCAAATGTCCGTGTAACCGAATTGGCACAGGTACTGCGCTAAGGACGCAGGTTTTGCGGGTTCGAGTCCCGCCTCGGACACCAACACGCTCCTATAGCACAACCGGATAGTGCACCGGTCTTCTAAACCGGGTATCAGCGTTCAAGTCGTTGTGGGAGTGCCAATTGTCTGATTGATGCAACCGGCAGACATAACTGACTCAGAACCAGTTTTCTCAGGGTTCGATCCCCTGATCAGACACCAGGAAATTCACGTGAAGAGTCATGCAGCGTGAAATCTGCGTGGGAATTCTTTTCCAAAGTGCCTGAAATTCACGCAAAGGTCATGCATTGCGTGGAATCTGCGTGGAAAACGGTCAGGGTAGTCTAAGGATGGTCTGTTCACTCTTCTTGGTCTTTTGAACCGCGAAATGAACCGCAAAACGAACCGCAGTGCGGGTGAATCCGCGGTTCAATCTGCAGGATGTCCTGCCCACATCAGGCATGACACAAAATGCTTCTGTAGCATAACGGTAGTGCTGCTGCCTTGTAAGCAGCTGATGAGGGTTCGAATCCCTACGGAAGCTCCACCAAGGCCCGGTTAGCTCAGCCGGGAGAGCGCCTGCTTTACAAGCAGGAGGTCAAAGGTTCGATCCCTTTACCGGACACCAACATTGCAGGGAGGATCGGTTTCCAAGCGGGTCCCATACATCCGCCGATCCGAGTTCGACCCTCGGCCCTGCAACCAAATGTCTCATTGGTGTAATGGCGGCACCACATCGTAGCTTCTTTCAATGGCAGGAAACCCGTCTGATATGCGGGTAACGATAGTTCGAATCTATCAGCTACGACCACACACTGGAAAGTAACTCAGCCGGTTAGAGTGCCGTTCTTATAAAGCGGTGGTCGAGAGTTCGAGCCTCTCCTTTCCAACCATATGCTTCTGTCACCGTCGGCCGGTGCAGCGGTTAGCCAACCCTGAATCTGAGTTCGAGTCTCAGCGGAAGCTACAAAAAGTCGCATAGGCTAACGGATATACCGTCCGGCTACGAACCGGAAAATGGGGGTTCGATTCCCTCTGTGACTGCCAAAAACCACGGCCGGTTTCGGGTCGTTAAGATAAACCTGGCAACAGGGATAAAGTAAACAAAGACTCGCTTTGTTTGCGATACCGGGCAACCGGTATTCACCGGAAAACCTGCATGATCTGCATTTGCCTAAGGTTCAAGGCCTACTGGTGAGAACTATGGTTTAAGTGACGGTATTGAAATATGCCGGGTACCCGGAAACGGGGAGCAGGTCAGCAGTACCTTGACACGAGTTCCGTAAGAACAAGTGTTGATCTGACGGTTACGGAAGATCTTAAGTCGAAAGACAGGTCTGAAATTACTGAGCAATGTCGATAACAAGACATGCAGGATTGCGAAGGATGGACTGTACTCAAAAGGTACGGGTGTCCGAAGATCAGCCTCGTAGTCCAGAGGAGGAGTTTTAGCTCAAATTGGTAGAGCATTCGACTGATAATCGAAATGTTGTCGGTTCAAATCCGCCAAAGTCCACCAAGAAGCAAAAGTGCTGATCACCTGAAACTTGAAAATGAGCTTATCCATCTGAAATATGGTGGCTTACCAAATCCGCAAGATGAAGTAAGAGAAAGTACAAGTAAGTGCAACTCTAACAGCCTCGCAAGCTGTGAATCCCGCAAGGAAGAATGTGCCCAAAGGAAATCTATGAAAGTTCAGGTAAGTGTTTGCTGGTTTTCGCAAAACAGTGCTCATCATGGCTACTGCTTAACAGGCAGTGTGATAGGTATCTCCAACGGTATCGAATGCCATGAACAAACGTCAATAATCTCAGCGTTTTTATTTATGTCGATATAAGCCTAATTGGTAAGGCAGCGGTTTGCTAAACCGTGAGTAATCGGATTCCTCCTGATGTCCCGGTCCGAGTCCGGGTGTCGACGCCAAAACAATTTGTAAAAAGAAAGGAGAAGTCATTATGTTCAAGACAGCGCAGGGACAGGTTACAAGTGTTCCTGACATAGCGAAAAGGATCTTCGAGATCATCATGTCCGACACGACAAACAGTTACGAGATAACCGTCGGAACGGACAGCCAGAATTTCGACAGAACGAAGATGGTTGAAGTCATTGCCATACATAAGAAAGGTATGGGCGGAACGTACTTTTACAATATCGAGTTCATTCATCTGATCACCAACCTGAAGCAGAAGATCAACGAAGAGACCACCAGAAGCCTGTTTATAGCACATGATCTTCTCGATTCTTTGGAAGAACTGTTCATGGAAAAAGACATGCTGATAGATGACCTGGACGTTTCTTTCCAGATCCACTGCGATATCGGAAGGACCGGAAAGACCAGCGTTCTTATCAAGGAGATCGTCAGCTGGGTCACCAGCCAGGGATATGTATGTCTTATAAAGCCTGACAGTTACGCCGCTTCGGGAATAGCGGATAAATACAGTAAATGAGGGGTTGTTATGAAATAACGGCCCCTTTCTTTTTTTTTTGTTCTCCGCGGATGAAAGTAAGCAGGCCGGAGGCCTTTTGTATCTTAAATTCGGGAAAAACCAAAATTGAGATAACTCTTCTGTTATTTCCGTTATCTCAAATCCTCAGTTTTTCAGCAAAAATCCGAAAAAAGGCGGTTTTCGTGTCTCAAATTTCGAAAAATGCAGATTTAAGATAACACCGCGATATCTCAAATTCCGATTTTTCGATTTTTAAGATACCGTTTAACCCCGCGGTTCAAAGCGCACTCCAACAACTCAAGCCCAACTTGAATCAAACATTGAATCTTCAATTCCCGCTCGCTAAAATATTTGTGTGAGAACCTCTATTCTAAGGCTGAAGGGGGGGGAGTCACATGGCAAAGATCACGGAAGAACAGGCGGTTCAGATAATGGAACAACAGGGTTCCTGATTGGGAAAAGGAGGGGCGTTTATGAGTATCGGTAAGAATATAAGGCAATTCCGCGAAGAACGTAATCTCACACAGGAACAGGTCGCCGACAAGATAGGTATAACCTTTCAGGCAGTTTCCTCCTGGGAAAGGGACGAGTATAAGCCCGATACCGAGAAGCTGATAAAGCTTGCAGAGTTATTCGACGTGTCCGTGTCGGCGCTTGTGGAAGACAAGCAGAGCGTTTTTGCGACCAAGAAGGCCATCTACAACTGGGAACACATGAAAACTTATGTGAAGACCACCGCCAGGAACCTGGGCCTTACGAACTCCCTAAAAGCCGTTACTTTTGCCACTGAAGCCCACACGGGCCAGAAGCGTAAGCGTTCGGACATACCATACATCTATCACCCCCTTAATATGGCCTGTCACGCGCTTTCGATGAATATAACAGATGATGCGATTATCGCCGCATGCCTTCTGCACGATGTTGTGGAAGACTGCGGCGTTTCTTATGCCGATCTTCCAGTAAATGATGAGACGAAGGAGATCGTGCGCCTTCTTACCCACGAGAAGATACCGCCCGAAAACCGCGACGCCGTCCTGCGCGAATACTACGACAGGATCGCGACCAATCCCAAAGCCACGCTCATCAAGTGCATTGACCGCACGAACAACATAACTACGATGTCATGGGCCCTTTCGCGCGAAAGGATCTGCCGCACTATAAAAGAGACCGAAGAATATTTCCCGAAACTCATTTCAGTTCTTAAAGACGAAGTCGAATACTGCAATGCAGCATGGCTCCTCAAATACCAGATGGAGAGCCTGCTGGACGTGTATAAGAGGCTGATGTGAGCGCAGAAGTATTTCGAAGATCTAATATTATTGAGTATGTAATAAAAAAGAAATATTAAGAAACTGTTAATAAACCCTTCCATTTTTGGCAGAATTGTGTTATTAATATGCGGTGGGGAATACTTATTACTTCATCAACTAACTGAATACCTTATGTGCAAGGAGCGTGCCTATGACTAAGACTCGTACATTTGCTGACTATTCTCTTTCCCCTGTGCCTGGTGCCGAAGCATCAGAGCATGTAGTTTAATAGCAAGTTTTTCCAGGGGTCTTGTATGAATAAGAAGGCAATAGCGATCATCGCCGGAGCGGCAGTTGCATTAGTAGCAGTTGTTGTAGCTCTCGTAGTTGTATTTACCAAGGGGGACAGTTACCGTCTCCTCAAGTTATTCGAGTTCGAAGGAACCGGATACGTAACGAGAGCCAGCAAGGGTGACATAACTCCCTATACCAATATGGTCCTTCAGAGCGGTGATACGATATCGCTCGAGACAGGCACCATGACCATCCAGGCAGACGATGATAAGTTTATCTATCTTGACGAGCATACGACTATCAAGCTTACGGCTACGGGAACCAGCGAGAACAGCAAGACTTCAATAGAACTCGTAAAAGGCGGTATCACGAGTGATATCAGAAATAAGCTCTCTGCAGAATCGACCTATGAGATCAACACTCCGAATTCGTCGATGACGGTTCGCGGCACTTATTTCCATACTATCGAATATGAGATCGACGGAATCAAGTATACGAAAATAGTCTGCTTTAACGGAGCTGTAGCTTCAAATATCATTTATGAGGACGGCACTAAATCTCCTGATCCGGTAGTTGTTCCTGAGGGCACGGAGATCATTATCTATGACGACGGCACGAAGAGAGATTATCTGATAAATACTCCGCAGCCGATCGATTACAGCAAACTCGAGAGAAATGTATTGTTAAAACTGAAGGAAATATCTGAAACGACCGACGTTGAACTGTCGATCACAGACGAAGAACTTGACCGTCTCCTGAACGGTCCTTACTACATCACTTTCACATACAAAGGTGTGGAATTCGGAACACAGACAGTCGACAGAGGCGGTCTCATCCAGGTACCGTTCCTGAATCCTTCGGATAAGGGCGGCTGGCAATATGACTTCAATGAACCTGTCGAACACGACACTACTATCGAATGGAAAGAGTAAGCGGTTAAGCCAAGAGGGGTATTGAATATGAAACACAGAGTAATATCAAAAATAATTAGCTGCTTCTTATGCACTGCACTTACAATGCAGGCCGGGCTGGCATTGACGGTTGAGAGAGTTAATGCGGCGGGTGCAGTATCGAGTACAGAGTCCGAAGATGGCAGTATAGTAACTATATATTCGATGCCTAGGGAACCGGAAATTTATGAATTTTCTGCTGAAGATGGTGGAATCACTATTACCTATTACAATATAGAAAATGCTGATATTTATACAAAGCATTTTGACAAGATAGCTGTTTTAAACATTGATGGCATGTCTGAAGCTAGAATTAAATCTGATATTACAATAGGTCAGATTGTAGTCGAAGAGACCGGAGAAATCCAGATCGAAGATAACTGCAAGTTAAGTTGTTCAGAAATTGTCTCCAAAGATGACATGAACTTATTAATCGGGCAGGGGTCAACATTAGAATGCGGCAGTATAACAGCTGAAGAAGACGGATTCAATGAAATAAATAGTTACGGCTATATTATTTGTGACTCTCTTGATTTTTCAGATGTTAGTTATTGGGGTTCGGATGATTCAACCATTACAGTAACATCATCTTTTATCAACGGATCATACAATGTTGAGGGTAAAGTTATCGCTGAGCGTTCTACTTATATCAGTACTGCCGGAGGCAGCTTCACTCTTCAGGTTGGAGGAGCAACAAAGGAGATCACAGGAAACGTCAGCGGATATGCTAATGAATTTGTAGATGATCCTGAGATTAAATTGAATATAAGCAGTGATGATTCTACTGTGTACTATGGAACGGATTATGATTTCTCTAAATATGTAAGCGTAACTGAAGGATATGACAAATCTCTTGTCACATTTGAGTATTCTTCTGACGGTGGTTTGACTGTATTGGATGAGAAGCCGACTTATCCCTTAAATGGAAATTACTATGTACGCGCTGTAGCACCTGCTGACGGAGCATTTATAGAATCGAAATCCGAATGGAAGTCATATAAGATTCAATATCTTCCAATAGAGGCTTTGGAAGAGTTTTATGAAGAAGGTGAGCCGTATGTTACCGTAACAGGTGTAATAGATCGTGGCGAAGATGAGAAATATGTAAGCGAAGGCATAACTCTGACTGCTCCTGAAGGAGTACTGATCCAATTCCCTTATGCCGGAAGAGAAGCTCTTCATACACCTGCTCAGTCAGTTACTCTTACGCATGACGATCTGTTCCTTGAAGGTTACACTACGATAAACCAGGATTTTGAAATTCAGTTCGTAAGAGATGGTGATCTTGCTACAACCCAGACAAAATCTATTCTTGACGTTGTAGACGGAATAGATAAGTTCGTTTTTGATAATTATGATCCGCAGATTACGGCGGTAATAGTTTCAGATGATCCGGAAGATACCAGAGAAATATCAATGGATGGTTCAGTCGTTAAAGGAAAAGGATTAGATTTCAATATTTCAGATGATAATCTTTCTGAAGTAATCCTGTCTGTTAACGGAAACGAAATTGATTATAGCGATGAAATTTCCGAGCTGGGTGAATGCGAATTCAGAGTGGATTGTGCTTCCGGTGCTATCAAAGAGATTCAAATAACAGCAACTGATAAGGCAGGAAGAGTTAAGCGGTCACAAATAACTTTAGCAAATATACCTGAATATCTGGATATAACAGATGGAAGTTCAGGGAAGATTGTTTCTTTTACACCTTCAGATTATGATGGTATTCATGCAGATATATTGCCCGGTACTGATGGAAACGGTTATGAAGTCAGTTGTTCGTATCATACTCTTGATGATATGGGTAACGATGTTTATAGTGAATTTAGTATTACTTTAGATAATATCGAGAGATTTGAGCTTTATGGGACATCTATTCTTACATTATCTGGCGTTGAAATAGAATCCGAGATACTTCTTGACAGCGTAGAGTCGACTCTTGAAGTAAGTTCTGATGGTATTCTGACATGCACAGGGCTGAGTGGTTTCGGAACAGTTAAGAATACAGCCACTATTATTTTCCCGGACTTTGACAGTTCTGCATACTCCACAGATGATTGTGCTATTAAGTTTATTAATTCTGATTCCGGAACGCTCATTGCGGATAATATTGATATTTCCATTACTTCATGCGAGATAAACGGTGAAGAGATAACTACAGTAGATCAAGTAGAAGGATCGGTTTATAAGGCCACAACATCATTTACCAAAGGCGATGGTGATCTTCCTGCCACTGTAGTAGCCGAGGAAGATACTATAATCAATTCTGCCGGAGGAACATTTACACTTCAGGTTGATGATGTTTCTAAGGAAATATCCGGAGAGGTCACCAATAAAACTGCAAAAGATTTATTGAAAGAATACGAGAATTACGGCTCTATAATTGTTGGCGAAAATACAATTATACTCACAACCACAGGTAAAGATGACCAGACTGTTACTTTCACTATTACGAAAGATTCAGACGGGTATAAGATTGAATGTGACAGGCCTGATTTATCCGGCGGTGGTGAATCACAGACCGTAAGTGATATTGGATCGTTAATTATTGACGGAGATAATTGCGTTGTTTCCATCCAAGCAGATTTAGATTTGCTCGGATTTAATATAGGCGGAGAAAATATAACTGTAGATATTGATGAAAACGTTTCAGTTACAAGTGAGGGTTTATCTATTGCTTCGGCAAATGAAGATAGTGTTAATATTTTCATAAATAACTTTGGCGAACTGATATTGAAGAGTTTTATCTTAAGTAATTATCCTGAAAGCGCACTGTTTTCAAATGAAGGTATTATCAGCGCTTCAGTAGTAGAAATAGATGCCACCCCTTCAATTCTTGAAAACAATTCATACATTATTGTCGAAGATTACTTTACCTTGGGTACATATGATTTATCACAAGGAGTTATCGTAGCCGGAAAATTCGTTACAACGATCATATCTGAAGGCTCTTTCACTCTCAAATATGGCGATTCGGTGAAGGAAATCTCAGGGAATGTCGGACCCGTTGATGCAATTGATTTATTTGATGATCCGAGCATCACACTTGATGAAATACCTGATGTGGATTTTGGCAAAAATATTAATTTCAGCAGTTATGTCCACACGGCAACGGGTTATTCCGGAACACCGGTGCTCCAGTATTCTGCAGATGGGGAGAATTATGATTCGGATAAGCCTGTTGCATCAGGAGACTACTATATCCGCGCATATGCTCCTGCAGCAGGCTCTTACAGGGAAGCATATTCAGAAGTGCAGGAGTTCAGTATTACGTCTGTAGCAAACAGAGGCAATATAATTGTTGACGGAAACGCTGTAACACTTCAGACCATTGGAGATGAAAATACTGTTACTTTCACTATTTCAAAAGAGTCGGGCGTATATACGATCGAATGCGACCATCCTGATACATTTGATGGAGGCTCAGTTCAGATTGCCGGCAGTATAGATAAGCTGACCATTGACGGATATAACATGAATATCATCATAGAAGGTGATGGAAATATTATCACTGATGATCTGAATCTTGAGGAAATTGTATTCTCCGGCAATGATTTCACATTTACGATTGAAGAAGATACAACGGTTAAATTTACGAACAAAATATCCGGTGATGAGAATGCAAGCGGTAAAATCATAATTAATGGCTCACTGTTCTGGAATAATTTCAACACTGGCAATTGGTCTAATATTACTTTTGAGAACTATGGACAGATTTACGCAGATATCGTTGATGTTACATATACCGGAAATTTAGTTTGCGACAGTGAAGCAATGATTATTGTCACATCTTCTTTTACTATGGGTACTGAAGATATAGATGGATATATCATGGCAGATAATGCAGATACGAAGATCATATCTGCCGGCGGTAAATTTTACCTTGTTATCGGAGGTGCAGGTGGTTACTTTGAAGGTGAGATAGACTCTACCGCAGGAGAACTGCTGTTAGAGCCTATAGATATTAGTCTCGATACAGATGATCTTCCTGGATTCAGTTTAGATAATCCCATTGTTTCCGGTGGGTCATATGATTTTTATGATAGCATTCATACTGATCCTGAAGGATATGAAAATATTGTGGGTTTAGAATACGCACCTCAAGACTCAGATGAATTTACAACCACAAAACCTACAGCTGGAGGCTATTACAAGGTTCGTGGCGTTATTAGCAGTTCTAATGAATGGCGTGCATCAACGTCTCCGGAATATATTTTCTTTATTCAGGATATGGCTTTGTCAGATCTTTTCCCTGACGGAAATTACAATGTTACTTTAGACGGATATTATAACAATTACTATATACCGGAAGCACTGGTGCTCAAGGCTCCTGAAGGGATCATGATAGGCTGCCCTGAACTGATTGACGGTTATTATGAATCGGTTTCTCTTACATATGAAGATCTTGAAGAGAAAGGTTTGATTACGGACGGTCATATAGATAAGGATCTCGTAATTACCTTTGCCAAGGTTTTAGATAATAATTCTGATGAATTAACTCTCGTCACTGCCGGCGGAACAACTATCGACAAGGTATTCTCTGATATCGGGGATTACACTTTCGATCCTTATGATCCCGGCTTTGAAGCGATGATAGTTGATTCTGAAGGCGGTCTCGTTGAGACATCCGTCGATGGCGATACAGATAAGGTCTTTGCCGATGAATTGCGCATTACTGTTTCAGATGAGTTCCTTTCTTCAGTAACTTTGAGTGTTGACGGAATCGAGACTGATCTGAGCGATACGATCGCAGAGGGCGGTATTTGTGAGATTACACTGAATGCTACTGAAGGTAAAGCTCAGGGTATCAAGATCACAGCTAAAGATCTTGCAGAAAGAACTGTAACGGTTGAATTTACGCTTTATCATGAGCCCATTGATCCTTCACTAACGGTTGCTCTGCCTGAATCGATATATTACGGTGACGAGATAAAACCTGTCATCAGTATTGATGAGAACTACGACGGTGAGATCTCAGTAAGATATCTATATCCCGGTGAAGATCTGGCAACAGAAACGGCACCGATAAACGCCGGCACTTATGTGCTGAGCGTATATGCGGAGGCTACAGACCTGTTTACCGAGGCTTCCTATGAAGAAGAATTCGAGATATTGAAGAAGGAAATAGACCCGGAAACAATTTCAATAGAAGTCGAAGATATTAAGTTCGGACAGGTACCTGCACCGGTGGTAACAGGACTTCCTGATGATTATGACGGCGAGATAACTTTTGATTATATCAATGGAGATGGTGAGAAATGTGCACCTGAGTCTTTGGCAGCCGGCAGTTATGTGGTACGGGCAAGGATTTCCAATACTAATGATTATGTTGGAACTTCTTGCGAAACAGATTTGGAAGTCAGCAAGTTTGACATTGCTGAAGCAAAAGTTACTATAGAAAACATCATGGTCGGAGAGATACCTGCCCCTGTGGTAACAGGAATTCCTGATGATTATGACGGCGAGATAACCTTTGAATATTTAGGCGGAAACGGTGAGAACGGTTCAGCTGATTCTTTGGCAGCAGGCAACTATCTTGTACGTGTAACGATTCCCGATACTGATAAGTATGAAGGAACATCTTGCGAGACAGATCTGGAAGTCAGCAAATACGATATTGCTGAAGCGGAAGTTACTATAGATAACATCAAGGTCGGAGAGGTACCTGCACCGTCATTAAAAGGAATTCCTGAAGATTATGACGGTGAGATAACCATTGAATACTTAGGCGGAAACGGCGAGAACGGTTCGGCTGATTCTTTGGCAGCAGGATCATATCTTGTAAGGGTAACGATTCCCGAGACGGATAAATATGAAAAGAAAGTCCTCGAAACTGATTTAGTAGTCAGCAAGAATGATATTACAGAAGCAAAAGTTACCGTAGAAAATATCTTTGTCGGACAGACACCTGCACCTGTGGTAACAGGACTTCCCGAAGATTACGACGGGACGGTAACCTTTGAATATATCGACGGAAACGGTGAGGACTGTTCAGCTGATTCTTTGGCAGCCGGCGGATATCATGTAATAGCATCGATTCCTGAGACTGATAAATATGAAAGAATAACTTGCGAGACTGATCTGGTAGTCAGCAAGTATGCTGTTGATGCAAGCGTAACTACAGCTGATATCCTTGTCGGCGGCAAGGTTGATCCCGTAATAACGATCGATCCTGAGGATTACGACGGCGAAATCACGATTGAGTACAAGGGCGATGCAGATCAGGGATACTCAACAACTGTTCCTACAGCTGCCGGCTCTTATTCTGTAAGAGTCACTCTTTCCGAGACAGACAAATACTTAGGCACGACTTGTGAAGATACGTTCACTATCAGCAAGAATGCAGCAACTGCCTCTGTAACTGTAGCAGACATCTATGTCGGCGGTACGGTTAAGCCTGTAGTTACAACAGAATCTAACGGTAAGGTCACTTTCGAGTATAAGCTCAGCTCGGCTCCTGATACTGCATACACTACGACAGTTCCTACGGCAGCCGGCGAATACACTGTAAGGGCAACGATCGCTGCGACAGCTGAATATTTGGGTACAACATGTGAAGGAACATTCTGGATCCTTAAGTTGGAAGCTACTGTAAAAGTATTAGCTACAAGCATCTATGTCGGCAATGAACCTGAATTGTCAATATCGACCAATTCAAACGGAGCACGAACAATTGAGTACAAGCTCAAAAATGATCCTGATACGGCGTACACAGAGACAGTTCCTAAAGCAGCTGGCGAATATACTGTAAGGGTTACTATCGCTGAGACAGATAAATACTTAGGTACTTCAGGCACGGCGGACTTCAAGATCAGCAAGAGCGCAGTTTCTGCAAGCGTAAAGGTAGCTGATATCTATGTAGGCGAGACACCGAACCCTGTTGTTTCGACAGTTTCCAAGGGCAAGGTTACTTTCGAGTACAAGCCTTATGGAGCAGCTGATTCAGAATACTCTGATACAGTTCCTTCCGAGGCCGGAGATTATACGGTAAGAGCAACTATCGCAGAGACGGATGCTTACTTAAGCACGACATGTGAAGATTCCTTCTCAATCTTAAAGAGAACAGCTACGGCAACTGTAACTGTCGAAAACATCCTGGTCGGCGGCACGGTAAAGCCTGTGGTTACGACCGAATCTGACGGCAAGGTCACCATCGAGTATAAGCTCAGCTCTGATCCTGATTCGGCATACACGGAGACGGTTCCTTCTGTTGCCGGTGAATATACTGTAAGAGCAACTGTTGCTGAGTCGAAAGCATACTTAGGCACAACATGCACAGGCACTTTCACGATCAGCAAGAATGAGACTACGGCAACTGTATCCGTAGCAGATATCTATGTCGGCGGTAAAGTTACACCTGTAGTATCAACGGTTTCGAACGGTAAGGATGATGCGACATTCGAGTACAAGCTCAGCGCGGATCCCGATGAGAACTATTCTGAGACAGTTCCTACGGCTGCAGGCGAATATACTGTAAGAGCAACGATCCCTGCCACTGTCGAATATGCAGGAATTATCTGCACATCAGAGTTTAAGATCATGCTTAACCCGGTAACGAAGATGGAACTCACAGTTCCTGATATCTACTACGGACAGCCTGTTAAGTACACATTTGATACAGAGTCCAACGGAACCGTTACCATAATGTACAAGCCGTTTGAAGCTGAGGATTCCGAGTATACCGATAAAGTACCTGCTGCAGTCGGCAAATATACTGCCATCGCCATTGTAAGTGCGACAGATTTTTATGCGAGCGCCAGCGTAACGGCTGACTTCAGCATCTCTTATCTCGAGAACCCGCAGATAGTATATGTACCTTCAGGAACACCTGGTGACAACGGCTACTATACAAGTGATGTTGATCTTAAGGCTCCTGACGGATACCTGATCTCTGCCACACCTGACGGAGAATTTACGGATAAGATTCCTTTCACCGAAGATCTTAACGCAATCTATCTTAAGAGGATTGAAGACAATGCGCTTACGGCTGCGATTACTTTGGAGAACAAACCTAAGATCGACAAGGTCGCTCCGGTATTTACCGAACTGACAGGAGGTCTCGTTGAAGATGCCATCCTGTTCATAGAGAGCATGGATATCAGGGTTGACGACCTGAATCTCGTATCCCTGATGGTCAACGGCGAAGCTGTAGATCTTACTTCCAGTAGGGCTAACATACTGACGCTTACCCGTCCGGAAGAAGGCTATATGACTTACCACATCGTTGCCATAGACGTGGCAGGCAATGTCAGCGTCCTGGATATCACGCTCATGGCTGACTGGCTCAGGGAGAGGATCATTCCTGTGGGCAAGTCACTGCCTCTGGCAAAGGGCGAGCTCTACTTCCTTGACGTCGGCGAATGGACTGTAAGCATTGTAAACAAGGACGGTACGATAACAGAAAGCAAGACTGTATTCAGCGGTAACATGCCGTTCTATGTAAACGATGACGCAGATTACATCTTTACAAAGGTGACATGATCTTATGACCAAAAAGCTTCTGCCTGTAATCGAGGCTCTTGTTGCGGGGATAATAGTTTTCCTGCTCACCTTGACGAACCTGTTCAGCCCGCTGGAATACATCGCGCGCGACAGGCTGTATCAGGTGCCGAGAGGTATCAGGAGCGATATAAAGATAATCGGTATCGATGCCAGGACTTTGGAAGAGTACGGTCCGATACAGACATGGTCAAGAAGCGTTTATGCTGACCTGATCAATACGCTCAACGTGGATGAAAACACGAAGCCGTATGTAATAGGTTTCGATATCCTGTTATCGGGAAATGTCGATGAGGGCGACCAGGCTCTTGTCGAAGCGGCAGAAAAATATGGAAACGTTGTTGTGGTCAGCCAGCTGACCTACAGCAGGAAATGGGAAACCAACGCCCAAGGTATCAATTACTATCCGGTGGAAGATATCGTCCGCCCTTATGAAGAACTTCTTAAAGTTACTTCCACCGGATATAGTAATGTCTCGCCGGATTCGGACGGTACGGTAAGAAGGATCATTCCGACTGAGACATACGATGGCGTTACTTACCATACGTTCGCCAAGACCGTGTACGACAAGTACTGCGATACCCTTGGCATTACGCCCAATGAAGTTCCTATCGATAAAACGGGAAGGTCGATAATCAACTATTCCGGCAAACCGCGTGATTATGAGAATCTCTCTCTGGCTGATGTTTTGGACGGAAAGATAGATCCGAGGATCTTCGCTGACAGCGTGGTCTTCGTCGGCTCATACGATCCGGCAATGCAGGACTACTTCATAGTCCCGAACGGCGGAAGCAACCAGATGTACGGGGTTGAGATCCACGCGAATATCTTCCAATCCTATCTGCAGGGAAGATTCGCCATCAACGGCAATCCGTATATCTCGGGCCTCATTACCGCACTCGTCGCAATGCTCCTCCACCTCCTGTTCCGCAAGCTCAAGACATGGCAGTCAGTTATCCTGCTCATTGGCTCCGTAGCGGCAGAGGTCGGGATCCTTGTGTGGATCAACAACAACGGCTACGTGCACAGCGTCATCTATTTCCCGCTCGTGCTCGTCGTGTCGTTCATATATTCGCTCGGTATCAATTACCTGATGGAGACGAGGAGAAAGAAGAAGGTTCTTAATGCATTCCGTAAATACGTCGCTCCGCAGATCGTCGAAGAGATCGCCAAGAAAGGTGACTTCGAGATCAAGGTCGGCGGCGAGAACAGAGATATCGCGGTTCTTTTTGTCGACATCCGCGGCTTCACCACAATGTCTGAAGCACTGCAGCCTGAGCAGGTCGTCGAGATCCTTAATGAATACCTTACGCTCACAACCAAGTCCATATTCGACAACAGCGGCACGCTGGATAAGTTCGTCGGTGATGCTACGATGGCGGTTTTTAATTCGCCTTTCGATCTCGAAGACTACGAGTATAAGGCTGTCTGCGCCGCGATGGATATCGTAAAGGGCGGCGAGGCGATAGAAGAGAAGTTCCAGAAGAGGTTCGGGCGCAGCGTCGGTTTCGGCGTAGGCGTTAACTGCGGTCCGGCGGTCGTCGGCAACGTCGGCTGCGATTTCAGAATGGACTTTACGGCGATCGGCGATACGGTCAATACCGCTGCAAGACTTGAGGCCAATGCCAAGAAGGGGCAGGTCCTCATAAGCGACGTTCTCTATGAGAGGCTCAAGGACAGGCTCGAGGTCAAGGATGTCGGAGAGATCCCTCTTAAGGGTAAGACTAAGGGCGTTTTCGTATACGAGGTCACAAAGATCATCGGAAGAGACTGACAATCTGATATAATGCTCTCGACAAATCTCACGGAGAACTTCGGATGACAAAAAGATACGGCGCGGGATCAGGGCAGAAAAGAAAAGGGTGGATTGTTTTTCTGTCTGCGATACTCGTTTTAACATGCGTTTCGGCAGTATATGTTTCGATATATTATCACGCTGATATTTCGGCTGAGCGTTACATGCAGTCGGATGAGAATGTCGCTGTCTATGCGACCGAATACGGCTGGCATTTCGACGGGTCTTCAGAGGATACTGCGCTGATATTCTATCCCGGCGCGAAGGTCGAGGAGACTGCTTATGCGCCGCTCCTTCACCATCTGGCTGAAGAGGGCGTCGATGTATGTATGGTGAGGATGCCTTTCAGGCTCGCATGCCTGAATAAGAATGCGGCAGAGAAAGTCCTGAATGCCCACGATTATTCGAACTGGTATATCGGAGGACATTCATTAGGCGGCCTCATGGCAGCAGAATACGCCACGGACCACGCATCTGATTTCTCGGGAGTGGTCCTGCTCGGCGCATATCCTATAAGGGAGATACCTGATAACCTTACCGAGATCCTCATCGTCGGGACAGAAGATCATGTGGTCAACTGGAAGAGGGTAGAGGACGGCCGCGCCTATGCTCCTTCGAATTATATCGAATACCAGATAAACGGCGGCAACCATGCCCAGTTCGGAAGCTATGGCAAACAGAGGGGAGACGGCACCGCAACGATCCCTGCAGAAGAGCAGGTCATTGCGACAGTCCTGACCATTGTTTTTAACGTCTGATATTCAGGCGAATTCTTTCATGAATCTTTCCGGATCGATCTGATACAGCTCTTCACCAAGCGCGTCGCTGATCTCGATCAGCATGCGTTCGTAGGTGCACTGGAGAGGCGAGACCTGATTCTCGTCGCCGGTGTTCATGCGGTTGGCGCAGCCGCATGAATTAGTGCAGCGCTTTACGAGATCGCAGTTGATGCACGTCTCGGGCGTGGAAGCTTTCTTAGCCAGTTCGATCACCTTGTTATCATCGATGCCGTCGAAAACATTGCCCAGCAGATATTTCTCATCACCGATGAAAGAAGTGCATGGATAGAGGTCGCCCTTAGGCGTCACGGGCATCTGTCTGACACCGAGGTGGCATCTTTCGGCGGAGTTCTTTCCGCTGATGCAGTCACGGATCTTCGAGTTAATGGCCGACATATAGAAATGTTCTTTGTTAATGAAAAGTTCCTTCAGATAGGAGGATGTTTTTTCGAGTTGTCCGCGCAAAAGTTCGAGATCCTCATCGGTCCAATTCACGCGGCTGCCGTATGCGAGGACGAAGGATACTTTCGGGAATCCAAGGTCGTGAAGATACTTAACTGATTCGGCATAATAGGGAACGGCCTGCGGCGCGATCGTCGCAAGCGCGGTAGAGTCAGGCATATAACTTAATAGGAGTTTTGCTTTCTTTTCGACTACGGATGAAGTGGACCCGCCGCCCGTAAAGACCCTGCAGACGTCCTGTGCCTTGCCGTCAAATGAAAGACCTATTCCCATCTTAGCTTTGGCTGCGCGCTCAAGGAATGCCTCGTCAAGAAGCGTTCCGTTGGTCGTCATCTTGCAGTCGAATCTCATGCCGGTCTGCAAAGACTTTTCCTCACAGTAATCGAGGGCCTTACAGATGAGATCTTTCTTAAGAAGAGGCTCCCCTCCGAAAAAACACAGCCCTGCGCGCTGACCTTTCGAAAAAGCCAGATCGCATGCTTTATATAAGACCTCTTCGGTCATGTCTCTGGGGCATTTCTCACGGATGCAGTAACTGCAGTCCATGTTGCAATTATCGGTAAGATGAAGGGTAAGGTTCATAAAGGGTTATCAGTGCTCAGCGACGTCGACTTCTCCTGCAAGTTCGATATCATCGTCTGTCGGACAGGTTTCTGTGTAATCAGGATCGATCGCGACTTCGCCGTCGAGTGCGATCTCGCCTGCATAGACCGGTTCATTATCAGCATCCTGCTTGATGCCGTCATTATGGACCCTGTGCACCCTGGTATCTTTCGTACCGCTTTTGATCCCGGAAGCTAGATCAGTGCATCCTGTTACTGATACTGCCATCAGTGCTGCTGCGATCCCTACTGCGTAGAGCGGTTTTTTATAATCTTTAGCAGGTGTGATCTTCATTTTCGTATCCTCCCTTTGATCTTTTACCATATTAACAGGCAAAGCGGGTGAAATGTTGCAGTCTGTCATTATAGAGCTGTGGCGCCCTTTTGTAATTTGCTTCTGATTAATTATATTTTTCAACAGAATCAGACAATACGCAATAATGTCTTTAATTTATAATGCAGGCATAACCTTTATGTAAACCTGACGGGAGGTGCTGCTATGAGTATTGATCTTTCTAAGATGCCGAAGATCGGTTTCGGACTTATGAGACTGCCTGAGACTGACGGAGTTATCGATATCGACAAAGTCTGCAGGATGGCGGACAGATATATGGCCGCGGGCTTTAATTATTTCGATACCGCATATGTTTATCACAGCGGCAACTCCGAGAAAGCGGTCAAGGAAGCGATCGTTAAGAGGTATCCGAGAGATTCTTTCACGATAGCTACAAAGCTCCCCGCATGGTTCATCCATTCTTACGAAGACAGGGATAAGATCTTCAATGAGCAGCTCGAAAGATGCGGCGTCGATTACTTTGATTTCTATCTGCTTCACAGCGTTGAGGACGGAAATAATTACGATACATACGTTAAGTACGACTGCTTTAACTGGGGCATCCAAAAACGCGCCGAAGGAAAGATCAGACATCTCGGTTTTTCCTTCCATGGCACACCCGAACTGCTCGTGCAGATCGTCGACAGCCACCCCGAGATCGAGTTCGTCCAGATCCAACTCAACTACGCCGACTGGGACAACAAGATCGTTCATTCGGGCGAGCTCTACAAGATCCTGGCCGAGCGAAATATCCCGATAATCGTCATGGAACCCTGCAAGGGCGGAAAACTCGCTAACCTTGATGACGAGTGCGCCGAAGTATATAAGAGCCTCCGTCCGGACAGGTCCATGGCATCCTGGGCCTTCCGTTTCGTAGGAAGCCTCCCGGGCGTCACCACGATCCTGAGCGGCATGTCAACAGAAGAGCAGATGGAAGACAACATGAATACTTTCACTGATTTCGAGCCTCTTTCAGATGAAGAAAAGAAGGCTGTCGAAAAGGTAACGGATCTCATGTTCCGCGTTGAGCTGGTCGGCTGCACCGCCTGCAAATACTGCGTGGAAGGCTGCCCGATGGGCATCAGCATTCCTGATGTGATCAGCGCCTTGAATACGAAGCGCAAGTTCCCGGAAGACATGAGACCGCAGTTCTTCTATAACGGACTGGTGGACAGATACAGCCGTGCTTCAGAATGCATCGCCTGCGGCCAGTGCGAAGGCGTCTGCCCGCAGCACCTGCCGATCATCAGCATAATGCAGGAAGCCGCCGAGAAGTTCGAGAAATAAGCAGCAGGGACCGGGACAACGGACCTACCGATATCTGTATGCTTTTTCGCCGGTATATCTTACGATTCAAAAATACCCTGTTTTCGCGATTAAGGTCAGACCGTCTTCAGAAATGCCTTGACTGCCGAAGCGAATTCGTGCGGCTTGTCGCCCTGGACATTATGGTTCGCGCCCTCGATGAGGAGATAGTCCGCGCCGATCTTTTCGGCGTAATCTTTCATGACCGAAGCAGCACAGGTCCAGTCGTCGGCGCCGGAGATGAAATAGACGGGGACGCCGTAGTCTGTCTGGTCTGAAATATCCGTGAAAAGACAAGTGTTGATAAGTTTTCCCGTCAGATTAAGGAGATCCTCTTCACTCGTTGTGCTCAGGAACCATTTGACATCGTCAGAACCGAGATAAGGGGACTCCAGGGCCGCGTTGATCACTGACGAATAGTCTGCCCCGGGATGGTACTGGGCCGTATAGGATGAAGCTTCATCTGAAGAGTAATACGAAGGGTCGTTCAGGTAGTTCTCGTAGGCCAGCGTCATGTAGGTCGTATCGTCACCTGCGGCCTGCGCGATCTTCAGCGCGTCTTCATATTCGGCCGTTACGGACAGCCTGTCGCTGACGAACTGGCCGACTCCGATGTAGACAGTTACTTTCTCCGGGTGGTCGTAAACATATCTTGCGCCGAGGATCGAGCCGTATGAGTGGCCGATGATGATCACTGAGTCTTTTCCGAACCTCCCGCAAAGATAATCAGTGAGGACGTCAAGGTCATCCAGAGCCTGCTCGAAAGAGACAGTCGAATTGGTCTTGTCATCGTTTGCGACATAAGTTCTGCCGCAGCCGCGCTGGTCCCAGCAGACGAAGGTGTAGTCGTCGATCAGATCGTTCGCGTATGTATAAGTAACGTATGCGTCAGGGCTTAAGGGGCCGCCGTGAAGGAACAGTATGACGGGGTTGGTCCTGTCCTTGCCGCGGATCGTAATAAACTGCTGCTGTCCGTTGATCTCGACATAGGTCTGCTCTTCAATGCCCTTCACGGGGTTGATGAAGCAGGAGAGCCAGTTGATATTTCTCTTGGCGATGAAAAATACGGATATGGCGGTAAAAAGGATGACAGGGATTATCGTAACGACCACGGCCATGCCGGTCGCTATCCTGACAGGGAGGCTCTTGCTCGAGGTAACTTCTGCCTGCTTTTTGTGCTGGAGATGGATGCCGATGTGGCCTATGCCCATGATGACTGATGCGATGATTATGAAAATATTCGCAGCATAGATGCCGAGAAGGAAAAAGGCGAGCACGGGAAGCGTCGCGCCTGCGACCGGGAACCCCACGAAAGAAGAATACATATCGGCCATCTTCTTTTTACTTCTGAAGTATCTTACCCAATATAATTCATAGAGGACCATCAGGAGGAAGGACGCAATGAGCCAGCCGATCCACCAGGAGTCCGGGCGGATATTGGTGTCCTTGAAGATCAGGGCGAGACAGCAGAGAAGTACTTCGCCCGCGCGTTCGAACGCGAGAAGGATCTTGTTCTCGGTCTTTGAAAACTCCTCATATCCTTCAGGCTTGTTTTTCGCCCAGATGCCGTTAGGGATAAATAGCATGGCAAGGTAGATAAGGCCTACATATGAGAATCCGAAGTTGATCATGAAGAGCTCCTGAAGGTTTTTCGATTTATTAACTGATTTTATATTATAATCCCGTTTCGGGCTTTTTCGGGGTTAACAAATACACTTTAGCGTGATAGAATTTCGAACGGGGAGAAAACCCCATATCCCATTTAAAAAGTGAGGTGAATACGGTGGACGCTGGTGACAGTTGCGACAAACGAGGGAAACGCGGCCGAAATATCCTTTGTTCCTTAATGCGCCATGCGATGACCGTATCGGACCTTAAGGACTAAATGATGTATCGTCACCTCTGTTTGCCAAAGCACAGCAGAGGTTTTTTGTTCCCGTCGTTTGTTTACTTTTCAGGAGGAGACAAATGGCAGAGAAGGAAATTAGAAGAGATTATCAGGACGAGATAATCTCATTGATGAGGGGTAACGATTCCCCGAGGGTAATTCATTACAAGTTAGAAGATTATCACGCAAGTGACATCGCACAGATCTTAGAGGAGCTTAACGACCAGGAGAGGAAGAAGCTCTTCAGAGTCTGCGGCAAGACTTTGCTTGCGGAAGCTTTCGAGTGTCTCGAAGAAGACCAGGTAAGCGTATATATCAACGAGATGGATATCAGGCGCGCTGCGGCTGTTATCGGAGAGCTCGAGACAGATACCGCTGCTAACGTTTTAAGGGAACTCGAGAAAGAGAGACGCGGTCTCATCATCGAAGCGCTCGATACCGAAGTCAGGAAAGAGATCAGCATCATCGCGTCCTACGATGAGGATGAGATCGGTTCTAAGATGACCGCGAACTTCATAACGATCGGACTTAATCTTACGGTCAAGCAGGCGATGAGCGCGCTCGTTACCCAGGCCGAAGAGAACGACAACATCTCGACGCTCTTCGTCGAGGACGACGAGGGCCTGTTCTACGGAGCCCTTACGCTCAAGGATCTCATTACCGCGAGGAGCACGACGGACTTAAATACCCTGATAGTCACGTCGTTCCCTTATGTTTACGCGAATGAGCAGATCGACGACTGTATCGAGAAGCTCAAGGATTATTCCGAGGACCTGATCCCTGTACTCGATGAAGACAATAAGATACTCGGAGTTATCACATCGCAGAGCATCGTTGAAGTCGTCGATGATGAGCTCGGTGAAGACTACGTTAAGCTCGCCGGACTTATTGCGGAGGAAGATATCAAGGAGCCTCTGGGCCAGAGCATCAGAAAGAGAATGCCGTGGCTTCTCATACTCCTTTGTCTCGGAATGCTCGTATCAACGCTCGTAGGCGTTTTCGAGTCAGTCATAGCGCACCTTACGATAATCATGGCATTCCAGTCGCTGATCCTCGACATGGCAGGTAACGTCGGCACGCAGTCGCTTGCTGTCACGATCAGGGTCCTTACGGATGAGAACCTTACGTTCGGCCAGAAGTTCAGACTGGTCATAAAGGAATCAAAGGTCGGCCTTAGCGTAGGTATCATCCTCGGTCTGGCTTCGGTCATCCTTATAGGCGTATACCTGATGGTTATAAAGCACCGCGAGCCCGCATTCGCTTTTGCGGTCAGCGGCTGCATCGGCGTCGCTCTTCTGATCTCCATGATCTGCTCGAGCATCATCGGAACGATAATCCCGCTGTTCTTCAAGCGCATCAAGGTCGACCCGGCAGTAGCGTCCGGTCCCCTGATCACGACGGTAAACGACCTCGTGGCTGTCGCCTGCTACTACGGTATCAGCTGGATCTTACTGATAAACGTGCTTAACTTCTGAAAAACGCATTGTAACATTGTTAATGAAGGAGAAAACATATGGAACACGTAACATTTACCCCGAGCGGAGTCTGCTCGATTCAGATAGATTTTGATATCGAAGACGGCAAGCTCCACAACGTCAGATTCGTCGGGGGCTGCAACGGTAACCTCAAGGCGATCGGCAGACTCGTCGAAGGCAAGGATGCGAAAGAAGTCGCTGAGATCTTAAAAGGCAACACCTGCGGCATGAAGAGCACATCCTGTGCCGACCAGCTCGCCAAGGCGATCGAACAGAACGTTGGTTAAGATATAGATCCCGGGCCCTGATGCAACAAATCAGGGCTTATTACTGTTATACAGATAAAAGGACCCCGGAGGCACTCTTATGAAGATCGCGAAAATACTCACCACAGTACTGATATCATCCATGTTATTGTCCGTGCTCTGCTGCGGCTGCACAAAGACCACCGTGACCACGAAGAAACCTAAGGATGACGATGATACAAAGGTCGTGAAAAAGCTTCCCGAGGACGAGATCCTCATTATTTGCGACTACGGGAACGGTGCGTGGGGTTACCAGAGCAGCATTACTTACGTTTTGTCTGACGGCAGCATCTACAGTTCCAGAGAGGGTTTCGAAGGATTTCCTGATAGTGCGGGACATTCTCTTTCTTCTGATGACAGACTGACGCTTCTTAAGAAATACACTCTGCCCGTCGCCACGATCCCGCAGGACGATCTCCTCAAGATCTACAACAACATAATCAACATCGATCCTGATGCCAGGTTCGTTTACAGTGACGAATATGCCTGTGACGCCGGAACGAGCACTACAAAGGTCAATGTGGAAGGCAAATGGGTAGAGATTGAAGAATCCGGTGACAGGAACGGCGAACTCAACGACCGTTATGCGAGAAAAGCGAACAAGCTTATCGACGATGCTTTTGCGTCGGTCAGGGAGACCAGAAAAGACCCCGCCCATGTGTACTCCGCCACGGAGACATTTATAGGAACATTCGAGTGCACAAAGACAACTTCCAAGGATACCAGAAGGATCATCACCAACATGGAAGAACTCAAGGCTTTCGAGAAAGACACCGGCATCGATCTCAGCAGTAACGAGTACTTTGAAGACTTCGGCGGTTCCGGTTACGACGCTTTCAACTGGTGCTGCATCGCCATTGAGATAGTCGTATATCCTCATTATCTGTCGCTGGATGACGTATCAGCGGATGCGTTTATTGTGGCGGATAATTACGTAGGTTTCGGTTATATAACGGCTCCCGTTATCGACGTGTCAGATGACGTTGTCGAGCAGAAATGCTACTGCCATGTGGTCCAGGTTCCAAGTGATCACCCTGAGGATTACGACAGATTTTTGATGGAGAGCTGAGAAGGGCAGTTCCTTTTAATCATTTTCAGCCATCTCGACGGCTTTTTGCAGGGTCTTGTCCCACTCCATACGGGTCTTATAACCGTTGGGGTTGGTACCCTGATTGAAAAGTTCCAGTCTGGCAAGGTATTCATCAACCGTGTAGGGCATATATATGTCCGGCTCTGTTCCGAGATATGAATCCTCAGGGAATTCCGTGTTTACCGTAGGAGCATAGCAGAACATGAAGTGTGATTCGGGAAGGTAGCACTGAATGATTGTGCCGCAGACGCCCTCTCCGCCGGTATTTGTTCCGATGACGGTGCATTTATCGTATTCCTTGCAGACGCGTGTTATGATGTCGCCTGAAGAGAACGTGCTGTAACCGGTCAGCAGGTAGATCTTGTAATCCCCTTCTGCATTTCCTTTAACACTGAAGTTCTCGGTATAGTAGTAATAATCGCCTTTGGTGCTGAATCCTCCCTGATGATTGACGTAGCTGTTGAGTATACGGTAGGTTATGTCGCCGTAATATTTTTTGGTGTACGAATTCCTTCCGCCGTATACGTTGGCAAGATATTCGACGTCATGAGAGAAGAGAGCCGGAAGAATATACTGGGTGACAACTTCTGAGTTGCCGCCGACGTTCGAACGGACATCGAGGATAATGGAATCGGCATCTGCCTCCTTTATTGCTGCTTTCAGATCGGAGACGAGTCTTGGAGCTTCTATGCTTTTGCACTCTAATGTATTGACATAGACAAGCTTTTTCTCGGGATCAGCCGTGACCCTGAATGTCGTTGGAACATAGTCGGGAGACATAACGTCGGTTACTGTCCCGTTACCGGAACTGTCACCGGAGTTATCTTCGGATCTGCCGGTATCAGTGTCAAAAAGCTCGGGATAGGTCTTGGCCGCATCATTGAAGGCGTAATCGTATCCGGGGTCATCGTACAGATCAACGGTTACGATATTTCCGTCAGGCAGAAGGATCTCGCCCGTATGCTTTTCGCCCATGGTGTCGTTGAAGATAAAGTAATCGCGGAAAAAGCAGTCGTTGATACTGTCATATGCCGGCACATAGCGTTCGAACACGTCAAAACAGATATCTTTGGGATCTTTTCCGTCCAAGGAGAGAAGGATTCCATTTTCATATTCCGTTATGCGCTTTATCTTATCGTTGCCCGGAGCAATACAGATATATGAACCGTCTACATAGCGGAATCCGATGAAGTTCCATTCGAGACGCTTTGCGACTTCGTCGCGGAATTCCTCTTTCCAGGAATAAGCATAATCCTTGAATTCCTGTGTACCATATACCTCGGCGAGGCTGAATGACGCATTGGTCGCATTGTTGCGGTAATCCGGCAGGCCCATGTAGTTGTGGCAGCCGGGCAGAACGGAAAGGAAGTTTCCGAGATAAGAGAAGTATTCGTAATCGCTCTCCGCATTGACAGCCAGATCTTTGTATCTGTTGTAGATGTCGTCATAAGAGATGCCGTATGCCTGCTCGATAAGCTCTTTCTGCGGATTCTCAAGGCAGACGATATCGTACATATAATCGAAATCCTTGATTCTCTGTTCTTTGGTCATCTCGGTGCTGACAAGGTTTTCGCCGGAATCAGTCTTAAGAAAATCCATCTGTGAGAACAACTTGATGAACGGAAAAACAAGAATGAAGAACACTAACAGTAAAACGGCTACGTTTGCAAGTATTATGCTCAACGTAATGATCTTGGCCTTTTTGGACATCGGCTTTTTTTCTTTCTTACCCATAACGATAACCCTTCCCGTATTTTTACTATCGGTCATTATAGCACTGCAGTGCCTTATTCGAATCGCCTTAAGACCCTGGAAAAGCTCAGGGACTACTGCAGGACAGAAAAAGAGATATATTCTGCAAGGGTATACGGATTTGCGCAGGACAAATCACAGTTCTGCAGAGTTTATATGGAAAGTGAATATATGACCGGTTATCAGGATGCGGAGCTGGCCCTCATCATGCTGATAGTCACCGAAAAGAGCAGATAGATCCTTACTTATACGCCGTATATGTCGTTACGTTCAGCACGGTCTCGCCGTCGATCTGGAGGGCGACGGGGCGGTCGAATGTGACAGTGATCCTGTGACCGGTCTTTACTTCGACGACCTTTGTGTGGTTAATATGCTTGCCCTTGAAGATCGAAGGGAAGATCGCGAGAGTCCTGATCTTGCCGCTGCCGTGGAAGAGGAGCAGGGAGAGGAGTCTGTCCTTGCCGAGTCTGTCCTGGGCGGGCGTGGCGATCATGCCGCCGCCGTAGTAACGCCCGTTCATTGAAGGCGCGAGCCATACTTTCTGATAAGAGAACTTCTGACCGTCGATATCGATCTCGGCATTGGTGGGTTTGTAGTGGAAAAGAAGGCCCTTTATGGCGATACCCGCATAGTCAATCTTCTCTTTGCCTGCAGCTCTCATCTGGTCGCCGACTTCACAGCAGTAGCCGTCAATGCCGTAGCCGATGCCGTTGATGAAGCGGCGCTTCATGCCGTTGACCTCAACGAAAGGGAGATCCTTGATATACTCATTGATCTGAACGGGAGCATCGCCGACCTTCTTACCTAAGTCGTTCCAGAAGTCATTGCCGGTTCCCGTCGGGAAGAAGTAGAGAGGCTGGACGATATCAATCCCTTCTGTGTTATTGATAAAGCGGTTGAGCGTACCGTCGCCGCCGCAGAGAAAGAGCTCGTCATCAGGGTTGAGGCCGGCAAAGAATCCCTGTGCATCGGAGATCTGTGAGACATCATTCCATATGAGTTCTTTTCCGCTTAAGAAAGGCTTGATGGCCTCAGCTTTTACCTTGCCGGTTCCGTTTCCGGAGAGGCTGTTAAACAGTACGTAAGTTGACATGTTCTTCGTTCTCCTCGTGTTTTTCGATAAATGAGAGCATCAGATCTCTCGCGTGATCGCCGATATCATTGCAGCGCAGTGACTTTACCTGTTCTTCCGAGAGCACATCCAGCACCTCGAAATAAATATCTGTTCCGTGAAGCGGGAAATTCTTCGGCATCTGTTCGGCACCCTTTATTCCGCAGATTACGACAGGGACGTTTGCCTTTTGGGCGATCTTGAAGATGCCGTTGTGGAACGGGAGAAGGCCTTCGCCGAAGTTTCTTGTGCCTTCCGGATATACCGCGATAGAGACCTGGTCGTCTTTGATAAGATCTGCCGCCCTGTTGATCGTCTCCATTGCTTTTCTCGGGTTTTCACGGTCGATCGAAAGAAAGCAGCAGCGCCTTATGAGCCTGCCCCAGCACGGGACTTTGAAATTCTCCTCTTTCGAGATAAAAGCGAGGTCATAGTCCTGGAGCAGGTACCAGGATGTAATGGGATCTAATTTGGACTTGTGATTGCAGACGAGAAGGAAACGGCGGTCCTTGGGGATATTCTCCATGCCCTTGGTGTGGAAACGGACGCGGCCTACGAAGATAAGGTGCCAGGTCGAGCTGACGAGCAGCCATCTGTAGTAGCCGCTGTGCTTGTCGTATATGCGTTTTGGATCGATCAGGGCAGCGCTTATGAACAGAAGTATCCAATACTGTAAAAAGCTGCAAATGATCAACAGGATCGACCAAATAACATACCGCATCGTCTTCTTCACCTCTTCGCAATAATAGCAGAATGTAACAATATTTTGATAATCAAATTTAATTCCTTCTGTTCGGTTTTGCAAGAGGGACAGAATACAAAAATTGCGAATGAACGATGGCGGTAGCAAGAAATGTAAAATTGCAGTGGCATATTAACGGAATTTCACGCCTATTTTTAGGGATAGAGCCTTAAACGAATGCTTGTTTATTTAACCATTCTTGCTGTAAAATTATCCCTGACAAGCAGCAAAAATACGAATTCTTATTTTCGCGGAGGTAATATGAAAAAAGGATTTATCAAACTCATCGCAGGCGCATTAGCGGGTATGCTCCTGCTTGGGGGATGCGATGTGCTCCCCAAAGGAACAGACGGGCCGTATGAAGTGCCGACCACTATCACAGCGGATTTCACCAAAAAAGAGAAGAAGGGCAACTGGGTCACCTACGGCGACTGCAAAGTCACCCTTAAGGACGGTGCTGCCGTAGTAACCGAGCGTTCTGCAAGCAATACCGGCGTAGCGGTTCCGTGCCCGGATTACAGGGGAAACAAGATCAAGACCAGCGCCACGGCAACGACAACGAACGATTCCATGACGCTCTCCATGAGATATGAGATCTTCGGTAATGTCACTTATGTCAACATCGCCGGCGGCGCGCCCGATGCATCCGGTGTCGTTAACATCACCGGCACGGTCGATATCCCTGCAAATGCAGAGAATGCTCTGATCTATCTCGAGGCAAACGACGTAAGGGATTACACGGTATCTGCTTTCGAAGTAAGCGTAGAAGGCGAATTCAACGACCTTACGAGAGAACCCGTAGAATCCCTGCAGGATCCTACGAAGACAGCTTCGCTCTCTGCAGCTTATGCCGATTATTTCAAGTTCGGCGTAGCTTCTCCTGCGACTGTAATGACTAATCCCAACGAGGGATTCAGATCACTCATTAAGACACAGTTCAACTCAGTAACACCTGAGAACGAACTTAAGCCTGAGAACGTGCTCGATGCAGTTGCTTCCAAGGCTGATCCTGCCAAGTACAATGAGTGCCCTGCAGTTCATTTCGATGCAGCAAAGCCTATCCTGGACTTCTGCAAAGAGAACGGCATCTCTATGAGAGGTCACACACTTATCTGGCACTCACAGACACCTTCATGGTTCTTCTATGAGAATTATGATGTCAACGGACAGCTCGCGAGCAGGGAGCTCATGCTCAAGAGAATGGAAAACTACATCGATGCAGTCATCAACTGGTGCGAGACAAACTATCCCGGGGTTATCTATGCATGGGATGTCTGCAACGAGTGTGTTGATGACGGCGGCGGAATCAGACAGAGCTACTGGACACAGACGATCGGCGATGATTTCGTAGAGAAGGCTTTCGAGTTCGCAAGAAAGCATGCTCCCGCTAATGTCCAGCTCTTCTACAACGATTACAACGAATACCAGACATCCAAGCAGGAAGACATCCTCAAGCTTCTCAAGCCTATCGCTGCCGCAGGCAACATCGACGGTATGGGCATGCAGAGCCACATCAGTTCCGGTCTTGATGTCGACAACTATGTAGCGTCTGCCAAGAGATATGCTGACGAACTCGGCGTTATCATCCACATCACAGAGCTTGACGTAACAGCGCCCAAGTCCCTTAACCCTATGTACGACCAGGGCGTTTACATGAAGAAGCTCTTCACGGCGATCATCGAAGCTGACAAGGCAGGCGTGCCGATCGAGTGCGTAACTGTCTGGGGCCTTACGGATGACATGAGCTGGAAGTCTGCAACAAAGCCTCTGCTCTTCTATGGCAATCTCTCACCCAAGCCGGCTTACGAAGGCGTTATGTGCGCTATAAACGGCGGTGATGTTCAGAAGCCTGCAGACTATGTAGAGCCTGTTTCCGACACGACACCTTTCATCGAGGACTATGAGGACCAGAAGTATATCGGCGGTCCTAGATACAGCTCTGTCCAGACGATCGTCGAAGGCGGCTATGAGAGCAATTACTGCCTCAAGAACACAGAGGGCTACGCTGAGTACGACGGCTATTCCATTGACGTTACTCAGTATGCGGGACACGTTATCCACGTAAGCTTCGCGATCAGGTCCAAGGCTCCTTCCTGCAAGTGCACGGCTGATATCGACGGCGTATGGCCTAACATCGCGGAAGTAACGACCGGTTCTGAAGACGAGTGGGTACTGGGCGAGGGCGATTTCGAGATCGAAGAAGGCACAGCAAGCCTCACGATCTATTTCGAGAGCACAGACATGAGCCCGTTCTACCTCGATAACGTAAAGATCGAGACCGTAAACTGAACTGACGGGATCAATTGAGATTATTAAGGGCTGTCTCCGGTGAGGCAGCCCTTTGCTGTGAATCCGGTTCTTTCTGTTGTCAGGGTTTTCCGTCAAAACAGGCCCGAAAAGTCGGATAAAAAGTCGGAATTTTGAAAATCCGACTAATCGTCCGACTTTTTGGAGGCGAAAAAGCGGAAAAATATTAGGGCACTGATTATCCGGCATCAATTCGGCAAATGTTCAGTGACATTTCGCGCGAAAGCATTCCAAAATCGCAAGAATTCTTTATATTGTAGTCAGGATAATAGTCTTCGGCAGTCTACATCATCAATATGGGGGAAAATTACATGGGAAAAGTCAGGTGTCTGGCGTTGGTGCTGGCAGCGGTCATGCTCGCATCGCCGCTTATGTCGTGCTCGAAAAGCAAATCCAAAGTCACAAAAGTCAAAGAGGACGATCCGTGGTTCGATTCGGTCAGATTCGGGATGGAGACCGATAAGCTCGATACTGAGACTCTCGAATCGAGTGTCGTAAGCTACAGTAACGGAAAGATCTATCATATATATTCGCTCACCAATCTTGCGGATTTCGATAATTACAGAAGGTCCCTGCTCGATATTTACGATGAGGAAGGAAAGCTTCTGAGCAGAGTAAAGCTGAAAGATCCGGATACTTATTCCATAAGCCGGATCAAATCCGTCACGCCTGACAGCGAAGGAAAAGAAGCCGAAGCCGTTGCCGAGCTTTTCGCGCCGGGTTCTTTCGAGACCGCTGTCGTAAAGATCGATCTTACGACCGGCGAGGTTAAGGAACCAAAGCTTTTTAAGGATAAGGACGGAAATACCCTTGAGATATCTGACGGCCAGATGTCGTGGGCCGGAGTCGCGGAGGTGTATAAAGCAGGTGAATACTATATCCCCGTTATCTACACACAGAGCACTGCGTCCGGCAATGCTGCCCATGTTTTCGCTTACAGGGGAAGCGGATATTTAAGCGAACTGGACTTCGGAGGGATCGCCGAGGTATATCAGGTAGAAGAATTTTCCTTTGATCCGGGGAGCGGAAATGTCTTTACGGTCGGTTATACAAGGGCAGACGGCCCGCTGGTCCTGGAATTCGACCCGGAGACCGGAAAGAGGATAAGCAGTGAGAAATACTCCGTGCAGAGCGACGAAGTAAATCTCTCGGATTTCAGGTCGGTTCAGGGCGGCGGGCTCTGCAAGATCGACACGCTCGGAAATATCACGACCTTTGACATGCAGTCCAAAGAGATAAAAACGTTGGTCGATAACAACTGGTATACGCCGTATTTTTCGGATCTGTCACAGGAAGTAAGCCTAGTGTACTGCGATGAAGAAACATCCGTGATCTATTCATGGCAATGGACCGAGTATTCGATGCTCTTTGCCGGGATCAATGAAAATGTCACCATACTTAAGAAGGCCGATAAGAATCCTCACGCCGGGAAGGAAGTCATCGAACTTGCGACTCCGGTCGACAGGGAGATATCGGAATATCTTTCGAATGCCATATATGAATTCAACAGGATCGACAATGACTATCTGATAAGGGTCTGGAGCAAGTACAAGACCGGGATCAAGGCGGGCCGTGACTTCTCCATGCTCAACATCGATGACGAGAAAGTCTACACGATGATACAGGAACTCAAAGGTTCAGAAGCGCCTGATCTGGCTATAGGGATCCAGAAGAATTACGCGATGAGGGATGATGTTTTCGAGGACCTGACGGGATACCTGGAGCAGGAGGTAAAAGATAAGCAGTTCGCGAACATCATCGATGCGGCCAGGATAGGGGACAAGCAGTATTTTCTGCCCGTAACGATCGAGATAGAAGGACTCGTTACGGACACTTCGCTTCTGAATGACGGTGCAAGAGGGATCACTTTCGAAGACTATGAGAAGATGATACAGGAGGACTTAGACGGCTTCTCACCTTACGATTATCCGCTTTCGACTTATGATTATAAGAAGGATTTTATCCTGTCATGCATAGATACCAAATCTGCGATAGAAGGCGACAGCGTTAACTTCGGGACTGACCAGTTCAGGGCTGCGGCGGAGTTTTCGAATGAGTATTTTGTTAAGGACGGTTTTACGAAGCCGGACGATTATGTCTGGGATGATGAGGTTAAGAGAGTGCGCAGCGCCTGCCGTTACGACAGGATAGAAAGCTATGTGGAATTCATACATGCCTGCAGGTCTTCGGAAGGAAGCTACACGATAATAGGAACACCATCCGTTGATGCGTCAGGCCCGAGATTCAGGGCCTTGGAGACTATATCCGTTACTTCCACATCCGGTGTGAAGGACGGCTGTAAGAGGTTCATAAATTATCTGTTTGCCGGTGCGGGTTTCGTAGACTCATCAAGGGAATTCCAGAATATAGTGACCAACAAAGAGATCATGAAAAGAAATATCTCATTGATTACGGAGAAGAACAATACCGGGGAGCAGGTCGACGAGACCATGACGGATTACATGACAGGTCTCGGAGATTACCAGTCTGTTTACGGTTACAAGAAAGCTACCGCGGATATGGAAGAGCAGATGATGGCGGGCCTCTCGTCGATCTCTACTTACTATTATGATGACCCCGTAATAACCGCGTTCATTGTTGAAGAGATTGCACCTTACTATGCCGGTGACCGTTCTCTTGATGACGTTGTCAGGATCCTGAATGACCGTACCGGCAAGTACGTTAAAGAGATGTAGTGTTTTAGAAATTTATCGAAAAACAATAAAAAGTAATTGAAAAACAATATATCACATGCTAATATAATCTCAACCATGGTAATTCCTTATACAGGAGAGCAATGAGATGAGAAGAAGGTTTCCTACAGGTTTAAAGGTCTTTCTGATAATAGCATCGGTATTTTTGACGGTTTACGGTTTTCTGTTCCTCCAGGTCGCAAGAGCTGTGACATGGAAAGCCCATGATGATCTGACCGACAAACAGAAATCGGAGTTCAGCGAAATGGCTCTGATGCCCGGGATGGCCTCCTCTATAGAGCGCTATGGTATCAAAGGCTGGCAGGATACTGAATACCTCATCGAGACTTACAGATATGACAGCGTTGACGCGCTTTGCGATGCCCTGCCGAACGGCTGCAGGGACAGCATCGAGAAAACGCTCGAGACGGGCACTCCAACTTCTGAAAAAGACGCTGCGGGTAAGCGAATGAAGCGGTACGACATAGCCTACGGCCTGCCGTTGATCTCGGATGATCAGGCGAGAGAAATGCTCACTGTTTACGAATACGGAGCCTTCCATGACTACTACATTTATGAATATTCGGACGGCACATACCGTTTCGCGGCCGATGTCGCAATACCTTAAGTAACTAAAAAAGCTTCCCCGCTGATTGGCATCGGCCGGAAAGCATGTTTGAGGTAAGGTAGAGTTCCCGACATAGTTCATGCTATATCGGGAACTTTTTCGGGAAAAATGATAGAAAACCGTTCAGAGTTCCCGACAAAGTTCATGCTATATCGGGAACTTTTTCGGGAAAAAAGAAAGAAAACTGTTCAGAATTCCCGACATAGTTCCCGCTATGTCGGGAACTTTTTCGGGAATATGCATTCTAGATCTTGCGAAGATCCTGCTTCCTAACCTCGGCGAAAACCATGACCGCAGCCACCACGATTACCGGCAGGCATCCCAACAGGCCGAAGCAGTTGGGACCGAGGATAGACAGATGTGAATATCCGCCCTTGAGCAGGAACATGAGGGGCAGTGCTGATGAGTTCATCGCAGCGTGCATGAGCGAGGGGAGCCAGATGCAGCCGGTTTTCTCGTAAACCCGGTCGATGAGTATGCCGAAAGCGCACAGAGTAACACAGATTACGATGGGCCCCAAGACCGGCTTTCCGAAATAATCACCCTCATAGAAATAGCTTCCCAATATGATCAAAGGCCAATGCCAGATGCCCCAAAGCGCGCCGCCTAAAAGTTTTCCTGCGACGGGGCCGAGCTTATTCTTGAGATATTGGTACATGACGCCTCTCCAGCCTGCTTCTTCTCCGAGGCTCGGAAGGATCTGTGATATGGGGAGGAATGTCAGGGACATTACCGTCATCACGATGACCATTGCATAAGGGTTTATGGAAGAAGTATCAATGAGGGCTTGGGTCTCTTCAGGAAGCATGGTCATATAAGCATCCAGGCTGACGCCGAATGCATCCTTGTTGAACAGGAAAAATATAGCCGCGCCGATCCAACTTAAGAGCTGGGGACCGATCAATGACGCGATCAGGTACTTGAAAGAGAACTTAGGCTTCCAGCCGAGTTTCTTAAAGGGGAGTCCCGATACAGCCACGGCGATCAAAGGGATGAATATCGCTATGAACCTGAACAGGAACAGGCAGAGGATCGTGTTGCCGCCTTTATAAGCAAGTCCTGCGACCGTTAATGGTACATATGCCGCCAAAAAAGCGACCGTCATAAATATCCCGAACTTCTTGTTCGTTATCTCATTAGTGTTTATCATGTTGTGCTCCTTGGAGTTACTTTTTGTTTTTGCCGAGTAATTGCTGCTTGCGCTCAGTTATCTTTGCAAAGTTTTTGTCGGTTATGAGGATGCCCAATATGAGCATTCCGAACATTATTCCGAGCAGAACGCCGTTAAGCATGCCGTAAAGACCCGTGTCGATGTTGGGGCCGAAGAACAGCAGAATGATGTAGAGCGCGCCGCAAACTGTTGCGCCGATAAACATCAGCTGCATTCTCTTCATAACTTTTTTCATATGGTCGTCAGTATAATCTGCCGCCATGAGCATTGTTTCTTTGAGATCTTTGTCCACAGTCTCGTCCTTCCTTTCGCCGTTGAAGATTTCTCTCATGTCGACGTCGTAAAGATCTGCCAGCTCGACCAGTATGGAGAGGTCCGGAAGGTTGCTCCCCGTCTCCCATCTTGAGACTGTCCTTCTTGAGACATTCATCTTATCTGCGAGTTCTTCCTGAGTGAGCTTTTTGTCTTTGCGTAATGTCTTGAGAAATTCGCCGATCTTCTGCTGGTCCATTGAAGTCCGCCTCCTTGGGAAATGTAAAACCTATTATACCATTGACCGGAAAGCGGCCTTCGCTGATCTGCGGCAGGAGATTTACTCCTTTGCCTTTCTGTTTTTCCTTACCAGATAAATAACATTAACTACTCCTGAGAGAGCCGTGCAGCCGAGTGCGCATGTAAGGGGAAGGTTGGTCTGCAGATTTCCGAACATTGAGATAAGAAGAAGGATTATTGCAGAAATTCCTAAAATTGCCTCGATTACCATTAAGATTTTGTTTGTCATTTTGAGTGTCTCCTTTTCGGTTTGTGATAGCCCGATGATAGCCCGGGGCCGGACAGGATTGAAGGACACAAAACGTCTCAAACCCGCTGTTTTCGCGGATGGGACATGGTATGTCCCATGGTTTTCGGACAAATTTCCGGACGTTTTGATAGATTGTTTCGAATCGGTTAGTGTAATATTTATAATTATTTTTGAGTTATTGCTTATATGCGGGGGAGAGGAATAATGGATCTGCTTTTTAAGACAAACGGTGATAACAGGTTCCGGATACTTCCGGACGGGACAGTAAAAGATATTGCTTTTCATGAAGTCATCGAATTCATGACGGGCGATGCGGAGGAGCAGAAGATCCTCCGTGAGATCATGGTCCGGATTCCGACTGACCCCTCCGACATGATATACAGGCAGGAGATCCTGAAAGACTTTCTTGCAAATGAAGATCTCTGTAAGGACATAAAAGCCATTACGGATTCCCTGAAAGTTCTCCAGTATTACGGGAGCGGCGCCAAAAGGCTTCATGACAGGGACAATTCCCTGGCGTCTCTTTTGGAGGAACTGAGGGTCCTCAAGGTCTATGTTGAAGTGGTGGAGGATCTTTTCGATACGTTAAGCAGGAATGAGATCACATCCGAAGGTCTAATCTCCGTAAGGGATGCCTTGAAAGAGATAGTGGAGAGTGAGGAGTTCAAGTCCGTCAAGCCTGACATCGTTAAGATCCACGAGGATCTTTCAGTCGCTAAGGGTGCCGTTATCGGCGTGACCCTGACAGCCGATATGGACATAGAAAATGTTACCGCGATCGAGTTCGTTGATTACAAGCCGAGATCCAATTACACCATAATGGACATTGCGGTCGGCTCGAAAATAAGGAACCCCTTTAACGATTACAAGTACCAGGATCCGCTCCTTACGGCCATGACGCCTTTTATGAAGAAGCACCTGGGAAAACATTTCGGTGAGATCAAGCGTCTTATCAACAAGCACTCGAAATACGATTCGCGCCTGCTCACGGATCTCTACAGCGGCCTTGTCTTCTATCTGAACGCCGCTAACCTCGGCAGGAAGCTGGCCTCAAGAGATTATGTCACGTCTTTTCCCGTGATCGCGCCCGGAAAAGATATGGTGATCAAAGGCCTTTACAATATCCGCCTGGCGGTCGCAGGCCAGAAAGAGATCGTTAAGAACGATTTCTCCTTTGCGGATAACGAGAAGATCTACATCCTCACGGGACCTAACCGCGGCGGCAAGACGATCCTGGAGCAGGCACTGGGCCATATATCAGTGATGGCTTCCCTGGGCATGTTCGTCACGGCCGATTCCTGTGAAGGAATGCCTTTCGCAAATATCCTCACGCATTTCCCCATCGACGAGAATCTGACGATCAACTACGGCAGGCTCGGTGAAGAGGCCGTAAGGATAAAGGAAATGGTCAAGACTGCAGGCAGAGATACGTTGCTCCTGTTCAACGAGACATTCTCCACTACTTCGGCTGCGGATGCGCTTTACCTTTGCAAGGACCTGCTCCGCATCCTTAAGGAAAAAGGCTCCTGTGTTATCTTTAACACGCACATTCATGAGCTTGCCGCAAGCATTCCGGAGATGAACGGCTGGGACGGCGACAGTAAGATGATCAGTGTTGTTATGGAGATCAAGGATAACGTAAACACTTTCAAGCTGAAGAGAAGCTCTCCCGACACGAGTTCCTATGCCAGAAATATCGCCGAAAAGTACGGGATAACTTACGAGCAGATGAAAGAAATAAGCGAATAATAATGAAGATAAATCTCAGTAAAAAAGCAGCATGTGTTCTAGCCCTTGCGAATCTTATCGCAGTATTCGGAACGGCCGGATGCAGCACGGGTCAGGAAAAGGAGACCGATCCGAGATTTGCCGGAACTCCTGAGACGACAGAGGCGCCGCCTTCTGACGTGAATGAACTCATGGCCGGCGGCGATAAGGATTATTACGTTCCATTCCGGGATCCTGACCACAGCTACAGCCTGATCAACGAAGGACTGGGCACTCCGGTCCGCCAGCAGGGAATGGGCGGCTGTTACTGCTATGCTGCCGTCACTTCGATGCAGTCTTCGTATCTTAAAGATCACGGCGAACTGATCGATATCAATCCTGTCGATATCATCAACAGGATCTATGAGATGCCGGAAAAAACCGACGGCGAGGATCCCGAATATGATGAAGAGAAATTCTATGTTGCTACCGTCCAGCCGCTCGATCTCGGAGGAGACGTAAGCAGGGTTACAGGAGCTCTGTGCGCGGATCCTCTGAACGGATATCTCGTATCGGAAGCTAATATTTTCGGTGGTTTCAACACTGGTGATACTGATTCCGTGACCGAAGAAGACATCAAAGGATATATCAGGGAATACGGCGCGATATGTCTGGCCGTAAACTACAAAAAAGACTGCAAATACATCAACGGTTATTACACGCAGAATTATCAGAAAAATGCTGAGGACAGGGATCATGTGGCCGCGATCGTCGGCTGGGATGACGATTTCCCTGCAGATTGTTTTAAGACGCCTGCAACGAGGAACGGTGCATGGCTGGTGCAGAATTCGTTCGGCGATTTCTGGGGAAACTGCGGATTTTACTGGGTCTCCTACGATATGCCGATCCCGGAATTCTATAATTGCAGCGTCACCAAGGAATACTCTTCTGCAATTTCTTACGGGCGTTTTCCCATGGCAACAGTCTATTCTCCTGATGTGATTGATAAGCTAGGTCCGGAAATGGATTTCACAAATATCACCACGGACGATATAACGAAGGGCGGCGACGTGTCAGTTGCAACTGTTTATGAGAAGAAAGGCTCTGTAGGCGCTGTCGGCTTCTGGACATACGAGCCCGGTCAGCCTTATACGGTTGAGATCTTGGACGGTGAATTCGGTAAGGTACTCGCAAGTTCTGGAGGCACTTTCGAGCACAGCGGCTATCACACGGTGAAGTTCGATAAGCCTGTTTCCGTAAAGAAGTTTACGGTTGTAGTCAAGACTGCGGGACTTGCTGTTTTCGAAGGCGAATCAATGGATAACGTCAAAGTATACACGATCCTCCAAAAGGCATATGCTCATTATGAAGCGAAAAGCCAGCCCGGCAGATCATTTATTCAAGTTGGCGAGGAATGGGTCGATGTGACGGATCCGTCCCTCAAATCTCGTCTGGGATTAGATGATGCCCCTGCATTTGAGAACGCATCTGACCCCGGCGATCCGTGCATTACTGTACTGTTTATCTGAGGAGGTAATTACTTTGATTTCAGGAAAAGAACCGGACGAAAGAATCGTAAACGGTGGTACACACAGAAGTCAGGATACGGGTGCTGCCAAGGTTATTGAGTCCAAGAACATCATTGATTTTCAGACATATTGTTACTGGTACAATAAGGATCAGTGGAGATCTGAAGCTGTAAGGTTTTCCGTCCGCAGAGAAAATAGTGAAGGCCCATTCATTCTCACCAGAGACGATACAAAGGTTGAGACGGATGGATCTTTCCTCGCCAAGCTCCAGGAGATCATCGAAAAGCATAAGCTCGTATCCAAAAACGGCCAATATGAACACACATACGGCATCCCGCCGGAATTTACCGATTATGAGATCAAGGCAGTCTACGATTCCGGAGAGGCGCTGCACTTTATCACTAACGGCGGGCCTGAGTCCCTGTGGTGTGCGGATTTCCGGAAAGCATTGTGCGACGAACTCGTCCGCCACGGCATCGAAGACATGCTGCCTCCCATCGAGGACCGCAGGATCGCGAGGTTCGATCTGAAGTTCAACGAATGGCCTCTAAAAACATCTTATGCGACCATCAGGACTGAAGATGACGAGGACGGAAAGCGCCCGGTACATTTCGTGAAGATGGTCTATAACAACGAGACAAAGTCTTCGGAGGGCATGAAGATAATCACGATCCCCGAAGGTTTCTATGCACACATTACCGAGCTCGTCGACCAGACCGGTCTGAAGGATTACAGCAACGGAAAGATAGATTTCCCGGATGCTTTCGGCGGAGGCGGCATGATGATGGGTATGGGAATGGGAATAGGCATGGGCATGGGCATGGGAATGCCCTTGCAGCCCCAGGAACAGCCCAAGATCGACAAAGAGCACACTCCTGTGATAGGTTACTGCTGCGAAGGCGAGAGCGGAAAGCAGTGCAACACTTTCAGGTACGGCGATGATATTCCCGAAGGCCTTAAGGAAGCTGCCGCCGTCATCCGCGAATATCTGGAAGACGTTTTTGCTGCTTCTGACAATGTCGGTGCATAGTAAGTGACTCGTATGATCAAGCTTATTCTGACAGATCTTGACCACACTTTGCTTCATCAGGACGGAAGCATTTCTGATGAGACCCTTAGTGTGCTTTCTGAATACAGGGACCGCGGGATCAAGTTCGCAATCGCCACTGCCAGATACTGGATCGGTGCCGAGAGATATATTGATCTGTTAAAGCCCGATTACGAGATAACCACCGACGGGACGCTGATACATTCGGGAGATGAGTGCCTCTATTCCTGCGGGTTTTCCGAATCAGATACGAACCTGATCGTGAGAAGCCTTCTGGAAACAAAGCCTGATGCCGAGATCACGGTCGCGCACGGGAAAACGGTCTACTGGAATAGCCTGCATATTGCAGAATCCGAGAAGCTTCATAAAGCTGTCTACAATGATTACACATCTGACCTTAACGTCAGGGCGAACAAGATTGTAGCCGAACTGCCTGATGATTCTCTGGCTGTGAGGATCGCGGATCAGACCGGATGTAAGCTCCAGTGCTACCGCGGCGAGAGATGGTATTCATTTCTGCCCGCCGGTTCGGGAAAGACTGCCGCGATCAGAGCTTTGTCTGATCTCAGCGGGATCGGTATCGAAGATATCGTCGCTTTCGGCGATGACAGCAATGATGTCGAGATGCTTAAGCTGTGCGGAATAGGGGTTGCCGTTGCTAACGCAGTTCCGGAAGCTCTGGAATCCGCTGATGAAGTCACTCTTTCCAATGACGAGGACGGAGTTGCGAAGTGGCTGATGGAGAAGTGCCTGTAAACCGGAGTTGAGAAGACGAAAAAAGATATTGTACCCATAAAAAAACAGGTTCCGCGTTTTCTTATGGGTACGTTTTGGATGTAAGTATCACTCTGAAAGCAAGATGTACCCATAAATAATTAGAATGATTCATTTTTATGGGTATTCCGTTTTTTAGGCTTTCCCAAAAAGAGCTTGTAGATCAGAGCCCTGCGTCAGACGGCACGAATTCCATGGTAAGGAAATCATTGATGGAATAGACATTCCTGTAGTCACCGGGAAGGGTCATGAACTGGCAGGAGTTATGGTCTCTGGCAGTCTCGACGATCGCTTCTTTTGTATCTTTTGTCCCGGCGGTATCAAGCGTATTTCTCGAGATTGGTGAGCCCCAGGATACAGTCGTGGAAGTGACATGAATATACTCATAATAAGGCTGATCAGCGGCACTGTCATCACGGCAGTACACATAAGTCTTATATGTTATCTCACCGCTGCCGCCGTGAAGGACCGCGCAGTAACCGTCAGGCACCTGATATCCGTCACCGCGGAGGTCTTCAATGATCTCTCTTGTTTCCTCATCTTCCATATTGGGTTCGAGGATATAAGAGAAATATTTTCCGGCGGTATTAATGACCTCGTAGCTTTCAGGAATCTTATCGAGTTCAAGTACGCAGTAAGGGTATTCGATGGCCTCCGTTACCATATCATCAGGAGCAGGAGCCGTCTCTTCGACCACGATATAGAGCCTGTTCCCGTTCATTCCGAGGTCGGTTATGCTTATCCCGTAACCGCCGGTGCTCTTCTGTCCTGAACAGATTATGAAATAGCACGTATCACCGGACTCTTCATCCGAATCAATGTAGAAGCCCCTGTTTTTATGCATGGGGATAGTCGAATCTGATGAACTCAGGATCGTATATTCATAATCTCCCACTGTCCCGTTCACGGGAAGGCCGGCATCTCCGTCTTCCTTGACCGAGATGTAAACGGCATTCGAGTAGTGCTGTATCGGGAGAATGTTTGTCACCGGAGCCTGACTGCCGGATGTGCCGTCAGAGTCATCCGGAGCTTGTGCCTGTGTGGTCTCTGAAGCACGCATGACTGCTGCATCCGTATCTGCGGGCGTGACGGTCTCCGTGTTCGAAAATTTGGCGGCACAGCCCGTGACCGCGGCGAAAACGACCGCAAACGCGCACGTGGTGCATAAAGTAGCTTTTATCCCCTTGTCCATGACAGATCCTCCTTCGGATGTCTTTGCTCTTTATACAGATGAGGCTTTTAAAATGTTGCACTTTTCGCGAAATACAGATTAGAATAATAGGAAATAGCACACAGAAAAGCGTTATAAAGGAGAACCGCCATGCCGCACGTTGAGATCAAATGCTATCCCGGAAGGACCGAAGAACAGAAGAGAAGATGCGCCGAAGAAGTTACAAAGGCCATTTCAGAGACCATGGGATGCGATGCTTCCAGCGTATCAATCGCCATTAAGGAGATAGAGAAGGAAGACTGGAAAGACAAGGTCTGGGACACTCAAATCGCCCCCGAAAAGGAGAGTTTATATAAGAAGCCCGGATACACATGCGATTGACCCTGTAAGGGACGGTTACTTACTTGAGATCCTTTTGATCTATCTCGAATAACCTGAAGATATACATCTTGATCTTCGGGAAGCCGCCTGAACATTCCTTCATATGCTCCTTGCATGTTGTAAGGAGCATATTTAATTCCTTGGGAGTGATCTCTCCGCCGGAGAATGCGGCCTTTTCTGCGATGTCCGTGGCATTGGACGGGATATCGAATCTGAATATCCTGCCCATCAGGCTGTAATAGTGATAGTAAGCTCTGGCTTTGCCGTTGATCTTACCGGCTTTGAACTTATCCAGCCAGAAAACCGTGAATGCGAGTTTGAATCCTAAGATCAGGAGCGTTACTGCCATGAGCGCCAAAAGAATGCCGGCAGCCCATCTGACGATGGTTTTCTCTATCTCTATGAGCTTCATGCTGGTCTTGGCTGAGTCAGGCGCAGGTTCGTCAGGATCCGAAACATGTACGATCATGACCGAAGGCGCAGTCTGCTGTGTATTCTGTCCTGACGGCGGAGCCGGTGTGGGATCGGAAGGAGACGTTGTTGCTTCTGTTTCAGCGGTTGTCTCAGCAGTTTCCGTTGTGGTCTCGGAAGTCTGTGATTCCTGGGCAGCCTGTTCTGCCAGTCTTTCGCGCTCGGCCGTATAGTGCTCTTTCGAGAATGCCGCGTTGTTGATCTCGGGAGATACTTTTGCGACTGAATTGATATTGAAGCTATCGGCATATCCGCCGTAGCCGGGAGTAGAGTCACCCATTATCCATCCGCATTCGGGCACGAAGAACTCGAACCATGCATGTGCCTGTGTTGCGAAAATGACACTCTCGGTATTGTTGTAGGATCTTGTGTCAACGTAACCTCTGACATATCTTGCAGGGACGCCGATCATGCGGAGGAGTATTACCGTGGTTACCGCATAGTGGACGCAGATACCGCTTTCCGCTTCGGTTACGAACCAGGGAACGAAGTCAACGTCTTCAGGCGGCATCTCCGTATTCTCGTCGTAAGGGTGGAGATTCCTGACAAATTCGGTTACGAGTCTTACTTTTTCGGCATCGGACATTTCAATATGTCCCATATAGACTTCCATATACCAGTCAGGAAGCTTGCCGCTCATGGTCAGGGCATTTTCGGTTGCCTTCGGAACGGTAAGTGCGGTCTTGTAGACATACCAGTCGAGATACCATTCCGAATAGATATTTCCGGTATGGACAGGCACCGGAGAAGCGGCATAAGTGTTGATCTCATTATGAGTGTTGTTATAAGGATTTATCACCGGATTTTCGGCACCGTTTATCGAATAAAAGTCTGTATAAAATGGCGTGATATCGACTCCCGCATCTGTCAGAGGCGTGATGGTGATCTCATACTGTGCATCCTCATATGAGGGCTCATAATCGTCAGCATAGATATCAGTCCTGATCCTGGTGCTGCTGAGCTTGTTATTTTCGTACTTGTCCAGTGACTCGACCTTGAGATACAGGACATTGCCGTTATATTTGGCAGCGTATCCGTCGTAGTCCGGATTGTCCTTTCTATAGACTGTCATTATCCTGTCCTGAGGCGGATCGAAAGGACCGACATAACTCAGATCCGTTCTGGTCGAATACAGGGGCGAGAAAAAGTCAGCCTTGCTCTCGGAATTCGGATTCCTGAATCCGTTTATGATGTTGTCCAGGAATTCGCCGGCTTTACTGTCCTTGCCCGAGGATTCTTCAACCCTTTCCTGAATCGAGATGAGGATATCTTTGGCGAGCTTATCCTGACCGTATCTTTCTTCGGGAAAGACAACGGATACCATAAGAGTTACCGCGAAAACCGGCAATGCTATCATGAGAAGAGACTTCTCCGCAGTTGCCTGTTTTTTGAAGCGGAAAGCGTGCGTAAGAAGCAGCAGGAAAATGCCTGCCGCAGTGACCAGGCACGGGATCTGCGAAGGACGCATCATGACATTTGCAACCGAGCATACGAACAGCGGTATATAGTTCAGAAGGGCAGCGGGAATGAACCTGCGCTTCAGCAGAACAAACGTCGTGGAGCAGGTGTTGATCATGTTATATGCGGTAATGAAAGCGAAAACGGCCGCGCCTTCATCTTCAGGTTCGACGTATTTTCCCGGGAACCAGTAGAATGCATAGTTCCTCACATAGTATAAAAAGCCCATAAGGCCGTCGCGCATATTGAACCAGTTGAAGATCAGCATTACTGCCAGCATCAGCGGCGCGCCGATCAGGGCGCCTGCCGTGAGCTTCGTCTTATTCTGATAATGAACGATCGTAAATCCCAGCGAAGCAAGGAAGAGCAGGATAAATGCCGGAAGGAACTTAAATTCCAGATCAAATGCAGTCCCGTATACAAAAGTAAAACCCGTACTCAGGAGCATCGTGATAAATACCGTGATCATTGCGGAAGTTACGGAGGAAGATGCTGTCTCATTAACCGTTATGACTTTTTCAGTCCTCATGAGCATCCTCCGTATCTTTATCGTCAGGTATCCTCATGCGGAGAATGGTTCCTATGGCCCTCTCCAGATCTGCCTCTGATTCGACATCAAAAGCCACCTCGCTCCTGTCGGGCGGAATGATCCTTATCTTGTGCGATGTCTCGTGTTCTATGAAAAATCTTGATGTGAAAAGTATCTGCCCCAGGTGCAGATCGAGCTTATCCCTGTCGCTTGTAAGCTTTAGTAAAACGCGCGAATGTCCGCCGTATTCTTCCAGTGATTCTTTTACGAGGAGCTTATCCTTTTTCGCGGACATCTTCCAGTGTATTGATTTAACGGGGTCTCCGGTCTGGTAATCCCTGATGTCGTAGATCTCGGTGTTCGGCAGCTTTGCTTTCCGAAGACTCTTGGCCTTGAAGCCGTACATGTCCGGCATGACGTCAGGCATCGAAGGGACGGGTTTTACAAGAAACTCGTTATCTTTATTGATGTTCCTGCTTATACGGAAGAATCCGAAAAGATCGTAGATATCGAGCTTTATCATCTTGTACGAATAAGAGCCGCAATGTGATGTGTCGAGCGGGATTTTCGTGACACCGCTGTCGTGGACCATTATGGTCAGTTTCCTGGTCTCTCCGGCCATTCTGTCGGTGACAGCTGCCTTGATCCTGCAGAAAGAAAAATAAGATGCTACTCCGCCGGTGGTTATCTTTATAAACGACGGATCGCCGAGAGGGCAGCTCCCGGGACTTTCCGATTTAAACGTGAACGTGCGCGATGCGATCAGGCACATGCCGAGCGATAAAAACGGCACCAGAAGCATCACGATCAGACAGAACCATGAGACCCACATCTTGTAGCAGAGAAAGAAGATGAAGGTTGAGAATAATGAGACTGAGTAGACGACCCAAGTCTTCAGCATAGAAGATCAGACCTTGGGAACTGAAGCAGAAGTCAGGATCTCTTTCGCGATATCCGTCGTTTTTCTGCTGTTGACTTCAGCTTCAGGCGTGAGTATAAGCCTGTGTGTGATAGAGGGCATGAAAACCTTCTGCACGTCCTGCGGTACGACATAATTCCTGCCGCTTAAGTAAGCATGTGCCTTCGACATCGAAGTAAGTGCCAGCGTGGCGCGCGGACTCGCGCCTCTCAAAAGATCCGCGTGTCCTCTTGTCTTGTTGATCAGCGCGATTATGTAATCAACGACCTTCTCGTGAACGAAAACGTTGTTAACTTCCTCCTGCATTCTCAGGAGTTCATTTGTATCGCAGAGAGCCCTTACGCTCTCCATCGGATTCACGCCGTTCCTTCTGCGTTCGAGCATGGCCTTCTCGTCCTTTGCGGAAGGATACCCGATCGAGATCTTTACCATGAACCTGTCGATCTGTGAGTCGGGAAGAAGCGATGTGCCGGATGCTCCGGTCGGGTTCTGTGTCGCGATAACAATGAAGGGCTTCGGCAGCATGTATGTCGTGCCGTCCACTGTAACGCTGCTCTCTTCCATCGCCTCGAGCAGCGCCGACTGCGTACGCGATGACGCGCGGTTCAGCTCGTCTGCCAGGAACAGATTATGGAAGATCGCACCCGGCTGATACTTCATCGTATCGGTATCTTTGTCATACATGGAAAAACCCGTGATGTCCGACGGCAGTACGTCCGGCGTGAACTGGACTCTTCCGAAATTAAGTCCCATCGTTTTTGAGAACGCGAGCGCCATCGTGGTCTTACCGACGCCCGGCACGTCCTCCATCAATATATGTCCGCCCGCGAGAATAGCCGTCAGTGTCTGTGCGATCACATAGTCTTTTCCGCAGATTACCTTTTTCACCTCATGAATGATGCCTTCACTGGTATTTCCCATTTTACTTACCCCCGGTCTTCGTCTCCTTTGAACCATATACGAGTATATCAGTAAAATAATAAATATGAAGCGAAGTTATGGGGAGAAATGGGGGAATAGCTTTGAACAGCAGCACTCATTTCGAATTATTATCTGCTTTCCGAGTTTTCGGGCTGAAATAGTCGGAGAAAAAGTCGGATTTTTGGATTTACGACTTTTCGTCCGAGTTTTCTGTCAATATAAGTCGGAAAAAATATGTCATTGATTTGCATCTTTTGCTTCACGTGCCCGGCACGAACAATGAATCGTAAACAACGGAATTGAGCTTGGTCATCAGGGTCCTGGTATCAAATGGTGTATCGTCAGTGTCGTACGTATAGAAAACATCCAGTTCCGGCAGAAGCCCGCCCCCTGAATAATTATTGTACTTCGTAGCGGTGATCCGGTTGTAGTCAGCCGAGTTTTTCATGCCGAAATGCTCATGAAACTTGCACAGGTCGAGTTCCCTGATCAGGATCACAAAGTCGGTATAGACAGGATATTTCAATCCTTTTAGCCAGATCTCAGGCTCGTATTTAAAAGGAATTCCCTGCTCCGTGTAAAACCGCGCAATATCAACCTCGGCCGCAGACCTGTAATATGTGTCGTTATAAAAGAATGTTTTGCTTTCTCTGTAATTCATATCAGCATCGTTTTTCAGACTCCCGAAAAACTTCCCGTCGAGCATCACCGTTTCATTTGTGCTCGTGAAAAGCCGCCGGGTGATCTTCCGCGGTTCAATATCTTCGGGCGGCGGACCTTTGAAATAACAGTTCCAAATGCCTTCGAGTTTTGAAAGTTCACGCTGTATCTCTTCTTTTAATACTCTGATGCGCTGAATCCTGTCACCGGCTTTACTGTCTACCTGATAAACCCCTCCGGAACACACTTTAAAAACATCCTTTTTCTCACCATGAATTGTCCGCTGAGTTTTCCTGACTTCCGGCAAAGCAGCGAGCTGCTGCTTGAGGAAATTGATCTTCAAGGCGAGGTATTCTTTCGGGATGTATGGCTCAAGTATCTGCATGACCGGATTATAGCCCCGCAGGATGTTGAAAAGTATCGACAAAACCCGACAAAAACGACAAGCGGGAATCCGGGTGTCAGGCTGAAATCTCTGTTAAAGAAGAAATAAGTAAAATTATTATGTTATCGCCTGCTCGAGTTTATAAGTTAAGGTGATACGAACAGATGATTTCGTGTGCAGTTTTTTGTCTATGTTTTTTCGTAAAAGAACTGTACAAAAATTGGAAATTGTGAAGAATACAGTTTTTCATCTACGTTTTTCCAGGATTTTTACTGTACAAAAACCTGTATGGGCCACGATCAGCCAAAAACCTGTACCGGCCACAATCAGCAAAAAAACATTGGTCCAGACTCACAGTTCCACCGTTATCTTCATCGATTTTCCGTCCGGGCAGGACGCGCTGATCCTGCCGCCGTGGGCATCGGCGACTGCTTTCGCGATGGCGAGGCCTATGCCGTTGCCGCCTGTAGAGGAGTTGCGTGATTCGTCGGGGCGGTAGAAGCGGTCGAAAAGACGTGTGGTATCGGGTGCCTTTTCGTAATTGCAGGTGTTAAATACTTCGATCTTCACCCTGTTCTTGACCTTGTTCACAGAGAAAGAGATTTGTCCGTTATCATCCGAATACTTTATTGCGTTATCCAAAAGAACTGAGAGCATCTGCTGGATGGAGGTCTTCTCGCCGACGAGCTGCAGGTTTTCCTGAATATCCGTTTTGATCTCTTTGCCGCGCGCCTTTGCCTGGGGGATAAAGACTTCGAGGGTTTCCCATGCTGCACCGCTCAGGTCGAAAGGCTCCTTATCGGGAACGGGCTTTATCTCATCGAGCCTGGAAAGAGCGACAAGCTCGCTGACGAGACCCGACATACGGCTGACCTGCGAACGGACGTTGTCTGTCCATTCATCCTGGCCGTGCTCCATCTCGATGACATCGATGCTGGTCGAAATGGAGGTGAGGGGAGTCTTGAGTTCGTGGCCCGCGTCGGTGATAAATCTCTTCTGGATCTCAATATTCTGGGCGATCGGCTGGATCGCTTTCCGGGAGAGAATAACGACGAGAACGAATACGAGGAACAGTGCAAAAATAGATATAACCAGCGTCATGCTCAGGACGGAATTCATTAATCTGATCTCGTTCTCGCAGTTGAGGAAGACCACTACGGTCGCATCATCCGTGTCGACGCGGGCATAACGGTAACCGCCGATGTAGCCGCGGTCGGAGTTCCTGTTAAGGGCGGTGGAAGTGTATTCGACAGCTTCGGTTTCATCGACTGATGCGACGAAATCCATGGATGCGAAAAGCACCTCATTATCGTCATCGACCGCAACTATGAAGAAACGTGTCATGTAGTTGGCTTCGATATCCGGCAGTGCGAGAAAAGGTTCCATGGGAGTCATCTCGCCGGCCATGCCGGGTCCTCCGGGGCCGCGCCCCCACATATCAGGCCCTGCGAACTGCGGTCTGTAGGCATCGTAGTTGACGATGGAGTCAATGGTCCGGTCGATCCTGCCGGTCTCAACGCAGTAGTTCGCGATATTGACAAGTCCGGCGATCAGGGCGATCACGAGAAGGAAAGCGAGCATGGCTGCTGAGATGAAACGCCAGCGGAGCTTCTTTATCATTTAATGACCTCCAGCGAATAACCGGCGCCTCTTATGGTCTTTATCTCGACATTTGCACCAAGAGATTTAAGCTTTTTCCTGACAAAACCGATATGTGTCCATACGACATCTATATAGGATTCCGAGTCGAGGCCCCATATCTTTTCCATCAGGTGCTCAGTCGAGAAAACGAACCCGGGGTGGAGCATGAAGAGCTCGATTAGCTGGTATTCTTTATTGGTGAGAGTTACGGACTTGTCGCCGACGCGCATCTCGAACTTGTTGCTGTCCAGAACAAGATTTCCGACCGATTTAACGGAATCGGAATAAGCCTCGCTCCTGCGGCCGAGAGCCTTGATCCTGGCGATGAGTTCAGAAGAGGCGAAAGGCTTCGGGAGATAGTCGTCTGCGCCTGCGTCCAGGCCTGCGACTCGGTCTTCGAGTTCGCCTTTTGCGGTGAGCATGAGCACGGGTGTCTTGTTTCTGGCGGCGCGCATCTTGGCAAGGACTTCGAGCCCGCTCATTCCGGGCATCATGATATCGAGCACTATAACTTCATAAGAGCCTGATTCTATATAACTCAGCGCATCGGTTCCCGTGTGGACGATGTCGACGGAGAACTTGGATTTCTCCAGGATCACTTTGAGCGCTTTCGCTGTAGATATTTCGTCTTCTGCTATGAGTATCTTCATGAATTCTCTCCTTTTGAAGATATTCTGAACGGCCTTCCTAAAATCAACTTGAAATTCTATTAACAAGATAATTATATAGCAATATTTTCCCTGTGTTCGGCCCGAAAATCCGGATCATGAAGCTTTCAGGACTTTCCCTAGTTTTGCCTGATTCTTTTCAAGTCCAATTCAAGTCGCGGTCAAATAATCGTGTCAGATCCAATGGGAAAAAGGAAGGCACGGAATATGGATAACTACACAAATACAGAACAGGATAATCTCTCATTAACATCAGCTCCCACACCCGCTCCAAAGAAGACAGGAGGCGCAGCAAAGGTGATCGCTCTTGCACTTTGCTGCTCTCTTGTCGGAGGTGCGGCAGGCGCAGGAGGAGTTTTCGCACTTGATGCATTAAAAGGCGGCAGCAAAGTTGCAACGGAAAGTTCCAAAGAAGATTCAACGGTACTTGTCGGCAGCCGCGACAATGCCTCGATCAAGCTCACTTCCGTCGACACAAGTAATGAACTGACGGCAGCTGAGATCTATGCGAATAACGTCAATTCGACCGTCGGAATAACAACGACTGTCACAGCGAATTACTACGGTTATCAGATGGAGGGCGAAGCGGCCGGTTCAGGCTTTATTCTCACAGCCGATGGTTATATCGTCACCAACTATCACGTTGTCGAAGATTCAAAGGACATTAAGGTCTCAACATACGACGGCGGGACATACGATGCCGAGCTCATAGGATATGACGAAAACAATGACATTGCGGTCCTTAAGGTCAATGCCTCCGGATTAACGCCGGTCATCTTAGGCGACTCCGATCAGATGAATGTAGGTGACAACGTAGTAGCGATCGGCAATCCTCTGGGCGAGCTTGCTTTCTCGCTTACATCAGGCTCTGTCAGCGCGCTTAACAGGAAGATCTCGATCAGCAATGTCGCTATGAGCCTCATTCAGACCGACTGCGCGATAAATTCAGGCAACTCCGGCGGCGCGCTCTTTAATTCACACGGCGAAGTCATAGGCATCACCAATGCGAAATACTCGAGCTCGGGCAGTTCTTCTGCAGCTTCCATCGACAATATAGGTTTTGCAATTCCGATCAATACCGTTCGTGACATAATCACATCCATAATAGAAAACGGTTACATTGAGAAGCCTTATATCGGCGTCACGGTAATGAATGTCCAAAGTGATTCCCGGAATACGGACATCAAGGGCGCGATAATTTACGAAGTTGAAGAAGGGAGCCCTGCAGAGAAGGCAGGCCTTCAGAAAGACGATATCATCACGGCCGTAAACGGTACTGCTGTCAGCAGTACAACAGAGATCTGTTCGATCCTCGCGGAAGGAGAAGAAGGAGAAAAATACACTCTTACTGTTTACCGTAACGGAGATATGATCGAGGTAAATGTTAAGCTCGGTGTCCGCCGTCAGGATGCGTTGCCCGATGTGCAGAAGGATGAGGAATCCGTTCAGGGCGGTCAGGGATTCTCAGGATTCCCGGGACAGGGTTATCCGTATCAGGGCGACTCGAATCAGGGATTCCCCGCACAGGGCTATCCGGACGGAAACGGTTCAAAGCCTGAGTACTCAAGACCGGAAAACTGACAGACTGCGATAACGCCCGGTTATCTCACACAAGACACGCCATAATTAACATTCACTTCATTCAAAAGTCATAAAAAACCTTTATAATCTTAAATGTAGTGATGGAACATGGCGTGTTTTGTCAGGGGATAACTAAGACCATGAAAAAGATAGCAGTTTTTACATCTCACATTTACGAGCCTATGTGCGGACTGACTCAGAAAGGCATCAATGCCGCCGCGTTGGAACTGGGCGTAAAGGTCATTTATTTCGCGAGTTTCAGCGATTCTTATACCGGCAGGAGTTACGATAAATATACCAAGTACGATCAGGGTGACAGCGTCTCCTTTGACATCCCGGATCTTGACGATTTTGACGGGGTCATCAAGATAAGTACATACTTCAGTCCGAGTGTAAAAGAACATCTGGCTCAGATTCTTTCCAAAACCGATAAACCGGTCATCAATATAGGTCTTTTCGATCCGAATATCAGGACCATCATATGCGACAATAAGCTCTCTTTTACACAGATCGTCGATCACGTCATTGAGTGTCACGGATGCAGGGATATCTACCATCTGGCCGGTATTCCCGAGAAGGAATTTGCCAAGTTAAGACTGGAAGCATATAAGGGATCACTGGAAGCACACGGTATCAAATATGATGAATCGAAGGTCTATTACGGGAATCTCTGGCGTGACTGCGGTGAAGATGCGCTCGATTATATCCTTGAGGATTGCAGTAAGAGAGGCAAAAAACTGCCTGATGCAGTAATATGCGCAAACGATTACAGCGCGGTCGGTCTTATCATTGCCTGCAGGAACAGGGGAATAAGAGTTCCCGAAGATCTTATCGTTACAGGATTTGACGGTGTTGATGATGCGGTGAACGGCTTCCCGACGATAACGACTTCGAGGCAGCCGTTTTACGGTTCGGGTTATGAAGCGGTGAAGGCTCTCACCAGGATATTTGAAGGAGAGGAGCTGGATGAGAATATACTTATTCCCGCAGATTTCCTGATCAACCAGTCCTGCGGATGCAAGCCCATGACAGCTGACAATATCCTTGATATCAGGGATATTTATCTTAAGAGATTAAGGAACACGACGGACATTGCCCAGTCTACGACCAATCTGATGCTGAGCGTCGCTGAAGCAGAGACGCTTACAGAGTTCTTTGATGCCGTTAAGAGAAATGCAAAATGGAACTCCGGATTCAAGGATATGCTCCTGTGCCTCGCGCCCGGCTGGGACCAGCAGAGGATCGTCGGCGGAGATTATTCGAAAACAGATGAAGACATGACTGTTGTTACCGGTTACCGCGGTGACGAGGATGTCCCTGTCCAGACTTTCCGGAAAAAGAATATCCTTCCAAAGGACATGCTCGAAGATCCTAATCCCTATTACATTTTCTCGATCCACCACCTTCAGTACTACATGGGCTATCTCATCGTATCGACGAATATCGATCTGCACGAGCAGGAAATGCAGCAGTCATGGCTCGTTGATCTCGGCATGATCTTCGAGAACCGCCGCATCCAGAGAGACCTGCAGTCTTCGGTCAACAGACTGGAATTTCTTTACAGCAGGGATATGCTCACGGGGCTTTATAACAGGCACGGAGTCCAGAAATTTTTCGGGACCTTTTTCCAAGAATGCCTCGAAAAGAATACCGGCCTGGCGATAATGGTCGTTGATATGGACGGCCTTAAGCAGATCAACGATAACTACGGCCACCACGAAGGCGACTATGCCATTAAGGCGATAGCATCAGCACTGATGGCAGCCTCCGGTGATGATGAAGTGTGCACCAGATCAGGCGGTGACGAGTTTGTGATCCTTGCCAAGAATTACGATCCGATCCGCGCCGGTGAATTTATCAGGAACGTCCGCGATTACATCTCCGCCAAAATTAAGGCAGAGAACAAGCGTTACGCTGTTGAAGTCAGTGTAGGCATCTATATTGCCGATCCTTCCAAAGAGGCCAGGGAAGAACTCTTTGACGAATACCAGTTTTTCGCCAAGTATCTCAAGATAGCCGACAAAGCAATGTACGACGAGAAGAGGGAACACAAGAAGGAGAAGTGAAGAGGAAGCAGGCTTGTGAATCTGCTTTTGAACTGTCCTGTTAACTGAGTTTTCCCATTTCTTGTAGTGGGTGCGTTTATTGAAGTGCCTCGTAATCGTCTGTACCCATAAAAAACATGAAGAACTCAAGATTTATGGGTACGTTTTGCTGATAAATGCCTATTCAAAACCTGCATGTACCCATAAATCGGAATAAAACCGAAATTTATGGGTACATGATGGAGGCGAAACAAGCAATTTTCGCGTAAACGTACCCATAAAAAACACAGAAACTGGATATTTATGGGTACATCTGAATTTATAAGACCTTCCTTACTTCCTTTTCATCTGCGTCAAAGTGCTTCCCGATCTGCTTTGCGATCTTCGCGAAAGATTCTTCAGGTGCTTCTTTGTACCGGGAGGTCACGTGCTTATAGCCCCAGATGTATTCGGGCGGAGTCATGACCGCGACGGGCCAGCCGTATTCTTCGCCCTTTTTGTTAAGGCGGGGACGGAAATCCTTGGAGACCAGATATGTCTGCATCTGAAGCCTGGTGAGGACTCCTTCGAAATTCTTCTCGCCGCCTTTGCCGAATCCGCCTTTTTCCTTCATCTCATAAGTGTAGAGTTCGGACGAGCACCCGAGACTCTCGAGCGATCTTACATCCACATTCCACATATCAACGCCTGACGGCACGAAAAGGTCCATCAGGAGCTTCTCGCGGTATCCGGCCTTGCCGTCATCGTAGAGCGCATCAAAATCGTAACCGCCGCGTCGGTAATTGGCAAAATAGGGGAACCATTTTTTCGAGATGAAACCAGTGCGGCCGCCGAAGAATTTTCCGTAAGCGATCTTTCCTGTTCTTGTGAGAACGATCCTCCATTCCCACGGATCGCTGTCCTCGCTGCCCGTCCACCAAGACGACGGATCGGTCATGTTCTCGACGGAAAAGCCGTTGATATTATTGGAAAACAACGGCAGGAATCCGACATCTTCGATCACGTCGATAAGTGCGGAACTGTTTTGGATGCAGCCTTCTTCGCCGCTGCTGATCCCGTTCATATACCATATGCCGTTGATTACTTCCATGAAAACTCCCTGATGAACAGTTGATGCTAATATGTTATCTTAAAAATGGTGTTTTAGTAATCATTTATGCCGCTCCGGCGAAGGAACTCTTATGGCTACACTACCGGTAAAATGCAGAAAATGCGGAAATGCAGTTAATGTCGATATTGAGAAGCACGGACTGATGTGTCCGTCCTGCGGGACATGGGTAAATACCGTCAGGGAACTTCAGGCGCAGCACCCGGAGTGGGCCAGGCTTCTCGAGCAGGAGAAAAAACTCAATGAAGAGTACGCCCGTCTGAATGAGTATGAGAGCAGTTATGAGTCCGGCTCTTCAAAAGCGAAGAGATTATTCGTGAAATACAAGTACGCCATTTTAATGTTTGTGATCGATGTTTTTTACATCATTATCAGACTTGCAATTTACGGCTTCACGCCTCCGGGAAGTGCGCTGGAAGTCATAATGATCGTGCTTATGCTCATGGTATCATTTGCGGTTTTTCTTTTGCCGGTGATACGTTCGCACGTCAATGAGCGGAATGAGGAGATCAACGAGAAAAACTTTGCCAGACAGGAAAGGCCGAAGGTCGATCAGAAAATGCGCGATCTCATGAAGGAGAAAGAGGCGTATCTGGAAAAATACGGTCAGAAAGAAGCAGCGCAGTAAGCGCAGATCATCTTAATAGTCTGAACTTATTATCCGTGGGTTTTCCGTGACCGTAATAAAGCGTGCGCGGACCAAGTGACATTATCTTTCCGGCGCTCTTTTTCAGCGCGTCAATGTCGCAATAAAGATGCCCGGTCGCGGGTGATATCCAGTTGTCGAGAGCATCGCCGACGATGAGCTTTCCGCCTGCCACGTCGACGCCTATCGAACCCTTCGTATGGCCCGGAAGCTCAATGATTTGCGCGTCTATCCCGTACTCCGACAGGCTGTCCCCTTCTTTGATGAAGAAGGTGTTTGCAGGCTTATTTACGACAGTATTCCGCAGCACTTTCAGCGACATTCCGAGCACGACTTTTCCGACAAGACCGTATGATGTCATCGGCTGTTTATCAAAGCTCTCAAAAAGCTCTGTATCTGCCTCGTGAAAAGCAACCGGCACATTAAAATGTTCAGCCAGTTTCGCAGCATTCTCCGCATGATCGAAATGCACATGCGTCAGCACGATGAGCTTCAGATCGTATTTGCTGCACTCTGCGAGAACAGTGTCATAACCCTCGCCGCTTGCCGTATCGACAAGAACGGCGTTTCTGCCGTTAGTCACAAGGTAGCAATTATCAGTCTTACATTTTATCTGGTGTACTTCATTCATGGGGTGATTATAACATTTACAAATCTCATTTTCATAAATGAGACTAGTCTCAATTTTAGCCAAAAAGTCTCAAATAACGACCCGAAAAATCATTTTGGGTGAATTCGTCCCCACAAAGCAGATTATATGGTTTAGACTCCGTCAAAAGATTTGCCCGATAATCGAAGCAGGAGGTGTTTGTGTGAACGGTAAAGAGAGACAGCACAGTCAGGAAACTCTTCAAAGAATCAGCAAACTGCGTTTGATCGACGACATTTTTATGAGAGTCTGTTTCAAAGACTACATTGAAGGAGCGGAACTTCTTCTGAAGATCATTCTTGACCGGGATGATTTGAAAGTATCAGAGGTCAAGACGCAGGAACAGCTGACGAATCTTCACGGGCACGATGTCTGCCTGGATATTTATGCTACTGATTAAAGGACGGAGAAAAATACACGGATCTATGTGAGAACTATGTAATCTTCATTACTGAAAATGATGTACTTGGTCTGGGAAGGCCGATCTACCACATAGACCGCTTTATCAGCGAAGATAAAGTGCAATTTAATGATGGTGAGCATATAATACAAAGAGCTGGCTGACAGGGTAAAGATATATAAAGAGACTGAGGGAGGATTGGATAAGATGAGCAGTATTTCTGAAGAATTGATAAATGAAGGCAAGAGAGAAGGCGAGTATAAAAAGGCTTGTGAGATTGCCGTCAATTTGATTGAGAGTGGAAAACTCTCGTTTGAAGACATAGCTAAATATTCCGGTCTCTCCATCGAAAAGGTCATGGAACTCGCAGACAAAAAGTCGGCGTGAGCGGACGGGTATTATCTGCTCTGTAGAGTTTTTCTCACTTCCCATACGCTTCCAGCGCGGCTTCGTAGTAATTCCGAAGCCTTGATCTCAACGACTTCGGTTTGATGACAACGGCCTCTTTTCCGAAGCGCCTGAAGTATTCTTCGAGTTGCTGTTCGGGCCAGTCGAAGTGGTACTTGTCGCCTTCGATAGAGGAGACCTGGGGTCTGTTCTTTACGATCATCTTATACATCTGTTTACCGCGCTCGGTCATTAAGACGACGGCGTGAATGTCAGGCGCTGCAGAGTGAGGGCTTCTCAAGCCTTTTATTGTCAGTCTCTCGCTGACTGTGTCATCTCTCGTAAAAGTGTCCGGGGTGATGAAGATATTTCTGAGCCTTGAGATCCTGTATGTGTGGTCCTTACGGTCATAAGAGTTGTGGCACAGAAGATAGCTGAACTGCTCTTCTTTTGAAGTAGCGATCTGGTATGGTTCGACCCGGAGCGTAATCTTTGAATTTGAAGAAGAGAAGCTGAGGATCCTGTTCTCGCGGATCGCTCTGTTTATTGCTTCGTAGGCCGGCCTGAAGATGATCTCTTCTCTTTTGTTTCTCGGTATGGAGAGATATGACAGGAACATATCCTTGATGTAGCCGGACAGGGAGTTGTCCTTGAGGAGATTGTTCTCGATTATCTTGATTATGCTGTAAGATTCGCCGCTAACCGTGAGCGTGATCACGGTGCTCTTTCCCGATGCGGGTTCCTTATTGGTTATATATGTCCTGATTATCTTATCCGCGAGCAGTGAAGAATCTTTGGGTTTAAGAGACTTAACAGATGTCAGTTCGCCGAGCACGCTGTTCAGCAATTCCTCGTTGTCGTTTCTGTACTGCTCGAAATAGTTGACTATCAGTTCCTTGAGGAAACCGTTGAGGTTGACCGTGCCGTCACTTCTGGTGAACTCAAAGAGTTCGGCGTCGTTGACGAGCCTTGTTTTCGTGTCTTCTGAAAGGTAGATCTTGTATTTCTCTGTCATAATATATCTCTCATTTGGGGTTGTAAAATCATGCAATAATCCGAAAAACATCTTGAATATTCATATTATATTGGGGTTGTATCTTCAAGTCAATCTGCATCTTTAAAACCCCAATTCCGCGAGGTAACATACAGTCGTAACGTGAAGACACTCACAGCAAACCAAAAGGATTTTTACGATGGTTAACAAAGCTCATTACTTTGCTTTAGCGGGTCCGAATCCCGCAGTACAAAATAAGTGTCTTGTACAAAGCGTTAAATAAAGGTGCACACAGCAAACGATCATGATCGGACTGTTAATCCAAAAAGGCGGGCAGAAGCCCGGAAGCACCTTGTAAAGGAGGATATGAAAATGTTGAATTTTTTGAAGAAAGAAGCTAATAAGACTTATACGGAAAACGGTGCGGTAACAAATGCATCCACAATGTCTGACTGCCTGGATCTTTTCGCTACGGCAGGTGCGCTCAGAAACGCAACTGATGAAGAGATAGAAGCAAGATTCATAAGAGCTTTTGCCGAGGACAGGGATATTGCCATGAAGACTCTCTTCTTTGCAAGAGATGTCAGAGGCGGTCTGGGTGAGAGAAGATTCTTCAGAGTCATCTTAAGATACCTTGCAATAAACTTCCCTGAAACAGTCAGAAAGAACATTGCCAATATTGCCGAATACGGCAGATGTGATGACATCCTCTGCCTTATGGATACGGCATGTGAGCAGGAGGCAGTCGCTTACATCAAGAGCGTTTTGCTGAAGGATATGGAGTCCATGCAGGCACAGGATTCCGTCTCCCTGATGGCTAAGTGGCTGCCTTCTGTAAATGCCAGCAGCAAAGAGACTGTAAAAATTGCGAAGAAGATAGCGTCCGGCATGGGCATGACTTCTGAAACATACAGAAAGACGCTGTCTTCTTTGAGGGCATATCTGAAGATAATCGAGAACAACTTAAGAACAAAAGATTATTCTTTTGATTATGAGAAGCAGCCCTCCAAGGCTTTGTTCAAGTACAGACAGGCCTTCATCAGAAATGATGAAGAAAGATACAGGGAATTCATCAACAGGGCAAAGGCTGACCCCTCTGTCATGAACACAAGCACACTGACTCCTTACGATATCTTCGGAAGGATCGTCAATTCCGGAACTTCAATGTTTTACTTCTTCAGAAACGGGGATTTTACGAGTTCTTTGTCCGAAGAGGAAAAGGAAGTGCTTGATACAACCTGGAATGCTCTGGAGAACTATGTAAACTCTGACAACACTCTTGTGGTTGTTGACGGTTCAGGTTCAATGTACGGCGGCAGTTCCGTAAAGCCTGTTGCAGTCGCAGAGTCTCTGGGCATCTACTTTGCAGAACGTAATAAGGGCGCATTCAGAAACCACTTCATCACATTCTCAACCAACCCCCAGCTGGTTGAGATCAAGGGAAGAGATATCTTCGAGAAGGCTCTGTACTGCATGAGCTATAACGAGTGCAGCAATACGGATATTGAGAAAACATTTGACCTGATACTGAGCACAGCCGTAAAGAACAGGTTAAAGCAGGCAGATCTGCCTTCAAGACTTATCATCATCTCTGATATGGAGTTTGACTTCTGCACAAATAATGCCGGAATGACTAATTTCGAGAATGCGAAGGCGAAGTTCGCCGGATATGGCTATAAGCTGCCTTCACTGGTCTTCTGGAATGTCTGCAGCAGAAACAGACAGCAGCCTGTTACAATGAATGAACAGGGTGTCACACTGGTCTCCGGTATGTCGCCGCAGATCTTTGCCATGCTGAAGAATGACAGAATGAACGCTTATGAGTTCATGATGAGCGTACTCTCTTCCGAAAGATATGAGAGGATCGCCGCCTGATACTAAAGCAAAATGTTTTAAAGGCTTGGGCTTTTGGTCTGTCAAACAGGCCAAAAGCCTTTGCATATACGAGGTAAAAAGAAATGGAATATATTGAAATTAAAGGAAAAGTAAATACAGCGATCTGTTATGCGAAGGTTGTTGAAGAGGAAGCGATCGAACAGATCAGAAGAATGTGCGATTACGCCATGACTGAAGGATCCAGGATCAGGATCATACCTGACGTACACTCCGGTAAGGGATGCACGATCGGTACTACGATGACCATCACAGACAAGGCTGTTCCTAACGTCGTAGGCGTGGATATCGGATGCGGTATGTATACGGTAGATCTCGGCAAGGGCGGCATCGACTACATGCTCGTTGATGCGGCCGCACACTACATTCCATCCGGAATGTCCGTATGGGACGGCCGCAAAGAGCATTTCGACCTTACGGGACTTAAGTGCTACAGAGAGCTCAAGGATGCTAAGAGACTCGAAAGATCTCTCGGTACATTAGGCGGAGGAAACCACTTCATCGAGATCGATGAGGCAGAGGACGGAACGAAATATCTTGTCATCCATTCCGGTTCCAGAAATCTCGGAAAGCAGGTCGCAGAGTACTATCAGAAGCTTGCTGTTAAATTAGATAAAGGATACGACAGCTATCTTGAACAGCGCGATGAGATTATCAGGACTTACAAAGAACAGGGACGCGCAGATGAGATCCAGCAGGCTTTAAAACAGCTCAAATGGGAAGCTCATAAGGGCGAATTTCAGATGCCTGAAGATCTTTGCTACCTCTCCGGAAAGCATCTTGAAGAATATCTCCACGATGTTGAGATCTGCCAGGCATTCGCTAAGAGAAGCAGGGAACTTATGGCAGAGATCCTTTGCGAGAGGGCGGGTCTTAACATGGGCGAATCCTTCCATACGATCCACAACTACATCGATACGGATGAGATGATCTTAAGAAAGGGTTCCATCGCCGCACACAAAGGCGAGAAGGTATTGATCCCTATCAACATGAGGGACGGTTCCGTAATCGCGATCGGCAAGGGTAATCCCGAGTGGAACTATTCTGCTCCTCACGGTGCTGGAAGGCTTATGTCCAGAACCAAGGCCAAGGAAACTCTTTCCATGGACGACTATAAGAAAGCCATGGAAGGGATCTTCACGACATCCGTCAACGAGCAGACATTAGATGAAGCGCCGATGGCATATAAGTCTTTAGAGGATATCATCGATGTGATCACAGAGTCCGTTGACATTGTGGAGATCATCAAGCCGGTCTACAACTTCAAGGCGTGAAGAAATATTTCTGATCCCGTTTTACTTTTTTGAAAACTGCCCCCATATACATTTGCAGAACACAAGCAAATTATATGGAGGCAGTTCATATGAGATATGAAATTTTTTCCCTTAAGACAAATCCGGAGCAGATAAAAGCAAATGCAAAGATAAGACTTAATGATTTCAGCTACGACGGACCTGTTGAAGCGCTTAATGTCTTTGTTCAGAGAAACACATCTACGGATATGGCATTTTACATTTACGGCCTTGAGAATGATGTGGCTCATGCTGCGATGGCCTTTGATGAGCAGAAGTATCCTTTGCATTCCGCTTTCGACCGCATTTGCGATCTGCTGAAGGCCAATTTCGACATTTGTAAGTTTGAGTCCGAACCTGTCGAGATTACCATGACCGAATATCTGAGTCTGTTTCTGGAAGGGAAGAGACGCGGTTATCTGCAGGGTTATGGCAGTATAATCGATGCATCGCATTTATGGCTTTATTACTATCATGACGACCTTGATAAGCCTTTGCCGTTTGAGATGGAAGAACGTATAGCGTCCGTTGATCCGGGTGATCTTGGAATATATGATGACAGTTTCCGCAATGAACTGGTAAACATCAATACCCATAAGCTCCATACGGTCAAAGATACGAATATGGCGCATTACATCATTTCCGGAAACAGCCGTCAGGCGGAATTCAGCCTGGCCGATACACTTGTGCTTAACCTGTTCAAGGCCAACCGTCTAAGCAGCAGACGCATTGTATACATCAGTGAGCCGAAGCCAGGCTTTTTCGAGAAAGACCGCCATGTTGAAGAGATTATAGAAAACAACTACGGCGGTACGGTCGTATTCGATCTGACCGCGAGGTTCGGATATGATGTCACAAAATACGGTCTTGCCTGTGAATATATTGCGAAGCTTTTCAGGAAGCATGGCAATCACTGCCTGTTCATTTTTACATACAACAAAAATGATCCGGGATTTTCCTATTATCTTCTTCCTGAAATAATCAAGTGCGCAGTCACAGTGAAATTGAGCGAGGGAACAGGCAGCAGAGCTGCTGCCCTCAAGTATCTCAGGGCTCTGATCAAGGCATCCGGGTTGAGCAAAAACGCCAAATACACAGCTGAGTATTTTAAGCTCTATGACGGCGATAAGTTTACCCAGACACAGGTGCTCGAAGCCTTTGAAAGATTTGAGCCATGGTGCGTAAATAAGTCCATGGACGGCATCTACAGCTTTGATGCCGCCGGTGAATTTATGTCGGCACGTGATGCGGACACGGAATCGTCTCTTGTGAAATTAAACAGGCTCATCGGGCTTGATGTCGTAAAGAAGCAGATCAATAACATTATCGCTTCTGATATCGTCGAGAAGGAACGCTCGAAGCATAAGGGGAGCGGCTATCAGTCGATATCATCCCACATGATCTTCGCCGGAAATCCGGGAAGCGCCAAGACTACTGTTGCCAAGCTTTTCGCCGGTATTGCGAAGGAAAAGGGCGTCCTTAAGAGCGGCGTGTTTGTGGAGTGCGGCGGAATGGATCTGGACACTGTCGATCACATCAGGGATTATTTTGTCGCTGCCAGGGGCGGTGTACTGTTCATCGATGAAGCATATTCGCTGAAATTCGATATTCTGGTGACCACTCTGATCCAGGAAATGGAGAATCACAGAGACAGCGTCATCGTGATCCTTGCCGGTTATGACGACAGGATGAGAGCTTTCTTGGAGCTCAATGAAGGCCTGAAGAGCAGAGTTCCCCACTGGGTGGATTTTCCGGATTATTCGACGGAAGAACTTACGGAGATCTTCAGGTTCATGATAAACGAACGCAACCTCGGCGTAACTGAAGATGCCGTCAAGGCCGCAACCCTCATCTTTGACAGGATGAGGCTGATCGACAATTTCGGCAACGGCAGATTTGTCCGCAATATGATCGATAAGGCCCTTTTGAACCAGTCATCAAGATTAATAGCCACATACACTGATGCAGACAGCATTCCGCAGGATGAACTCTATCTGATCACGAAAGATGATATCAGCAGCCTTCATGAGGGCGTTCATGATGTCAAGGAACCCGGTAAAGCCAAGGCGGAACTGACGTCCATGGTAGGGCTTTCCTCTGCGAAGGACGTCATCAACAAGGCCGTCGCCAAATTCAAACTCGATAAAAGATGCATGGATATGGGCATTTCCAGATCCAGGGGAGCCATGCACATGGTGTTCACGGGCAATCCGGGTACTGCCAAGACAACGGTCGCAAGACTGTTTGCCGAGATCTTAAATGATGAAAAGATCTTATCAACGGGCAATTTTGTCGAAGCCGGCAGAGCCGATCTCGTAAGTGATCACGTGGGCGGAACGGCCCGTCTGGTCAAGGATAAGTTCCGCGAAGCACAGGGCGGGGTCCTCTTTATTGACGAAGCATATTCGCTCTGTGATCACTACAAGGGCAGCTTTGGTGACGAGGCGATCAACACAATAGTCCAGGAAATGGAAAACCATCGCGAAGACGTTGTGGTCATTTTCGCGGGTTATCCCAAGCCCATGGAAGAATTCCTTGAGCGCAATCCCGGCATGAAGTCCAGGATTGCATTCAACGTGCATTTCGAGGACTACTCCACTGATGACCTGTGCAGGATCACGGAGCTCATGGTCTCCCAAAAGCAGTTGACGCTCACTGATGCGGCCATGGGCAAGCTCCGTGAGAACTACGATGCAGCGAGAGAAAATGATGACTACGGCAACGGCCGTTACGTCAGGAAACTCCTTGAAGAAGCTGAAATGAATCTGGCTAACCGTGTGATAAGCCTGTCAGATGACGAGCTGACCACGGAAGCCCTTACCACGATCGATGAGTGTGACATTCCGGAATTCGTTTCCGGTAAAAAGCCCAAGACCCGCATGGGTTTTGCGTGCTGAGATATAAAGTTGTAATTTCATAATTATTTTATTAAACTGATTACAAATTTTTTGTAATCTGGTATTGGAATTATAAATGGCCGGCGAAAAGCTATATACAGTTATCAGGCAGGAAAACTCTTCTGAATATGTGCTGTCCGAACAGACGGGCAGGACCAGGATCAGCACGGTCTATGTCGAGACTCATGTTCCGAACAGAAGAATGCTTAAGCGTATGCTTGAGACTGCTATAGGACGAAGCCGTACATTGACACAATTTGCGAATGATTGCAGTGATCCCTCGAAATGTCCGATGAACACAACGAAGATCACTGTTCCTACACTTAAGCGTATATTGTCCGAGAATGAGATCGTCCGTCCGCTTAAGGCTGAAGTGATCCAGGCGCTGCTTAATAACACAGATGATGTTTATACGGTCAACGGCGATGACCTTATGCGGGCCAACGGTCTTGAAGAACTGAGACTTGTCGAGCTCGCAAAGCAGGAGGCATTATCGATCGGTGAGAGACTGACGAAGGAAAAGAGTTTTTTGATCGCCAGGTCACGTGCTGAAGAAGATATCAGGCGAAAGCTCTCAGAAATCAACAGATCTTCAAAAACGGCATGGATATCCGTGCCTAACGGTACTTCTGTTAAAGATGTTCCGCCCACTAATACCAACAGGTTCTCTTATGGTAAAGAGTACGGCTTTATCTACCCTTATGGTCTGAATCTCGCATTTATGGAAGCGGATAAGAAGAGCATCCGTTCTTATTGGGGGTTCTACGTTGACGGAACAGAACCGGAGGATGAGATATCAGAGACAAACGTCATCAGGGACCATTATGAGCTATTCTTATATGACGTCATCCATCCGGATTATTTTGATGATATGAGAGTCAGTTTTTTGTGTCAGAATCAGCAGTTATATAACTCGGCAGTTGCACAACTGGCTGATTACAAAGTAAGCAACTACATGTCTGTCGTACTGGTTCAAAAAGGCGCTGTCGTTGCAGAATTCACGCTCAAGAACAGAGACGGCGGAAGACCTGAATGTATTCTCGGAGATTTCTGCGATCATTATGAGGGCGCTGTTTACGATGAAGCGGTAAAAAGAGATGCCGGATGGCAGATCAAGACCAGAGATGTGCCTGTTTTCGGATATTGACCGGTGTAAAGAATATGAACAACGAATGCATATATATAGTTGAAAGAGACCCTGTCAGTCTTAAATACAAAGTGACAGAGAAGAGCGGCCGCGAGAAGAAGGTTACGGTCTACGTGGAGGCTTTCAGCCCGGACAGAAAGCAGCTCAAGGAGATGCTCGAGCATGCCAGAGGAGCAGAAAGGACAATGGCCGAATTTGCCGAAGCGTGCAGTGACATTACACGTTGTAAGATGAACGTTAAGAAGATCAGCCCGCCGATCTTTTCCCGCATCATGCAGGAGAATAACATCAAGCGTCCGCTCAAGGCAGAGATCATACAGGCGTTGCTCAATAATGCAGCAGACAGGGTTTTCGTTAATCCCGAGAATCTTATGAGGGCTAACGGACTGATCGAAGAAGGCAGGGATGGAGGCCCCGATGTGGTGCAGACTCCCTTTACCGGTTATTCGCGTGCCAAGAACGAGAGAGCGACGCGGGATATTGTAAAAGAATTAAACCGGAAAGGTTATAAGACATTTCCTAATGATTACAGGCTTTTCGGCTATTACGGCAAGAATGCTCCCTTAAAAGATAAGACGGATAATAAGTACGATCTGGCAATGGATCTTAATGAAGTGATCCGAGTAGAGGATAAGAACAGAAAACAGTTTTTATGGGGCTTAGTTATCGACGGTACGGAGCCTGAAGATGCCGGAGACGGTGTATTGCTGTTCTGGGATCAGACCGACCGTATATACAATGACACGGGTGAAAACGTCGACGATGACGTTATTGACAATAACGGCAAGCTGCTCCTGCGTGCCCTGATAGATCCGGTATCGCTTAAAGGAATGAAGATCAGTTTTGTATGCCAGAACAGATTCTGGTATAACATGGCGGTCCAGTCACTTAAAGATATTGAAGTAGACAATTATATGTCTGTTGTACTGATCCAGGACAGAGAAGTCGTATCGGAATTTACGCTTATGAATAAGAAGGGCAAGAGACCGAAATGCATACTGGGTGAGTTCCGCGAGGAGGATAACGAAGACCGTTATCAGGATGATTGCCTCGAGATCGAAGGCAAATTCGAACACTTTCTGTTCCCGCCGTTAGGATACTGATCCGAATTAGTTATATCTTAATCTGTTTATATAAGGGGCTTTGCGGCCTCTTTTTTTATCTACAACTGCATATACAATAAAAATGAAAGTCAATTACAAAAAACCATTTACAAACGACTTTCAAAAATGATACAATCCCAATACTCAAATAAAAATGAAATCAAATTACAGAATTATGTAATTTGATTGTTTTGGAGTCGCAACATGTTTCTATAAGCCGGATAAGGGAGGCGAAAAGAATGAAAAAGATCCTTTTTTCTGATTTTTTCTCTAATGAAGAAATTAACAGATTATTGAACAGAGCCTTTAAGGCTGGACAAACCTGTGATGACCAGGAAGCTTTTTTCTCCAAAATTGAGAATGCTATTGAGTTTTATGTCAATAAGTATTCAAAAATGGTCTGCTCCAGATTTGACAGAGAAGATCTTAAGATGGAAGCCTGGACAATTGTTCTTAATGAACTTCCAAATTATGATCAGAGCAAAGGTGAGATCACTACATTTTTGAGAAGCCATCTGAATTATGGCCTTCTGCATTATGTGACTAAGGGCAGATTCATCCTCTCAGTCTCTGATGATGATGAAAAACTGATCTGTAAGATCCAGAAGCTCCGCAAGGAGTTTATGGATGAATATGATCATGAGCCTGCTGCTGAAGATCTTGCAGCTTTTTCTGGGATGAAACTGGACAAGGTCATATATGCCTTGGGGGCTGAAATGGCTGTATCCAGTAATATCTCACTTAATTCTCCAATTGATGAAGATCAGACTGAGCTTGCTGAGCTTATCCCAGACAATAATTGCTGTATTGATGCAGTTTTCAATAAATACAGCAGAGATCAATTATTGAGTCTCATTGACATCACTCTTGACTACAGGGAAGCCAAAGCAGTCAAGTACTATTTTGGTTTCAATGATTACTATGATGACTGCAAAAAAACATATGAAAGCCTGAAAACCATCATAAATGTGAAGAGCAAACAACTGGCTGGACATATTCTTAAGGAAGCATTGGAAAAACTCAGGGTTGCAGCAAAATGCAGCCCCGGGTGCCTTGCTGCCTGATCTCATAAAAAACCGAACTTGTTTTCGAACGTAAATCGCAAAAATTTTGTATAATTCCAATTATCGAATACAAGGAAGGGTTCACTGATCATGGTTAAGGATAAAAAAGGTAAGTCTAAGATCGTTAAACGGATAATCGCAATAGTGATCGGAGTGCCGCTTTTGGCGCTGCTGGCCGTATTACTGTTCAATCTTCCGAAGATCCTGTACTTCGGCAGAAACATGTGGATGTCGATCGATACCGGTCATAAGATGGTCGATACCACGCTGACAATGGACCAGAAGCTCAGCGACCTGGATTATATGTATGAGATCGTATGTCTTGAAAATCCGCAGAAAGAACTTTTCGAGCAGGCGTACGGAATATCTTATGACGAGATCCACGAACGGTATCGTGAATATGTTAAGACTTCAAAGTCCGATTATGAATACTTCTCATATCTCGCGTGTTTTCTGGCGATCCTTCCCGGCGAACATAACGCTATGTCGCTGCCGGATTACAGCAGGATATCAGGCTTTAATCTGTCCGAGATCAGTGCGACCCAGAAGATGAAGAATTATCAGTATTCCTGGAAGGAAAACTTCAGGGATGATGTCGAGGAATACCGTCAGTACAGTCTGATCGGATTCCGTTATGTAGACGGAAAATATTACAACGTTACCGCAGACAGCATCTATTTCAATTTTGTCAGTGATTACAAAGACGGACAATTGCTGACATTTGACGGCAAGGACCCGAAAGATCTCTGCTTTGATTTCCTTGAGCGTTCATCACCGGCATATGACAAAGGTAATGACTGCTATTTCCGTGACACCCTGTGGTTTAACAACGGAATAGGAACGGAGCATACAATAGAGCTTCTCATGCCTGACGGCAACATTATCACGACGACAGTTTATGAGAGTCCCGCATATGATATGCCGTGGGCAGATTCTCCGCGCACATATCCAGAGCTGATGCCTGATGCCGGAAGTTCAGATGAAACTGATGCTGTTCCCGACGATGCTCCGCAGACTTACAGGATCGCTAAAGACCCTGAACGAAAACTGGTCTATCTCGAATCACTTTCCTGTAATGAGGGCGAAGCCGCCAGACTTGTCGAGGATCTGACAAATGCTCTTGCCGAAGTCGATGCCGATACGGTCATCATTGATATCCGTTCGAACAAGGGAGGAACGACAGGTTATTGCTCGACTGTCCTGTCTGCCATATTCAGCCACGATTACCATTACTCCGGAGATGTTATCGGATGCAAGAACTCACACACGAAGCGTTACTACAACGACCTCTTTTACCGGTATTTTTGTGATACGACAATAAAGTTTTCCGGAGATTGTTTCACGTATACGGAAAACTTTGATGTTACGGGAAATGCGCCCAAGGATTACAAGATATACCTTCTCACTTCTCAGGAGTCCTTTTCCTCGGCAGATCTCATGGCGCGCATGTGTAAAGATTACGACAATGCCGTTCTTATCGGAACCAACACAAAAGGCGAAGGCATCTGCGGAACATCTTTCCACTGCTACCTGCCTGAGAGCCGTTTCGAGTTCTTATATACTCCGACCGTCAACACTATATATCCGGAGGATTCATTTAACGGAACCGATCCGGATATCTACATTCCGTACACTGCGGAAGAATACTTTATAAGGCAGGACCTGAAAGCTCAGGGGACAGATGCCACTGCTTATGAAGTCCGCCTTAAGTGGGATAAGACCCTGCAGTATGTGATCGGACTCGTCGACGGGGAAACGAATTAAGTTCAGCATTATATGAAGGAGAAATAATATGGGAAGAAAAGCATCCAAATTACTGTCCGTTTTGATCGTTCTGGTCATGGCCGCATTCTGCCTTACCGGCTGCATAAGATTCCGAACGACAATGAGCATCAGAAGCAGTGGCAAAGCCGACCTGGCCGTTATCTATGCATTCTATAAAGAGCTGATCGATGAAGATCTACAGGATGATCTAGACGATCTGGCAGACGCTTTCGAAAATGACGGATGGACTGTCGAAGACTATAAGAAGGGCGACTACAGAGGCTATATCTTCACGATGAACAACGTCAAGGTCAAGGACTTCGAAGAGATCTTCAATTCGGATGCTTTCGAAGAACTCGAGCTCGGCGAATTCGAGCTCACCAAGAAGGGCTCCGAATACACGATTGAGTGGGAAACGAATGCAGTTGATGATGTTAAGGATGAGGGAATAACAGGTTCAGACCTCTCTGCATACGGCGGATTTATGGAAGTGGTCATTGAACTTCCGATGCCTGCAAAAGAAGAAAACGCCACCGACGTTTCAAAGGACGGCAAGACGCTTACCTGGGATATGTTAACAGAGGATGAGGTTAAGGTTACATTCACGCTGATCAATATCGGCCTTATCATTGCTATCGTTGCAGCAGTATTTGTATTGCTCTGTGCCGCTGCAGTTGTGGTCATCCTGCTCGTTCTGAAAAAGAAGAAAGCTGGTACCGGCAAGGCCCCGGAAGCTCCGGCCACTGCAGGTCCAGTATCATCACCCGAGCCCAAGCATCCGATCGATTTTACGGCACCGCTGGCGCCTGTGGCTCCCGCTGATGGCCCATGGAGTTGTCCTTCCTGCGGCAAGACAGACATCACTTCAAGATTCTGCCCTGAGTGCGGCCGGGAAAGACCGTTACAGTAATACATTGAGTTCCGGTATAAAGACCGGTATCTCAAAAGTTCGAAAACCTGAATTTGAGATAACGCAGTGTTATCTCAATTTTCATTTTCCCTGAATTTGAGATAAAAGACCGGACTGACGGTCATCTCAATCATGTTTCTTACCCTGTTTTACACTTAGAACGACTATCGCTGCGAATACCAGCAGGATCCCTAAGATGGCGATAGGACCGATGACCTCTTTCATTACGAAGAAGCCGAACAGTGTCGCGGCGGCGGGTTCGACTGTGGCCAGGACCGCTGCCTTGCTCGCAGTGGTCATGTTCAGTCCCAGAGTGTAGAGAAGGAACGGTATGACGGCCGTGACGACCGATGTTAAGAGCACGAATCCGGACAGCGATAACAGGCTGCCGGCGGAAGATATTTTCGAGATGAGATCGGCAGGGTCAGAGACGATGACAGAACCTAAGCCTGCTATCAGGAAAGTATAGCAGGTGACGGTGAACGGGGAGTATTTCTTCAGGGCGAAAGTGCCGAAGATGCTGTAAAGACCGTAGCCGAGGCCGGAGCCCAGGCCCGCGAGAATGCCCGCAACGGTGACTTTCCCGCCGAAGCCTGATACCAGCACGCACCCGGCAAATGCGAGAACGAGCGCGATAACTTTCTGAACTGTGATCTTCTCCTTGAGGAATATTATCGCGAGGATCATGACCCAGATGGGCGAAGTGTAGAGTAGGATCGCGGCCGTTGACATCGTCATGAGACGGATGGCGGTGAAGTAGCAGCATGTGAAGAAGAGGATACTGACGAGGCCGAGCGCGAGAAACAGCGGAATATCGCACACCTTTATCTTAAAGCCTTTCGGATCCTTGATCAGCAGTATCAGCGCGAAAAGCACCCCCGCCGTCGTAAGTCTCAGACAAGCGACCTGGATCGACGTGAATCCCAAGTCATTCAAGTGCCGCACGAAGATACCCATGCTGCCCCAGAATAGCCCTGCGATGATTATCAGAATGTTGCCCAAAGCGCCTTTCTTTTCCACGAAGATTCCTCCCGACGAAGGAATTATAACACAGGAGGTCCGCGTGGTTTGGTTAAAAGGATAATTCACCCTAAGTCCCCCGATATGCGGCCATTCCGGTGAACTTTTTGAAATACTTCACCGAAGTGGCCGCAAAACAGGCCATGTAGGGTGAATCTCATCTAATTGATATTCTAACGTCAGGCTAATCTTTGCTATTCGATTTTATGCTCTTTGAAAAATATTCAAAAAGTTTGACCCCTCTCCGTTTTTCACGTCGTCCTATGAGTAAAAGGTGAAATAACTCATCTTAAAACCATTATTTCATTACGGAGGAATTACTTATGAAAAATAAGATCATCGCATTAGTTCTGCTCGGCAGCATTCTTTTGACAGGATGCAAGTCGACAAATACAGCAAATCAGACCGCACCGACAACAGGCACTTCTGTTTCTCAAGAAACAACCGAAGTTGAGTTTACTTATGTTTTTGCCGAAAATGACGCTACCAAAATAGTAGAAGATTTGGATTCTGTTTTTGTAGATATTCGTAATATGGTAGGCCGTAATAAGGATGATATTACCAATATAAACGGTCATGCGCCAGCGCGAGATTATTTTTCTTTTGACTTTGAATTTGTTGCCTTTAACTATTATGATAAGATACCTCATCCCGGCTGTGTTACAGAGGTTTTTGTTATTGGCTTTGATACAGATATGTCGGGACAGATAGTTGTAAAAGATAACAACAATTATAACACGAGTGCCTATATTGAATTTAAAATAACTGATTTTAATACAGCTAAAGAAATTTATGAAATTTACGCGGCTCGCTTTGATTTGGATACAGATAATAGAGACAATGCAATGTGGCAAGCTTTTAGTAAAGATGGTGAATTTACTATCAGTTTGTCTAAAACTTTAGATTATTATTCAATGCGAATAACCCAACCTATAAAAGTATAATCTGTTCTAGCCGCTCTTTAACAGGCGCGGCTATTTATGTCTGTTGTTGAACGCACCGTTGTAACCGGTGCATCGTTCAACAAATAATGCAGTTTATTTCTTACCCAATCTGGGGTCCCTTGATCATGAGGTTCTGTGCGATCTTTACTGCTTCGTCCTGTGTGATGGAACGGCCCTGATAGTAGTATTCATTGTCGGATGTGGGGTGGCTTACGCATGTGATGCCGATCTTTGCCCAGGCTGCGTCAACTTTTGCTGAACTTGTTTCCCAGTGGAATGTTGCATCCCAGCAGCTGATCTCCTCATCGATTAAGCCGAGCTTGTAAAGACTCCAGCTGTCATCAACTACCTCACCGATAACGCCGCCGTTTACCTTGTCGAGCTGCTCTATAGTAAGATCTTTATTCATTGTGTTTTTCATTGTTCTGTCCTCCTGTAAGTTGTAATGTGTTTTGTTTGATGGCTTCATTATCACAGATATAAGAAGGTAAACCAATCAGTAATTCAAGGCCGTTCTGATGCTTAAACGACAGTCGGATATTAATGTGTTGATTAATGTGTATAATTTATTCACCGGGCCGGTGCATTTTCAGTATCCGGACCGGCTGATCACATATATGGGGAGTATGGGAAATGATTCGTGAAGCAGCGGTAAAAGATGTGGCCAGGATCGCAGAGATTGAAGTTGAAAGCAGCCGATTTGCGTATAAGGGTACTGTTCCGGACAAGTGCCTGTACGAAGACCTGACCGTGGAGAACCGCATCCCCGTATATGAGAGATGGATCTCTGAAAAGCGTTTCGCACTTTATGTTTACGAAGATACTGAGACAGGCGTCATCAAGGGAATGCTGGGCCTCGGCATGTGTGAGGACGACGATAAAACGAATGCCTTTGAACTTCACTTCATCTATCTCGATCCGGAGTATGTGAGAAAGGGAACCGGCACGGAGATGCTGCAGTTTTTCGAGAACAAGGGCAGGGAAAAAGGCTGCAAGGAATACGTTATCTGGGTCCTCGAAGATAACAACATTGGCATAAATTTCTACGAGAAGCACAACTATATTCACGACGGTAAAGACAAGGTCTTTAAGCGCTGGAACAAGCGTGAGATCAGATATGTAAAAAGCGCAGGATAATTGCGGAGGAACGATGCACGAACTGCTGTCAGACAAATCCGTTATATTTTTCGATGTCGGGTATACGATCGATTATCCGGCGTCGGGGGACTGGCTGTTTACTAACAGGTTCTATGAAATCGCAGGAGAACGTATGAAGCGTTGCGAAGGATCTCAGATAAATAAGGCAAAAGCAGCAGGTGCAGACTATCTTGAGAATCAGCACCGGACAAAGAGCGAAGAATCGGAAGCCAAACAGTTCTACAACTTTTACTGTATCGTATCAGAATACTTACAGCTGGGTCTGACAGAAGATGAACTCACGGCAATAGCCGAAGACCGCACATACAATATGGATAACTATGTCATTTATCCTGATGCGAAAGAGGTTATTGAGACGCTCAGCAAAACACACCGTCTGGGGCTCATCTCAGACACATGGCCGAGTGTCGGGGACCAGCTGCGCACACTGGACGTGTTGCAATACTTTTCCTTTGCCACATACAGTTTCGAATTGGGAACCTTCAAGCCTGATAAGCGTATGTATCTGGACGCGCTTCAGAAATGCGGGTGCGAAGCCAAAGACACAGTCTTCATTGATGACTGCCCCCGGAACCTTGAAGGTGCAGCAGAACTTGGGATCACACCGATCCTGATCGCTGCTAATCCCGCGTCAGACGTTGATGTGCCTTACACCAAGATCCGTTCTCTTTCCGAACTGCTTTGACAGATTTATCTGATGTTCATTATCACAGACTTTGTGAGGTAAACCAACCAGTATGTCAGGCTGATCTGATACTTAAGCGACACGTTGAAGCAAGAGTGTTGAAGTATAAGATACGTTTACAAGTTGTTTGCTCATCTTTAACACCATAAATAAACTTTCGTTCATCATGATTGATAAAATCATCCTGTAAGAACAGCCTGATAAGAGGCGTTTTAACACGCACAAACAAAGAAATCCGGGCCGGTCAGCCCGGTAAACAAGACAAAAGAAAGAAGGTTAACATCATGGCAGAGTTAAATGAAAAGGATTTAGACAATGTAGTCGGCGGCGCAGGTACAAACAACAATAACATCCCCGATACTTATACGGTAGTTTCAGGTGATTGCCTTTCGACTATCGCTGCAAAATTCCATACCACATGGCAGAAGCTCTATGAACTGAACAAAGAGATGATCGAAAGAGATGCCAGGGCTCACGGAGTTAAGGAACATTTCGAGAACTACATTTATCCCGGTCAGGTACTTAAGCTTAAGTAATCTTCCGCCTGAACGATTCAGGACTCAAGTAAGGACTCGAGATTGCAAATGCACCCTCCGGGGTGCATTATTTGATTAGATGGCATCAGATAACAGAGAGGAGCATTATATGACACTTGATGAAATTAAGAATCTCATTGACCGTTCCCTGTTTGCGGAGATCGGCTATACGGACGAAGAAGGCAGACAGAATATTCGCAAGACATTCTGCGTGTGGCATAAAGGCCTGGGCGGACATCTGATCTCAACGAATACGAGTTCTTCCCACATAAAGACTCTGCTGAAGAACGATAATGTATGCATTTATTTCTCTGATGATTCGGCTTTTGAGGGAGTATGCCTGTTTGGCAAGGCTGTTGTTCACTTTGACAGAGAGTTTAAAGAACTCCTCTGGAATGAGGGTGATGAGAAATACTATCCGGGCGGAATAGACGACGAGGACTACTGTATCCTGGAGATAACAGCAGATACGGGCAGATACTACCGTTATGACGGCAAAGGCAATCTGACACATGAAGAGATCTGCACCTATGATGCGGGAAAAGAATACGAAAACGGGTATGACAGAGTAAATACGGAGAAATGATATGTCAAATCGCGAGGACAGGATAAGAGTATTCCAGGATACGCAGGACTGGATCGAAAAAGATCCTGTTCTGGCGGCATCGATTGAAAAAGCTAAGAAGACCACAGAAGTTTTCTTTGAAGATGTTTATCCGGACTTTGACGCGTCGTCTGTTAAGGATACAAAGATAACCGTATCCGGTGACCGCAGTTTTCAGGCTGCTATGCGCCTTCATGAAGAAAATCCGGAAGCCAAGATCGCAGTTATGAACTTTGCGAATGCCTTCCAGGCCGGCGGCGGAGTGACCACAGGTGCCGGAGCTCAGGAGGAGTGCCTGTGCAGGACGTCAACTTTGTATCCTCTTTTGTATAACAGGACGATGAAGAACAGTTTTTATAAGTATCACCGTGATAAGGGATCTCCCAGGGCTTCGGACTCTCTCATTTACACGGAAGGTGTGGTCATCTGCAAAACTGATGAGGATATGCCTGAGAGGATGCCGCAGGAAGACTGGGTTACGGTTGACGTTATCACGATAGCGGCACCGGACCTGCGTATCAAGTCCAATATCCATGTGCCTGATATCGGCGGAAGAACATTCATGAACGATGCGGAACTGTTCGGATATCATGTTAAGCGTGCGATCCATATGCTGACCTGTGCTGCTTCAAAAGGTGCGGACATACTCGTTCTGGGTGCCTTCGGCTGCGGAGCATTTCAGAATGATCCTGAGGTCGTTGCCAGGGCTTATAAGACCGCGCTTCAGGAGTTTCCGAAAGTGTTTGAGAGGATCGAGTTCGCGGTTTACTGTCCGCCGGGATACAGCAGGAATTATGATGTGTTTAAAAGAGTGTTAGGATAAAACTGTTATTCCTGATTATTTATGTGAGGTTGTGATATGCAGTACAAATCGCTTGCTTTAAAGACTGTTTCGTTATTGATCTCAATGTCGATCTGCATCTCGTTGGCCGGTTGCAGCAGTTCATCAAACGACCGCGAAACCGCTGTGTCTAAAGAAACACTGAACACCGTTAATGCGGATGTTTCCGAACCTAAACAAAGCATTGCAGATGCAGCGTTGATCCCTGAAACTACAGAGACTGAAACAGAGACTGTTGCTGTGGAACAGTACAGTAATACATATACGATAAATGGCGTTGAAATATCAATTTCACATCCTGTTGAGGAATTTCTCTATGATCTTCCCGGCAGTGATATGAAGTTTATCGACTTGGATGCTTTTATGGAGGCTTATGGGTTCGAGGTTGAACTGAATATTCATCCTATAATTGTTACCTCTGATCCTGATTACAAAGCGACGCCTCAGTATCGTTGTGCATATATAAATGATGACGGAATAGAATTACAGTTCAGTTGTAGCGAAGCAACTAATCTGTCAGGCGGTTCTGTATATTACAAAGGATTATATGTAAGTGATGTTGTTTCGTTCCGTTATCCTGATGATTTTACAGGTGATTGGGTAGCCGGACCTTACGTAGCAGAATTTGAAGATGGCAAGAACCCGGACGGAAGTCCTGCTCTTTCTTATGAGTTTCATGCTATAAGATATTTGGGCTTAGGAACAACTTCATACGACTCATTGAAAAATGTCTATGGAGTAAATGGTGTTGAGAAAGATGGAAAAGTAAAGGTGATGTATGGTGTTGCTTTGGAAATGCTTGTTACTGTAGCCTATACTGTTGATTGCTTGAATGAACACGGCTCAACTGTGTATGCCTGCGAACTGTTATACCAGGCTTGCAGGTATCACCATTATGATGTTAATTATAATAAGCATGCTACCGATAGTGCTTCCGGATATGATACTATTGGCATTTTCTAAAATGATATCCGCTGAAACCGGTTCATAGCTCAACGGTTAAGCAGCATACCTATAAGTTTTTCATTTTTCAGAAAAATATATGTATATCCGGGCCTGGCTGACTTCCAAACGGTTAAAACATACCGATAGAAATGTGGAAATCCGCATTCTTGTATGTATGTTCAAGTTGAACGACTATCCGAAGTGAAAGTGTGATTATAATATAGTTGCATATAACTGAGTGAGGAATAAGTAAAGGACAGATATGGAGAGAGGACGTAATATTACCGGTAATTATCAGAGAAGGAGACGCAGCAGGGGCAAACTCGTTGTCGGTATTGTTTTCTCAGTTGTAGGAACAGTCGTTTTACTGTTCGTCTTTTTCGTTATCTGCGCAGTCATATATGCTGCGAGTGCTTCTGAGAAAGAACCGCGAAAAACAACCCGCGAGACTTACGCCGGGGAGTATTCAGAGAAAAGAGAGACGGTCCACACCACTGAGACTTCCGCCGTGGCAACTACGTCCACCGCCACATCCGCAACCTCAACAGAAACGACCGAGACTTCTGCAACAAGCAGCACATCTGCCATAACTCTCGAGACCACAACCGCCACTTCTGCGGCACCGACGCTTACGACAGTGGTCGATTCGAACCGCGATGAACTCGGGTCTGCTGCGGAGTTGTCTGGAAAGATAATCATTGTCTCAATATTCACGAGCGACCTGAAAGGCTCCTGGGATTTCTCTGACAGCCATGATAAGGACCTCCGCAAGACCGCCAGGAAAGATCTTGATATCGCGACAGAATGGATAGAGGACAGTGCAGCGGATTACGGAAGATATGTTGAGTTTATTTGGGACTTTAATACATATAAGGATCTGGAATATGAGACAGAGCTCTCGATAGATGCTTTCGAGACATTGTACACTCCGTCTTATACGCCGTTCTATGAGGCTGTTTATGAACTCGTTCCGACAGATGCCCTGATGAAAAAATATAATGCGGACGGAATCATCTATATGATGTTCTTTGATGATGAGTACCGCGATGACAAAAGATCGTGCTCCCGTCCGTACTACGGGCACCCGGATTACGATTATGAGATGAGTTTTATCAATATGAACCGGGGAAGCTGGACGACAAGGCCTTCAAGCATCGCGCATGAGATACTTCATTTGTTCGGTGCGCCGGATCTCTATTTCCCGAATTCACATGACACGGGAATAACCCAGGAATATGTTGATTATATTGCCGATACCAATCTGAATGATATCATGCGCATAGTTACCGATCCGGTTACGCGCGTGGAATATCCTGACAAGATCGTTAATGAGATCACGGATATTACAGCATACTATGTCGGTCTTACCGATTATTCGTGGACGGTGGCGCAATGGGGATTTAATCCGAGCGAACATGTGGCTTGAGGCGATTGACTGAACGGGGATGATCAGGAATGAATGAGAACGAAACATTAAAAGCAGGGAATGAGTTTCTTTTGTCCCGCAATTTCGACAAGGCAAGAGAGCTTTTTAACAAGGTCCTTGACGAGGATCCGGATAACATCCGAGCGCTCCGCGGAAAGATGTTCTGCGACCTGAAGATAACGGAGATCACGGAGATAAAGACAAAGACTGTCAACGAGGGAAAAAGAGTTCCATATGACAGATATGCGAAATTTGCTCCTGAAAAATACATCGGATATTTTACGGATATAAAAGAGTACTTTAAACTCTACGCGGAGAATATAGAACTGGGCTGTCAGATCGCAGAAAATGAGAAAAGAAGCGACAGTTTCAGCACAATGATCGCAGAATCCTCTGTTAAAGAGGGAATGAGGGGCCTCTTCGGCGGCCATATGTTCAAAATGAGAAACGGACGTCAGGTAAAAAGCCCTCCGGATATTATAGGCCTGATAGTTTTTGCGATCGTGAATCCTCTAACTGTTGTCTGCTCCGTATTGGAAAAAGGAGTCCCGTGGCCAGGAAAGATCTGTATCTGTTTCTGCGTCCTTTTTCTGACCGGGCTGTTTGCTTATGATGGTTTTAAAGATATTAAGATGATCATCAACGGCAAGTCTGTACTGAATACTCCTCATGAAGATGTTGAGGCAGAGACGGCCGGGCTTTGTGAGCAGCTGGAAAAGAATACCGATGCCAAGGATTCTTTGTATTTCAAGATCCGCGACACGGATCTTAAGATAATGAAAAATCCTTAAAAACCGCCGTTCCTCCGGCATGCGTTGTTGAGAAGCACGAAAGGGCAAATCTGCAGCCTGTAAAGTGATCGAGCCTGAACCTGAGCTTATGCGGTGTCCCTATCTGTCTGAAGCCTTCGGGTCCTTCGATTAAGCACGTCGCAGTATCGTTCCTGAAATCGCATTCGACTTTAACAGTCAGGGAATCTCCTTTTAAAGGCACCTTTTCTTCCAACACTCCTTCTTCTTCGCTCAGATCCCAGGGGCCGCCTTTGCTTGTATTACTCAGCATAACGGCGAAGAAACTGCCGTTCTCCTTTGTGATGCCGACAAAAGCATAATCGCCCTGGAATGCCGAGAGGCCTGCAAGATCACCATCGTTAAGGTCTTTGGCGCTGACAGTTACCTTCGCGCTGCAGACGGGCCCTGATGTCTTCTGCGTCAGAGTGTTTTTGGCATGGAACAGGTTCCTGCAGACTTTGCCGGTCGTAATGTGAAAGCCATTTTCGAACTTAACGAGGCTCAGGTCGGGCTCGTGATTAAACTGCCAGAAATCCCTATGTCCGTCTGTGAAATCATCGCTCCCGCAAAGCCCTGTAAGCTCACACTCCTCGACAGTATTCTTATCGTCAAATACAGGCTTTCCGTCCTTCCATTCAAAGGGTACGACAACAGGAAGACGTCCAATTGCGCCGCTGTCCTGGAACATTATCATGTGACTGCCGCATGGACCGTCAACAATACCGCCCTGCGCTATGCCGGAGTCCCTTATTCCGAGATCGTTATCGTAGATGTCACCGCCTGTGAATTCGCCTTCAAGACTGTCCGACACATACATGGCTTCAACTCTTCTCCATCTGTCCCTTAAGGAATGGATCATGAAGAGATAATATCTGCCGTCGATCTTGTATATGTGTGAGCCTTCGAGTCCCAGCATCGGATTGCCTGCATCATCGACGATAACGCGGTCGAGACCACCTTCTTCAGGAGCCGTCAGGTCATCATTAAGTTCAGTCAGATGAATATCCGTATTGCCGTAGACCACATATGCTTTTCCGTTGTCGAAAAGAAGTGAGAGGTCATGGTAGAAGCCTTTTATCTCGTTCCTCTCCCACGGTCCTTTCAGCGAGGAAGACCTGAACAGATATGTCTTGTCCATATCGTTCGAAGAAAATGCGACGTAGAATGTACCTTCATGGAATCTCAGAGTCGGAGCCCACATTCCTTTACCGTAGATGTGCGAATCACCTTCGAGCCTCTGCGCGGGAGTGCTCTCGAGCTTGTCGAAAACATACGAATAATGTTCCCATTTCTTCAGGTCTTCAGACCTCAATATCTCTCCGCCGGGAAAGAAATGCATGGTCGTCGTGATCAGATAATAATATCCGTCGTGAAATATCACGTCGGGGTCCGGAATATCCATGTTGAAATGATAGCAGTTTCTCATTTTCACTCCTTCGCATTATCCTCAAATATATTAGTGACTGCTCACCCTGAATAGAATTCGGTCGTGGTCTCGTTCTTCTGGATCAGGACAGAACTCTGGTGATATTTGTTTATCAGCTCGTCACACAGCGCGTGGACATCATTCTCGTTGGTATCACTCAGATAGATAACGAGCGTGTATTCCTGATATTCCGTACCGTCATCGTCTTTCCATCCGCCGTTCGCTTCCTGGATAGTATATCCTCCGAACCTCAGGATGAGGATGTCCTTGAGGACGGCTTTTGCTTCCTCAGGAGAATACACGGGTTCATTGGTATCGCAGTCGTTGGTTCCGAGATAGAGGACATACTGTATATCTTTTGCCGGTGCCTCTTCCGGTTTATTGCTGCCCCTGATCACGATAACAAGAGCTGCCGCCGACAGACAAAAAGCGATCGCCGCAATAATGACCGCGATCTTTGAAGATCTGTTCTCCATATCATCATCCTCCTGACATCTGTAATACCTGAATTATAATATTTTGCAGGACCTGATTGATTAACGGACGGTTAACTGTAATGCGTTTTTCCGTAAACCTTTCCGCACTCCACGATGCGTGGGTAACATGATGCCGGACCCTGTGATATCTTTGAGCCGTAAGGAGGCGAAAAGCTATGGATAAATACGTTACGGGAGCTGTGATAAGAAAGCTCCGGGAAAATAAGAAGATGACACAGGAGGAGCTTGCTGAGAAGGTCTTTGTCAGCAGCAAAGCAGTGAGCAAATGGGAGACCGGGCAGGGCTTTCCGGATGTAAGCCTCATCGAGCCTCTGGCGAAGGCATTGGACATATCGGTCATCGAACTTCTGTCAGGTGAGGATATCAGGAATCTCAACCGTTCGTCGAACATGACAAAGGGCAGATTCTATGTCTGTCCCGTCTGCGGAAACGTTATTCAGACAACGGGTGAAGCTGTGGTAAGCTGCTGCGGGATAACGCTCCCGCCGTTAGAACCCGAGATATCTGATACAGAGCACGGGATAAATGTTGAGATCGTTGAAGATGAGTACTATGTTACGGTAGATCATCCGATGGAAAAGGACCATTACATATCATTTATCGCTGCGGTTTCGGACGGTGGGGTCCAGTTTACTAAGCTCTACCCTGAGGGAAATGCGGAAGCGAGATTCCGTATCAGCTGCGTTAAGAAGATCTATGCATACTGTAACAGGCACGGGCTGTTCATGGTTAAGATCTGATCCGGGACCAGCACAGGGACAATAACAACTTAGATACAAACTCGAAACACCGTTGATAAGAAGCCGTTAATCCCGAGTGATATACTCCCGATATAAGATTCAGGTTTTCGCCATAAGGCGGACCGGGAGGTAGATATCAAATGTTATTCGGGAAGATCGGTAATTCTATGAAAAAGGGCCTGGCATTGTCAGTAATGTCTGTTGTGGCGCTGTCATGCTTCGGCGGATGCAGTACCGCATCAGAGCCCAAGGCTACAACATCCATAGCGGAAGACGGTGTGGTGCTGTCGAACGATTCATCGGATTTTGTACTCCTGAGCGAAGCGGTTCCAGATGCGATATTGGAGATCAGATATTACGGCACGTATAATTTCGTCGGCGACAGGATCGACGGATACGAAGAACCTGTTGCGCTTCTTACAAAAGAAGCCGCAGCTGCTTTGAAGGAAGTTAGCGACGAGCTGATAACCATGGGTTACCGCATTAAGATCTACGATGCCTACAGGCCCCAGATGGCTGTTACGAACTTCAAGAACTGGGCTCTGGATACTGACGATACGCGCATGAAGGAATACTTCTATCCGGAACTCGAGAAGGATGTTCTTTTCCCGCAGGGATATATCGCTGAGCATTCCGGTCACAGCCGGGGAAGCACCGTTGACCTCACTCTTTTCGACATGACGACTGAGAAAGAAGTGGATATGGGCGGCACGTTTGATTATTTCGGAGAACTGAGCCATCCGGACTATACGGATATTACCGAAGAGCAGTATGCAAACCGCATGATCCTGAGGGATGTTATGGTCAAGCACGGTTTCAGGCCTCTCGAGGAAGAGTGGTGGCATTTCACATTGGAGAATGAACCCTATCCGGATACATATTTCACCTTTACGGTAAACAGCGACTCAGTTAAGAAAGCTGCTTGACAACTGTCCAGCTGCGGATATAATTGAGAACGATTCTCAAATTCATATCAGAAAGCAGCTTATGGATACAGGTTCGTCATGCATGACCGGGTACCGGTCTTTTAAGACCGCAGGCAGCACAAAATACAGAAGACTTTTAGCAGGCACCATGGCAATCGTGGTGCTTGTTACAGTTATGTTTTCCATTGCCTTTATCGCGGTCGAATCCGGTCATGACTGCTGCGGCGAAGAGTGCCACATCTGCGCCTGCATCAGGATGTGCGAAAAGAATATCTCCCGGATCCGCACGGGATCCGTAACAGGCGTTAAGACTGCTGTTGATACGCATGTTGTTTTTCTGATCGTTCCGGTATTTGTCTTTGAGGTGGTCTTCGGTAAGGAGTCGCCCGTCACGAGCAAGATCAGGCTCAATATTTGATACATCTCCGGTGAAGACAGACTTAACAGGGATCAGACTGTGAGGTTTGTCCGTTTTTTCGCATACAAAGGAAAAATATCACGGAGGTTAACCATGAAAAGAATTATATCTTCAATTATCGCCGTCGCCATGACGGCCGGCTGTTTCTCAGCCTGCACAGTAAATAACGTTGCTGCTAAAACACATGACAATATCGAGATCGTCACAACGATCTTTCCCGAATACGACTGGGTAATGAATGTTCTCGGAAACAATCCCGCGAATGCTGAAGTTACCCTTCTTCTTGATAACGGCGTGGATCTTCACAGCTTCCAGCCCACGGCCGAAGATATCCTTAAGGTGTCCACATGCGACCTGTTCGTATATGTCGGAGGCGAATCCGACGAGTGGGTCGAAGACGTCCTTAAGGAGGCTGTAAATAAGGATATGACCGTTATCAACCTGATGGATGTTCTCGGAGATGCCGTCAAGGAAGAGGAGGTTGTGGAAGGCATGGAAGAGGAGCATGATCACGACCACGAGCATGACGAAGACCATGACCACGAAGATCACGATGAGGATCACGAACATGAAGAGCATGAGCACCACCACGAGGAGGGCGAGATCGAATACGACGAACACGTCTGGCTCTCTCTGAGAAATGCGTCTGTCCTGGTAGAGAGCATTTCATCTGCCATGCAGAAGATCGACTCCAAGAATGCTGAGACATATAAGGCAAATGCCGGTTCTTATATAGCGAAGCTCAAAGCTCTCGACGATGAGTATAAAACTGTTACCGAGGCTGCTTCCTGCAAAACATTGCTCTTCGGAGACCGTTTCCCGTTCAGATATATGACCGACGATTACGGACTTGATTACTTTGCAGCTTTTGTCGGCTGTTCCGCTGAGTCTGAGGCAAGCTTTGCGACGGTCACATTCCTTTCGAAGAAAGTCGATGAGCTCTCACTTCATGCCGTCCTTACCATTGAGGGAAAAGACCACAGGATCGCCGAGACGATCGTAGAAAACACACAGACTAAAGACCAGGCTATCCTCACTCTTGATTCGATGCAGTCCGTCACCATGGATGACATTAAGAACGGCACGACATATGTATCGGTCATGGAGAGCAATCTCGCTGTCCTGAAGGAAGCTCTTAAGTGATATGAAAGGATTCTCCTGTAGGAAAAAAAGCACGTTTCTGACGGCCGTTCTCGCAACGCTGATCCGGTCGAAGTTGACATAGACCTGACCGTTCTTTCGGCGAATACGGTCTACGCCACGGTCTTCGACATGTTGTATGAACCGGAATTATATGTCGGTAAGGTCGTTAAGATGGAAGGCATGTTCACCTTCTTTTACGACGAAGCCGGTGAGAGATATCTTTTCGCGTGCATAATCTCCGATGCGACTGCGTGCTGCTCACAGGGAATAGAATTCATTCCGACGGACGAATATAACTACCCGGACGGTTTCCCGAAAGGCGGAGAGAATATAACCGTAACAGGCGTTTTCGAGATCCTTACTGAAGACGGTGTGGATTATATCGCGCTGACGGATGCGGAGATCATTTCCCCTTAATATGCATTATCCCTTAAATCCTAATCCGTTTTATTTAAAGAAAATAAAGATTTTGTTATAATTCTTTTGTTATTTTTCTCGGAGGATAAAAGGTAATGAAAAAAAAGGAAGACAACGGGCGCCGTGATGAGGTGGAGAAGATCTTACTTGAACTGAGCGGGATGGAAGAGAAGGCTCTTTTTGAAAAGTATCAGACAGATGAAGAAGGACTGGATCCGGTCCAGGCATCTGACCGCCTTGAAGAGTACGGCAGGAACATAATCGATTTCGGTAAAGAGAAGAGCCTGATCGTAAGGATCAAGGATGCGATAATAAATCCTTTCAATATCGTTCTTCTGGTAGTCGCGATCATTACATTTGTTACGGATGTCATCCTTGCGGATGAGCCTTCATTTGCGACATTTATAATGCTCGTGGCCGTTATCATCATTTCGGCTGTCATTTCTTTCGTTCAGGAAGAAAAGTCCAATAACGCGGCCAAAAAGCTTCAGGGCATGATAACCAACAAGCTCGATGTCATAAGAAACGGCGTTGAGACTGAGATCGAGATCGAAGAGATCGTGCCCGGTGATATCGTTAAGCTCGCGTCGGGAGACATGATCCCGGGTGACGTAAGATTCATCGAGACAAAGGACCTGTTCATCGACCAGTCCCAGCTTACGGGCGAATCCAATCCTGTCGAGAAGTTCACGAAATCAGAGCCTGGTGCCGGAGTCACTGACCTTGCCAATATCGGCTTTATGGGTTCGAACATCGTATCGGGAAGCGCAAAGGCGATAATCCTTACTACAGGTGAGAATACTTATTTCGGAAGTATGGCAAAGAGCCTCAATTCCTTCGAGGAAAAGAGCGCTTTCGAGAAGAACCTCGATTCCGTAAGCAAGCTCCTTATCCGTTTCATGCTGATTACGGTTCCGATAATCTTTATTGCAAACTTCATAACAAAGGGCAAGGCAGGCTGGCTCGAATCGCTCATGTTCGGCATCACGATCGCAGTCGGTATCATGCCGGAGATGCTTCCGGTCATCATGAACTCATCCCTTGCAAGGGGCGCTATCAATATGTCCCGCAAGAAGACCATCGTTAAGCGTCTGGCCGCCATCCAGACATTTGGCGAGATGGATGTTTTCTGTACTGATAAAACGGGAACCCTCACACAGGATGAGATCATCCTCGAGAAATACATGGACGTTCTCGGAAGAGAAGACAAGCGTATCTTAAGACATGCTTTCCTTAACAGCTATTTCCAGACCGGACTTAAGAACCTCATGGACGTTGCTATCATCAACCGTGCCGAGAAAGAAGAGCTCTCTTTCCTCAAAGAGGCATATGTCAGGGAGGATGAGATCCCCTTTGACTTCTCGCGCCGCCGCATGAGCGTCGTTCTCAGGGACCAGAACGGAAAGCGCCAGCTTATTACAAAGGGTGCCGTCGAAGAGATCCTCTCGATCTGTTCATTCATCGAGATCGACGGCGAGGTAAAGGATATTACCGAAGATCTCCGCGTCAATGCGAAAAGGATCGCCGAGGAGAATAACCTCGAAGGTATCCGTGTTATCGCCGTAGCCCAGAAGAATAACATTCACGGTGTCGATCTTTTCGGCGTTCAGGACGAGAGCGACATGGTCCTCATCGGATTTGTCGGATTCCTCGATCCACCGAAGGAGTCTGCAGGTACGGCCATCAATGCACTTAGGAAAAACGGCGTCCGCACGATAGTACTTACAGGCGACTCCGAAGGCGTTGCCATCAATATCTGCGGCAGGCTCGGCTTCTCGACAGAAATGACGCTCACCGGCGCGAAGATCGAAGCCATGAGCGACGAGGAACTCGCTGAAGCATGCGAGAAGTGCGACATCTTCTCAAAGCTCTCTCCTTACCAGAAGCAGCGTGTCGTTAAGATGTTCCAGAAGAACGGTCACACGGTCGGTTATATGGGCGACGGCATCAATGACAGCCTGCCCTTAAAGCAGGCCGACATCGGTATTTCCGTTGATAACGCCGTAGATATCGCGAAAGAGGTTGCGGACATCATCCTCCTCGAAAAGGATCTTAACGTATTGGACGAGGGCGTTGTCGAAGGCAGAAGCACGTTTGCCAACATGTCCAAGTACCTTAAGATGAGTGTCAGCGGTAACTTCGGCAACATGTTCTCGGTACTTATCGCAAGCATTTTCCTGCCGTTCCTGCCTATGCTCCCGGTACACATCCTCGTTCAGAACCTCTTAAATGACTTCGCTCAGCTCGGTATGCCTTTCGACCACGTAGAATCAAAGTATATCGAGAAGCCGAAGAAGTGGGACCTGAGCGGCATCAAGGGCTTCATGATCTCATTTGGTCTGTTAAGTACCGTCCTGGACGTTCTGTGCTTCCTCGTCCTGTGGTTCGTATTTAAGTTCAATAGCGCAGAGTACGCAGGTTATTTCCAGTGCGGCTGGTTCATGTTCGGCGTTATCTCGCAGACGATGGTAATCCACACGATCAGGACCCCGAAGCTCCCGTTCATCGGTGACAGGGCTTCGGTCCAGCTCACATTATCGACGCTTGCGATCATCGTAGTTACTTTGCTTATCGGCTTTACCGGCATCTCGACTTTATTCACACTGCCGACAATGCCTATCGCATACCTGCCCTGGATGATCGGCCTCATGGTCGTTTACATGATCTTCGCTCAGATCATGAAGACCATCTACATCAAGAGACACAAGGATTGGTATTGATCCGGAACTGGAGAAAAACGAGTTAATGGCAAAGAAAGGATTAGACCCAAAAACAGAAAGGGTGCTCACGAAGATCGTAAAAGCACTCATAATCGTTCTTGGCGTTTTCATAATCCTTATTGCCATTGTCTTTCTCATTGCACAGCTGTATTTCAAGGTGCCCGTGATCGACTACTACAAAGCTTCCGATAAGGAGATGAAGATACCGGGTCTTTCTGACAATCTTGTGCCGCAGGGTTTTGATTATGTTGATTCTGAAGGGGTTTATCTCGTCGGAGGCTACCAGAAGGACGGTTCTCCTTCGCGCGTATACCGCATAGACCGTCAGAGCGGCGATGCGAAAGGCTATGTCGTTCTCGGAGATAAGGACGGCAACGGTGTCGCTCCCCACGCAGGCGGTCTTGCCGCGCACGGCGATTACCTTTTCGTTGCAGGAGACGAAGACGCGAGCCTGTATATTTACTATCTGTCTGACGTTCTGTCTGCTGCCAGTGGTGATACCGTCAGGATGGCCGACGAATTCCACACGACATATATGAATGATAAGGTCAATGTCGCTTTTCTGTGTTTTACGGAAGACAGGCTTATCGTCGGTGAGTTCTACAGGGATCCTAATTATGTGACCAATGAATCACACTGGCTCACAACGCCTGCGGGCGAAGAGAACCGCGCTCTGGCATTTTGCTATGCCTTCAGCGATGATGAGGATTCCGTATGCGGCATAGATACAAAGCCTTCAGAGATCCTGTCCCTGCCGGGCCTTGTCCAGGGCATGGCTATTTACGACGGAAAGATATGGATATCACAGTCCTACGGGACCGCGAAGTCCACGATCTGCTGCTACGACATTACAGATTCCGACCCTTTTAAGTTCAGAGGCCGTATCTATTCAGGCAGGGCAGATGAAGATGAACTGATACCGGTTTACGCGCTCGACAGCAGCACGCTGGTATCTTCTTTTGAAGCGCCGCCCATGGCAGAGGAGATAATCTTCGTTGACGAAAAGATACTCATCATGTGCGAGTCCGCATCGAACAAGTATTACTTCGGCAATCTCACCGGCGGCAGATGGTGCTACGCGACGGACGTTAAGGAACTTACTTGATCCTTACAACCTGAAGGTCGTTAAGGCCTCTTTCGTCATGGCTTGTGACGATTAGGAGGCGCCCATTCAGGTGCTTATGAATGAAAGCTATCGTTTTCGCGCGGGCTTCGTCATCAAGGCCCGTGAAGGGCTCGTCCAGGATCACGCAGTCTGACTCATGAAGCATCGCCCTTATCACGGCGAGCCTGCGCTTCATGCCGCCTGACAGTTCGCCGGCTTTTTTGGTCAGGGAATCGGGAGGCAGGAGTTCTAATACAGCTTCTTTTGCTTCGGCCTCAGAGACATTTTCGTTTACTGCAAGGATATTGGTCAGAGCAGATTCTTTTTCGAATAACCGGTTTTCCTGGAAGCAGACTGCGAAGCGTGTTCCTTCGGGGAGGATGATCTCGCCTTCGTCGGGCTTGAGGAGCCCCAGGATCAGAAGGATCAGGGTGGTCTTGCCTATTCCGGAAGGACCTTTGAGAAGATATCCGCCCTTATCGAAAACGGCGCTGTATGTATCAAGCACCTTCTTATCTTCAAATGATTTACTGATGTTACGAAGTTCGATCATTTGAGCACCTTCTTTACAATGAATGAGATAAGCCTTTCGATGAGAAATGCGGATAGGACGGCGACGAATGTCCATGCGAGCATCTCGGAAGTGGCAAGATTGATCTTGGACCTGTAGAGCCCGTTGCCGATGGATCTTAAGGGCTGGCCGACGACTTCCGCCGTGATGCCGCCCCTGAAGGCCATGCCGACAGCTAAAGAGACTGCGCTCTTGATATGAGATGAAAGGGAAGGCAGATAGATGAAGCGGATCTTTTTCGGGAGCTTCATCTGATAGACTTTGGCGAGATCGATCATCTTCGGGTCAGTTACTTTCAGGCCTTCGAGCAGGTTCTTGTAAAAGATCGGAAAAGATATGATCGATGCCACGATTATCGTTACGTTAGAGCTTCCTGCCCAGATAAGGGCAATGATTATGAAGCTCACGATAGGGATCGATTTTATTACCGATACGAACGGAGAGAAGAATTCCCCGACGATCCTGAATCTGAAGGACAATATCGCGAGGACAGACCCCGCGAGCATTCCGATCAGGAAGCCCAGAAGGATCTTTCCGACTGTTTTTCCGACGGAAATATAGAAAGCAGGCTCCGAACCAAGTTCGATCAGGGCTTTGACCGTGTCGACGGGACCGGACAGGAGGATATTGTTGTTGATAACAACAGCAAGCACCTGCCAGATGACCAGCCAGATCAAAACGATCAAAGTTGTCCTGATGTACTTGTTCTTCATTTATCAGCCTTTATAGTAGAATTCGTCTCCTGGAAGGTTGCCGCCTACTGACTTGGGGTCGCTGTTATATAGGACCTCAAGGTAAGGCGCGAGGTTAGCCTTAACGCTGTCGCCTGTCATGCATACGACGTTGCAGAGAGGGATAGCCTTCTTGGCGAGAGGCTCTTTGCCGATGATCTCAGCGGCTACGACCAGAGAAGCTGTCTTATCGAGATCGGAATTAGCGGCAACTGCGCTCTCGCCGTGTTCCTTAATGAATGTCTTTACTGCTTCGGGGTGAGCCTTGAGGAAGTCGTTTCTTACGATAGTAACGCCCGTTACCATTCCGAGACCGCCTGTAACTGTCTGCCACTCGACCTCAAGGGAAAATGCGGGCGAGATAGCTTCATTCTGCGCGCAGGCAACCGTTACGAAGGGCTGGGGGAGAACTGCGATCTGTGAAGGATCTTCAGCAAGAACAGCTGCGACCTCCGTAGATTCAGATCTGAACTCGATCTCACAGTCGGTTATCCCGTTCTGTTCCAGAAGGTATCTCAGTGAGTATTCGGGCGTGGCGCCCTGGCCTGTCGTGATGACTTTATGGCCGGAAAGGTCATTTATGGAAGTAATGGACGTGTCGCCGGTAACGCAGTAGAGAACACCCAGAGTGTTGATGTCTATAGCGGTGACTCCGCCGCTCGTCTTATTGTAAAGAACTGATGCGAGGTTCGCGGGAACGAGAGCGATATCGAGGTCGCCCGAGACGATTTTTGCTGTGATCTCATCGGGTGCGGCCGACATCGTGAAATCGTATCTGCCCTCTGACTGCCCGTTGGAAGCCTTGTCCATCAGGTTAACAATACCTATTGTCGTAGGTCCCTTAAGAGAACCGACTCTGACGACTGTGTCGTCCTTCTTTTTTGCGCATCCTGCCATCATTCCTACGGAGAGTACGGCAGTGAGTACGGCTGCAATAATCTTATTTTTCATAAGATTTCCTTCTTTCTAATTTAAAATCGCCATGATTATACACCCTTATCCGGAGAATGCTATTTTGTTATATTATTAAGAGACAAGCGCAAAAAGCGAAATGTGAGGTCATAAAATGTTCGGATCCGGATTACCTAAGTTTGATATCAGCGCATTATTCGATAAGACGACATCGTTAGGTCAGGCTGTGGAGCTTCTGATCTATACGTTGATTGCCTGCGTAGTCACGACGATAATACTGCTTATTTACAACAGATTCGTCAAAAAGAAGCTCAAGGACAAGAAGAACATCCAGGTCCGCTTTACGCAGAATATCATCAGGACTCTCATTATCCTGGCTGCCATCATCTGGGTCCTCGTAAGTTCTACCGCCACGACCGATATCGGAAAAGTCCTTTTCCAGGGAACCGCGATAATCGGTGCCGTCGCAGGACTTGCAGCCCAGCAGGTCCTTGGCGACCTCTTCAGCGGTATCGCGATCAGCTTCAATAAACCCTTTGAGATCGGTGACAGGATCGAACTCGATAACGGGACCAGAGGTATCGTCATGGACATCACGCCCAGACATGTCGTTATAAGGTCGATCGATTCTATAGACATCATCGTCCCGAACAGCAAGATAAATGCCTGCCTCATAACCAATATGAGCCATAACACGAAGATCAGATCAGCCCATATGAAGTTCAATGTTGCATACGGAACGGATATCGAAAAGGCCATGAATGCCATAAAGACTGCTGTTACCGAATCCGAACTGACCATACCTGCCTGGAAGGGCAAGGAATACGGTCCGGTTTATTTCATTTCCTATGCCGACAGCAGTCTGGTCCTTTCTACGACAGTCTACTATGAACCCGGGAACGCTACTGAGTTCGTATTGAGCGATATCAATACAAGAGTTAATGATATCTTCGCCAAAGAAGGCATCGAGATACCTTTCAATTACGTAAATGTCGTGATGAAGGGAAAAGAGTAAGGTTCGCAGGATTGCGGTCTGATGATTTTCTGACAGCCAAGTATTAGAAATAGCGAAAAGTATACTTGAACTATGATTTTTCACTGTTCAAGTATAAAAAAGCGGTACATAGTATACTTGAAGTTCCATTTTCGAGTGTTCAAGTATAACAGCCTGTCCGCCGACCGCTTTCAGATCAGGACGCAGATCTTATCCCCCTATGATTATCTCGCCGTCTGCGCCCGGAATATCCCTTATGATCTCGCCGACGGCCGGAACCGAAATATGGCCTGACAAAGGATTCTTGATGCTTATCACGGGTGTCGTGATCACGGCTTCCACATGGGATCTCTCGAAAGCCAGGTCGCAGTCTTCCATCCTGCAGTTTATGAGTGTCAGTCCCTTGCAGTAGCAGAGGGGCTGCGTGCCCTTTATCGTGCAGTTAACGAGTCTCAGGTCCTCTGAGTACCAGGCGAGGTATTCTCCGTTGATGACGGAGTCCTTGACGGTCACGTTCTTAGCGTGCCAGAAAGCGTCTTTGGTGTTAAGGACGGAATTCGTTATTACGCAGTTCTCAACGTATTGGAAAGAATATTTGCCCGTGAATTCGACATTTTCCAGCACGAGTTCAGAAGACCTCATGAGAAAGTATTCGGATTCTGCTTTGCAGTCAGTCATCTTAAACCCGTGAACTGACCAGCCGAATTCCGGTGAGATGACTGAGCATGAGGTGAGTGATACATCGCTGCATTCGCGCAGGGCCTTGATACCGTGAAGCTTTGTGTCTGTGATGCTGACATTATCCGAATACCAGATCGCGGCGCGGCATTTGTCTGTCATTTCGGATGACTTTATGGTTAGACCGTGATCGTGCCAGAAGGGGTATCTGAGGTTTAAATACGAGTCCTCGACGGTAATATTGCTGCTCTCTTTAAGGGCGCTTTCGCCGTCTGCGGGGCCGTCGAAACGGCCGTTTCTTACTGTGATGTCCCTGCTGCCGTAAAGAGCGCGTTCCTCATCCGTTACCAGGTTTTCGATAAGATTCATATAAGGACCTCTGGTTTATTTTTGAAAAGATTTTACTACACAGGCAGGGGTATCCGTATATCACTTTTCCGCAAGTTTTGTTTTGACATATATCAAGAATGTTTGTAGTATAAATTCAGTTATGTCTTGTGCTGCAAAGCGGGTTTTTCCCGGTTAAGAGGTGCTTTATATGAAAAACGGCAACAATATCGGGAAATCCGCTGAAGATTATCTCGAGTCGATGATCATACTTAAAGAGAAGAACGGATATGTCCGTTCGATCGATATCGCCGGATTTCTGGGAGTTACAAAGCCCAGCGTCAGCAATGCGATGAAGCGTCTGCGCGAGGAAGGCTACATCGAGATGAACAAATCCGGTTTCATCACTGTTACAGAGAAGGGCATGGATATTGCCGATAAGATCTACACAAGACATAAGAAACTTACGGATTTCTTCATTGCCATCGGAGTAGACCCGGAAGTGGCTGAAGAAGATGCCTGTAAGATCGAGCACGACCTGAGCGACGAGACATTTAACGCCATCTGCAGTCACATCGAAAAGACAGGCAAGAAAAAAAAGTAATAAAAGATACATTTATCTGGTTTTAAGTGATATAAACCTGTGTGTCTGCTATGTTAAAATTCTCATATCAATAACCATGAATTAAGGAGACTGACCTATGGCATGTTTTTTGGTTCCCACAACTGAAGCAATCGTAACAACAGTAATTAAGAAAGTTGCTGACAAGAAAGGTTCCGATAACATCTTCATCAAGAAGATGGGATGGCTCAATAATATGCTCTGGGGCGGTTCCGCTCTTCTGGCTTTTGAGCACGTATGGCACGGAGAGGTCACACCGTGGTTCCCGTTCCTTACTGCAGCTGCAGATCCCGCTGATGCTGCTGAAATGCTCCATGAGATGGGAACGAGCGGCGTTGCTATGGCGATCCTTGTAACGCTTGCATGGGTAGTTATGGTCCTCGTTTCGAATGCCATTGCGAAGAAGAAATCACCTGCCACAGCTAAGGCGAAGGCATAAGGAGGTAACTGAACATGACACTTCTTATTACTGTTTTCGCAGCAGCTGTTGCAACGATACTCTGGTATAACTCTAAGGCCGACAGAAAACTCGGCACACTTGCCCTTATGTACTGGGGCGCAAGCCTTATGTGGCTCGTAGATGCGGTTGTTGAGTATATCGAATTAGGCGCAGAATTCTTCGAGCAGGCACCTGCTGACATGTTGAACGATGCATACCTCGGTTTATCCGTAGTAGCACTCGGCATTGTAATCTGGCTCGTTATCCTCATCGTTAAGGATCCCGAGGGCAAGGTCAAAGCAATGCTCGCTTCAAAGTGATGAATGGATAACCTGTCTGACATCAGAATTAAAGAAACTGCGCTCACAGAGCGTATTAAGGCCGCCGGGAAACTGGCGGTCGCTTTTTCCGGCGGCACGGATTCGACATATCTGCTCTATAAGGCACATGAAGTCCTGGGCGAGAACGCGCTTGCAGTTACTATCAGATCGCAGGTTCTTATCAGCGAGGATTTTGAGTGGACTGTTGAATTCTGCAAGAGCATCGGCGTTAAGCAGGTAGTGATCGAATGTGATGTTTTCGATTCCGAACAGTTCGAAAACAACCCACCCGACAGATGCTACTTTTGTAAAAAGATGGATTTCGATGCAATAAAACACGCTGCTGCGGAATACGGGATCACTGAAGTCGCAGACGGCAGCAATGTTGACGACACAGGCGATTACAGACCCGGTATGCGTGCCCTGGAAGAACTCGGAATAGTCAGCCCGTTAAAAGAATCCGGACTTACCAAAAACGAGATCCGCGCGCTTTCCAAAGAGGCCGGTCTTCCGACATGGGATAAGCCTGCAGCCGCATGTCTGGCATCGCGTTTTGCATACGGGGAGAAGATAACGACCGAAGGTCTGGTCCGCGTTGCGAATGCGGAGAAATTCATAAGAGACTTGGGATTTGAAGGCATCCGCGTTAGGGTGCACGGCGATATCGCAAGGATAGAAGCGGCTCCGGATGACATTGAACTGCTCACATACGGACGCACAAGAAAAGAGATATCAGAAGAACTGAAGCGCCTTGGCTTTAAGTATGTAACAATAGATATTGACGGTTACCGTACCGGAAGCATGAACGAGGTCCTGAGATGAGTGATGCAAGAGACATCTTAGAGAAGGTTGCAAAAGGGGAGATGACCCCTGAAGAGGCTGAACTTCAGCTTAAGATGAAGCCTTTTGTTGATCTGGGCTTCGCCAAGCCTGACCTGCACAGAAGCGTAAGACAGGGCATTCCCGAAGTTATCTACGGCGAAGGAAAGACGCCCGAACAGATAGATGCCATAGCTTCGAGCCTTCTTGAAGCCGGTCAGGAGACGGTTCTTATCACGAGGCTTTCTTCAGAGAAAGCATCCAAGCTTAAGACATCGGTAAAGTACTTTGACGTTGCCCGCATCGGCGTTGCCGGCGAGGTCCCTGTGCCCTCGGCGAAAGGCACCATCGTTGTTGCAACAGGCGGCACGTCAGATCTTCCTGTAGCAGAAGAAGCTGCAGTCACGGCCGAACTTCTGGGAAATAGAGTCAGCCGGATCTACGATGTCGGCGTGGCAGGCCTTCACAGGCTTCTCGCTCATAAGGAAGAATTCATGTCTGCGAGCGTGATTATCGCTGTTGCAGGAATGGAAGGGGCTTTGGCCAGCGTTATCGGAGGACTTGTCGACTGCCCTGTTATCGCGGTCCCCACAAGTGTAGGATACGGTGCGTCTTTCGAAGGACTTACGGCTCTTCTCGCGATGCTCAATTCTTGTGCGAGCGGTGTTACAGTGGTAAATATTGATAATGGTTTCGGCGCGGGTTATTCTGCGAGTATGATCAACCACATCGGAGGTTAAATATGAAGACTCTTTATATCGAATGCAATATGGGTGCCGCAGGAGACATGCTCCTTGCTTCTCTGGCAGAACTTACCGGTGATGTGAAAGCATGTGAAGATAAGCTTAATTCATTGGGGATACCTGATGTCACTTATATTTTCGAGCCTGCCGTAAAATGCGGCATCACGGGTACCCATGCTCGTGTTATCGCACTCGGAACGGAGGAAGACGAACATCTCCACGAGCATGAACATGAGCATTTATCTGATGAGTCCGAAAACGAACTTGATATCCTGCCGTCCCATGATCATGAGCACCATCACCATACACACCTGAGCGACATCGAGAAGATAATCGATGAGCTTGATGTTTCCGAAAAGGTCAAAGACGACGCTCTGGCAGTATACGGCCTTATTGCCGAAGCAGAGAGTAAAGCGCACGGCAGGGAGATCTCCGAGATCCATTTTCATGAAGTAGGTACGATGGATGCGGTGGCAGACATCGTCGGCGTATGCGTTCTTATGGAACAGTTAAAGCCTGATAACATCATCGCTTCGCCTCTGGCTACGGGTTTCGGCCAGGTAAGATGTGCTCACGGAATACTTCCCGTACCCGCACCAGCTACGGCATATCTGATCGAAGGCGTTCCGACTTACAGCGGCGACATTGAAGGCGAGCTTCTTACTCCTACAGGCGCTGCCCTGATCAAGCATTTCGCGGAAAGTTTCGGCCCGAGGCCTGTGATGACGATCGAAAAGACCGGCTACGGCATGGGCGCCAAGGATTTCGCGAAAGCCAATATACTCCGCTCATATATCGGTGATTCAGAGGGTGAAGAAGAGAAGGTTATCGAGATCGTCTGCAATGTCGATGATATGACAGGCGAAGAGATCGGATATGCTACGGAGATCCTGATGAACAGCGGGGCACTGGACGTTTTCACGACACCTGTCTTCATGAAGAAAAACCGTCCCGGCATCCTTATTACCTGCGTTGTCAGGCCGGAGGACAAAGAATTCTTCGCGAAGCTGATCTTCGAGAACACGACCACTATCGGTATCAGATACATAACCAAGGACAGATTCACACTCGACCGCCGCGAGGAGAAGGTCATGACAAAATACGGCGAAGCATCGGTAAAGATTTCCGAAGGCTTCGGCGTGACAAGGATCAAACCCGAATACGATGACGTTTCGGGGATCGCAGAGAAGATCAGGTAAGTTTTTGGGAAGAAATCATGCCTGTTCCGGCATCTGTACAGTTTTTTATCTATGTTTTTATCGGTTTTAGATAGACAAAAAACTGACTTCCGGCTTCCCGCAGAACTCTTAATATGTCGTGTAGTTATCACTGTATGAAGCTATGACCATCGTGCAGATCAGAGCTGCGACTTCCTCGGCTACGATCATGGCGATGGAATTGCTGATTACCACTCCGTTGACGGCATAATCATAGAGCATATTCTTGTTGTCTGCGATATCCTGTGCGACGAGCATAGCAGCGAACATGAGACGGGTCCTGGTATCCGTATGGAAAATGCCAAAGCCCTTGTTCTTCTTCATTTCCTCTGCCACTTCTATTACGGTGCTGACGAGTTCGTCCTTATCGATATCAAGACCTATGAGAGCGCCCAGTGAAGCGAATTCATAGTATGAACCGTACTGCATGCCCTGTTCTTTGAATGCGCTGAAGATAGCAGCCGCCCTGTCACATTTCTCGGTAAGGTCGCCGTCGGACATGATGATGAGCTCGCATAAGCTCTGGATGGAATTCGTATCGGCCTTGACCTTGAGTTCTTTCTTTATATATGTGTAGCACTGCTCCATCTCACTGATGATAGTGTCTACATCCTTATCGGTCATGGCGAGAAGGATCGTGAAAGTAATGTCGTTCTCGTCCGCGAGGATCGGGTGCTCTTTTTTCATGCGGGCCAGGATATCCCATGATTTGGCGATGATCCTGTCAGCGTCACTCTTCTTGCCGAGATCGACGATCGTCATTGCCGCCAGTATGAATGAATAGTAATCGATGATCCTCTTGCCGACTATCTTGCTGTGAACTTCGAGAACGTCATCGATGTAACCTTCGGGATTGCCGGACAGAGCCATCTTCGTGATGACGGCCATCTCGATATTGGATCTGAATGAAGAGAAAACGCCTTCCTTTGAGGCCAGGATCTCCCTTGCTTCTTTGATCTGCTCTACGTCAGCTTCCTTATTCTTTCCGGTCAGGATAAGGCTCGCGATCATATAATTCAGATCGTACTCGACTGCGCATACCTTTTCGACCTTCTGCTTGTTTTCAACAAAGAGTTTCAGCTTTTTCTCAAGTTCTTCTCTCATACCGTATTACCTCGATAGTAGATTTCAGTCATTTTATGACCTGCATTATCAGTATATATCAGCATTTCGCCGCAAGTCTGCAAAATAACAAAGTTTAATGATATTATCACAATATTCAAAAATCTGAGAAGGAGATCAGTTATGAAGAGGTTAATTGGGGTTGCACTGATATGCGCAATGTCAGTGTCGCTTGTAACCGGCTGTTCGCCTGAGATCGTAAATACGGTTGAGCCGGCAGAGACTACCGGTGAGATGTTCTCGTCACGTCCTCAGGATGATTACTATTATTCCGTCAACAAAGAAAGACTTGATAATGCGGTGTTTGAGTATGGTGCGTCCTCTGCTGCGAGTGCGAGCGATCCGTCTCTTGTAGATGACCAGATCAAGACTGTGATCAAAGATGTTGTTGACGGATCGGGATATGAGAAGGGCAGCGAAGAGTATCTCATCCAGATGGCTTACAACGCATATCTTGATTATGATTTTGCCAATGAGCCGTTACCGGAAGACCTGACAGCCCTGTTCGATGAGATCATGAATGCCGGGTCTGCTGAAGAGCTGGCGATGATGAACGCGAGGATCTGCAGGGATTACGGTGTTACCGGATACTTCAATTTCACGGTGTCGGACAGTTCTTTTGCATCAGGCGAGAACATAATCTTCATAATGCCTTTCAACATAATGGCAGGTGCGGCTTTTGAAGATATCCGTGAAGACAATTCATCCCTCAATACCATAGTAACTGACGTAAGAACATGCATGATCACACTCGGGAAAGATGCGGATACCGCATCCGGTTACGGACGTGATCTGGCAAATGTTGTCTTAAAGATATATGGTTCGACCGACCTCGAAGCAATGGATGCTTCATATGATACCGAATACGAGAAGATCTGTTCCCTCGATGAGCTTAAGAGCATTTTCACCAACGTCGACATACTGGAGTACTTCAAAACGATCGGTTTTGATGAACAGTACTGTGAAAAATACTGTGTTTACGATAAAGGCCAGCTCGAATGCCTGAATTCGGTAATGACAGATGAGAATCTCGATGCACTGAAAGCGTGGGAGATATACAACATCTACAGCGAATACATGCTGTTTATTGCTCCCCACTATACGCTTCTCAGTAGTTATGTCCCTGTAAGTTATGATACTCGTGAAGAGCAGGCGGTAACTGTCGTAAAGAAATTCTTATCCTCTGAGACTGATCCAATCTATGTTGAACGTTATTATTCAAAGGAGACAGATGATGCCCTCCGCGCAATGTGTGACGATATTAAGGAAGGTTACAGGGGTGTAATATCAAGCGCTTCATGGCTGACTGAAGAGACCAGAAAGGGCCTGCTCGATAAACTCAATAACATCGTATATGTTACCGCAACCGATCTTAAGAGACACGATCATTCAAAGTATGCCGCTCTGGGCGGAAATTATTATGAACTCAACAGGGATTACCGGAAATTGCTTGTTGAGGGGCTTGTTGAACGTCTCTCAGAACCTGTGGACCGCTACGCGATCGAGATGACCATGCAGACCGTAAATGCCTGCTACATATCGACAAGGAATAATATCACCATAACAGCGGCAATTACGAATAAGCCATATTTTGATCCTGAAGCAGATTACTATACCAATCTCGGAGGCCTCGGATCAATTATCGCCCACGAGATGGGACATGCATTCGACAGCAACTGCATCCTTTTCGATAAGGACGGTATCTATAATCCCGACTGGGTCGCAGCCGAAGACATGAAGGCTTTGGAAGAACGCAATAAACAGGCAGCTGCCTACTTTGAAGACAACTTTACCGTGTTCGGTATCTACCATGTGGACGGTGAGCGGACCCTGGGTGAGAACTATGCCGATCTCAGCGGTATGGAAGTCATTGTCACGCTTGCGAAAACAGATGAAGATCTGAAGAAACTCTTCGAGAGCTATGCAACATCGTGGTGCTGCAAACGTGTCGATGTATCGATCAAAGACCTGCTTGCTTACGATGTTCACAGCCCCGAGGTCATAAGAGTCAATGCCATTCTCTCGACATTGGATTGTTTCTACGAAGTATATGACGTCAAAGAGGGTGACGGAATGTACATCGCACCTGAGAACAGGATCTCTAGATGGCATTGATGAGAGGGGAGAAATATGAATCTGGTACTCAAGACATCACTTAAAAATATATTCGGCAAACCATTCAGGACCATACTCGTTCTGTTCTCGATCTTTATATGCTCAGTATGTGCCATGGCGTGCTTTGATTTTGTATCAGGCTTAAGGGAACTCCTCGGAGGTTCGGCTTTGGGTCTGGCTAAGGCAGATTTCCTTTTCCTGGCTGATGATTATTCGACAAAGGGTTTTCCCGACGGATTTCCGGAGCATGAAGTGCTGGAGATCAATATCAATAAAGAGAGGCTCTATAAGGATATTGCGACCGAATACAATTATGTCACGACTGACAGCCTGTCAATCTACGGATTCAACGTTGATGCTGCAGTGAAAATGGATTTTATCGATCCTGTTGAACTGGGATTAAAAGAGACTGTCCTGACGAGCAAGTTTGCCGAGAGATACGGCTACAGTGTCGGAGATAAGCTTATCGTCCACGACAGATCGGGCAACGAGATAGAACTTGAAGTAGTCGGAATATCATCCAACGAGAACAAGAACTATTTTATCAGCAACCATTCGGCATTCGTAAATGAGGAAACATCATCGATCATATCATGCGGCAAAAATGATGCAGGCCTGATAATAGTCGACGTTCTTGATAATGAAATAGCGCAGGACGCTTATCAGATGGTAAGCGATTATTATCCTTACGCAACAATGCTCAACCTCATGATCGATGCGGAAATGCAGGCAATGCTCAACCAGATAGTCATGGTGTTTTATCTGATATTTGCCATAGCATTCCTTCTGGTAATCTTCGTTACCGCTTCCATCTGCAACAGGATCGTCAGCGAGAGAATGCCCTTTATAGGAACACTCAGAAGCCTTGGCATGAGCAGTGCGAGGACAGCACGCATACTGCTTCTCGAGAACACTCTCTATGCGGTCTTAGGCAGCGTGCCGGCTGTTATCATTTACGGATTATTGAGGGTACCTTTGCTGGATGCCATCGGAGGCGTAAGCAGGGAAGGCTCGTCTTTTAAGAGTACTGTTCCTCCCATGTCGGTATTTGTCGTTATCGGAGTCATTCTCGGAGCGGTCGTCATAGAATGTCTTATTCCGTTAAAGGCGATCCTTAAAGCTCTTAAGACTTCCATCAGGGATATTATTTTCGACAACAGGGACACGGCTTACAAATTCAGTAAGACCGGACTTGTCATTGGTCTGGTATTCGTTGCCGGTGCGATCGTTTCAGCTTTCTTCAGCAAGCAGATCTATGCGGTAATAATCTGCCTTCTGTGTTCTGTTACGTCACTCGCGCTTCTGTTCCCATGGATACTTAAGGGTGTTACGGTTCTGGTAAAGACTTTGGCTGATAAGAGGGAGAACGCGAAATGGTCTCTTGCTGCCGTCGAGGCAGTCTCAAGGAAGAGCACCGTGGGAAGCGGAGTTCTTTGCGTAACTGCTGCAGCAATGAGCGTTATCGTTTTCTCGTTCGTGCAGTCAGCTTTGATCTCGTTCAGCGAACTGGAATACAGTAGTGATGTTATTGTTTCCTGCACTGATAAGATGCCCGCATATTCTTTTGTCGATGATCTTAAAGGTGTGACCGAAAAGGAAGTCGTTTATTCGATATCATATACGATGCAGCTCAACGACATTGTCCAGCAGTATTCCGACGCAGGAACATTCTATGCGCTGCCTGAAGGCGGATTTAAGTATTACAACGCTTTTAAGGAACTTCCGGGAACCATTGAAGACGGAAGCATCCTTGTCGAAATGAAGTACGCGGAAAAGAACGGGATCAACGTTGGTGATACGATAAAGATCACCTACGGACCGAAGAGCGTTCTGCCGATCATAAGAGAGTATAAGGTGGCATCATTGTTCGAGACTGAATCGCTCAGCAATACAGGGTGCTTTATAATTTCCGAACGTGATTACAAAGAGATATTCAGAGACAGACCGGGCTATCTTCTGATCATGTGTGAAGATCCTGATTATGTAGCAGACACGATAAGCACTTATGCCGTCGGATCCTATGATGAAGTCATGACGCTCGAAGAGATGATAGCGGATAAAGAGGAAGGCGAAGCCGAGCTCAGGGCGGTCATGATCGCGATCATCCTTGTAGCCGTAGGAATGACATTTACCGGTATGGTAAGCAACCAGCTGATAGGATTCGAAGGCCGTAAGAAGGAATGTGCCGTCATGCTGTCCACCGCAATGGACAAGAGCAGGCTTTCAGGATTGCTCTTCAGGGAGATGCTTATAACGGCGCTGACGGCATCGAGCCTAGGAACTGTTGTCGGTGTGCTGATGGTTGCAGTCATCAATAATGCCACGTCAAACCTCGAGATGGACATGGATGTTGCGACAAATCCCGTCATGACCCTGATGTTCTTTGTTTTCCTTGTTGCGGTATTTGCGGGTACGGTACTGTTCCCGATAAGACACCTTAAGAAGATGAAGATTGCAGAACAGATCAAGTACGAATAATCAAGCGGAGGGTATATAGATGAGTACAGTAATTGAAGTAAATAACGTAAGCAAGTCATTCGGAAAGAATACGAGCCTTAACCAGGTATTGAACGGGGCTTCCATGAGCGTTGAGGAAGGCGAGTTTGTATCCCTGATGGGTGCATCGGGTTCCGGCAAATCCACACTGCTTTATCTTATCGGAGGCCTCGACAGGGAATTCGAAGGAAATATATCTCTTTGCGGAAAGGATATCGGCGGGCTAAAGGACAAAGAGCTTTCCGATCTCCGTCTTCAGAACATCGGTTTTATATTCCAGTTCTACAACCTCGTTATGAATCTTTCCGTGGAAGATAATATCCTTCTCCCTCAGACCATGAACGGAAAGACAAAGTCATCTCTTAAGAAGGAACTTGATGAGATCCTTGAGATCACGGGACTTACCGAGAAGCGCAAGGCAATGCCTGCCACACTGTCCGGCGGCCAGCAGCAGAGAGTTGCTATCGCAAGAGCCGTAATCGGAAATCCCAAGGTCATTCTTGCCGACGAGCCTACCGGAAACCTTGATAAGAAATCCACAGGCGAGATCATGGAGCTGTTTAAGAGACTCAATCAGGAGAAAGGTCTTACGATCCTTCAGGTCACACACTCCGAGGAATGCGCCTCATACGGAACAAGGACCGTGGTGCTCGACAACGGAAGAACAGTCGGTTAATAGAAAAGCCTCAAAGCGTAACGGTCTGCTTTGAGGCTTTTTTGTCTTAATTCTTATAGGTCGGTTTATTCGCGTCTGAATTGCGAGATGAACTTCCAGGCGTTCTCGGCGCTGTGCTCCCTGAACTCATGGACCTGGTTGCTTACGCTCGAGAATGCTGTCCTGCAGACTCCGTCTTCGCTGTCATAATAATTGATCGTCAGTGTAGCGTCCCTGACAGGGTCATAGACCCTCTCGGTCCTGTCGCCCTTAAGGCCCCAGATAGGATCTTCCCAGTTATCTTTATCTTCAAAAGAGATAGCATCAAAATTCTTCTTAAGTTTGTTGACTTCAGCCACATACTGAACGCGCTCGAGGGAAGTATCTTTGTGGAACGGAAGCTCGGGCAGATGAGACTTCTCGCCGCCTGAATAGAAGACAGGAACGGATACGGTCTTGTTGAGCCTGTCCGTAACGGGCTTGCCGAAGAACGTCGTATAGACAGGGAACAGAGCGCTTGCAGGCATTATGCCGGCAAGGATCTCCGGATACTCCTGATAGAGGTCCCATGTCTTGCCGCTGCCCATCGAAAAACCTGTTACGTAGATGCGTGAAGGATCGATGGGATAACGTGTCTGAAGTACCTCGATAACATCCTTGGCTTCTGTTGCAGTGACGAACTGGTGATTCTCGATCGATACGAACAGGAAGTCATATTTGTGGGCAACTTCCCACCAGCCTGCAACATATGTCAGATACATCGATGAGTCTCCGCCCCCGTGGAATCCGAGCACGAGCGGGACAGAGCCTTTTTCGAGCAATCCGTTGTTGTAGTATGCAAAATAACCGACCTTATGCTCAGGTGCTTTTACAGGCAGGAACTCGTTATCGGGTGAAGTCTTAACGGTAACAAAGCCTACATCTTCGGTCATTCCGAGCTCATCAAAATCAGGCTCCAATTCGATGTGGCCGCACCACATCTTGAACTTTTTAACGAATGAGAAGAAGTCGTTTTTATAATCTGCGCTTTCCTTGATAAGAAGGTTCTCACAATCATTGAAAGCATCGTTTATCTCGTCACTGTTTCCGACACTTAATATTGCTATGTCTTTCCGCTCTACATCAGGAATAACGCTTAAGTTTTCCATCGAGCACATCGCGGGAGTGATCTCTCCGGGGCCCCAGAGATACAGGCCTTCTGTAGTCTTAAGAAGATTCTTTGCAACGTAGTCTGCGGACTTGCCATAGCTGTAGATGTCAGTGCGGAATTTAGCACCTCTTACAAAGTAACCTTCAAAAGTCTGGGTGAAGAAATTGAAATCCTCGACGATGCCGTCCTTATATACCTGGATCATCTTTATCTCGGCAATCACGTCAGCATAAAGAGAACAGTCTGAAGCTTCCCATCCGCCTTCAGTCGTAGGATAGATGAATATGACGCTTGAATCATAAGCTGCAGCGATTTCTGAAAGACCTGTTTTGCGGGCAAAGCTTAATGCGCTGTCCATATCCTGTTTTTCTTCTTCGAGAACAAGAAGGAGAGGGGCTCTGAAGCCGTAGTTATTTGTCTGTCCGTCAAGTTCGTTATCGGGAACGAAAGCCTTCATTGTGAAAGAATCAAATTCATGTTCCCAGCAGACACCGCCTTCGATATTCTTTGCCTGAGGTCTTTCCATCATTGCCATTTTGTTATCCTCCATATGATTAATCCCGTATAATTTTACTATTTAAGCCGTTAATTGAAAAACGCCTTTTACAGCCTTAAATTCCGCATGTGAATGTGTTGCTCTGAAGTGCTCATTTTGCTATGATTGAATCAGTTTTCAAAAACATTTGACCCTTTATGAAGGAGGCATTTTTATGGGAAAGTTCGTATTATCACAGACACCTAACGGTTACAAGTTTAATCTGGTTGCTGGAAATGGTGAAGTGATCGCTACCAGCCAGGTTTACAAGTCAGCTGCTACCGCTAAAAAGGGAATCGCATCTGTCGCAGCAACCGCTCCGGTCGCTAACATCGAGAACCAGACAGAGAAGGATTTCAAGGCTGCCGTAAATCCTAAGTTCGAAGTTTATAAGGATAAGAAGGGCGAGTTCCGCTTCCGCTTAAAGGCTAAGAATGGTCAGATCATTGCAACCGGCGAAGGCTATTCCAAGGTTGACAGCTGCCTGAAGGGTATCGCTTCCGTACAGAAGAATGCCAAGGAAGCAAAGGTTGAGGCTAAGCTCGAAGCAAAGACCGAAGCCAAGAAAAAATAATCAGCGGTAAAGTCTGAATTAAACGGAGTGTTCCTAAAGTGAAGCAATTCACCTCAGGGACACTCCTTTTTTGTTGTGCAGTGTTGATTTCCCGCGAGTTTTTTTACCTTATCCGACACCTGACAAACAGAGTGTTGCTTAACCGACGGTCCGCCCATGCATTGCGGATTGTTTGAACATGCTCAGGATTGTTTAATACAGGTATCAAATCTGTCACACACAAAAATCAAACAAAAACATAAAGACAGAAAGAAAAGGAGAAATCAATATGACAAACGCAACAAGAACACTCGACTTAGACCAGCTCGCAACAGTAGCAGGCGGAACAGCAGCAGAAACAGCAGAGCTCAAGCAGGCGATCCTCGGCAATCCTGAATTGGCAAAGATCTGGCAGAGAAAGTCCGACCGTTACGGCTTTGATGATGCACAGACATGTCACATGGTCCTTCTGGAGGCTTTCGGCACACTGTACGCAGATTGCTCAGAGACAGATCCTAATGTATACACTGTAAAAGCAGACGGCGAAGAATTCAGGCTCAGCCACGAAGCTCTTCTTAAGTTCGTAAACGGTTACAGAGAATTCTGAAAACAATAGTACACTTCAGCCGATATTCCGGCTATGACATTAAGGGGCTGTCTCTAAATAATGAGACAGCCCCTGTGTTTTTGCGTTTTCTGATATTACCCGGTCCGGTACATTATCTTCTAACGTTCCGATGGGATTTATTCTTCCAGAAGTTTATACAATATCTTATAAAGAGCCATAGCGTCGCTCCTGTCTATTCTCACGCATGAGCCAACCTTGCCGGGAATATCCCTGGCTTTCCTGTAAAGAGCTTTTCCTTCATCCGTAAGTGATACGATGACTACTCTTTCGTCTTTTCCGCTCCTGCTCCGGCTTATCAGGCCCTGCTTTTCGGTATTCTTGAGCATGGGAGTTACCGTGCCCGTATCGAGCATCAGTCTTTTGCACAATTCACTGACGGTGATCCCGTCCTTTTCCCAAAGCACCAGAAACATGATGTACTGGGTGTATGTGATGCCCAGGGGCTTCAGGTAAGGTGTGTACAGATTTATGACTTTGCGCGATGCCGCATAGAGCGGGAAACAAAGCTGTGAATCTAACTTCATTGAATCATCGGTCTTCATTAAAACTCACCTTATCAGAGCAGGCTCTCAACGAACTCTCTTACTTCCTTCATGTCTGCGGTAGGCTCAAATCTTTTGACAACATTGCCGCTTCTGTCAACGATGAACTTTGTGAAGTTCCACTTGATGTCGGGCTTGGACTCATAGTCCTTGTCATTTTTCTTGAGCATGGTCTTCATTGCGAGAGCTTTGGGACCCTTGCCGAATCCTTCGAAGCCCTTCTGTGACTTGAGGAATGTGAACAACGGAAGCTCGTTATCGCCGTTGACGTCAGACTTCTTCATCTGGGGGAACTGTGTGTGATACTTGAGTTGGCAGAACTGTGCAACTTCTTCATCAGTGCCGGGAGTCTGGCCTGCGAACTGGTTGCAGGGGACATCGATTACCTCAAGACCCTTGTCATGGAGGTCTTCGTACATCTGCTCGATCGGCTTGTAGTGGGGAGTGAATCCGCAGCCTGTGGCAGTGTTGACGATCAGGATGACCTTTCCTTCATAATCCTTGAGAGATATATCTTCGCCTTTGGGTGTGGGAACTGAATAATCGTAGATAGACATAATCTGATCTCCTTCCGTTTGTATTTGATAAAATTATATTGCGTCAAATATAAACGGTCTATAAAGAACGTTTCTTTTATGTCAAAAATCTTGTCAGGATGTTCCTTTTTTCGAGGCTTTGTCCTTATACATCTCTTCGTCGGCACGCTTGATAACATCGATAACGGTCCTGTCCGTGCTGCTGTCGTAGACTGCCATACCGCAGGCAATGGATACATATTCAGGCGGTAAGGGGAGAGTCTCCGTATAAGGGCTCATCGACTCATTGAGTGATCTTATAAGTGATTCACGGTTATCAAAATCCTCGCCGGTCAATACTGTCATGAACTCATCGCCGCCGAGCCTGTAAACAGGGCTGTGCTTGAAAGCGTTGCAAATCAGGCGGCAGGCTCTTATGAGATAAGCATCTCCTGCCTCGTGACCCTGGGAGTCGTTGATCAGCTTAAGGCTGTTAACGTCAAACATTGCCAGGGCGAATGTTGTGTCAGGATCGGAATTGATCTCGGACTGCAGATGCTTTTCCTTATCTTCAAAAGCCATGCGGTTATTTACATTTGTCAGAGGATCACGTCCCATCAGATCCAGAAGTCTCTGATTGATGTGCTCAATGGTAAGGGCATAACGGAATTTCTCCAGAGCCATACTCATACGGTTACAGTAGTTGCGGATAAATGGTTCACCCAATTCTTCGGCGCGGTCTTTGAAGATCAGGTATCCATAGGCGTTATCAGCTTCGAAAAGAGGAAGGAACATATAAAGATGACCTGTTCCGTCGTCCGTGTAACCCGGAATGAGATCTCCGGTGTTTATGGATTCATCCTTAATTATCACGCCGTTATCGGCAGAATAAATGACATCCATATAACGGCTGTATCTGTCAGTATTCAGCTTGATATTGGAATCGTAGATGGAAAGACCGAAATTCGGCTCAAGGAGCATATGGAAGGATTCACCTTCAAAGACATGATTGTTTTTCAGCAGCTGATTAAGGCTTTCTTTCAGATTAAGGTAAGTTATGCATGACAGGATCGTCGAATCGATAATGTCGAGTTTGCGGTTAAAGTAGGTGTTCCTTGCCCGGTTGAAGAACATATCGCGGCATATCTGACGTCTTAATCTGTCACTGTTTCTGAACTCACGGCAGTTGCAGCTCTCTCCGGGTATGAACCTGCAGGGGACCGTCTTATTGATCTCCAGTTTATTGTCTTTCATAAGTTCGCGCCATGTCTTTACCGAAGCCGCACCCATCTGGTCAAAACACTGGTCAACCGTTGCGATAGAAGGATCGAAGATCTTTCCTGCGTCAATGTGATCGACACCGGTGACAAGCACATCGCGCGGCACTTCATATCCGTTGTCGGTGAGCGTGATGCACGCCTCCATGGCAATGCCGTCATTGGCGCAGATGAAGACGTCAGGAAGCTCTTCGCCGTTTGCGCATATCTCGTTTATGCGCCTTGCAACGGCTGACATTTCCCAATTTGAATAAAAGACTTCTTTCAGGTTGTCTTCGAGGTCATGCTCCTTCAGATAATCGCGGACGGCCTTAAGTCTGAGTTCCGAATCCTGGGAGTCGTGCGTTCCCGCGAAAAATGTGATCTTCCTCGCGCCGTGCTCTTCCACGACATGCGCACACAGATCCTTTACCGCCTGGTAATTATCCGAACCGATATAGCTGATGCCGTCAATTTTCGCACCCTGGATAATGACAGGGATATCCGCTTCTTTACATCTTGAGATGATATTGTCTATTCTGTCGCGGTAATCCAGTCCGCTTCCGAAAATAACCGCGCCGTCAAAATCATGAAGGTCAGGAAGATTAAATATATTCATCTCTCCCATTTTTTTCTCCGGGCTGTCCGCAAATGCCGCATAACAGAGGAACAGGAAAATGTCGGTGTTCTCACTTTTTAATTCATCCAGCATGCCCGTGATGAACTGAACGAGGATCTCAGAACCCCATCCCGTAGTGAACATTGCGATCTTTTTCTTCATATAAGTTACCCGTTCTGCCGAAAGCTTTTGATATATGCCGGAGACAAAATTATCTATGCTATATTTTAAAGTATTATTCTGTTCTCCGTAAATACCGTCAGGAAAAGTTAGCATGAATACGGTTTTACTTTTTTGTTAACGTCCGGCATACAGACCGGCAGAACGGGAACCATTTACAGACGGATTATGCGTAGTGTGCTTTGACTCCGTGAAGGAAACTGACTACCAGATTGTTGAATTCGCTGTGCTTTTCGATGCTGCAGACATGGCCGCACTTCTCGATGAAGTACAAAGATGCATCGCTGATCTTCTTCTGCGTCCTTTTTACGCTGTTAACGAACATATAGTCCTGCTTTCCCGAGATGAAGAGCACGGGCATTTTGTTCTCCTGTATCACGTTCAGGTATTCCTTCAGTCTGAACTGTGTCCTGAACAGCTCGGAAAGCCACATCCTGAATGCGACGGATCTCATCTTTATTGATTCCCTGATAAAGAAGTCCCTGGATCTCTTGTGGTTTTTGCAGGGCATCATGAGATTTGCGAAAACAGGGTAGAAGACCTTCTTGGGAATAATGTATTTGATACCTTCGAGGATGGCGAGCAGTGATTTGTAGCCGATGCCCATGTTGAGAACGAATCCCGCCAGCACGATGGATTCGACCTTTTCTTTGTAAAGGTAAGCGAATTCACATGCGACGAGAGTTCCCAGTGATAATGCGATAACGTGGACTTTTTCAATGTGCTCATTCTCCAGGACTTCGTTGATCTCGGAAGCAGATCTTGTCAGCAGGCGCTGGCGCTTCTCGAATTCGGAATCGCCGTGTCCTTCAAGATCGACAGCAATTACATTGTACTCAGTCAGGTCTCTGATCTGATATTTCCAAGTATTTATGCTTCCGCCCAAACCGTGGATCAGAAGGACCCATTCGTCTGAATTGTTGTTATATATCTTGTAATTCATATTAGTATCTCCTCTATCGGGGAAGGCGTGCTCCTGTTTATCACCTGATAAAAGGACTGTCCTTCTGATGTCATATTAATACCTTCCCAATAAGGCCAACAGACAAGATTTAGGCAAATTTGGGGTAATAGTTTGATAATCAAAGTAAATTTGGAAATGCCTTGCGGCTCTCAGGATCTGTTGAATCGTTTAACTGCTAAACCACCAGGCTTAACCATAAGAAATGTTTTTCATAAATTATGGGTATCCGCCCATATACATATTTTTCTGTTGAAAATAGCAAATCAATATGTACTTTCAGGCTTGTTATTATCATTGCTGCCGGAAAAATGCAGATTATTTATATAGATTCCTCATAAATATATGTATGTACCGGCGAAAAAGCGCTTCAGGAAGCCGGAAAATACATATTCTTTGGACTAATTCAGAATAAAAATATGTATTCTGTGTAAACCGGCCTGATCCTCAGATAACCTGATTAAGGACGTCTTCTCCGATTATCTTATTTGGATCGTAGCTCATGTTGAATCTTTTGCCGTCGGCTCTGCTGCTGTCCTCTTTTCGCGCGGCGGCATAACAGATGTCGTTGCCCATGAGACCCTTAGCCTCAAATTTATCGTCTGTTCCGGCTATGACGCGGGAAACTGTCTCGATGCCTTCGTCGATTATCGTGTTGTCGAAGATCTCGTGCCCGCCGTACATCATGTCGAACCTTGAGGCAAAGGTCTTCAGGTGCTCAAGGCTATTTAAGTAGACATTGACGGGAAGCGAATTGTCGAATTCCAGCAGTGTATTGCCGTTGCAGGCATCACCGGTGAAACAGATCCTTGTCTTATCGTCTATCAGGACTATCGAGCCCGGGGTGTGGCCACCGGCCTCAACTACTTCGATCCTGCGGTCCCCGAGATCGAAAACATCACCTTCGATAACAGGGTAGACCTTTATGGGATGCGTGCCGGCAAAGCTATCATCGCACTCCAGAAGGTCTTTATATTCATCCCTGGCAGAGATTCTGGCAGCCTCGAAGACCGCTTCTTTAGAGTACCCTATGACATCCTGAAAGAAACCGATGTCCCTGGGGTGTATATAGCACGAATCAAAATGAAAGTTGCCGCCCACATGATCCCAGTGTCCGTGTGTGTTGACGACCTTGACGGGCTTATCTGTCAGAGTCCTGCAGTATGCATTAAGATCTCCGAAACCCAGTATAGTGTCGATCAGAAGGGCATAATCGTTTCCTTCCAGAAGATATGCGTATGTATCGAAACCGGAGGTGAAGTCATTTTTTATCTGATAAGTACCGTCGGCGATCTTTTTATTCGTGAAAAAGGGTATGTCTGTCATCCTTTTATCCTCCGCTTTGAAGAATCCGGAATGATTATACATCAGACATACCCTTATAAAGTTATTGTTCAGATATCAGCCATTGTTCCGGAAGAAGCACCGCCGTTGTATGCTTCGCCGTCAATGTAGAGGGTGTGGCCGTTGAGGTCGATCGCGCCGGCATCGCAGGTGAGTGAGGAAATATATGAATCTCCTGTAAGGATCCATTTCGAACCTGAATCTATCGTGACGTATACATCGCCTTCGTCATCTGCATTGACTGCGCCGGAGTATACGGTCCCTGATGCGAGATTCATATTCAGCATCGAGATGCTGTCGACAATGATGTCGCCTTCGAGAGTCTGGTTGTTAAGATACAGATTGACCTTTCCGCCGTTCTTGCCTTCAGAGCCCCAGCCGGCAGCGGCAGCTCTCAGGAAAACACCGCTCTCATCAAGGTTTACTATCTCGGCATTGGTGATCGTAATAGTAGCTCTGGTGTTGTTCACGAAAAAGATATCGCCGTTCTTATTGGTGAGCGATCCGCCTTCCATTGCAAATTCCGCACGGCCCACGGCTGCATCGCCTGACATAGACTGGTAGATCATGACCGCCTGGTACCATGAGGATTTATCACTGTTCTTGCTGTTGTTGTCAGCAGTTAGTGTAACATTGTTAAGCGCGACGGAATTCCTTCCTTCGATGACTATTCCCTGTGACGATGTGGATTCCAATACAGCATCATTTACCGTGATGTCTGCCGTGGAATAGATGACCGGTGAGCCTTTGCCGTCAGTTACATAGGAGCCGCCGGTAACGATGACGGTTCCGCCTCCGCGGTCGGACCTGATCGCTGCGGAAGAGTTGCCCGTGGTATGGATATTGAGGTCAGATGCGATCATCGTGCCGCCTCCGGTCGTCATGAGGCCGCCTGAGCAGTTGCCGCTCGTGGTGATCACTGAATCGCTGATGGTCACAGTGGTTCCTTCTCCGTAAGAGAATACCGCGTTGGCATGCTTTCCGTCTGTGTCAACGATTATATTGGTAAGAGTCAGTTCCGCGCCGTCTGTCGCAAAGATTGCAGAATTGTCCCCGTAAAAGTCTGCTTTATCACCCTCGTCGGAATCTCCGGTCTTAGTAACTTTTATATTTGAGTAAGAAGCTGTCCCGCCGCTGACCTCAATGGCATGTTCGCTGTCTTCTGATGAATCGATGGTGTCATTTATCTTAATGTCTTCGGCTGAGATGAACGTGGTCTCAGATACGGATGGCTCTGTTTCCGTCTCTGTGATCTCCGTTGCCGGAGAAACGTCTGATGATGCCGTCGTTTCCTCACTGAAAGTAGCCACCGAAGTTGTTGTGACAGCGGTTGTATCAGTACTGCAGGCTGCAGCGGATAATGCTATGGATGAAGCTGCGAAAAGAGCAAGCACTCTTAAGAACTTTTTCCTGTTCATCTGAAGATCCTCCATTTATCTTGGATTATAAGCCTACTATATGACCTTAACTTAAAATGTACTTTAATATTCAAGACCTCGTTTTTGAGTCATCGCTTTTCTTAGTTTCTGCTTGTTTAAGATGACATTTTCGTATTTTTGTAGTCGTTATTTTCGAAAATCCCTTATTTGCGACTACATGCTGAAATTGATATTATGATTAATACTTGTATCAGAAAGCGGGCATAAGGATATGGAACAGGATGTAAAAAAAGATATAGGCGATCTCGTCAATAAAGTGATAGCCGATTATAACGGCACTAAGAATATTGATGTTACTGATAACTTCAATAAGCCTGACCGTAACGAGATCATAGATATATTAAATAATCTTTTCTCGGTGATATTCCCCGGTTACTTTATGGACCGTTCATATAAGATCTATAATCCCGAGAACGGAATCAAGGTAATGATAGAGGATATCTTCTATCATCTGAATAAACAGGTCATCCTTGCCCTTGATTTCTGCAAGCTCAGAGGTTCCATGACCGAAGAAGAGCGGAAAAAAGAGAGTTACCGCATCTGCACGGCTTTTTTCGAGAAGATCCCCACGATAAGAGAATATGTGGAGTCTGACCTTCTGGCAACATACGACGGCGACCCCGCTGCCAGCAGCCTTGAGGAGATTATCCTTGCTTATCCCGGCATTATCGCGATAACGACATACAGGCTGGCACATGAACTGTACGTACTGAACGTTCCGGTAATTCCGAGGCTTATGACCGAGTATGCGCATTCGAGGACCGGTGTCGATATCCATCCTGGCGCTACTATCGGAAAACATTTCTTTATCGATCACGGTACGGGTATAGTCGTAGGCGAGACATCCATAATCGGCAACAACGTAAAGATATATCAGGGCGTTACGATCGGCGCGCTCTCGACACGCGGCGGCCAGAAGCTCTCAGGCAAGAAGCGTCATCCTACTATCGAGGATAACGTGGTCATCTATGCCGGTGCATCGATCCTCGGCGGCGATACAGTCATCGGCGCAAATTCCGTTATCGGTGGTAATACGTTCATTACGAGTCCGATCCCTGCCGACACGAGGGTCAGCATCAAGAACCCCGAGATGGAGTATTACACCCACGGCAAAAAGCACGTCACGGAAGAGATCAAGCAGAGCGAAGAGTGGTTTTACGTGATCTGAACCGGCGGTTCGATATCAGGCTGCCTGCAACAGAAGGTTTATATCCGGATCAGTTATCAACGGGGTTAATCAGTCCCATTTCATTACAGAATTCCTGCATCATCCCGATACCGGTTGCGTCTTCGCTCATATCGACTACAGATATGTATATGGAACGGGTTCCGTTCACATAGTATCCGACAAAAGCTCCTGAATGGGACGGTTCTCCGTATTCTTCTGAGGCTTTCCCGGTCAGGATTAATTTTGTGATCAGCGCTTTCGCGTTACCGTTCTTATAAGTGGAAAAACTTGTCTCGTACATATCCGTACCGGGGAATTCATCAGCTGCACTGCTGATGTAACTCGAAGCTGCAGAATCAAACCAATCAGAGACCATATCCGTATCGTCAAACTCATAGTACATGACAACCACCTGATAGTCAGATGTGTAAGCATCTGCGGCGGTAAAGATACCCATGCCGGTCAGATGTTCGGTGAAGGTTTTATTTTTCGAAGATACCGGATTGCCAAATTTGTCGAGCAATTCAGATACGTCATCGCCACTGCATACTACGGCTATTCCGTCATGATACTTATCAAGAGCATCTTCATCACCGCTTTTTATACCGTTGATTATCTCCAGGAAATCATCCGCTTCATAGCTTACATCAGAACCGACAGCTTCTATAACCGCAATGTAATTGTCCTTATTGATATCGAAAGGATATTCAGTGAGATCAAAGCGTTCGCCTTCAAATTCCGGTACCGCTCCGGTCTCTTCTGAAATATCCGTATCGTCAGTAGTCTCAGCCGTCGTCGCGGCCGTAGTCTCTTCCGTGGTTTCAGAAGCGGAAGTCTCTTCCGTTGCAGTCGTGGAAACGGTCGTCTCTTCTGTTTTCTCCGGTGTCTTTCCGCAAGACGAGGCGGTAAGGACCATTGTCACAGCAAGCGCTGAAGCAGCAATTTTAGTATATTTTTTCATTTTCTTTCCCTCATTCCGTTTGTTTGTACAATATATTATAAGTTAAATATTCTTGATATGTGATTAAACTTTCCGGATTTAACATTTGTGTTATAATTAAGAACAAATGTTTGCAAACGGTGTCAAGGGAGGCAGGTCCATGAAGAAGTGGTATGACGAGGAATACGAATTTACCGTTGAGGTTACCGGTTTTTTGAGGGGTGATCACACCGAACATTACTGCCGCAACGGCGAGGAGATAGGTGATAAGTACACCTGCACTTTCGGCTGTCCCGTCAATCAGGACGGATGCGGCATCTGCTCCAAGACCATGATGATGCTCTATCCGCTCATGGAGGCAGTAAGGAGCGGAGGCGATCTTATGAATCTCGGCGGTGACGGCAAGTATACCAAAGAGATAGTCTGCCCTGACGGCTGTGTCATCTTCCGCCTTACCGCAACGCCTCTGGGCAATGAGAATTTCCATAAGGGCGCTTTCTGGAAAGATCCCGATGCCGGGTGATCTTATGCAGACGATCTCAAAAAAGCAGGCAAGGCAGTTCATCCTCTCCAAGCAGGGGCTGATAGGCGCACACCGTTTTGAAGGCAAGGACGGCGCTTATGAATATGTGCGCCAGGCCGGATGCATCCAGTATGATCCCGTGGATGTCTGCGGCAAGAATGCCGAACTGACTTTGCAGTCGCGCGTTAAGGGCTTTTCGAAAAAGATGCTTTACGAGCTCCTCTACGAAGACCGCAGACTCATCGATTATGCAGACAAGGAGCTCTCGATATGGCCCGCTGAGGACTGGCCGTATTTCTCATCCTATAGAGACCGGAGCCGCAAACTCGGCAGGACTTTCAAGGGTCTTAAACCGCTGGAAAAGAAGGCAATTGCCTTTATCAGGGAGAACGGTCCGGTATCAAGTGATTCTTTGCCGGTGGAAGGGGAGATCTTCTGGCATTCGTCCATGCACTGGAGCGGCAACTGGCAGGGCAAATCGCAGGCCGCAAGATCTGTTCTGGAACAGTTATATACTGACGGTGTGCTCGTGATACATCACAAGCAGGGAAGCAGGAAGTACTATGATCTCGCAGATAGACACCTTCCTTCCTCAGTGCTTGAAGCAGATAACCCGTGCGGAAACAGCGATGAGTTTACCGCGTGGCGCGTGCTCCGGCGAATCGGTGCGGTGGGACTTCTCTGGGATAAGAATTCCACTGCGTTTCTCGGCATAGATATCAATGCCGAAAAACGTAAAGAGGTGCTGGCGCGGCTGATGTCGGAATGCAGGATAATTCCGGTTGAAGTGGAAGGCATCAGGCAGGTTTTCTATTACCGGGCTGAAGACGATGATCTGATGCAGTCAGTTATAGATGGAACGGCTGATCTGAAGCCGCGTATGTCGTTCATTGCCCCGCTCGATCCTCTCATGTGGGACAAATCACTGATCCTTGCGTTATGGGATTATCAGTATTCATGGGAGATCTATACTCCTGCCGTAAAACGCAGATATGGTTACTATGTTTTGCCGGTTGTATTTGGCGACCGGTTTGCCGGGCGTATCGAAGCTGTGCCGGACCGCAAGACCGGTGTGCTCACCGTAAGGAATATCTGGTGGGAGCCGGATGTCCGGATCACCAAAAAACTGATTTCGGAATTGAACAGGACAGTGAAGGATTTCGCAAAGTTCAACGGCTGCAGGGAGACCGAATATCTTATTTCTTTGTAAGATCTTTCAAGATCTCTATGTATTCCGATGTGAGATGAGACGGATGTATAGATCCCGGAAGGATATATCCGATCTCCATATAGTCATCCACTTTGAGTTTTTTGGCGATGATGTTAGGGCCGTTCAGCTCCTCGTTGATCACGCCGCTGCAGATCGTATAACCGTTAAGGCCTATCAGCATATTAAAGAGCGTCGCACGGTCGAGCACGACGAGTTCCTTGTCGCAGTCGACGGTGCTTAAGATCTCTTCCGAGAAATAGAAGGAGTTGTGGCTGCCCTGTTCGTAAGAAAGGCGGGGATAGGGCTTCAGGTCTTCAAGCGTCAGGGACTTTTTCTTTGCAAGAGGCGAGTTCTTTCCAATGAATACATGCGGCTCGGCCTTAAAGAGCGGAGTGAATGTCAGGTTGTTGTCTCTGAGAGTCTTTCTGATTACTTCCTCATTGAACTTATTGAGATAGAGGATGCCTATCTCGCTTCTTAAGTGCGCGACATCGTCTATGATGTTAAACGTCTGTGTCTCTCTCATATGGAATTCGTATTTATCCGCGCCGCTTCTTTTCAGGAGTTCGACGAAAGCCTCGACGGCAAATGAATAGTGCTGGGCAGATACGAAAAACTTGAGCTTGCCGGATTCCTTTCCCGCGTAACGCTCATCGATGAGCTTTGTCTGCTCGAGCACCTGTCTAGCATATCCGAGGAACTCCTCGCCCTCGGAGGTCAGCTTGATGCCTTTGTTCGATCTCATGAAGATCGTGATGTTGTATTCGTTCTCGAGTTCCCTTATGGCGGATGTAAGGCTCGGCTGGGCAATGAACAGCTTCTTTGCGGCGGCTGTAATATTGCCTTCTTCTGCGACGGTTACTATGTATTGAAGCTGTTTGATGGTCATCCGGGAGTCTTCCTTTCGATAGATGTTTTCTCGATTTTAACATCAACTATAGATTTTATCTATTGTCAAACGGCGGTTTTATGTATTTTACCTATTGCTCTTGTGGGAATATACTCGCAACCAATAAAAACCGTAAACGCAAATGGAGGAGATACACATGAATACATCAGTTACAGGTTATCCAAGGATCGGTAAGGACAGGGAACTCAAGTTCGCGTCCGAGAAATATTTCGCAGGAGAGATCGGAGAAGCAGAGCTTCTGGCAGCAGCGAAAGAGATCAGGAAGGGAGATCTTTTTAAGCAGAAAGAGGCCGGGATTACATATATCTCATCCAACGATTTCTCTTTCTACGACAACGTGCTCGACACGGCTTTCCTTTTCAACGTTATCCCTCAGAGATATAAGGATCTGGGCCTTTCAGATATCGGAACATATTTCGCGATGGCAAGAGGCTATCAGGGCGGTAACGGCAACGTAAAGGCTCTCGCTCTGAAAAAGTGGTTCAACACAAATTACCACTATCTCGTTCCCGAGATCGACGATGATACAAAGATAGAACTTACGGGCACCAAGCCTGTCGACGAATTCGTTGAGGCGAAGGAGTTCGGCGTTGATACCAAGCCCGCTATTGTCGGACCTTTTACATTCCTTAAGCTCGCCAAGTTCACCGGCTCGAAAAAGATATCTGACGTCTCTTCAGTTCTCACGGCTGAATACATCAAGCTCGTATCCGTTCTCGCGGAAAAAGGCGCGTCATTAATTGAGTTCGACGAGCCTTATCTTGTAAGGGATCTTTCAGAAGAAGACATCGCGCTTTTCAAGGAAATCTATTCTTCGATCCTCTCAAACAAGAACGGCGTAAAGGTATTGCTCCAGACATATTTCGGCGATATAAGGGACATCTATAATGATGTGATTGCTCTTGATTTTGATGCGGTTGGTCTTGATCTTATCGAAGGCAGAAAGACTGCTTCGATTGTTGAGGAGAACGGGTTCCCTGAAGAAAAGATCCTTTTCGCAGGTGTCGTAAACGGCAAGAATATCTGGAGAAATAACTACAGGAATTCGCTTGAGATCCTTAAGGGCATCAAGGCTGAGAATATCGTGGTAAGCACTTCCTGCTCACTCCTTCATGTTCCTTACACACTGGAGAGCGAGACAAAGCTTTCAGACGACTATAAGAAGCATTTCGCATTTGCCGAGGAAAAGCTCGGAGAGCTTAATGAGATTGCTGATCTTTTCGGCAAGGACTATGAGAATGAGGATGCTTTCAAGAAGAATCAGGCACTTTTCGAAGGCAGGGTAAACAGTGAGGATAAGGAAGTCCAGGCTGCGGTCGCTGCGATCACGGATGCTGACTACGTAAGACTTCCTGCCTTTGCTGAAAGAGAAAAGATCCAGAAGGATATCTTAAAGCTTCCTCTGTTCCCGACGACAACGATCGGTTCCTTCCCCCAGACTTCGGATGTAAGAAAGAACAGGCTTGATTTCAGGAAGGGCAATATCACCAAAGAGCAGTACGTTGAGTTCAATAAGAAAAAGATTGCTGAGTGCATAAAGCTCCAGGAAGAGATCGGTCTTGACGTAATCGTTCACGGCGAGTTCGAGAGGAACGACATGGTCGAGTATTTCGGCGAGCACCTGAACGGTTATCTCTTCACGGAGAAGGCATGGGTCCAGTCCTATGGTACAAGAAATGTTAAGCCGCCGATCATCTGGGGCGACGTATCACGCAAAGCGTCGATCACGGTTGAATGGTCGAAGTTCGCGAAGAGCTGCACGGACAAGCCGGTAAAGGGCATGCTCACGGGTCCTGTCACAATCCTTAACTGGTCATTCCCGAGAGAGGATATCTCCATCAAGGAGAGCATCCTCCAGATCGCGCTAGCGATAAGGGATGAGGTCCTGGATCTTGAGGCTAACGGCATTGGCATCATCCAGATCGACGAGGCCGCTTTGAGAGAGAAGCTGCCTTTGAGAAAGAGTGACTGGGACAGTGAATACCTTGATTTTGCGATCCCGGCATTCAGGCTCGTTCACAGCAAGGTTAAGCCCGAAACGCAGATCCACACACATATGTGCTACAGCGAGTTCACGGATATCATCCCGGCGATCGACGCGATGGATGCTGACGTAATCACTTTCGAGGCATCACGTTCGGATCTGCAGATCCTCGATTCACTCAAGGAGAACAACTTCAAGACAGAAGTAGGTCCGGGCGTATACGACATCCACAGCCCCCGCGTTCCTTCAGTTGAGGAGATCGTTGCGGCACTGACGAAGATGAGATCAAAGATCGAAGATTCGAAGCTCTGGGTAAACCCTGACTGCGGTCTTAAGACAAGAGGTGAGGAAGAGACTAAGAAGAGTCTCGTAAATCTTGTCACCGCAGCTAAGCAGATAAGAGGATAAGAAATGAAAGTATCACAGGTCTACAAAAAGAAAAGAAGTCTGTCTTTCGAGATCTTTCCGCCGAAGAAAGACACCGAGCTGTCCAATATCGACGCGACGCTCGAAGTCCTTTCCGAACTGGAGCCTGACTTCATAAGCGTTACGTTCGGCGCGGGCGGATCTTCAAACTGCAACCGCACGATCGAACTCGCAAAGAAGATCAAGTACGAGTACAAGATCGAACCTGTGGTACACCTCACATGTCTTCATTACGACAGAAACGAGATCGACGAGTTCGCCAGAGTACTTAAAAGCGAGGGCATCGAGAATATCCTCGCCCTGAGGGGTGACCCGAATCCGAATGCGCCTGCCAAGAACGACTTCAGGCACTCCTCCGATCTGATCTTATATCTCAAAGATAAGAATGACTTCTGCTTCCTTGGCGCCTGCTATCCCGAATGCCACCCGGAGTCTTCGGGCGTGGTCAGCGAGATAAAGAGCCTTAAGAAGAAGGTCGATGCCGGTGCGGAAGTACTGTTGTCGCAGCTCTTCTTTGACAATGAGATCTTCTACCGTTTTCACGATGAATGTAAGATCGCCGATATCGACGTGCCGGTGATCCCGGGCGTTATGCCGGTCATAAATGCGGCTCAGATCAAGCGGATGGTATCCTTGTGCAATGCATCGTTCCCTGCAAGGTTCCAGCGGATCATCTCGCGCTACGAGGATAACAGGGAAGCGCTTTTCGATGCGGGAATGTCGTACTGCTTAAGCCAGATAATCGACCTGCTAGTAAGCGACATCAGCGGCATTCATCTCTACACGATGAACAATCCTCTTGTGGCTAGAAGGATCTGCGAAGGGATAAAGAATATAATCTGAGTTCTGAATATGGGTTTTCTCGAAAAGAGGAAGCCCTTTTCATTTGTGCTGGCGTTTTTCCGTTGAAAAAGGCTTGAAAAGTCGGAGAAAAAGTCGGAATCTATGATTTCCGAGTTTTCGTACAACTAAATCAAACGAAAAAGTCGGAATATATTTCCGGCGCTGCCAAAACTCGCTTTATATTCCTATTGACTTAGTGGGTTTATGGATATATCATACATCCAGCAAATTAGAAAGGACCCAGAACACGTGATATATGCGGATAATGCAGCCACGACTCAGATGAGCGAAGCGGCGATAAATACAATGACATCCCTGATAAGAGATACTTACGGCAATCCTTCGAGTCTTTATGAGTTCGGACAGAAGGCCAAGGAGGTTCTCGAGCAGGCCAGAGAAGATATTGCAAATGCGATAGGCGCAAATCCCAATGAGATAGTATTCACTTCCGGCGGAAGCGAGGCTGATAACCAGGCAATTATCTCGGCTGCAAAGCTTGGCGAGAAGAAGGGCAAAAAGCATATCATCTCGAGCGCTTTCGAGCATCACGCAGTCCTTCACACATTAAACAAGCTTGAAAAAGAAGGCTTCGAGATAACGCTTCTCGACGTTCATGAGAACGGCATCATCAGGCCTGAGGAAGTCGCTGCTGCTATACGCGAAGATACCGCGCTCGTTACGATCATGTACGCTAATAACGAGATCGGTACGATCGAAGATATCAGGGGCATCGGAGCGGTCTGCAGGGAAAAGGGAGTTCTCTTCCACACAGATGCAGTGCAGGCAATAGGACATCTCCATATCGATGTTAACGAACAGAACATAGACATGCTCTCTGCTTCGGCTCACAAATTCCACGGCCCCAAGGGAGTAGGTTTCCTTTATGCAAAGAAAGGCATAAGGCTCACTAATCTTATCGAGGGCGGCGCCCAGGAGAAGGGCAGACGCGCAGGAACAGAGAACGTTCCGGGTATCGCGGCAATGGCCACGGCACTTAAGGAAGCGATCGGTAATATAGATAAGAACACAGAACGCCTGACAGAAGTCAGGAATAAGATCATCGCAGGACTCAAAGAGATCCCTCATTCGGCACTGAACGGTGATGAGATTAGCCGCCTTCCGGGCAATATAAATTTCTGCTTTGAGGGAATCGAAGGCGAATCCCTGCTGCTCCTTCTGGACGACAAGGGCATTGCCGCATCTTCAGGAAGCGCATGCACTTCAGGTTCGCTGGATCCGAGCCATGTGCTCCTTGCGATCGGTAGAGTGCACGATGTTGCCCACGGTTCGTTAAGGCTCAGCATCGGCGAGGATATTACAGATGAAGAAGCCGATTACATAATCAAGTCAGTAAAAGAAGTTGTCGAATACTTGAGAGGATTCTCGCCTGTATGGAGAGATCTTGTCGCAGGCAAAACGCAGTTCATCTTATAAGGGAGGAAGAATATGGCTTTATATAGTGAGAAAGTAATGGATCATTTCAGGAATCCGAGAAATGTAGGCGTTCTGGAAGACGCCAATGGTGTGGGAACTGTCGGAAACGCGAAATGCGGTGACATCATGAAGATGTATCTGAAGATCGAAGATGACATCGTAAAAGATGTTAAGTTCGAGACTTTCGGCTGCGGAAGCGCGATCGCATCAAGTTCCATGGCTACGGAACTCATCAAGGGCAAGCCTGTCGAGGAGGCAAGACAGCTTACGAATAAGGCTGTTGCTGAGGCTTTAGACGGGCTGCCGGACTATAAGATGCACTGCTCAGTACTGGCCCAGGAAGCCATTGAAGCGGCACTTAAAGACTACGAATCAAAGCAGGAGAAATAATATTTTCGATAAACCTATTGACATAGTAGGTTAATACGGGCATAATGTGCCCATAAATTCAGACGGAGGCAGAAAATGTTTAAAACGATGTGTTGTCGAATGCTGTTGATAAGGGCTGTACCGGCCTCTGCGTTTGACTGCACAGAATCGCGCCTTGACGATATACGATGTTAAACAAAGAGGCATTAGATTAAAAGACACAGCCCGGGAAAGACGATCATCCCGGGCATTTTTATTTCATAGAGAGAAGGAAAACAAAATGAGCATTAAAAGAAATACTATACTGATACACGGCGGAATTGACGGAGATGAGACAACAGGCGCGGTAAATGTACCGGTCTATCAGACTTCAACATATAAGCAGGACGGCCTGGGGAAAAACAGGGGCTGGGAGTATTCCAGAACAGGCAATCCCACGAGGGCAGCACTCGAGAAGCTTATTGCAGATCTCGAAGAAGGTCAGTACGGACTCGCGTTTGCTTCAGGACTTGCAGCGATAAATACGGTTCTCTCGCTATTCAAGGCAGGCGACAAGCTTATTGTTTCAGATAACATCTACGGCGGAACATTCAGGATCCTGGATAACGTTTTCAAGAACTTCAATATCACTTATAAGATCGTAAACACATCAGATCTTGAAGCGGTTGAGAACGCTATCGATGATGATGTAAAAGCTGTATATATTGAGACTCCGGCAAACCCGTTGCTTACCATAACTGATATCGAAGCAGTTTCCAAGATCGCGAAAAAACACAATAAGCTCACGATCGTTGACAATACATTCCTTACGCCTTATCTTCAGCGTCCGCTGACATTAGGCGCGGATATCGTAATCCACAGCGGTACTAAATATCTGGGCGGTCACTCTGATACCATCTCGGGTTTTGTGGCAGTTAATGATAAAGCGCTGGCAGACCGTCTGTATTATCTGCAGAACGCGATCGGCGGCGTACTCGCTCCGTGGGACAGCTTCCTTATCATTCGAGGAATTAAGACTCTCGGCGTACGTATGGACAGGCATGTTGCAAATGCCGAAAAGATCGCAAGATGGCTTATAGACAGCGGATTCGTAAGTAAGGTTTACTACCCGGGTCTTGAAACTGATCCGGGGTATGAGGTTCAGAAGAAACAGGCCGACGGTGCCGGCGCGATGATCTCTTTCGTTCTCAACGATAAGTACGATTACAAGAAGTTTTTCGAGAACTTAAATCTCATTACTTTGGCAGAGAGCCTGGGTGGAGTTGAATCACTCGTATGCCATCCTGCAACGATGACGCATGCTGCTATTCCTGCAGATATCCGCAAGGAAGTAGGGATCGTTGATGAACTCATCAGATTCTCGGTAGGCATTGAAGATGCAGATGATCTCATCGCTGACCTGAAGCAGGCGATCGAAAATTCCATTAAGGCGTAAGAGGTAAAGACTATGAATAACGTATTTGAAGATATCAGGGGCATGATCGGCAATACACCTATATTGAAGCTTAATCATATGGGCGTTAAGCCCGGAGTAAATGTATATGCGAAACTTGAACTTATGAATCCCGCCGGAAGCGTTAAGGACCGTGTCGGTGTTTACATGATAGACGATGCGAAAAAGCGCGGGATCCTGAAGGAAGGCGGCACGATAGTTGATGCGACAGCCGGTAATACGGGAATCGGAATTGCGGTTGCGGCATTGAATCAGGGCATCAGGGTGATTTTTACCGTACCTGAGAAATTCTCTATCGAAAAGCAGCTGGTCATGCGCGCCTTAGGCGCGGAGATAGTACACACTTCCAGAGAGGAAGGAATGCTCGGAGCAGAGAGAAAAGCAGAAGAGATCCTGAAGGAGATAGAAGGTTCAGTCTCATTAAGACAGTTCAGAAACCCTGCTAATCCTCTTGCTCACTATGAGACTACGGGTCCTGAGATCTATTCCCAGCTTGACGGCAACATCGATTACTTTGTAGCAGGCGCGGGAAGCGGCGGAACATTCTCAGGTGTTGTTAAGTATCTGAAAGAACAGAACCCTGATATCACCGGAGTTCTTGCAGATCCATACGGATCGACGATCGGCGGAGGTGAGCATTTCGATTACAACATCGAAGGAATAGGCAATGATTTTATCGCCGATACGATGGATATCACATTGGTGGATAAGGTCATAAAGATAAACGATGACGAAGCATTTGAGATGAGCAGACGTCTTGCAAAGAATGAAGGCATCCTTGCAGGTTCATCATCCGGAGCAGCTCTCGCCGCATCCTTAAAACTTGCGGAAGAGATAGGATCCGGAAACATAGTAACTGTTTTCCCGGACAGGGGAGACAGATATTTAAGCAAAGGATTATTCGAGTAATGGAAAACGTTTACGAACTGAAAAACGTAAGCAAGGTCTATAAGAACGACGGGAAGGAATTTACGGCCCTCAAAGACGTAAGCCTTGATATCCGTGAAGGCGAGATCTTCGGTATCATCGGCATGAGCGGCGCTGGTAAATCGACACTGGTAAGGACATTGAACCGCCTTGAGGAGGTATCTTCAGGCACGGTCGAATTCTACGGAAAAGATCTGGCTTCTCTTAAACCGAAGGAGCTCCGTGAAGTCCGCCACAAGATCTCAATGATCTTCCAGGGATTCAATCTCGTTAACCAGCGGATGGTGATAAGGAATGTCGAACAGTCCATGAAGATCATCGGGACACCGCGCGCCGAACGTATAGAAAAGGCCGGAAAGATGCTTGAGATCGTCGGTCTGCAGGAGAAGGCGAATGAATATCCTGCGCGTCTTTCAGGCGGTCAGAAACAACGTGTTGCGATTGCGAGAGCGCTCGCTGCAGATCCGAAAGTGCTATTGTGCGATGAGGCCACGAGCGCGCTGGATCCTAAGATCACGGGAGAGATACTGGATCTTCTGAAGAAGATCAATGAAGAAAGAAAGCTTACGATAGTTATCATCACTCATGAGATGAGCGTTGTTGAGAAGATCTGCGACCGTGTTGCCATCATAGACGACGGTACCCTTGCGGAGATCGGAGACGTAAAGGAGGTTTTCTCCAATCCTCAGTCGAAGGCCGCTAAGAAACTGGTCTTTCCGAGCAATCCTTTCGATCCTTCGGACGAGAACGGACAGCTGTTAAGGATAGTTTTCGACGGTACACAGTCGAATGTTCCGTTCATTGCAAATCTTGTAGAGGAGACAGGTCTTAAGGTGAATATCCTCAGCGCGAATACCAGAAGCGTCGGAGGTATCGGTTACGGCCAGATGATCATCGAACTGCCTGAACTTGCAAAGGACCGTCAGACGATAATCGACTTTTTTAAAAGAGGCGGCCTGTCTGTGTCGGAGGTGAACAGAAATGAGTGATTACATAAGGGAAGCAATAATATCAGGTGTATGGGAGACGTTCGTGATGACTTTTTTCGCATCACTGTTCTCATATCTCATCGGCATGCCTTTGGGGGTCATTTTGTACTCGACATCAAAAGGACGTCTTCTAGAGAACCGAGCAGTGAATTTTGTATTTGGCACTATAGTCAACATCACGCGTTCACTTCCGTTCCTGATATTGCTGGTGCTCCTGATCCCGTTTACGAGATTTGTTGTCGGCCAGTCAATAGGAACCACGGCAGCGATCGTGCCGCTTACGATCGGAGCGATTCCGATAGTCGCGCGGATGGTCGAATCATCGCTTAACGAAGTGCAGCCGGGAATAATCGAAGCTGCGACATCAATGGGCGCGTCACCGGTTTATACGATACTTCATTTTGTTATCCCTGAGGCCACGCCGTCACTTCTTCAGGGCGGCGCGATAAATGTGGCTACGGTGTTGGGTTACTCAGCGATGGCCGGGGTCATCGGCGGAGGCGGACTCGGAGCCATAGCCCTGCAGTACGGCTATTACCGTTATCAGAAAGACGTGCTTTGGACAACAGTTGCACTTCTGATAATCATGGTTATGCTTATTCAGGAATTCGGAATACGGTTATCAAAAAAGAACAGAAAAACTTAAAGGAGATAAAGTTATGAAAAACGATAAGAACAGGAACAACATTAAGAAAATTGCATATGCGGGTGTGCTTGCGGCACTGGTATTTGCAGGAACGGAACTTCACATACCCACGGCTATAGGCCACATCAATCTCGGTGACCTGGTGATATTGGTAAGCGCGTACGTATTAGGATCATTTGCGTTCATACCGGCTGCCATAGGCTCGACACTGGCAGACCTGCTGGCCGGTTATCCGCAGTATGCCGTGGCAACATTTATCATTAAAGGCGTAATGGGACTTGTCGCCGGACTCCTTCTCAAGAGGAACAAAGAAGGCAAGACCTCGCTCGGACGCAAGCTCTATGCTTCATTTATCACGGAGCTTATCATGATCGCGGGCTATTTTGCCTTTGAATCACTGCCGTTTATGTATGGCATTGCAGCCGCAGCAGGATCACTTATCCCCAACGGCATACAGGCAAGCGCCGCGATCGTAGGCGCAGTACCGCTTATGTACGTAAAGCTCTTCGAAAAGTACCAGTTGTCACAGCAGGGTGCTGTAAGAAAGCAGTATAAGACTTAAGGACTGGATTGCCGGAGACTGATACTGTCCGTAATCCCAGACCTGTGACCTGTCGAAATTCCACGCAGAACGAACCGCATTGCGGTTCGTTTTGCGGTTCATTCAGCATGAAAATGCCGTTTTGAACCGCAGATCAACCCGCCGGCGCGGTTCATTTCGCGGTGCAAACAGGCTGGTTATTTGTGTGGAATTTTATTTTTCGTAGATATCTTGGGTTTTGATAGCGATTTTGAATCTGATTCTGTAATATTGCTTTCAGCACCTTCAAGCATTATTGCCGGGTGCGTGTATAAGTGTATTCGTTAGGAACGTATTTGTCAGGGTATTTAACTTTGATTGTATTTTCGTCTGTTTTATGTATTGTAATTCCGTCGACTTTGACAGAGTTTACTTCTCCGGACGAGATTACCAAGGCTCCGGTTTCAGATTCGATCGACACCGGAATTCCGTTTTCAATATCCCATTCTACGAGTTTTTTAAAGTCCTGGCTGCCGGAGACTGTGCCTTGCACTTCATTTCCGTCAAAGTCTTCGGTTATGTATGGAAGTTCTCCGTCCCAGGTGCCTTCTAAGAATATAAGCCATTCAGATATAGCTGCCTTTTCATCAAAGGATGTCTCTGTCGATACTTCCGTAGTAGTTTCTTCGATTTCGGAAGTCTCTGAAGGTTCATTTACCTGTACAACTTTTATTCCCTTGTAAAGGCCATTGTTGTCCTTTTCCAAAGTGGTGATATCATATCTGGCCTCATCCGACGGATCTAGTCTGTCATCAAAGGCCCACCAGGGATCGTGAATCTCGTGGCCATCAATAGTGAGTATATAAAGATCAACACCTTTTTCGCTGTGGAAATTCCTTGCATCTTGTCCGAATTCATACATTTTCTCCGATGCTTCTTTGTATGTCAGGTTTTTGCCGGTGTATGATTCTACCTCGTTGTTGATATATCCGATATCATCTTTTCTTACGCGTTGCACCGGCTCGCAGCCAGTGATGAATGTACCGCATATGACTAGTACCAAGGGGATGATAACAAGTGTCGCAATTAATCCGCTTATACGGTTTCGTTTATTCATGATCCCATCTCCCTTCATTAACCGCAAAGAACAAATATCCTAATTCTGAGAACTCGTGCGGACCCATTCCTGCTCTCCGTCATCAGTCTTCACATGGAAAGCATAGCTATAATAGCCACGATCCTGAATAATTGTTCTTTGGTTTTCATGGTCAGTTCTCCCCGAATTAAGCGTTAACGTTTTCCGTATTAAAACTATTACTAAATTACACTTATAAATTTCACTTACTCAAAATCATTGAACAATTCAATGCATCAATTTTCGGACTTCCAAAAACAAAAACGCAGCGTATCCGTTACGATAATTCTCGCACACGCGATATATAAAGTAAACGATACTATTGACAGCATGATCCCAAGCCCGAAAATCCATGCAAATTCCACGCATGCAGTGCATTTTGCGTGGATTTTCTGCACAGTACGAAGAGTTTTTTACATTAAATCCACGCTATTGCAGGAACTTTGCGTGGATTTTTGTGTTCAATATACATATCAACGAGTTTTTATAGTCATGGATGCCAGAGACCAGGCCATATTATTTTCGTACCATGTCTAACTCAGCACCAGTGTCATAATTCGTAGTAACACAATGGTTTTCATCGATCTTATGATATCTGGTATTTGCTAAAGTATTATTGGGGTCAGCAGTAATTATCAAATCTCCGTTGGAAGGATCGATTGAGAATTGTTCCGGTTTTCCCAAACCACTATATATATCCACGTGCATATTGTAATCAAAAGGCATGGTGGCCCCGGCATTTTCACCGGTTGTTTCTGTGATTTGCCAAACATCCCTCAAATAATCGAACCACGCAAGAACTTCAGGACTAAAGCCGTCGGCACTTGTCTCAGTTGTTTCTTCCGTGGTTTCAGTTTCTTCAACTTCGGAAGGGTCAGAAGGTTCATTCACCTGCACTACTTTTATTCCCTTGTAAATGCCATTGTCGTCCATTTCTAAAATGGTGATATCATATCTGGCCTCATCTGATCTATCCAATGTGTATCCGAAGGTTCGGGTATTTATATGCTTTTCGCCATCAGCAGTGAGTATATACGGATCAATATCGTAATACATTGAAATTTCTTCAAATTTATCGATTTTTCTATTTGCTTCAATCCATGTTAAGTTTTTTCCGGCGCATGATTCAATTTTGGTGTTTATGACTTCCACATCATCTTTTTTTACAGGATCCCTCTTGCAGCCAGTGATGTAAGCACTACATATGATCAGTAACATAGGAATGATAAGAATCGTCGCAATTAATTCGCTTATACGGTTTCGTTTTTTCATGATATAACCTCCCAAAACAAAAACGCAGCGTATCTGTTACGTTAATTCTCGCACACACGATATATAAAGTAAACGACACTATTGACAGCATAATCCCAAGCCCGAAATTCCATGCAGAATCCACGCATGCAGTGCGTTTTGCGTGGATTTTCGGCTCTGCCTGAAGATCTTTCCAAACAAAATCCACGCTATGCATGAACTTTGCGTGGAATATCCGGAAAGCAATTCGAAAAATATTTCAATAAACCTATTGACTTGATAGGTTGATAGTAGTAAAGTATCGCCATCACAACGAAAGGAGGAGTGAGAAATGAACAGAAACAGTTATACAGCAGCTAATCAGATGATGTGTTGTCGAATGTTTGGCTCCCGGGTGCGCAATATGGCCCAGGGCATTAGGAAGCATTCCTCACGCCTTGAGAACGATCGATGTTAAAGCAGTAATATGCATTTGAACATATGCCATGCGCCCGGGAGATAAATATCTGCCGGGCATTTTTTATGCCCAAACAAAATCATTCTTAAAGCAAAAAATAATACACATCAAAAGGAGAAACACATTATGAAGAACATATTTAAGAAGGCAATCGCCGCAGGACTTTTACTCGCTATTACAGGATCGCTTGCCGCCTGCGCACATACTGAAGCTACAAGAGTTGAAGCAGGAACACTGGCAAGCGAACAGCAGACAACAAGCACGGTGCTCAAGGTAGGCGCCAACATCACCCCCCATTCGGAGATCTTAGAAGTAGCAAAGCCGATCCTCGCAGAGAAAGGCATCACACTTGAGATCGTAAAACTTGAAGATTCCGTTACACCTAATACGGGCGTCATCGAAGGATCACTTGATGCAAACTATTTCCAGCACGTTCCTTACCTCGAGCAATTCAATAAAGAAAACGGTTCAGATCTCGTTTCAGTCGGTGCGGTACACTATGAACCCTTCGGCATCTATGCAGGCAGGGTAAAGGATCTTAAGGACCTTCAGGAAGGCGCAGTGATCGCAGTTCCGAACAACGTAACAAATGAAGCAAGAGCGCTGCTCCTCCTCGCACAGGAAGGCATCATCAAGCTCAAGGACGGTGCAGGCATCAACGCAACAGTAGAAGACATCATTGAGAATCCTCTTAACATCCAGTTCAAGGAACTCGCACCTGAGCAGCTCGTTGCAGCACTTCCTGACGTAGACGTCGCAGTCATCAACGGCAACTATGCGATCGAGGGCGGACTCCATGTAAGCCAGGCACTCGCAGTGGAAGCTAACGACGGACTTGCAGCACAGACATACGGCAACATCATCGCAACATCACCCGCAAAGGCAGACGATCCGGCAGTAAAGGCTCTCGTTGAGGTTCTCCAGGGACCTGAGATCGCAAAGTTCATCGAGGAAACATACGACGGAGCAGTAGTACCTCTGTTCGGATGATCAGATAAACAGGAGACAGGCAAGATGATCGGATTTGAGTACTACAACCCCGCGAAAATAGTTTTCGGCGAGGACAGCGAGAAGAAACTGAAGTCTCTTTTATCGCAGCACAAAGTCAGTTCACTCCTATTGGTATACAGCGGAGACTTCATTAAGACACTCGGAATCTACGACGTCATAACAGACGCAGTAAATGAACTCGGAATAAGGTTCTCGGAGAGCGGTGAAGTAGTACCGAATCCGTCCATCGAGCTTGTTAGAAAGCTTGTCGCAAAGGGCAAGGAGGACAAAGTTGATTTCGTTCTGGCAGTCGGCGGAGGAAGTTCCATCGACACCGCCAAGGCGATAGCTCTCGGTATACCGTACGATGGCGATGTCTGGGATTTCTTCGATAAGGGTGTATCTCCCGAGCATGTCCTTAACATCGGAGTAATCGCGACAACGGCATCAAGCGGTTCCGAGACGTCCAACTGTGCGATCCTCTCATACGGCGAATGGAAGAAAGGCTTCGAAGATGACCGCATTATCCCGAAGTTTGCGATCATGAACCCAAAGTACACGGTCAATCTTCCGGCATACCAGACCTTTGTCGGGATCGCGGATGTCTTATCTCACCTTCTCGAGAGATATTTCTCTGACGTGAAAAATTCAGATACGACAGATTATCTTATTGAAGGCGCGATAAAGGCTCTCCTCGTAAATGCAGACAGGCTTATAAAAGATCAGACGGATATCAACGCACGGGCGGAGATCCAGTGGCTCGCTTCGGTATCACACAACAATTTCCTTGATGCCGGAAGGATCGCAGACTGGGGATCACACCGTATCGAGCATGAGCTTTCCGCACAATACAACATCACACATGGTGAAGGCATGGCGGTCGTCTTCACGGCCTGGACCAGATACATAGCAGACGTTAAGCCTTGGAGACCTGCACTTCTCGCAAGCAGGGTATTCGGCAAGGATCCCTACGACTATTCTGAGAAAGAACGCGCGCTTCTTTTATCAGATGAACTCGAGAAGTTCTTTAAGAAACTCGGCCTCAGGACCCGTCTGTCCGAATTAGGGATCGACGATAAGGATTTTGAAGTCATGGCACAGCGCGCAACCGCAGGCGGCACCGTAGGGCACTATGTCCCTCTTGACGCAGAAAGATTCATTGAGATCTTAAAATTAGCACTTTAAGAAAAAAACGGGAATAATCGCAAAAAGGAGAAACACAAAATGGCAAGGATCAAATTGGTAGAACAGAACGAAGCAACAGGCGCAGAGAAGGAGCGCTATGACGAGCTCGCAGGCCGCAATGCGGTAACAAATATGAAAAAAGGACTTCTTAACGATGCGGCTACATACGATGCTTATATGGCATGGTATACATCATGGAACAGACTTGTTGAAGTCATCGGTGAGAAGGATGCTATCCTCTATGCTCACAAGATCTCAACAACAAACTCATGCCAGCTCTGCTCGCTTTTCTTTATCAGTGACGTTAAGGGTCTGGGCCTTGATCCTGCAAATCTCGTATACGATGAGAAGGAGACAGTACTTGCAGAACTCGCGGAACAGTATGTTAAGAATCCCACGGCTGTATCAGATGAACTTTTCGACAGATTGAGAAAGTTCTTCAACGATCAGGAACTCGTTGTAATCGTAGGTTTTGCTGGCCAGATGATCGCCACCAACAATTTCAACGCAGTATTTAAGATCGACGTCGATAAGCGACTTCTGCCTCTTCTTGACGAGTTTAAGCCTGCAACATGGAGAAAGGATATTAAATAACCGGGAAATGCTATAATGCAGCCATGGATCTGAAGCATGGCATAAACAAAAAACAAGTTTTGAATCTTAAGAGACTGATCTCTTTGGCCGTTGCGGCTGGTCTTCTGTGTTCCTGCAGCACCAAGCCGCAGGAGACGGAAGAGACTACGGCAGTTATGACTGAAGAGACTATGGTCATTACAGAAATTACTACTGAAGAGACGGCGGGAACTGAGTTCCCGCCTATCGAATATTCGGTAACAGATCCTGAGATCGAGAAGGCTGAGGGCTTAACTAAAGAGGTTTATTTCAGCCGTGACGGCAAATTGATATGCGGTCAGATCACCTGTCCTGCAGGCAAAGGACCTTTTAAGACGATAATCATCTCCCACGGCCTTTATGCTACCCTCGGAAGGTATTCCGATAAAGCGCAGCGTTACTGCGAATACGGTTACGCCGTAATAGAGTTTGAGTATCAGAACTGTAATCCGCCGGATCCTTATGAAGATCCGGAATATCTCGGAGATTATATCTACGAGGAGATAAAAGATCTCTATGCCGTAATCGATTCCCTTGAATATCTTCCTGAAGTTGACAGATCCAATGTCTATCTTTACGGCCACAGCATGGGCGGGCTGGTCGCATCCTATGTCGGTGCGATGAGGCAGGATGATATCAAGGGTCTGATACTTGTCGATCCGAGCTTCTATGCAACGGATCTTATGGAATTCGAGAAACAGCAGATGATAACAACGGATATCTATCCGCTGCTTAAGACATTAACTATCCCCGTGCTAATTATCACCGGAACCGAAGGGAGCTTCGGAGAAGATCCGCACTTTTTCGATGATGCGAGAAAAGCGATCCCGCACTGCGGCTATATTGTTATCGAAGGAGCCAACCACATTTTCGGAGGCGAATCCGGTGATCACTTAGTGGATGTCTCTGTCGAAACAATAATGTCGTGGGGCTGATGTTCTGAAAAATCTGAAATGGTATAATATTTTTGTTATTTATATCAGTTCAGATTTTTAATGCAGGTCATCCGGGGGAGAGCGGTTATGAATTTCAAGGCTAAAAAGGTCGGCAGCATACTTTGCGCTGCAGGTTGTCTGGTATCCCTTTCCGGATGCTTTCTTATTCCGGGAATGAAAAATCTCACTTACGATCAGGTTTCTGAAGAGCTCAGGAAAGAGATAACGGTCAAGGACTGGGATGGTTCTATTCCAGAAGGCATGGAAGTAAGATATGTCGTTTCGAGGGAACTCTCCAAAAACGATTCCGGAACGGTTATTGATTACAGATATGAATATGACGATAAAGGCCGTCAGACGGCTTTAATCTCTGTTGATGAAAAATATTCTGTCCGTGAATCACTTACATATAACGATGACGGTACGATCGCGGTAAAAGAACACAAGACCACAGGCAAGATCACCGGTTATCACATTCATGATTTTATGGTTGATTTTGAATACAACGACAAGGGCCAGCTTATCTCATGCGCAAGGACGACATTTTCTGATGAAGGAGAAGTAGATGATACTTCAGTTTACGAATACGAATATGAGAACGGACATCTGGTACGTGCCGGGAACGCAACATATGACTACAATGACGATACGGCGCCATATTATGAATACTGTGCTGATGTCAGCGATTCTTTTTCATCAGGAGATGTAATGATCGTAAAACGTTTCTATGATGAGAACCGGCTTCTGATAACGGAAGAATACATCAGCAGCGAGATCACATATAACTACGTGTATGAGAACGGCGTTCTTACGGGAATTACAAAGACTGACAAATGGGGCTACTGTTCTGAATATGATGCAGAAGACAACCTGCTGACAGAGACCGATATTGACGGCAATCTGATCATACGGAATACACGCAACGGGAAAGGGGACAGGACCTGTTACGAAGAGTGGAGAGACGGTAAGCCCAGATGCAAAAATACCTACACTTATGTTTACGATGACAAAGGCAACAAGCTCTCGGAGGAAACGGAATTCTGGTCCGTAGACAGAGATGGCAAAGAAAGCAGCTTTAAATCCATTGACACATATGAATACGATGAACACGGTCTGCTTACTGCTGAATACGTGATGATCGAAGGAAGGTTTTCGAGGATGAAAGTATATTCATATGAAGCGATCCTCGTTCCCGCAGGGTGATCTTAAGTTTCTGAACGGCAAAAGATCTGGAGCTTAAAAATGTCTGGCAAGGATTCGAAGAAAGTTCTCAAATTAGACAAGCGTTATATGAACGTCAATCTGACGCTGTCTATCATCATATACTCGATCGTCGTTCCTTTCTGCATATACTTAAGCGTCGATAACTATATCCACGGCAAGATCGTCGTGGCGCGTTACGCACTGTTCTGCGCGGTGATGACGGCCATAGCGGTAGTCAATTTCTCGATATGCAAATTCGGAAAGAAAAAGCGCGACTGGCTGATGCATTTGGCAATCCAGATCCAGTGTTTTGTTTACTGGATAACCTTTGTGTTTTTTCTTTATACCGGAGGAACTGATGGTTCGAGCATCTTCCTGTTTTTTGTGGCTGTCCCGGTCGTATTCTTTTTCTTCAATCTTGTTTACGGACTTTATTTCTGCGCTGTCTTTTTCGTGCTGATGGTCATATATACCTTGTCGCCGCTGAGGTACTTGGGATACCAGTTCCCGGAGGTTTATTATTCACGTCTGCCAATGATGTATCTGGCGAGCGTTATCATGTGTGCCGTAGCGCAGTATGAAGTGGTGAAGGCGAAGATCAAGCAGGAAGATGCCCTCGAATCTGCAAGGCAGGCAAGTGAAGCAAAGACAGACTTTCTCGCGAATACGAGCCACGAGATAAGAACACCGATCAATGCCGTTCTCGGCATGAACGAGATGATCTTAAGGGAGACTGACAAGATGGAGAAGATCCCGGATTCCGATCCGGAAGCTTTTCGCAGTTCCGTTAAAAAGATCCGGAGTTATGCCGGTAATGTCGACAGTGCGGGAAGCAGTCTTCTTGCCATCATAAATGACATCCTTGATTTCACGAAGATCGAAGAGGGCAGGATGGACATAGTTCCCACCGAATACCAGCTGAGTTCGCTCCTGAACGATGTCAGCAACATGATCTATTTCAAGGCAAAGCAGAAGAACCTTACATTCGATACGAAAGTTGACAGGAACCTGCCTGATCATCTTTACGGCGATGTGGTCCGTGTACGCCAGGTCATCACCAATATCCTGAACAATGCGGTCAAATATACTGATGAAGGAAGCGTATCGCTTATTGTGGCAGGCGATATTACCGACAGGCTCGAAGATGATAAGCGGGTGGTCGAACTTGTCATATCCGTAAAGGATACGGGTATCGGTATCAGTGAAGAAGATATGGGGAAGCTTTTCGGTAAATTCGAACGTGTCAATCTGGAGAAGAACAGCACGAAAGAAGGAACCGGCTTAGGACTCGCCATAACGAAGATGCTTCTCGAGATGATGGGCGGTAACATCACGGTCAAGAGTAAATACGGAGAGGGATCGACATTTACGATCATTATCCCCCAGGTCATTATCTCTTACGAATCTGTCGGAAATTTCAAACAGAAGTTCGAGAATTCCCTGAGCGGGAAAAAGAGATACCATGAGACTTTCAGGGCGCCTTCTGCAAAAGTCCTGATAGTTGATGACACCAAGATGAACCTTATCGTAGTTACCGAATTCCTGAAGGAAACGGGAATAATGATAGATACTGCAGGAGGAGGCAGGGAAGCCATCGGGCTGGCTCTCGCGAATAAATATGACGTTATCCTGATGGACCAGAGAATGCCTGAGATGGACGGCGTTGAGACGCTCAATGAGATAAAGAAGCACACGGAAGGCCCAAATATAAATACACCGGTTATCTGTCTTACAGCCGATGCGGTCGTTGGTGCCAGGGACAGATATATCTCCAAAGGTTTTAACGATTATCTGACCAAACCTATCGACAGCGTATATCTTGATACCATGCTGAAGAAATATATCCCTGCTGAGAAAATCGAATCAGTCGGTGAAGTTGCTGATGAACCGGCTAATACCGGCGTTTCAGAAGATCAGATATACGCCATACTCCGGAAAGCAGGCGTGGATACATCAACCGGGATATCTAACTGCTCCGGTGAAGATCTGTACCGTACGATCCTATCCGAATACCTTAACAGTTCCGGTGAAAAGATAGCAGGTCTTAATTCCGCTCTCGCGAAAGAGGATCTGAATAATTACGGAATACTGGTCCATTCCGTAAAGAGCACGTCTGCCACCATCGGCGCGATGGAATTGTCACGTCTTGCGCAGAAGCTCGAGAAGGCTTCGAACAACAAGGATATCGAGCTGATCCGCAATGAGCATCACGTTTTCATGGATAAATATATGAAGCTGTTAGAGGTCATAAAAGAGTGCGTTCCGCAGGATTCGGATGATTCCGGTCCGGATGATGATGACGAGATAATGGAGTTCGCGCCGGAGTGAAGAACTGTATATGAGACGCCGCACAAAAGTGTCGATAATAATATGTGTTGTCTTCCTGGTACTGTCCTCTGTGCTGTTTGCGTTTGCGGGATATATCAGCACGGGAGGCCATCCCGGACTTAACACTAATTCTTTTGCTCCCGCGGTTATTAAGAAAGTTCCCGATGAGAAAGATATCACCGTAAAAGTCTTTCCGACAGGCGGAATGAAGATGCACGGCTTTGATTACGAGAATGGTTATGAGGTGAAACTGAACTGTATAAGAAAGGGCTGGATCGTAGCCAAATACAACGGAAACTGCAGATTGTTATTTGAGATCAGTGATGCCGACATGGAAGATTTCGGTCCGGGATTTGATAAAAAGCATTACTACTATGCTGAGATCATACCCAGGCAGAGACTCAGGGTAACGGATATTACCGCAAGACTGCGTGACGATCCTGAAGATCCGTTCACTTCCGGTAAAACTCCTGCTTACCTGTCCTGTTGTATAAGTTCGGAAGTTTCAGAATACCGTGTCCCGAGAGTCTATCCGCTCGTATGCGCGGGAGTTAATCTTGTATTTATTCTGTTCGTTATGGGAATAAATCTCTGCATAAAACTGGTCAGGAAGTATTCCTGAAATGTATTGAAGAAAGAGGTGTATATGGGGAAGAGAATCAACAGTAAGATCATTACCGTAATCCTTATCTTGTCACTGAGTGTTCTCGCTTTCGCGGGATGCGGAAATAAAGGTATCGAAGGCACATGGGTGCTTGTAGAAGAATATGAAGCCGATGGGACAAAGATCACCGGAAAAGAGCTTGAAGACGTAGGTGTCAGTGAGACTTACGAGATTAAAGACGGAACGGTTACTTATACGCTCGAGATGAGCAGCGCCAAAAAGCCGGTCGTCATGGAATTTGAACTCGAGGATCTGGGGAATAACACATACAACATCAGAATTCCGAACAGCAGTGTGATCTTTGCTTCGCCCGTGTTAAATGGCAACACCTTTTCGTACTATGTGGGAGAAGATGAAAATGCCATGAAGATGGTATTCAGGAGAAAGTAAACTTTGTGATTTTTGCGGGAAACCATCAACAAAACAGTTTTTACTGCACGTACACTATAGCTGTTTTCTTTGACGACGAGATTATGGTAAGTATCGAAGAGTATATTGAGCCTGCACAGTAGATATAGACCGGTATTTCGACATATCTGATAAAGATGAGGCACAGCACGATAAGGACCACATTTCCGATACCCTGGGCCAGATCGATCTTCCAGCCGGGGTTGCCGTCTTTCCGGTTCCCTGACATGCGTACAAATCCCAGTATTGCGGCAATGACATGACATCCGACAACATAAATGATCATTATCGCCTGCGCCTGATCGATCAGCGTTGTGGAGAAAGCACCGCAGTCAAAGAGAATGAGACCCGCAAGAAGGATCCTCTTGCCGCCGACCATGTGATTGGCGTGTGTCAGATAGTAGATGATATATCTGCCGCCTTTATATGTGAGCCATAATCCGACACCTAAGGCGATTATCATGAAAGCAATCTGAGGTATCAGCATCAGCAGCAGAGCGCCCTGGATCGAAAAGACCGCACCTGTTATGTTCATTATGCGTCTGGTCTTTGTCATGCCTGCTGCCTCTTGCTTTCCTTGACGAGCTTTATATAGTCTCTTATCCCGCCGAATCCGTGCTTGCTGTATTCGACCGAGAATCCCGCGAGGAGATTACCCGATCTGTAGATCTTGTTTGTTACCATGCTTTTTTGTGAAAGTGCAGCGATGATGAATCTTCCGAGGAACGTATTATCGCGATTCTCAGGTGCCGCGTTCGCATATTCTTCGACATATTCCGACACGTCAAAGTCGGGGATCATCCTGCCTGACAATTCTTCACCGAAAGTCTTCCAGTCTTCCGATGCATCCGCCTTTCTTGCGGTAAGGATCGACATTATCCTGTCTTCATACGGAGCTATCGATTCCTCATCGTATTTTCCTGTCTCAAAAGTGCCGTCCGGATCCCTTAGGAACTTCATCGCATAGATCATCTGACAGAAAGCCTTCCGGTAATCGGAGGGATTATCCTTAAGGCACTCCCTGTAGTTATCCCATGCCGGCATATACCTGTATCTTATGAAACTGTAGTCCGGCAGATGTCCTGCGTGACCGTGTCCCAGATTCAGGATATTATTCTCGCCCATATTAAAAACGGTGCTGTTGTAAGAGGCGTTTTCTATGTCGTCGGAAGCGCCCGGACTGTGTTTGAACCTGATCTCGCGCAAAGTCCCGTCCGGCATTATCTCAAAAAAGTTGTTATCGGTATTGTTTATAACGAGCGACGGTGTTCCTGCGAAATTATAATGAGCCCATGTGTCTGCCAGAACGTGCATCGCAATGCCTGCGGCCTGAACGCTCTTTCCCTTTGCTAGCATGACGGTTTCTTTGACAAGGTCACCGTTAGGACCGCATATCAGCCTGTATTTGTTCTTGTAGTTTTTCGAAGCGTGCGGAGTTCCGGCATAAAGATCTTTCGGAAGGAAATGAAAAGATGCCCATATCCTGGTGATGTCCTGAAGCCCCGGGATATCTGATCTCATATCGACCAGCTCGGCCTGTGACTGGCTCGTGGCAGCATGGACAGTCGCTGAAACAGACTTTAAGAAAGTCTTTGTGCAGCAGTCGACCATCTGGGCACTGTAGCATAAGCCCAGAGCCTCACTGTGAGAGTAGCCTGCAAGGTATGCCGCGCAATATGTCGCATAGTAGTGAAAATCAGCCTGCATGCTGTTTCACCCCCGCACCCGTTCTTTTTCTGTATTTTCTGACACTCACGGAAGCCATGAACATTTCGAGAGTCAGGACAAGGGAAGAAAGTTCCATGAATAGCATGACGAAGTTCTCTTCGAGTTCGCCTGTTGCGGTCAGGATGCTGAAGATTACTGCCGCTATGGAAATAAACGATCCGAATATCAGGATTACCGAAACGGTAAGATAACCGGATCTTGTCTTTTTCCCGCGGGCCTCACGTATCGCCCTTAGCCCCGCGTAAAGACGAAGGATAACGTCAAGCGAGAACATTGCTGCGATTAGAAACATTGTAATTACCGTCCATATCGGAGGCAGTCCGTCAAGGAGCGAAGGTTCGAAAATCTGAATGCCCAGCAGTGACTGTGCTATCAGTTTTATGAGGCCCCAAAAGCCGAACAGTATAACACCTGTTCCCAAAACAACAAGATTATTCAGATTTCTCCTGTACTTTACTGATTCAGCATCATTTCTCAGGATAGTATTGTTTTCCAAAGTTTCTCTCTCCGAATGAATCATTCTCCTGAAATTATACTTAATTCACGCGTTAAGTTACATATAATAGGGTTTATTCTTGTCGACAGTCCGGTCGCCTCTGAATCTTGCATCAGTAAATTTACCTGATATTTTTCCGTATGCTATTATGTTTCCCTTGCTGCCGTCCGCACTCGTATCTATGAGTTCTATGAACGACCCGAGTTCTTTGTTTACGGCATTTACAGCACCCTTGAGCCTGTCCGTGGGAGACCTTAGAGCCATGACATATATATCGAATGTGTGCGTATAACCGTGACCGATGTGAGGTCCCGTATAATCGACCGCAGATGCCCATCCCTGCGGCAGATCAGTCTCGGTCACATTGTTTGATTTCCAATGAAGAAAACCATTCGTGTCCGAATCGACCATGTAGATTACATATACTTCAGCGCCGTCTACAGGCTGCCAGGAAAGCTGCGGAGATCTGTTCTCTCCGATGTGCGTGTTTGATATGATATCAGACCAGACGCCGTTTTCGAGATCTTCTGATGTTACCTCGAATGTATCACGTCCTTCGAGATATCTCCCTATCGCATTTGAGGAAGATACGGAAGCGGCAGTTTCAGAAACGGTTTCCGTTTTATCAATATATCCGGAACATCCCGTAAACAGTACGAATGCAGAAGCGATCACCAGTGAAGTTATTGTCTTCATGATCTTCATATTAACGTCCCAGTACCTTTCCGTTTTCAAATCATCAAGATTATAGCATTAGATACTGATACGGCGATAAGAGGTTTCCCGGGTAACAATTGTGTTTCCTGATCAAACGACACGCAAAACATACCGCATAGCGGTTCAATCCGCGGTTCAAAACCCTGTTTTCCAGCTGTTTATGCCGCAAAATGAACCGCACTGCGTGTCAGTTTGCGGTTCGATCCGCAGAGTGAGGAGAGAAAGGCTGTCTGAGGATAATACTTGAATTCACAAAACAGGAAATGATAAAAAAGCTGTCTCACTAGTGATACGCACTTATGAGACAGCCTCTTTAGGTTTTAAGTTTCAGTCCGGATTATTGAATCAGAAAAGATTTACTGACTTTCCGTTAGCGTCGAAGATCTTCTTCTCAGCAGCTACCACATAGACGTCACCGCCAAGCTTAGCAGCCTTCTTCTCGATAGCCTTGATGTCGATCTGCTTGCCGTCGATCTCGAAAATGATCTTTCCGAGCTTCTTAACAGGAGCTTTCTTAGCAGCAGCCTTCTTTGCAGGAGCCTTCTTTGCAGCGGGCTTCTTAGCAGCAGCCTTCTTAGCGGGAGCAGCCTTCTTTGCAGCGGGCTTAGCAGCAGCTTTCTTAGCAGGAGCAGCTTTCTTTGCAGCGGGCTTAGCAGCTGCCTTCTTAGCGGGAGCAGCCTTCTTAGCTGCGGTCTTCTTTGCAGCGGGTTTCTTAGCTGCAGCTTTCTTCTCGGGAGCAACAGCCTTTGCTACTGCCTTTACTGCATCAGCAGCTGCTGCAGCAACATCGATTTTCTTCTCTTCTGCCATAGATTTTTCCTCCGTATTTTTGTGTGCATTTGAGATTACTTTCGTTACATAATTCGATTCTACAAATCTTTAAAAATTACGTCAATAAAATATATGTAAATAAGTTATTGTCCCATTAACCGAAGCAGCTTTCTGATAGACTTATATCAGCTAATTTTCCGGAGTGTAAATGTTAATGGAAAGGATCTATGTCGCGATCGATCTTAAGTCTTTCTATGCCAGCGTCGAGTGCGTGGAAAGAAAGCTTGACGCGCTTAAAATAAACCTTGTTGTTGCAGATCCTTCGAGGACAGATAAGACAATATGTCTTGCAGTTTCGCCTTCTCTCAAAAGATACGGAATACCCGGAAGGGCGAGACTGTTTGAAGTAAATCAGCGCGTCGAATATATCAATAACGAACGCAGATGGAACGCGCCCGGAAAGAGATTAAGAGGGAAGAGCTGTTTCAGTCAGGAACTTGATGCAGATCCTTCGCTCGCAGTTGATTTCATCATTGCACCTCCGCAGATGTCTCATTACATGAAGATCAGTGCGAAGATCTACGGAATATATCTTAAATATGTCGCGCCGGAAGATATCTTCGCTTACTCCGTTGATGAAGTTTTTATCGATGCGACTGATTATCTGAAACTCTATAACACGACGCCGCATGATTTTGCCAGGATGCTGATACAGGATGTTCTGAGGACCACGGGTATTACTGCGACTGCCGGAATCGGAACGAATATGTATCTTTGCAAAGTTGCAATGGATATTGTCGCGAAACATATTCCTGCAGATGAAGACGGTGTCAGGATCGCCGAACTTGACGAACAGAAATATAAAGAACAGCTGTGGTCTCATACGCCGCTCACTGATTTCTGGAGAGTCGGACACGGCACTGCTGCCAGGATCGCCAAGATAGGTCTTTACACGATGGGTGACATCGCGCGCTGTTCGATCAGCAGAAAAGGTATCGGCCAGCTGTATAAACTGATGGGAAAGAATGCCGAACTTCTTATCGATCACGCCTGGGGAATAGAGCCTGCGACTATCGCGGATGTCAAAGGTTACAGTCCTGACAATAACAGCATATCCACGGGACAGGTTCTTAAAGAACCGACGGATCACGAGACGACACGGCTTATTACATGGGAGATGGCAGATGCTTTATCTCTTGATCTTGTCGAAAAAGGTGCCGTTACCGACCAGATAGTACTGACGATAGGTTATGACAGGGAAAGCCTTTCAAGCGGCCATTATCAGGGCGAGATCACTATAGATTATTACGGTAGGGAAGTGCCGAAACATGCGCACGGAACTATAAATCTCGGAAGGCATACTTCCTCATCAAAGATAATCACCGAAGCGGCAATGAAGCTTTTCGACAGTATCGCAGGGGCCGGTCTTCTTTCAAGGCGTATAGGTATCGCGGCGTGCAATGTCATCAGTGAAGAAGACATTCCGGCAGAAGAGAAATATGAGCAGATGAGCATCTTTGATCTGGCGGATAACAGTGAAGAACAGAGCGAGGATGATGTAGGACTTGCGAAAGAACGCGCGCTTCAGGAAGCAATGCTGGAGATAAAGCATAAGTATGGAAAGAATGCTGTTGTCAAAGCAAAGAACCTCAGTAAAGGTGGTACCGCGATCGAGAGAAACGGTCAGATAGGAGGACATAAGGCATGAGTGATTATGATGACATCATCAACATGACAAGACCTCAGTATCCTGACCTGCCGCCCATGCCGATCCGTGACAGGGCAGCCCAGTTCGCACCATTTGCAGCTCTCGTGGGATACGAAGATGCCGTGGAAGAAACGGCGCGCCTTACCGACATCAGACGCGAAATGGAAGAAGACGAGATCAACGAACTGAATGCCCGTCTCCGCGAGCTTAATGACCGCCTCAAAGACCGTCCCGGCATAAGGGTCACTTACTTCATCAGGGACAAGAAAAAAGAAGGCGGACGTTATGCGTCAAAGGCCGGCAATGTGCGAACGATAGATCAATATAACAATACCGTCATCTTCACTGACGGGGAATCTGTTGAGGTAAAAGATATATACAGTATCGTGTTTACCGGTGAAGGGTAATCTACCCGATCTTCGTTATCACGCTTGCGCTGCCACGTTTCTCGACGTGTATCTTGTGCGGGATCGGATAATCCGAGACGTCCACATGAGAGATGATTCCCACAAGTCTGCTGTTATTTCCGGCAAGGCTGTTTAGCACGTTCATTGTAAGGTTAAGGCTCTTGTCGTCAAGCGTTCCGAAGCCTTCGTCGATGAAGAGTGAATCCAGAGTCTGTCCGCCAAAGTGATCCTGGGCAAGTTCTGAAAGACCCAGAGCCAGTGAAAGGGAAGTAAGGAACTTCTCACCGCCCGAAAGCGATCCTTTCGATATTATCGAAGACTCGGACATATTTAAGATTTCAACATCGAGACCGGCAGCTTCATTCCGTCTGTCGCCAGTTGTCCTGTGGTTAAGATGATACTGTCCGGCGGTAAGATCTATCAGCTTCCTGTTTGCTTTGTCCAGGAGTTCCGAGAAGAATGCTCCAAGGATGTATCTTTCGAATGAGAGCTTGCCGTTATCGGATGATGATCCGACAGCCATGGGCGACAGTCTGTTTAAGATGTTCCATGTGCGTTCGGTTCCGGCATTCTTTTCCTTATTTTCTTTTACGACATTGTAAGCTTTTGCGTGGTTGTCCAAAAGAGAAGTTCTGTTGCGCAATCTCTCATTGCATTCGTCACGTTCAGTTTCGGCTTTGGATATTGCCTCGTCTAAGACTGCAAGATCGACAGGCTTAAGACCTGCAGTCTTTTCCTCGAGTTCGGTTATCTTTTTCTTAGTGTTCTCAACATCATTTTTGTAACTGTTAAGTTCTTCAGACGTCTTCTTTATCCATGCTTCAGGATCTTCGATATCGTCAATGATCGCCAGTGCGTCATCCTTAGTGGAGAAGTGATTGGCGGCAAGAACTTCGTTAAGCTCTTTGGACGTTTTCTCTATCTCTTTTGCAAGATTTTCCCTGTATGAGGTTTTCTCTGCCAGAGAAGTCTTTTTGGCAGTCTGCTCACCGGTAAGCTTATCAAGCAGTGCTTTATTTTTATCAATGACTTCCTGCATGGATTTGGCTTTCTTCTCGAGCTCTTTTATCTGGGCTTCTGCTTTTTCTTTGGAGTCGAATTCGAGTTCAAGCTTAAGTGCCGCTTCCTGCTTTTTCAGGTCTTCAACTTCTTTGGAGACATTAGCTATAGTTGTTGAATATTCAGTCTCTTTGTTCTGGTATTTCGTTATCTCTTCTTTAAGTTTTTCGATCAGACCTTTCAGTTTTTCGGATATTGCCGCAGCTTCATCAGCCTGCTTTAAAGAGGCCTCACAGGCAGCGACTTCGTCATCAAGCATCTGCGATTTTTCCTCAAGGAATTCTTTTGTCAGATCATCCCATGTTATGCTGCAATTAAAGAGGGCATTGCAATCCTTAACTGCATTTTCTTTTTGGGTTTTGAGTGTTGCCTTAGAAGCCTCATAACCGGTATTCAGTTTTGAATACTCTTCGTTTGCGGCATCGAAGATATTGCGTGCTTTATCAACATCATCTTCACTGATCAGATCGCCTTCTGCTTTGGCGAGATTTATAGGTGTTCCCTTGATGAGATGCGTTCCGCAGACAGGACAGTCTGCTTCACCGGATTCTTCTATCTTAATGCCGAGATCCTTGGCAAGAACGGCAGCACGTTCGCGCATGAGCGTGTTGTACATTCTGTCGAATTCAGCCTTCCTGGCGAGGGATTCCTCCCGTTTAGAGGCAACTTTTTCATTGAGTTTTTTGAGTTCATTCTCATCGCTCTCAATGGTTTGCCACAGTGTTTTGAGTTCGGTAAAAGAACCGAGTTTCTTTTTGGATTCGTCCACCGCATTCCAGGCGTTGATAACTTCTGCATAAGGATCCTCGAACGCTTCTTTTTCCGCAACGGCTTTTTCTAACAGTGCTTCCTGTTCTTTGCGATTGTTTATGGTCTTTGTCAGCAATTCACGGTCAGAGATGATCTTCTTTTCTTTGGTATCGATCTTTCCGGTGAGCGTACTGTATTCATCGTATTTGGAAAGCAGTGCTGCTTTTGCGGCGGACTCTGCCTTGAGCTGCTCAACCTCGCCGATCGCTTTCTTGTCGCCTTCGACATCGCGGGCAGCAGCATCACCGTCAGTTTTAAGTTTATTAAGCTCTGCCCCAATCACGGAGATCTCATTGCTTAAGTCTTTATCTTTGTTATCCTGTTCGTCGAGCTTTTTGATCACGTGAAGGATCTTGTTGGTCACGACGGATACGCTCTCATGTCTGCACCTGAGAGTCTCCATTTCAGGGGCCTTTTCCTGAAGTGCGGCAAGATGTTCTCTGCTCTTTGCAAGATCAGAGATGTTCTGATTGTCGTTCTTTGCCTTGACCTTGTCGGTTGTGAGCTTTGTTACTTCGGAGACCCTTTTCGCATGCTCTTCTTCAAGAGATTTTATCGATGCTTCATCAGCTTTTTTCAGTTCGAGGAGATTATCCAGAAGCGCAGGGTTGCCGGGCAGGAACATGTCACTTTCGAATTCTTCAGTATCAGGGAGGGTAAACGCAGTCTCCATGTGGTTTCTTATGGCTGTATCGTTGCTCTCACGGACAGCTTTGAGTCTCTTATAGCTTTCCGCAAGGATCTCCTGATATTTCTCATATTCGGAAATATCGATCAGTTTCTTAAGTATGGCTTCCTTGTCGGCGCTCGATGCTTCGAGGAATTTGCGGAATTCTCCCTGAGCGAGCATTACGATCTTCTCGAACTGGGCTTTGTTAAGTCCTATTATCGATTCGATCTCTTTATTGACTTTGCCCGGATTCTTGATGGGGTCCTTGCCGGGTGTTTCCAGCAGGGCATCAGGCTTCGGTTTATCGTATTGATCAGCTGTTCCGCGCGTCTTCGGGTAGTGGATAATACGGGTTACGGTGTATTCTTTCCCGCCCTGCGAAAATGTGAGCTTTACTTCCGTATCCGTGCTCTTAGGAACGAGGTTGCAGTGAAGATCGTCGGTATCTCTCCCGTCACCGCTCGGTTCGCCAAAAAGAGCATACGATATTGCATCGAAGATGGTGGTCTTGCCGGCTCCGATATCGCCCTCGACAAGGAAGAGCCCGTCCGTAAATCTCGTGAAATCTATGTCCTGGTTCTCTTTGTATGAGATGAATGCTTTCATACTGAGTTTTAGAGGTCTCATGCATTATCCTCCTTGTCATTTCCGAGCTTGTCCAGGAGCTTTTGGGCGCTCTCTTCAACGGTTGCTTCCTTGTTGTTGCGCACCAGTTCTCCAAGGAACTGCATTATCTCAAGTTCATCTTCCGACGGGTCCTTATCTGCAGTCTGCGACTTGTAGAAGTCTGCAAAAAGATTCTCGACGGGCTTATCCCTGACTTCTTTTGAAGTGGCGGCAGTACCGGAATTGGAAAACTCATTAAATGTGGACAGAGTCTCCAGAAGGACACCGCCGCGTCCGGTTATGACGGTCCTTAAGTAGTCTGAGAACTCTGATGTGAACCGCGAGTCCGTCAGAGTGATCCCTGCATATTCGCCGTTGCCGACCCTGTTCTCCACCTCATCCAGGACCTCTTCTTTAGTTCCTGATATGAAGTGCATCTTATGCAAAGGTTCTATAGTGATCACGGAAGGTTTTATCTCATCGCCTTTCTTTCCGAGCGTGACTTCGACGATCCCTTTGTTCGGATATCTTGTCTCATCGAAATGGTAGCAAAGAGGCGTGCCCGCATATCTAACGGCATTTCTTCCGACATGAAGACCGGAATGGATGTGACCTAATGCGACATAGTCGAAAGCATCAAAAACGGAATATTCTACGGGACCTATTCCTCCTGCCATAGATTCGGAACCGCCGCGTCCTATCTCTTCTCCGTTAAAGACCACATTCTGATGCGCGAGGATCACATTGCGGTGTGAACTGTCGATATCCTGCGCCGACAGGAGCTTTATCATGGCATCGTTATAGTTCTTAATACTGTCGTCCTCAAAGATATTCGAGATGACTTCGGGAAAGATATAGGGAACGAGCCAGAATGTTACCGGACCCATCCCGTCAGGATCGTCCATCGTATAGTGCATGATTTCTTTGGAGGGTTTTCCGGCTATATGGATATAGCTCTTGGCAAGGATGCTCCGGGCGAACTGGAGCTTGGGCCCGCTGTCGTGATTGCCTGCGATCATGAAGACCGGAATGCCTCTGTTATCCAGACCGGACAGAAGACAGTCCAGAAGTTCAACTGCGTCTGATACCGGATTGACCCTGTCGTAGACATCGCCTGCGATCAGGACCGCGTCAGGTCTTTTCTCATCGCACTTCTCCAGGAACTTACCGATCCAGTAACGCTGGTCTTCCGTGAGCGGCATTCCGTTGATGCTCTTGCCTAAATGGATATCCGCAATATGAAATAAAAGCATAAGCAATTCTCCTTAAGACGGTTAAAAAGCTTCTCGTTGTCACTATTATAATATGAGGCCGCTTCACTTAATGGGACATCTTTTCCGGAATAAACCGTTCTTTATCAGGCTATAAGGTAGAGTTTGTCCCCTTGTTACCATGATTCCAGGCATGCTACCCTTTATATGGTAGTAGGAATAGTTTATGAGAAAAATGAAAAGACGGCGTATCCTGATATCGTTGCCGGCAGTTCCGGTATTGATATCAGGATTGTCTTTTTGATACAGTTTTTTAGTGAATTACTTATCCGGCTCAAATACCGAAACAGTTATAACGTCATCGCTGTTGAGTTCCGGCGCGGCTTTTGTCTTCTTCAGCCAGCAGTCGAAGAACTCGAGAAAACTTTTGCACGTATATTTGTGCGCGAGATCGTCATCAAGTTTACCGACCAGGGATTTGGGATTTACCGCATATTTCATGTCGGAGAAACCGATATGCTTCATATCGCGGAAGAGCACCTTGTAGGCCGGAGCGGTGTGATCTATGTATACCCTTGTAACGACTCGTTCGTTATCTTTGCATGAGAGCTGCATGAACGGCTTATGCATTATCATGCCTTCTGTGTCGCCGAAGAGTGCGCCGTCGATATTGATGCCGCAGGTGTATTCATCCCTTGTCTGACAGAACTGGTAAGCGACGGAACCGCCGTGCGAATGACCTGAAATGCCTATGCCGTTGGATAGGTCGATCAGATCAGCGTATTCTTTCAGCGCATGGCTGACGGCGATATCTGTATCTGTCATCCACTCGTCAACGCGGGACTTAAGGAAGGAGCAGTATTGTTTTTTGAACCGGTCGAAAGCATCAGACTGTTCTCTGAACGTACCTTCGATCTTTGTCAGCTTGGATATTTCGATCATCGCTTTGAAGCGCGGTGAGTACATCTTTTTTGCGAGTGACTTGTCGAGCATCTCAAATGTGCCGTCATCAAAGTCCGTGCCCGTTGCTTCCTTCGGGTGTCCTACAGATAATACTGCATAGCCGTGTGATGCGAGGTCAGTCAGAAGGAAAGAGTTGCCCTCTATATAGCTGAAATATCCGTGATTAAAAACTATTAACGGGAACTTCATGCCTTCGATGAAGGGTGCATCTGTGTATGCGCACGAGAATGCCTCGCCGCTCTGTTCGAGCTTATCGTAGTTCATGGGTATCATGAAAGCTTTTGTTATGCCCCTGGCCTCGCTGCGGGATATGGACAATGCCCGTTCCAGTCCTTCAACCGAATCTTTTGATGCAGGGTAGTAGAGCCTTGCAGGTACATGGCGCATAGAGCCGCCTTTTTTATCCAGGACTTCTTCTCTGGTGTTATAGATCGTGAAAGTTCTTGTCCCGACGGCATATTCGCCTGAAGGCACGGGTTTTTGTGTCATTATATGTTTCCTCCGAAAAGCAGGATTATAGTTGTTGCGAGGATATCGAACATGGCGCGGGGTTCGCAGGCGGCCTTGATCTGCGCGCTCCCGTAACATGCCGTAAGGATACAGTTTGTCTCAATGCCCACGTAGGCAGAGGAGATAAAGTTATACAGTTCTACCGGATCGTGCAGGGGCCCCAGTTTGTAATCGGCAGCACCCTTGAAAAGGTAAGGGAAGATGACGCTTGCAAGGTGTTCCATATTACCCTTGTTTTTGATTCCCTTTATTATCTTTGCCGAGCGTTCCGGTTCATTGATCGCGAGAACGGTAAGATCAAAGTTGATCTTCTGGATATCCATCAGATGCTCTGCCATGGCATCACCGAGGATAGAACAGATCTTACGTGTTATGTCTTCGAAAGACGCATCCTTATCCGCGATCGCTTCATCGAGTTTGTTTGTGATGTTATACTCGCGCCTCATTCCGGATATCATGTCAGAAAGGATCTCATCAAGGTCTTTATAGAACCTGTAAATGCCGCCCTGGGAGAGCCCTGTCTCTGCGATGACATCCGATATAGTTACCATTTCGACAGGCTTTCTGAGGCAGACCCTGTAAGCGCAGTCAACGATCATCCGGCGCTTGTTATCGATATATTCCTGTGTGACTTTAGGCATTTCAAATGTTCCCTGAATAAAAATGAAAGTGGTTTCATTTTAATTTGCAGAGCACAGATTGTCAATATAACAATTTTTGTCAGCAGGGAATTATTAAGTGCCGGAAGCAACCTTATCCGAATTGCGTCTTCCTCTTCTGTCGTGCTGTTTATAATATGCGCCTTTATCTTCGTACATGAGAGCATCGATCTTATTTACCAGACCGGCAATGTCTTCACTGTGCGGATCGAAGATCCTTCCGCCAATAGCGGTCGAGAGCTTATACGGTTTGCCGGAAGTCTCATTGAATTTAGCGATCTCTGCATGGATGCGGTCTTTATAATCTTTCAGATCGAACTCGCCGAACTTGGGCATCAGTATGATGAATTCGTCGCCTGCGAAGCGTATGACGATACCTTCCGAGCCGGTAACCCTGACGAGGATATCTGCAAAAGCGACAAGTGCATTGTCACCTTCTTCATGCGAGTATTTGTCGTTGATAGACTTGAAATCATTGAGGTCGAGCATAAGTGCCGCGATCTTTACCTTTCTTCTGAAGTGGAGCTTCTTGATGACCTTGTCGAGTTCATAGCGGTTATATACTCCGGTGAGCTTGTCGATATAGATACACTCGTTCTGAAGTGAAATGACGATTGAAGCGAAAGCAACCGTAAAGCTTATCGGCAGCAGGGAGATACCGTATATCTGCATCTGAATCAGATTTCCCACAAGGATAGGAGTAAGGAACTCGAAAACAGGAAAGTACCGCAATGACGGATTACGGAGCTTGCAGATGATGTAATAAGTATAGCCATAAAAGATAAGGACAAAACCGAAAACGGCAAACAGGAAATAGAAATCACCTCTCTGATACACATTGTTATCGTCTATATCAAATACGATCGGCGTGAATGTATTTATTACCAGGAGAACTGCTTCAACAATGCACATGATCCAAAAGACGATCATATGAAGTCCCTTTGTCTTGTGGTCTATGTGTTTGACTATCAGATATATGATCCCGACGCCTATGATCAGATTATAAAGATAAAGGAAGTTGTTGCTTATTATCAGGAAAAAGTAAAAGCCGGATCCCGGTCTGCCGTCGAAAGCAAATGCAAGAATATCCGCGATACTGTTCAGTACCGATACTACAAGCATGACCAGCATGATGCGGCTCTCGTCTTTACGCGCAGGAAGGATCCAGCCTCTTGATACCAATAAGACAATGAGAATGGCTATACTGGTTATATCGGTAACGAATACCGCTTGCAGATTGATAGCAGTTTCCATTTTGCACCACCTGGAAAAGACCCGGAACTTACTTATTTAAATTATAGTTTCTTCAGGTTTTAAAGGGATTTTCCCGTTGTAAACAATTCGAAAACAATAATGGAAAAGCTGCCACACTCTAAGGTGAATTTTCAGTTCAGTTTCCTGAAAAAAAGGATCATCTGTATCCGTAATATAACTCGGGAGACGTGTAAGGCGCTTTGATCGTGCCGTATGCAAGGACATTTCCGGAACTTCCGTCTAATGCGGTATTGAGGAAATCGAGCTTCGAATGAATGTCTCCGCCTGAAGCGTCGATAACAAAGTTCAGATCCTGCGGATCAGTCCTCAAAGCGACAACGAACAGTTCATAAGTATGTGTCTCGGCAGGGTAGGGACCAGCATAAACGGACGGGTCTGTGTATTCGCCTTCATCGAGATGGGTCTTGTCAACGATTACATACCAGCAGAGCCAGTTGCTCGTGGTCGTGTCGATCATGATAACCGCATACTTGGCAGCCCCTTCGTATGGTGCCCATGTGAGTTCGGGCGATTCGTTGCCTTCCTTAAGACCTGACGGCTGCCGCCATTCGCCGTTCTCGATACTTGCCGTGGTCAATTTGAAAACAGGCAGGCTGTCCATATATACCTTAGTCTTATCGACTTCCTTGCCTGTGGCCTCATCATATTCCTGTTCGGATATATTGACCGCATCGGTCCTTAGATTGATCTTCGCGCTTCCTTTGTCGGTGGTGAAAACGAGGATGAGATCTCCGTCATCGGTAACGGAACCTTCAGTTATACTGATGCTCTTTTCGAGATTTACGGAAGAACCTGACCAGAATGCTTTTGCGTTGGTTCCGACAGTGCCGAAGAACCTCTCGGAGGAAGTGTTGTCAGGGTTGCTCAGATTAAATGCGAACTTACCCATCTTCTTCAGAAAGCGGAAGTACAGAATGCCTGTATCACCTGAAGGGACTTCATCCCCGAACAACGATCCGACAACATCTTCCGGAAGTTTATCGCATTTCCAGCTGCTTCCGGGAAGATTTGAATTATCAACGTCACAGGAAGTAAGCGTTTCACCTGCGAATTCCCAGGTGTTCGTGGTGCTGTTCAGGCGGTATTCCAGATCCTTGGTTACGGTCTGAGTAAAAAGGCCTCCGGAACCGTCAGTCTTATATGAGACGCTAACGATGTCCTGAGCGGAGTATTGACCGTCTGACATTTCCCCTGGCGCATGTGAATTAACGGATGCATTGTGACCGAAAGAATCTATGACTTCGCTGTCGGGAATCTGACGGATGCTGCCGGGAGCCATACATCCGGCCAGAAATCCCATGGAAATACATATTGAAACAATACCTGATATTAATCTCTTCCTGTTCATCCCCATGCCTCCCGGACACTCCTTTTTTCAAGATATTACTATCAAAAGGAAGACCGGGAATAGAACAATCGGCACGGATTATAGCAATATTTGCACGATTATCATGACTTGCGGTATTGGGAAGGAGTCTTTCCGGTAATGTTCCTGAAGATCTTTGTGAAATAATTCGGATCAGGATAACCGACGCGGGCAGATATCTCATTTACCGGCAGTTCGGTTTTGGTAAGAAGGATCTTCGCAAGATCGATCCTCAGGTTCAAAAGATAATTAAGACAGGTCATTGATGACTGCTTCATGAAAAGATCGTTTAATTTATTGCGGTTTATCGCGAACTCCCTGGTAAGGGTCTCAAGTGAGATATGATCAGCTACATGTTCATTCAGATATTCTGCTATCTTTGAGAATTCTTCCTGTCCGGGATCGTCCGTGTTATCGGGACTGACCTCAACGAATGAGTAGACGATAAAATGCAGGATCTCGATCATATAAGATCTGCTTCTGCACGGCCAGTATCCGTCACGCTGTTCTTTGAGCTGTTTTTCCATGTTGGTGAAAAGATCCTTCAGACGCTTAAGTCCGTTAAGGGGAAGCGGTATGACATGACTGCATACGTTTTTGCCGGATCTGAAGGGCCTTATCAGAACATAATCCTGGAATACAGACTGTCCCTCAGTCTTTTCGAATTCTCCCGAATCAATGCGCTCAAAGGTAAACTCGTCGCGGATAACGGAAGGCTTGAAGAATATGATATATGCTTTTATGGTTTTCCGGATCCAGCAGTCGAGGACATCATCCCGGGCAAGACCGATAAGTGCCGGAGCAGTTACTTCACACTTCCCGCCGGAACTTGTGATCTCCAGAACACCTTTCTCAAGCATGATGATCTTGTAAGTGCCGGTGTCATTTATACAGGCAGGGATCGAATCACACCTGTCAGTGTAAATATCGACTATCCTGTCCCAACCGTCCCAATGGCATTCCGTGTAGAGTTTCATGTTATCCATAGTCCCGCAACTGTCGTTTGAATCTGCCGATATTATAGCGTAAACATATCCTGAAGTTGAAAATCAAAGATTATATCTGTTATCCTTTAGTCGATATTTTAAAGAATATGGTGGTAATGGTTATGAAAAGAAATATAAAGACAGCTTCTCTGTTTTTGGCTCTCGTAATGTTATTCTCAGTCTGCTCCTGCTCGGCAAAACCATCCAGATCAGGTCTTATTCATAATGATGCGCAGAGTAAGCCTGAAAGGCCTTTCGGAATGGAGACAGAACCCTTAGTAACAACAGCACCTGACCCGACGGGTACTGCTACCCCCTCGCCGACGGATCCTGTCAGCACGGGTAAGAAAGACCCAATAGAGATGACAGTAGGTGATCTCATGTATTTATCGGAATTGTGTGTCGGCCTTGCTCCGGATCAGGCTGAGGAATATCTGACAGCTGTCTTAGACATAGCAAGTTACACGGTTACTGATAACGGAAATTCTTCCGCAGGTTCACCATTGGAGCGTTTTTTAAGAGATCTCGACAGGGATATTGTCGTTAACGGTGTTCCGTTCAAGAGCATTGGAATTCACAGCAACGATAACGGCGTTGTCGTCGATGTGGATTATACGGTCAGGGAGACTGCTATATTTGCCACAAATGAGGCTTTTGACAGCGAGAGTTACTATAACAAGCTTTATCCGGATCTCTGTGCCAAATATGGTGATCCTTCAGACGAATATGTATCCTCCTGGGTAAGTTTTGACAAGAGCGGTATGAACGGCTGGAAAGACGGCCGTTATTGGGTCTCTATCTTCTGGGGAATGGGCTGCCAGTCAGTTACCGGCAATGACCAGCTTGTAATGGGTATCGAATATGATGATCCGGGCAGCCTGATGTTTAACGGCGGTTCGGTAACCAAGCCTGCTGCAACTTCTTTTAATGATATATATGAGCTGATGGGAAACGTTGTCGGCTTAGAACTCGGCGAAGCTGAAACATTTTTAAATTCTGCGTTCGGGATCACTCTCGGCAAACCTTCAGATTCCACCACGGGTGATGAAACCGGAATCTCAACATATACATATACAGTCGATATTACTGTTGACGGATACAGTTTCAATGAGATCGAGCTCGATACCAACAAGAATAATGTTGTTTACCATATCGGCCTGATTAATAACAAGGATTCCGGAGATCTGCTTAGAGATTATTGTACGGAATTGAGAGAAAAGACTGCAGATTATCTTGATGCTGAGCCGTCGTTTGAATATCCTCTCAGCGAAGATAACGACATCATCGAATTCTATGATTACGATTTCGAAGGCGGTCTTATCCTGACGATCGGTGCATATTATACGGATTACTACAGCAGCCTATGGATCACCTTCGAGGATATCCATTTAGCCAATACCTGATGTCAGTCTTTTGACAGGTATTCTCTTACAGCATCAATAACCTCGGCAGTGCCGGGTGATAGATTATCGGGAAGGTCATCAAGCGGGAAGAAATCCTGTTCGATGACCTCTTCTTCCTGTACCTTCATTTCACCGGAATACTCGTAGCATAAATAGACAGCGCCGGCAAAATAGACTTTATCCTGATTGGGATATTCATAATAAGTGTCTTTTCCCGATCTGAGCATAAGGAGTTTAAGGTCGCCGCAAAGGAGCCCTGTCTCTTCCTGCACCTCTCTGCGCGCGCACTCCTCGAAACTCTCACCCAGTTCCATTGAACCTGCAGGATAAGCCCAGAAACCGTTGTCTGCGCGCCTGCCGAGAAGGATCTCTTTCTTTTCGTTGAACAGGATCACGCCTGCTCCTGTAAGGATTATCGGGTCATGCCCGAGTTTTTTCCTGATGTCGAAAATATACCCCATAGAAATGTTTCTCCTGATTTATGTGTAGTAATGATACCGGCTTATCAGCCATTGCCGTAAGTATTCATCAGCCAGATGAAGAACCAGGCGACAAGCCCTGTCTTAACCAGGTTTATACTGATAAAGATAATATTAGTGACAGCCCATTTGCTTGCCCGGCATCTCACTTTGGCGACTATGGATGCAGCGAGGCTCCCGACGATCGATAATCCGCATACTATCAGTATGAATGTTGACTGGTTTATATATGCGCGGGTCCTTTCGAGCACTGCTATCATGTAGAGCAGAATGGCAATAGGCGACACTCCGAAGAATATGCATGAGATTCCTGTGGCCAGCCCGCACATGAGCATTGTATTAGGTATTTTACTGTCAAATACCAGATAGTTGTTGTCTGTAAGATCCTGCGTCAGTCCGTTTTTCTTTTTCTTTTCCTTACCCATAATTCCGTTGTCTGCCTTATTCCGAAAACTTATTCAGGTTTTTTGAGTCCGCACCCGGAACAGTATAACATGTCATTTTTGGTTCCGCATTCGGGACAGAACCAGGTCTCTGTCTGCAGATCGTTATCACTGTTGACTGTGACAGGCGATATATCCGGATCATTAACACCGGGATCGTATTCCATGCTGTTCCTTGAACTTACGGATATTTTTACATCGTGGGCCGGCATGGTGAACTTAAAGATATAACCGTGGTTGTTGTCCCATTCCTGTTTGAGTTTTACGTCGTCACAATCCAGACTGAAACTGTAATCGGTGTCCGTGGCTACCAGATCATAGTAGACAGTAACTGTTTCGCCCGCGTAATATTCGGTCTTTTTTGATTCGAATCCGTATCCGTCGAACGAGAGCTTGTATTTTTCTTTTCCGCAGCCTGATAAACCCATAATTATCATTACCCCCAGGAATAAACTCAAGATGATCTTCAGCCTTGATATGCCGGATGATGTATTCATAAACAGTATTTACTCTCCCTGAACTATCCTGATATTTGTGATCGCACATTGGTCTCCCGTAAGTGCGACATAAACGGGATCAATATCAGCACTCATCACCGTAGTTGCCGTTATCGAGATCCCTCCGTTGGTCGTTGAGGTTATGATCTTATTGTCCTTTCTGATAATATCGACCGTAACATCATATCCTTCGAGATTATACTGTTTCCAGTCATTCCAGTCTTTAAAATCTCCGGTCTTTTTCATGTCAAGTTCGACCGAACAGTCAGGATCGCCTTCCCAGCATTCTCCGTCAAGCCTTAAGAGTGTCAATTCCCTGAAATTATCGCCGTCTGTTTTCCCGTTTCCGGAATTGAATAAACATATGAAAGGGCAGTGCCAGACAAGCCTTGCCGTCGGGAGGCTCATCGTGTGGAAAGAGATCGTAAGCTTATCTTTAAGCAGTATCCCGTCTGTCGATGACGACCTGTATCCGTCTGTCTGGACATTGGGAACATCTCCTGCCGGAACATTGATATAACTGATCTCTTCGGCGATCCTCGGAATAAAGTCTTCCGGCACTTCGTCATCGGACTGCGAGATCTCAATGTTACTGAAGATACAATGCTCACCCGTAAGGGCAATATATGCGAATCTTGAACTGTCGGGCAGGGCGATGATGACCTCGATGTCCTTTCCGTTTCCCTTTATCTTTACCAGCGCATGATCCTTTATCCTGACAGCTTCGACGGTATAAAGGCCGGGCTTTCCCTGAGTTCCGTCTGTTATCTTTGATTCTATCTTCCTGGCGCCTGATACGTTATATCTGCCGTTAAGCCAGATCTCTCCGTATTCGAGATCCAGCATTTCCTTCCTGTCTTTATCGATCTCGTGTATATGTCCGTCCAGCGAGTCGAAAAGGAGCAGGGAAGGTTTGGGGGAGTTAATCGATCCCGGATTATCTGAATTTACCTTGAACTTCAGTGTAGTTACTGTTGGACCGAGAAGAACGCCGGGAGATACGGTGCTTCTGCGATAGCTGACAGTGATCTGCTCCCTGTCACGCAGTTCTTTATTCTCCTCGAGATCTTTCATGGCATATTCGGCATCGAGATCTATGAGGTGGAGCATATTCCGTGCAAATTCCGGGTCAAACTGCGTTCCGATACCCTTAACGAATTCTTCTCTTACGATGTGCTGCGGGATAGGATCACGGTAGCTTCTGCGCGAGGTCATGGCATCATATGCATCGGCGCAGGCGATGATCCTGGCGATCTCGGGGATCTCTTCTCCCTTAAGCCCGTTCGGATATCCTTTTCCGTCATAACGTTCATGGTGGAAATGCGCACCCTCGCTTAAGTAAGAAAATTCATCTATCTGGGAGAGGATAAGATTACCCTTCTCGGGATGCTGTTTGATGATGTTGAATTCTTCTTTTGTGAGCTTGCCGGGTTTGTTGATGATGGCATCCGGGATGCCGACCTTACCTACGTCATGAAGAAGCGCCGTAAAGTATATCTTCTGGCATTCCTCGTCGCTCTTGCCTGCCAGCTCGGCAATCTTAACGGCATATTCGGCGACTCGTGAGGAGTGTCCGTTCGTATAAGGATCCTTGGCGTCAACTACCTGAGCGTAAGATTCGATGATCTCCTGAAGGATTATCTGGTCTCTGTTCTTCTGCTCGTTATTTGCTTCGAGATCATCAGCCCGGTGCGCATAAGACGCGACCAGAAAACCGACCAGTCCGACTCCCGCCAGGAAGATAAGAGAGATTACCAGTACCCAGATAGTGAACGCGTTTGAATATGCGCTTACCCCCAGCATTGAGATATCAGTCCCGACATATCCCTTGCATTCGCCGTCCTTGTCGTAGATGGGTTCATAAGCTGTCAGAAGCCATCCGTACTCATCATTGGTCTCAATGATACTGATGCGTTCTCCTGCGAGCAGGGCAGGGATATGTTCCTCAAAAGATTTGTCATAAGGATACACGTGACCGATACCGAGCTCGGAGGGTTCGACTTCCATATAATCACTCAGTTCTTCATCGGATGTCGTAAGATCGAAAACGATATGGAAACCGTCCCCGTGCGCCTGGACCACATACAGATATTGCAGAAAAGGCGTGTTATCCACTATGTGCTGCAGTTCTTCTCTTGTTTCATAAAATTCTTTATCGGCACCATTCTCGAGCCAGTCATCTATCTTGCCGGGATCCACTTCCAATGCCGCAAGTCTGGCAGCTTTCCTGAGCGTATCCTCCCTGTAGGACATGGCAAATTTCCTGAACATGGTGATGCTCGCGAACAGACCTCCGCCTACGGCGATTACCGAGAGCAGGATAAATATCAGCAGCACCCGGATAAACAGTCTGCCGCGGGATCCCATTGATCCGGTTTTCTTTTCTTTCCCTTTAGAAGCCGTCACGTGCCAACACCTTTTCGAGTATTTTGCCTGCTTGAACGCAGAATCATTAATTCTATACTCTCTATTTTAACTTTTTGTTTTACGGTTGTCGTTTATTCAATGTAAAAAATCTGTGTATAAACCAAGCCGCTAACAAAAACAGGGCCGCCTGTTACAGATGACCCTGCTTTTAATTCAGGAAGTGAAGTATTTCAGATCTCTTCAACTCTTACGTTGGTGATATGGATCGTGGCGGTATCGCCGTGCTTACCCATATTGAATTCGAGACGGCCGTTGTTGTCATCCTTTTCGGTCATATCGAAAGTGAATGTAAAGGTCTGCCATTCGGTCGTGAGGTCGATCGAAGTGTCAGGGAAGTAGCGGATCCAGTTGACATTCGGAGCCGAGACGCACACGATGCATTTTCGCGGTTCGTCCGCCCGGATATCGAAGGTTATCTTATATTGGTGACCTTTGTACAATGGCAGATCAGGATGGACAAGCTGGACGGAATATTCCTCCGTACCGCAGTTGGTCGATGTGATGATCATCTCTCCGTCCTTGATCTCTGCTGCGCCTTCGCCCTCAAAGAAGAGGAGGAATTTCCAGTCGACATCGTCAGTAAGATCTTCTGCAACAGAGAAGTCTCCGTTGCGGATGAAGTTGCCGTCAGGAAGTGCTTCGCGGAATGACTTTGTAGGCTTGGTTACATTAGTGTCATACTCTGCCTTTTGATAAACACGTACATAGTCAACGAGGAATTCAGCCTTGGAAAAATCTGTTGTCGCGTCAGGGTTGCCCGGCCAGTTGCCGCCGACAGCGAGGTTCATCTGAACATAGAAAGGCTGGTCGAAAGGTGCGGGATAAGGCTTATCGTCTGCACCTGCAACTGCAGTGAACCAGTCGTTTACGGTGAGCACGAGCTCGTCATCTGTATAGAAACGCATCTCGCCGGGTTCCCACTCGACTGAGTATTCATGGAATTTGGCAGAGAAGCTCTCGTCACCGGTCTTTGTGATCGTGCCCTGCTGCTCGGCATGGGGCTCGCCATAATGGATCGTCGAGTAAGAAATGGAAGTGTCATTGCCGAGAGATTCCATAATGTCGATCTCGCCGCACTTAGGCCACTGGCCGTATTTTGATTCCTGGTTCGGCATCATCCAGATCGCGGGCCAGAGCCCCTGGCCTTCGGGTACCTTGGCAGAGACGACTACCTTGCCGTACTGGAAATCCGTCTTGTTCCAGCCTGTGACTTTACCTGATGTGTAGTAATCCTCGCCGTCCTTTTGTGTCTTTACTGCTTTGAGAACGAGATTGCCGTCACGGACGAAAATGTTCTCGTCAGAATTTGTGTATTCCTGCAGCTCGTTATTGGTCCAGCCGGGTTCATGTGTCTCACGGTTCCATTTGGTCTCATCCAGTTTCTTGCCGTCGAACTCGTCGCTCCAGAGAAGATTGTAACCGTCGATCAGGGGAGTCTCTGTCTTCTTTTGCGCGCAAGCTGCCATAGGGAGAAGCATTGCGATCACCATGATGGAACTTAAGATCTTTTTGCTCTTCATATCTGCCTCCTTGTAATTTATGTCCTTTATGCCCTCAAAATATCAACTTTATGCTCTGCATTATTGCTTTTTCATATCTAATATTTGCGTTTTAATGATATAATAACTCCCGTAAAGCTTATTTCTCACGCATATTTGATTAATAGATACCGGAGGTTCCAGATGCCCGTCCAGCGCAGGAAGATATCCTATCAGGAATTCCTTCACAGAGATTATGAATTCTTTCGTGCCCCGCTGGCACCCGAGATGGATTTCTACGAGACCATAAGGTCCGGAAATCTGAGGAAACTGCGTTCGCTCCTGAATGAGCCGTTCCATTTAAAGACAGGTCTGGGCATTTTATCGGACAATCCGCTTCAGAACCTGAAGTACCATCTGACAATCACGACCGCGCTGGTCGCGCGCTTCTGTATTTCGGGTGGGCTGTCACAGGCTGAAGCATATTCATTAAGCGATTATTACATCAGGCTTGCCGATGAAGCGGCTACAGCAGAGGAGATATCCGAGATCCATAACGAGATGTGTATTCATTACGCGAAGCAGATGTATACGCTGCAGCGGAGCGCCATTACATCCAAAGCTGTTACCACCGCGATCAATTATATCTACGAGCATCTTCATACTCGTATCACGCTTCCGAAGCTGGCTTCGGTCACGAATCTTTCAGCGCCATATCTGTCACGCCTTTTCAAAAAGGAGACCGGATATTCCGTAAGTGATTACATTCTGGGCAAGAAACTCGAGACAGCTAAATCCATGCTGGCCTCATCGGATTACCAGATCGCCGAGATATCGGCGTCTCTTGCGTTCCCGAGCCAGAGTTATTTCACGAACGTTTTGAAGAAAGACTGCGGGATGACTCCGAAGGAGTACCGTTTGCGCAACAGGACCAACGATTACAACCTCAAAAAAGCGGCAATTAATGAACAGTTATTAAACCCTTAATAGAAATATGCGGAAATAGTATCCGGAGCGTGCTAAAATATATATTATGAAACGATGCTACGGATGTTTTGAACAGATCGATGATAACCAGATAAGGTGCCCTTTATGCGGATATGTAGAGGGTTCTCCTTTAAAAGACCCTGCTTTTCTGGTTCCCGGAACGGTCTTGTCCGGAAGATATACTCTAGGTTCTGTCATTGAGAATGATGATTCGACAGTGACTTATGCCGCATGGGATAATGCTTCTTCCATAAAGGTCAGGATCAAGGAGTTCCTTCCTACTAAATATGTGACCAGAGTTCCCGGATCGACATTTGTTGTTCCGTTTGATGATAACCGTGATGCTTTATTTGATAACGGTTTCAAGGCTTTTGTTAACGAAGCCAACCGTATCTATGCTCAGGGCGGCAGCGAGAAGCTCTATGATTGTATTGGTGAAAACAATACAGCGTACATGATCTTTGAGTGGACTGCGAAGAAGGCAGGAGGTCCGTTCAAACCGGCGGCCTCAGCGGCATCATCCGCTTCAACGAGTTCTGCACAGGCTTCATCGGCCCCCGCCCGTTCTGCAACGGCTGCAGCTGCGCCTGCACGTTCTGCACAGGCTGCCCCCGCTTCTGCCCAGGTACCCGTCCGTGCACCGGCGCGTGCCCAGTCACAGACTGCCGCAACCGCCAGACCCGTCGTTAACAGTGCTCCTGTAAGAAACGAACCTCCCAGATACAGAGACAGCAGCACCTCCGCCCCCGTTCAGGCTCCTGCAGTTCAAAAGAAACAGGATGAAGGATTCGCACAGAAGATTGCCCGTCTGCCTGTTTGGTTAAAGGTTCTTGCGCCTGTTGTTCTGGTGGCTCTTATCGTTGTTCCTATAGTGATCGTTTCATCACTGTCTAAAAAGAACAAGAAGCCTGAAGAAAGTAAGAAACCTGCGGTTGAAACTACTGAGCAGACCACTACCTCGGAGACCGAGACAACGGCTACCGAAACAGAACCTACTGAGGAAACGACAGAGACTACTCTCCCTCCGACAGGATGGCAGGGCAGTGATGCCGGCGGATGGCGTTATTATCCTGCTGCAGGTGAATATTATAAGGACAGTTGGGAAGAAATAGCCGGAGAGTGGTATTACTTCAATTCTGACGGCTTTATGGAACGCGGCTGTTACCGTGACGGTTATTGGATCAATAAGGACGGCACCCGTGATTCTGAATCCGATGGTGAATGGAAAGAGGATGATGGCGGCGAATGGTATGAGGATAACGGCTGGTATCCGAGTGACATGGGCCTTTGGATCGACGGAAAGTATTACTGGTTCGGTTCAGACGGTTATATGGATCCGGAAGTAACAAGTCCCGAAGAAGCGGCCAGACTCCAGGAAGCTGATGAAGATAACGAAGACGGGGATCAGGATTGATCTCCGTTTTTTATATATACAGTTCCAGATCGGTGCAGTTCCACTGACCGTACGGCGTATCGACAATGTGTGAACTGAATTCCTTAAAACCTACGGATTCATAACATTTCCTGGCTTTTGGATTATTATCGAAAACTCCGAGATCGACCCTCGTTGCCGTCAGATTGTCTTTAACATATCTGACAGCGAGCTGCATGAGTTCACGCCCGTATCCTTTTCCTCTTATATCAGGATTAACGATAACGAAACCTATTCTTACGGATGAATCATCGTTCTCATCAGGATATCTGATTATAAAGTGACCGACAGGCTCATTCGTGTCATCAACGGCGGTGAGCGGGATAAAGCGGCCGCTCTTCACAGCTTCTGAATAGTTATCATCGATACTGTAGGGTAACAGGGGGTAGAAGCCATAGATAGTAGCTGACCACTGATAAAGTTCTGTTTCTGACCTTACCCATTTCGCGATAACAGGTGAATCTTCTCTTGTGTATGCGCGTAATTTCATAAATTTTCTCCTTTACAGAATGCCAGGATCTCTTTTTCGAGCAGGCGGTAAACATTTGCCACAAGATATCCGTCTGCTACCGCGTGATTCAGACGGACCGTGAGAGGCATCATGAGACGACCGTTTTCTTCTCTGTATTTCCCCCAGTTGATGATTGGAAGGAGATAGATATAGCCGTCCGGCAGTTCGATATTAAATGAGTCATAGGAGAGCCATGAAATATAGGACGCGTCGAACCAGTTCGGATGATTGGCGGAATCGAGCATATATTCGCGGGTGTTTTTCGCGCGTTCGATATCGTCTGAAGCGTTCTTATAAAACTCATCGTAATCCTCGTAATAAGTCGTATATACAGGCGTACAGGTCTCTGTATCCTCGTGAAAGACATACTGGATGGGATTTACGACGTCGTAACAGATCAGCTCGTCAGTCTGCCAGAGATACTGCATCCTGTAATCGTCTCTTGAATTCAGGACCTTGGACAGGAGATAGAGGAAGTTGATGTAGAACTTGGTGTTTGTCTCTTTGGACTTTTTAACCAGTTCAGTCACGTCGATCCGGGCTGTCATGGAAGTCGAGCATTTGCAGTCTTCCGTAAAGTGGCGGAATACGCCTTTGCGGTAGTACGTTTCTTTGTCGATAACCCTGTAATTCATATCATCAATCCTTCTCGTAAAAAACTATATCCATGCGGTCATTTATCTTTTCCACCCGGCCGGTCTGATGGTAGCCCATCTTCTCGTAAAGATGGAGATTGCCCTTCTCCTGCAGGATGGTATCGAGGCTCCAGTTATCTGACCCGTAAAGTGCCTCAACGGCAAGGATCGCTTCCTGCGCATATCCTCTGCCCCTGTATTCCGGCATGATAAAGATAGGGGAGATGCGTTTCCTTGAACCGTCCTTTTTATCTACTACGCGCACGGCACCTACTTTAGTATCATCAGCAAAAATGTAGAAATAGGTTGTCCAAGGCTGGTTGAATCTGGCCGCTACCTTATCGATGCTCTCGGCGGCAGGACTTAAGTCATAGTCCCGGTAGTTCTCCAGAAGCCCTTTGAAAGCTTCCACCTGCATCTCCCAGATAGTACGGATGTCTTCTTTTGCCGCTGCTCTTAATTCAATACTCATTTTGTTAATACCATGCATTCAGTCGAATTGACGAATCCGAGGCTTTCATAGAGCGGTCTGCCCATTACGGTCGCGTCAAGGCTGATCTCAGTCGCACCTCTTTTCCAGGTTTCATCTATCAGAATCAGCACCATCTTGCGCGCAATACCCTGACGGCGGTATTCGTTTCTGGTGTAGACGTTCATCAGATGGGCGCGCTTCCCGGTCGGGTGCGAGAAGGTGGGCATTATGCGCATATAACTCATCGAAGCGCATCCTATGACATTACCGCCATCCAAAGCGAGCACGGTCGTCTGGTCTCCGTTAAGGAAGTAATCGCGGCTCTCGGAAATTATCTCATCAGTATACTCGTAGCTGTCCGGCAGATCATTTACGATCCTGAGCATTTCGAGTCTGCTGCTCATAAGAAGTTCGATATCTTCTTGGGTTGCGATCCTGTATTCGATCATAAAATCAGTCCTCATCTCCGTTTATCTGTTAAGCAATTATAACGCAGAGTGTATTCAATTTATGAATTAATGGTTACATGCCTGTAAATGAGATTATTCATTACGCGTGATAAAATTATCGTATAGCCTGAACGGGAGCGGTGCTTTATGAGAATAACTTTATCAGTGACTTTTTCAATCCTGATAATCTCTCTGATTGTCTGTATGGTCTTCTCCATGCGGTCGAAAAAGGCTGTCGGCAAAGCTGTTGCTTTCTTACTGGCAGGAATGGCCACCCCTGTTCTCGGAAACCTTATCATTATCACTTCAAGCAGTCAGCTTGTTTCAACCGTCGGATATTATGTTTATTTTCTCGGAATGGATGTGGCCGTAAATTCATCCTGGTATTTCACTCATATATATTGTGATATCGGAAAACCGAAGAAATCACTGATGATCCCGATATTGCTGCTTTTCGGAGCAGATGCGGTCCTCTATGCTCTTAATCCTTTTCTCAGCTGGTCATTCTCGACCGAGATCATACAGGTGGAAGAAAGGGCATACTACAGACTGGTCCCGTATCTCGGGCAGACATATCACAGAGTAATATGCTACGGATTATTCTTTGTCGTTCTCGTCATTTTCGCCGTCAAGACGGTCAAGGCAACAAGCGTCTACAAAGAGAAGTACAGGGTAATCCTTTTCTCGATGATCGCGACTGTTGCGGTCGAATCGTATTACATATTCTCAAGGCAGCCCATGGATATATCCATGGTAGGATTCGGAGTATTCGGACTGCTCGTTTACTTCTTCGCGCTTAAATACAGACCGTTGAAACTTTTGGACCGTATGCTCGCCGGCATGGCATCCGAGATGCCTGAAGCGCTGTTCTTCTTTGACAGGACAGGCAAGTGCATATGGACCAATGAACCGGGTAAGAACCTGATAGGCATTTCCAAGGATAATTACGATGCAGTAAAAGATGATCTGATCTTCCTGTTCGGAGATCTGGATTTTAAGAGCAGCGGCTGGTCAAAAAGAGTCACGCTGGGTACCGGTGAAGAGGCACAATATACTTTCATTACAATGAAGTCCGTTGTTAATGACAAGAAAAAGGTGATCGGTTCGTATCTGAGTATAAGAGATATTACAGATGAGCAGCACGAGCTGAAGCGGGAGATGTACAGGGCAACACATGATTCCCAGACCGGTTTTTATACTAAGGAATACCTCTACGAGAGCATCAGCAAGAGGCTCGAAAACGACCATGAGACCAGTTATATGATCGGATACATTGAGGTCTCGAATTATAAGATGATCAATGACGTTTTCGGAAAAGAATTCGGTGATATCACGATAGACTGTGTCGCAGAACTGATACTTACAAATACCAGCAAAAAATCCCTGTACGGCAGGCTGTCCGTCGATTCGTTCGGAATGCTGATCGATAAGTCCAGATACAGTGAGGAGCACGTTAAAAAACTGCTCGAAAATTTTACCGTAAAAGATGAAAATCTGGATCATCACATTAACATCCACTTCGGTATCTACGATATCAGTCCTGAAGATGAGATCGATGTTCCGTTGTTCTTTGACAGCGCACGTCTTGCCACCACAACGATCCGTGATGACTTTCAGGACCATTTGGTCTATTACGACGATAAACTGAGAAATGAGATCATTCACAACCAGCTTATTTCAAATCAGGTTAATAATGCTATTGAGACCAGACAGATACGTCCTTACCTGCAGCCGATAGTTGATTCACGCGGCATGCTTGCAGGGGCTGAAGCTCTTGTAAGATGGATACATCCCGACGAAGGTTTTATGAACCCCGGATTGTTCATACCGGTCTTTGAGCGCAACGGCCTGATCGCCGATGTCGACAGATATATGTGGAGATGTGCCTGTGAGATCCTTGCGGACTGGAAGGAAAGAGGCATAGACAGTTTCATATCCATCAATATCTCTCCAAAAGATTTCTACTACATGGATGTAGTCACCGAACTCAAAAAGCTTGTTGAAGAGTTCGGCATTGAAGCAGTCAGACTGAGAGTCGAGATCACTGAGACTGCCATAATGACGGGTTCAGTCGATATCCTCAAACTTGTACGTGACCTCCGTGAATACGGATTCATAGTTGAGATGGATGACTTCGGAAGCGGTTATTCTTCGCTCAATCTGCTTAAAGACATGGATATTGATGTTATAAAGATCGACATGCAGTTCCTTAAAGATTCCGAGCGCAATATGAAGGCCGGAACGATAATCAAGAGCATTATCAATATGTCTGAAGATCTCGGAATCGATACGCTCACGGAAGGCGTAGAGACTGCAAGACAGTTCGAGAAACTTTACGCAATGGGCTGTAAGCTCTATCAGGGATATTATTTCTCAAAACCTGTACCGCTTGAGGATTTCGAGAAGCAGTGGTTTAACTGATGCACCATAAGTTAACGGGGAGGAACGGATAATGATCAAAGACGCTGAGATATTCAACCAGATTGCCTTCTCTTTGGCAGAACATTTTGAGTGTGTTTACTATGTCAACATCGAGAGCGGTCATTATTGCCTCTTTTCCGGGAACGGTACGCCTTTGAATACGGAGTTCCCGGACGAGGGCAGTGACTTTTTCGGCGATGCGACAAAGAATGCATACAGTTATATCCATCCTGATGATCTGGTCTTTATATTAAAGACATACGACAAGGACTCCCTGCTCGCAAATCTGGAAAAGAATGGCAATTATACTGTTGTTTACAGATCTGTTGTCGGCGGCAGGGTCATTCATATGCGTCAGGTGGAGATCCTTTGCAAAGACGGAAAACATATAATCTGTTGTCTCGAAAATATCGAGAAGGAATTCATTGAGAAGGAAGAACAGAGAAAAAATCTTCTTTCTGCTGAACTAATGGCAAGACGCGATGAACTGACCGGTGTTAAGAACAGCAACGCATTCAAAGAGTATTCTGATTCGATGAATAAAAAGATCGCGTCCGGTGCTGAAGATATCCGGTTCGGAATAGTCATGTGTGATATCAATGACCTCAAACTCATAAACGATACGAGAGGCCACAATTACGGTGATGAAGCGATCCAGTCCACTAGCCGTCTTATCTGTAATATCTTCCAGCACAGTCCGGTGTTCAGGGTAGGCGGAGATGAATTCGTTGTAGTAATACAAGGCAGTGATTATGATCACCACGATATCCTTTTGGACAAATTCAGGGAAGAATCGGAGGCTAACAGGAAATCACGTTCCGGTCCCGTAATCGCGTCCGGAATGGCGCTCTACAAAGAAGGCGATACGAAGATTACGGATGTTCTTGTACGCGCTGACAAGCTTATGTATGAGAACAAAAAAGAGCTTAAGGACAGAAAAAATATTGAAGGCTGCCGGAGCATGGATGCTTCAGACAGGGTCATTCCGGATGAGAGAAGACGTCTTCTCGATGCTCTTTTCGGTGCCATGATCACCGTTGCCGGAGGAGGATATATCTACCTCAATGACATGTATTATGACTTCTCCAGGTGGTCACTCTCACTTGTTGATGATTTCGGCCTTGAATCAGAATACATGTATCATGCGGACAGGATTTGGAAGGAATATATTCATCCTGATGATTTCGAGATGTACGAAGATGCGATCAATGATGTATTTAGTGTCAATGCCGAATTGAAGCAAATGAATTATCGTGCCCGTAAAAAAGACGGCACGTATGTGCTTCTGTACACCAGGGGCTTTGTCCTCACGGATAAAGACGGTAATCCCGAATACTTCGGAGGCATTATCCTCCATGCAGATAAAGAGTAAAGATTAGTACTGATCAGAGACTCTTAAGAAAAGCATCAGCCATCTCAGGCCAGGCACAGACTTCGGGGAAAGTCTCTATCTGCATGCCGGGCAGCGGTTCCCACGGCTTTATAAAATCGAGCAGGCTGTCAGCACCGCCTTCGGGAGCTTCGATAAGACCTGACTTGATGGCTTTTACGAGAGCAAAAGCCTGTTCTGCAGTATAAGGCTCACCGTGCCTTCCCTTAGCCCAGTCTTCGTTGGGGATCGAGAGACCGTGGAAACCCCTGGGGAACGTCTTGTGTTCATAGCGGACACCTTTTTCCTTCAGGGCTTCGGCATAAAGATAACTGTTCTGAACGGGAACCAGATTATCTGTTTCCGTCTGCCATATGAAGCAGGGAGGATTCGACGGTTTGACGTTCTTCTCAAGAGAATATCTGTTAAGCAGGGCTTTTGCCTCATCGTCCGTGCGGTCGTAAATGTCCGCTCCGATAAGGAAACGGAAAGAATCCTGATGTGCATATTCGCCGGAAGTGATGACAGGGTAGGAGAGAATGGCTGCATCAGGGCGGCAGGATATCTTATCCATCTCAGGATCAGGATCCTTTATCTCATCCCAGTAATCGCAGACGGAGGCGCAGACATGTCCTGCGGCTGAGAAACCGCAGACATAAAGATGTGAGGGGTTAACACGGTATTCCGAAGCGTTCTTTCTTACAAAACGTATTGCCCTTGCCAGGTCGTTCATCGCCTGGTCTCTGACGGGGGCGCGCATCAGCTGGTTGGTGGTATAGGTCATTACAAAGCAGCTGTAGCCGAGTTCGTTGAATCTTTTCGCGACCAGCTCTCCTTCAGGAGGAACCACAACGGCATATCCGCCGCCGGGGAGGACGAGGATACAGGGGTGAACCTTGCTGTCATCTATCAGATATGATCTCAGGTTCGGCCTGAAATCAAAAGCCAGAGGGTAAGTGTATTCGCCTTTATTCCATATATCGATCCTGTCCATTTAGGGAGTCCTCTTTTCTGATTTGCTGCTTACAGCATAATAACGATATTTAAGATTATATTTCATGAACAACTACTTTTGACACATTATTTTCATTCCATTATCATTCTATTCAGGTAGGTTTAAGAAAAGCATTTTAAAAGGGGAGAATAGGATATGAAAGAGATCAGAATTGATGATATGGGTCCTGAGGCATTCAGAGATGCCGTTTTGTTTTTCGCTGACAGCAGGAATGAGTTCAGCAAAGAAGAGCTGCAGTCCGCGTTCGTCGTTGTAACAAGGCTCTACCTTGACGAACTGATCAACGCGAGACAGCTCGAAAATCTGTTCGTTAAGAAATTCGGCGAAGCATCTTCGAATGAGTTCTTTGAGGCTGTGGCAAACAGCAGCGAAACCGTCAATGACGGATATGATTCGATTTCTGTTGAAAGTGCCCCGCTGGATGTTATAAAGACGCAGTTTGATATTATCGACAAACTCAACAGGGAAAACTGATTCAGCCTATATTATTCTTTAGTGGAGCTTCTCGGTAACGGCGCGGATCTTATCTTCGGCATTCAGGAATGCTTCTACGACCGTGGGATCAAAGTGTTCTCCGGAGCTTTCCTTGATTATTGATATCGCCTTTTCGAACGGCATGGCGGGCTTATAGACACGAACTGCGACCAGCGCATCGAAAACGTCTGCAACAGCCATGATCCTTGCAGAAAGCGGGATCTCTTCGCCCTTTAGACCACAGGGATAACCCTGGCCGTTCCACTTCTCATGGTGGTAGTGGGCCATGTTCTCGGCTTCGCCCAGATAATTCTCTTTAAGTTCCTGGTTTTCAACGGTCTTCTTGACCGTGCGGATGATCTTCGCGCCTTCTTCGGCATGAGTCTTCATGATCTCATATTCCCAGGGCTCGAATTTGCCGGGCTTGTTAAGGATCGTATCAGATACCTTGATCTTTCCGATATCGTGCATAGGAGCGGAAGAGACAATGTTATTCTTGAATTCCTCATCGAGTATGTCGGAGAACTTGCCTTCTTTGATAAGTTCGTCGCAGATGATCTCGACATAAGACGAAGTGTTCTTGATGTGCTCGCCGGTAGACTGGTCACGGCTCTCGACGAGGTCTGCCATGACGTTGATCATGCCACTCTGGAAAGTGGAGATAGCTTCATTCTTACGCTGGGACTCATTGATGTAATTGACCGTGTCACGGGTCGTTTTCGCGATGGAATTATAAAGATGTTCGATCTCGTCACCTGTCTTGATCTCAAGCTCCCTGATACTCTCCAGTGTCTCTTCACGGGCTTCGTCATTCGTGTAAGCGAAATCGCTGGTAAGTTTGGCAAGACTGTTTACAGGTGATACGATGAAACGCTTTGCCATATAAACACTTACAGTAAGGACTGTAAGGAGGAAACCGATCAGGATGGTAGTTACCTTGAACGTGAATGTTCTCTCAACGTCGGTTATGTTAGGCATCGAGACATCAACACAGACGTAGCATTTACACCTGTTATTGCTGTCATAAACGGGAACGTATGCCGACAGAAGCCATCCGTATGTATCGTCGGTGATGATAGGATCAATCTCTTTGCCTGCAAGGAGATCATCGATATAAGGAGCAAAGCTCTCGTCAAAAGGAATGACCGTGCCTGTCTCGGAACCCGGCGTTTCAGGCGTATCCACGTCGAAAACAACATGACAGCCGTCCTCCTGTATCTGGTAAACATAAAGATACTGAATCCTGTCTGAACTGTTCCAGATAAGGCTGTAGTAACGTTTTATACGGAAATAACCTTCAGCGCTGTCCTTGCGTCTTAAGTATTCGTCGACCTTGTCTCCGTCTATCAGGGTTGCGGCAAACCTTGCAGTATCGGTAGCATACTGGGCTTCAGAGTTTACCAGCGTGTCCCTGAACTGGTTAAAGCTTACATATGTTACGACTGCTGCAGCTATGGAGAAGATGAGAAGGACCGATATGATTATCTTGCCGCTCAAAGAGATGCCTTTCTGGGCAAAAGCCTCAAGGTTGACCCTGTCCCTTTCGGGCTTGAACTTCTTGGGATAGGCCTTATAGATCAGGAAAGCAAGAATTGTGCTTATAAGCTTATCCGGAAGATCCATTATGAGTCCGGCATACATCTGGGCCCAGAAAGCATCCTGTACAACATTTATGTAGATTCTTCCGGCCAGAGATGAAGCGAGCTCGTCTCCTAATGTATTTCCGTAGAGTCCCCATGTGATGACTGAACCCAGACCGCCGCCGATGAGGACAAAACAGATATACGGTATGAGCAGTTTCCATGTAAACTTCTTAAAATATTTCTTCTGCGAGAAAGCAGCTGCAACGATAGCGATAAGGACGTTCAGGACACCGTAATAGAGGTTCGAGGAATCCGAGATGCTGCTGATGATATTCGTGAAGAATCCGACGAGAACGCCCGGAATAAAGCCTCCGGTAATGGATGCCGCGATAGTGCCGATACAGTCAAAGTAGAACGGAAGGTTAAACCAAGTGGCCAGCTTGCCGCAGATAAGGTTGACCAAAAGACCGAAGACCACAAGTCCCAGCAGTTTGATGTCATCGCGTGACTTGGTGTACTTGATGTCAAGCTTTATGGTATTGTCTTCAGTTTGTTTGTTAATCTTCTCAGACATACAAGAGCTCCCATGACTGACGGGTCAAGCTTCAGATATTCGGACATAAAAGTTATAAATAATAAATATATGCTACCAAATCGATATGTTAACTTCCATTAACATAATGTAAAAAAATATTTATATCAAGCCGCGAGATTATGTATTTTTATCCGTTCAGCCTAATGCCCTGAAAATCAGGCTGGCAATTATATCCGTAATAAACAGCCCTGCCGGTATGAAGCAAAGTGCGAGCCACGCTTTTCTCGGCATTTTCTTCTCGGTCTTCTCAAATAAAGGCACAACGATGAATCTCAAGAATAATCCCGAGATACCGAAGAACAGCACCGATCTGGCACATACAAAGCCGTTTATATTGCCCCAGTTAAGTATCTCTTCATTGTAATCCCAGAGCCTTATGTCCCAGACTGTAAGGAGCGTCCAGCCGGTCGCCAGTTCAAGGATACCTGAAGCCACGGTAGCAAAAAGGAATACCAGGAAAGGATTTTTCCTTATCTTATAGGTCAGTCCCAGGATAAGTATCCCGCCAAAGCCGTAGATAGGGATCCAGGGACCGAAAGTAATGCCTCTTTTTACCCATTCGCCGAGATCGAAACGGTAGAATATCTCCTCATAGATGAAGCCGAACAGTCCGCCGAAAGCAAATATCAGCATGAGCATGGGAATTCTCGCTTTAAGATAGCCTTTTTCCATCTGTTATCCTTCCGTTCAGGCCTGCAGAGCTTTCTTTACCGTCAGGCTCAGAATTATGTCGAGCACGAACAGTGAGAACAGCGATACCGCTATTATGTTAAACACCTTCGGATGCTTTTCCTGAAGCTTTTCGAAAGGCGGAAGGATCGCGTAGATCAGGATGAGCGCAAAGATCCCCCATGTCGTTACCGATCTTACGCAGATATAACCGTTCAGATTACCCCAGTTAAGGATGACGAGCGAATAGTCCCAGAGTCTTAAGTGGAAGAACTTATCAAGCACGAAACCGGTCGCAAGTTCCAGGGAACCGCAGGAAAGGGCGCTTATAAGGAAGACCAGCCACGGCTTTTTCCTGAATCTGACAGTCAGAAAATAAATAAGAAGACAGCCGAACCCGTAGATAGGTATCCACGGTCCGTATGTCGTGCCGCGCTTGAAGAAAACGCCGTCATTTATGTAGACGCAGATCTCTTCATAGATGAACCCGATAATGCCTGCGACAGTATATATCAGCATGAGCATCGGTATGAGTTTTTTCAGGGGTTGTTTATTCAAGGGCGGCTCCTTCAGGGGATGTCAGGAAGAAGACGTTTCTTCCTTTGGTCTGTATACATAATGTATTTTCTCATAATTTGAGTTCTTTGCGCTGTTAGACATGGCTTCGAAAGCCTGGTTGCGGAGGGCCTCCTTCCGCTTGTCCATCGGGAGATCCATGTCGGGGATAAAGGGACCGTCGACATAAACGACCGTTCTTGCGCCCGGAAGCACTTTTCTCTTCTGCCATGTGGTCGTGAAAGTGAAGACCGGCTTCCCTGTCTCTGCCGGGTAGTGGAAAGCCGCAGACTTGAAAGGCCGTATCCCCGTGTACTGCAGCCAGATATGTGATTCAGGATAGAGTGTAACAATGTGACAGAGGTCGGAATGACGGCGGATCGCCTTCGAATACTTCCTGAATCCTTTAGCATCTGAAGGAAGCGGGACGCCTCCGAGATCTTCCACGAGCCTTCTTATTCCGGGGATCGAGAAGGCATCCATGCCTGCCACGATATAGGCTTTCTTTGGCCAGGATAGAAGCCCCGGGCAGTATGCATCACCCATGGTCCTCGTATGGTTGCCGTAGAGAAAATAACCTTCCTTGCGGTAGTCCTTAAGCTTAGCTCGTCCTACGATTTTCTCTCCGTATACGGTCTTCTGAAGTGCCCAGACAATAGGACCTGCCGCATGATAGAGTCCGCAGGCAAAGCCGCGTCTTATCGCTGTCTTAGGGAAATAGCTGTAATCTTCCGGAAGCTCTTTGGTGTTGATATTCGTTCCCGCGAAATCGTCATTTAACGGATCAGAGTAATAAACCGTCTTCTCCTTCATGGATCAGGCCTCTTTCCGGCTCATACCTGATGCTTCCACGAGCATTTTTTCCATCTTATTCATGCACTCGCCGAGTCTCGACACGTTTGCCTGTGTACGGTATTTCTGTTTGCAGGCATCGAGCTCGCCGGGGTTATCCATGAAATACTCGATCTTGTTCTTCAGATCTTCGGAATCCCACTTGCGGTACAGGCATCTGTCATCTTTAGCGAAGAATCTTGCCGCGCTCCTCTTGGAGTTGCAGATGATAGGCACGAGTCCCGTTACGATAGCTTCCAGACAGGCGATCGATTCCAGCTCCACATATGCCGTGTGCACATAAAGATCGGCGGCATTTAACACTTCCTTGAGTTCGTTGTGATCGATGAACCGCATTTCGCAGTCGACGCCGTTTCTCTTGGCAAGACGTCTGTAGCTCTTGCGCTTCGGACCTTCTCCGGCCATGATCAGCTTGATCCTGTCTTTATACTTTGATTTGGCAATTGCCTTTATAAGTACCTGCTGTGCTTTCTCGGAGGAATATCTGCCGACAACAACGATAGTGAACTTATCCTTGTTCTTTTTCTTCTGCCTGTTTATCGCTTCTATCGGAACAGGCTCGAAGAAGGACTCGGAGACACCGTTTGAGATGACCTTCGAAGGCACATGTTTTTTTATATTGCTCTCAAAATCTTCCTTTATGAATTCAGTCGGATAGTGAGTCATAGCGCAGTGGCTGTACACTTTTTTGTAGAAATATTTATAGACTTCCTTAGTGGCAAAACCAGATTTCATCATGCCGATGTGGCAGGTGAAATTTTCTGCCTGGACATGGAAGCTCGAAGTCATCGGAATGCCGTATTTCTCGCATATCTTGACTGCTTTCCATGAAAGAGGAAAGGGCATCAGAAGATGAACTACGTCCGCTCCTTTGATAGCATCTTCAAGTATAGCTGCATCCGCTTTGGCCGGAACTACTTCATTCCGAGCCAGGGCAGCATTTACGATAGGACCGAGTTTCATTGTCGGAACGATACTGTAACCGCTTTTTCCCTCTTTATCGGCATCACAACAGACCACATTGACATTATGTCCCTGTGACTTCAGATGGTTAATCAAATTATATGCGGCAACGCTCGTTCCGTTATTGGCCCTGCCGAGCACATCGCATATGATCGTTATATTCATAAATGCTAAAACACCCTCATATAACTAACATTCACCTGCTCCATTATACAACATTATTTGAAAATCAAAGAATTAGGGGGAGGTTGGGGCGTGAGGGTGTACGTATTGTTTTCCGGCCTTCCCGAAAATTCTTTTCAGCTTTTAAGGATTTTTTAATAGTAAAGTTTCAGAATGGTGCTCATAATCGGAAAAAGGGAGGAACAGGCATGAGCACTGTTATTGAAACAAGAGATCTTTGCAAGACTTATATAGTTAATAAGCAGAGTAATAATGTACTTCAGAATGTAAATTTCAAAGTTGAGGAAGGCGAGTTCGTTACTGTTATGGGACCGTCTGGTTCGGGCAAGTCGACGCTGCTCTATACGGTAAGCGGAATGGATAACGTTACTGCGGGAAGCGTTTTCTTTGACGGGGACGAGATCTCGAAGATGAAGGATAAGCAGCTTGTAAACTTGAGGCTTATCAAGATGGGTTTTGTTTTCCAGCAGATGTACATGATGAAGAAACTCAGCATCATCGACAACATCATCCTGCCGGGTTTTCAGGCGAAGATCAGACTGAGGGAAGAGATCAGGAAAGACGCTGAAGACCTTATGCGTAAGCTCGGAATTATCGACGAGGCAGACCGCGAGATCACGGAAGTCTCGGGCGGACAGCTCCAGAGAGCTTGCCTTTGCAGGGCGCTGATCAATCACCCGAAGGTTATATTTGCCGACGAGCCTACGGGAGCTCTCAACTCTAAAGCTTCGAACGAAGTAATGGAGAGACTTCTTGAGGCAAACCGCATGGGTACAACGATACTCATGGTAACCCACAGCGAGAAGGTCGCATCGATATCCGACAGGATCATCTATCTCATGGACGGAAACATCCAGGGCGAACTCATTCTTGGAAAAAAGACGGATGACGACCTTTCCGGAAGAGAACGCAAGGTAAGACAGTGGTTGGAAGAGATGGGCTGGTAATATGTATTTCAGAATGCTTAAAAGGGATTTGAAGGATAAGCCGGTCCTCAATATCGTTACCTTTATTTTCATGGTTGCGGCAGTAATGTTTATGGTAATCGGATCAACGCTTCTGTATTCGCTTTTCGGGGGCGCTGAGAAGACCTATGAGAAATGCAATTCGTCTGATGTTTACTGCATAATGGATCAGGATATTGCCGATGAGGAAGGCCTTATCAGAAGTTTCACTAAAGATCTGGAAGAGAAACAGATCATTACCGATTACGTTTACGATGAGACTGTAACGCTGGGTTTTGCGGCTATTGAGCTTATCGGTGAGAACATCGTTGATGACGTGCATTATTCCTCGAAAATGATCATTACGGATATTCCGGAAAAATATGATATTCCGATAGACCTTAATAACGATTATTTCGAAGTTCCCGACGGATGCGTAGCGGTGTCGCAGACTCTGAGCAACAGATTCGGCATCCGCGAAGGTGAGAAGGTCCGTCTTACGACGCAGATGGGAAACACATATGAGTTCGTAGTCTCGACCATTTACATGAATCCTTCTGTTACACAGATCGATCACATGTATCTGTCTGATCACGACAAGGAGCTGTTCTATTCAGAATGCCCGCTCAAGCGTGATGTTTACAGCTGTAAGGCTGCTCCGGGCATCTCCGATTATATAACCACCTTGAGAGATTCATGTACGGATATTATTCTCAAATATGAGGATTATCGTGCTGACGGATATGCTTCACATGTTCTCTTCATTACTAACGACGGACTCTTCGCGATCATAGTAAGCACATGCATGCTCGTTGTGGCTGTTGCGGTCATGATAATGACGATGATAACGATCGACTTCAGCCTTAAGTCCGCGATCAAGAGGGAAGAACGTGAGATCGGCATGATGAAGGCTATCGGAGTCTGGTCGCTCTCATATAAGACACTCTTCATAGTGAAGTATTTCTTTTTCGCGATCATTGGAGGCGTGATAGGACTTCCTTTAGGATTCTGGCTGAGCAAACTTCTGTTCAATAAGTTTGTTATGCATATCATGTATCCTGACGCAATGATGATGACCGTAATAGGCGCGGCAGCAAGTCTTGCAACCATGATACTTATTGTCCTGTTCAGTTTCTTTGCGCTCCGCAGGATGAATAAGATCAGTGTCATCGATGCCATCCACGGAGAGAACAGAGGCGAGAGATTCAGCAGCCTTCCCGGACTGACACTTAACAATAAAAAGCGTTTATCCGTACCGTTGTTCCTTGCAGTAAGCGATATCCTGAGAGGATTTAAGAGATACATTCTTCTTATACTCGCGTATATCATCGGGATCTGTATTGTTCTGTTCGTCGTAAGATTCAGTGATACGATCATGTCGACTGACTACGCGCATACGTATTTCCAGCAGGGACGTCTTGATTTCCTTCTTACGATAGAGGATTCGTATTACGAGAAGCTTTACGGCGGCGCTGGAAGTTTCAAAGGCGTAATAGCTGCGATCAACAACGATCTTAAGGAAAACGGTATCCCTGCAGTCATAACGGTAAAGAACAAGGGCAACGGAATAATGAGATATGAAGGCGGAGAGACGGTATGCCAGCTCTGTTGGCAGGATTCACCTTCGACCGAGATTGCGTATATTGAAGGAAACGCTCCGAAGCTCAGGAATGAAGTTGCATTGGGATACTATTCCGCAAACGAAAAGAATATCAGGATCGGCGACACGATAACCCTTGAATATGACAAGTATGCCGATGACCATACGACATTCCATAAAGCAAACGATGAATTCATTGTAACTGCTCTTGTCGACCAGTTCGGCGCTAATACCCCGACTCTGTATATGGGTGATGATTTCGAAGGTTCACTGGTGGTCGACGGCGATTTCTTCAGCTGTGAGATAAATGCTCCGAGAGCACAGCACGATGAGATCATTGATAAGATGCAGTCTCTATATCCGGAAGGCGATATAACATTTCTCCGTAACGAAGAGATCATGCCACATTTCCTCGTCGGATATAAGCAGATGTTCAGCCTGATCATCCTGATCGTATCCCTGATCTGCGCTGTCGTTCTGGCTCTGCTGACAGCCCTTTACGAGAATATCTTTATCGATGAGGAGACGGCAGATATCGCGCTTCTGAAGAGCATGGGATTCGGAACGGGAGTGATCCGCGCATGGCATTTCCTGAGGCTGATGCTGCTGGCGGTCTTCTCTCTGGTACTGAGTTATGTATTCATGGTGACAGGCGGAAATTTCCTGATCAGCCGGCTTTTCAGCGGCATCATGAAATGCTCGGGATTCACATTTAAGGTCCTGCCGGTGAACAACTTTGTCATCATACCTTTTGTAGTCATTACGGGACTGGCATTGGTCATATATCTGATGACCAGTATCACAAACAATATCAGGATATGGAAAGTGAGAAGCGAATAATGAAAAGATATATTGAGATAACATCCTCACTGCTTTTGGGCTCAGTGTTGCTTACAGGCTGCGGAACTGCTGCGCCTGCACTGACCGGTGAGGCTCTGGTCATGACACCTGTCGATTCCTACTACACGAAGGAAGTGCGTGAATATACTGACGAAGGAACGGTAGAAGAACCGGTTGCCGTGATGGCCTCGGATGACGGGCTCTGCGTCATAAAGGTAATGCCAAGTTACTATGACATTACTCTTGATTATGAGAATGGCAGCAGGGGAGATGTGGGAAAAGCATACGGTTCCCTGATCAGGGAGAGGATGCCTGAGTATATAGAAACGATGGAGCCGTACCTTTTCGAGAATATCAGGGTGGCATACGGCGGATCGTTCACGGCAGAGGCCGTTGAAATGCGCGAGGAGGTTCTCTTCGCATCCATGAGGCCTGAATACCGGGAAGAGATATCTGCATTTGCTGAGGCGATATCAGGCGGAGTTCACGGAATTCTCGAAGATCATGTTCTGAGTTACGAGGAAGCGGTCCTCATGCAGATGATCCCCGATGCTCTCCGTCCGACATGCTGCAGTGCATTGTCGCTCTGGGGAAGCAAGACGGCAACCGGCGACAGGATCACCCTCCGCAATCTTGAATGGAACCTGGGCTCTGACAATCAGATGAGCAGGATTCATGCGGTTACACACATGAAGAACAAGGAACGCACTCTTACCGCGATATCTGTTCTCGGACTTCTCGATATCATCTCCGGAATCAACGATGACGGTGTGTTTGCAGCAATCCTTGATGTCGGTTCTGTACAGAAAGAAGCTTATGTTTTCGAAGGGAAGAAGTGCTACACGATGGAACTCCGCTATGCTCTTGAAGAATACTCAACGGCACGCGGCCTTGGTGAATTCATGGTAGGCGGGAGCGGAGATTTTACATGGTGTCACAACCTCATTATCTCCGATGCAGACAATTCATTCTGTGCAGAGGACTGCGTAAGCCAGGTCGCAGAGAGCGGCATGGGAAGATCCGTGCTCCGTGACTGCAATACGCCTATCCTGGAAGGCCTTTCATGGGACAGTGCCGATTCACTCTGTGTGGTTAATTCATTTACTTCCGCAGGCAATCAGGACGGCTTTACCGGATCCGGTTCCAACATCATCAGATTTGCCAAATATAACGAATGGGTCAAGGCTGTAGATAAGTTTACGGTAAAGGATGTGAAGGATCTCATTACCCAGGAGGCCGTCGATCAGTACACCGTTCAGAATGTCCACAGCAACGGAAGTGCCCAGCTGATCCTGGTCGATTACCACACGGGTTCTGTCCAGGTCGCTTTCAGCAGCCCTGACGGAGTTGTCGATAAACCTGACTTTGTCGAGGTGGAGAGCTTTACTGCGGGATTATGATGCCGCCGAAGTATTCCGGTTTTCCTTTGCTGTCAAATAAGACAAACCCGCGGGTGGTAACGAGCACGTATGAGCCGTCAGCCTTCCGGGCACGGTAATAGACCTGTCGGATCCCGGGATCCTTGCACAGGACTGCATTTACGGCTTCTCTGTAAGCATCAACATCTTCAGGATGAATGTAATTCTGCCAAATGTCATCGGCATGGTACATATATTCCGAATCCAGTCCGAAATCATCCACAAGAGAAAGCGACCATCTCGAGTAATCGTAACGCATATCATTAAGATAAACATATCCTCTGCCCGCAATGGTGCACATGGCTCCGAAGAAAGCATCGAGCAGACGTTTTCTTTCATCAGGGATGGGCTTCTTTATGTCTTTCATTTTCCTGAAATCATCGATCAGCTTACTTGACTTCAGTTTGTTTTTGTTCTTGTACATCTTCTGATCCGCACGCTTGAATACCGCATCAAAACCGGCTTCCTTGCCCGGATGATATATTGCCATACCGCAGGCGATCACAGGACCGGAGCGGGTAAGCCTGTTGGTCTCGACCGTTACTTTAAGCTGCTTGAGAAGTTCTTCACGCTGCTTATAGTCACTGCCGGTCAATACCACGACGAACTCATCGCCGCCGACCCTGAATACGGGGCTGTGTTTGAAGACTTCGCAGATCAGGCGGCTCGCGCTCTGGAGAATCTCATCGCCGTAACTGTGACCCCTGGTATCGTTCATCCTCTTAAGGTCATTCAGATCGCACATGACTATCCCGAAGGGCTGGATCTCTTCGCCGGATCTTATCTTGTCTTCCACTGAACTGACATGCTCCATAAATGCATTCTTGTTGCGGATGCCCGTAAGATCGTCGAGCCTTGCCATGAGTTCCGCGGACTGCAGATTTTTCCTCTGCTCTTCCTCTTTGCGGTATTCGGCCTCAACGTTTTTTGCACAGAACACGATATGTTTTTTATCTTCGCTCAGGAACTCTATGTTACGCAGATGCGTGATCTCGCCGCCTGATACGATCCTGTAGACTGCTGCGTGGGAATCGTTTTTCGAAAAGTATTCAAGCATGTTTTCCTTATCGAGAAAATCCAGTGCCTGATTAAGATCTTCGGGATGGACGCACCTTTTAGCACACTTTGCCGCGTCCTTGAAAAAGTCCTTTCCTCTTGAAGGGAGCCCCATTTCCTTGAGGAGACTTATCGGGACAAACTCAACGTAGCTGCCTGTCTCGATATCAACGTAATATAAGCCGTCAAAGTGCGTTGACAGCGTGACGGCGACCTGTCTGAATGCTTCCGGGTCTTTACGCATATATCTCTCCTGCAAATCTTCCCTTATATGAAATGAAAAACCGACCATTGAATTATAACAGGAACGGAAATGGCTAGAAACATCAATTTGGTGCAGGCTTGTGTTATATTGGACAGGGATATGTTTTTTTCCGGTTTTGCTGACAATAAAAGATCCGAAGAAAAAGAGGATGGAAACATGAAGCATTCGTTCAAAGAGAGATTCGCTTACTGGTTTGATACGCAGATGCAGAAAGGATCCGGCGCGCTGATAAGGCTCCTGGCTGTTTTCTCGGCTCTGGCCATCGTTCTGATTACAGTTCTGCTCGTGGCTTTCGGATACAGCGAGGCGGAATTCGGTACTGATGTTTTCTGGGACAGTTTCGCGACGATCATCAACGCGTGGATGCCTTATTATTCCGACGGTGACGGTTCGATCATATACCTGATCGTAATGGCTGTAGCGGCTATAATCGGTCTTCTGATCACCAGTGTCCTGATCGGTATCATCTCGAATGCGATCGAAGAGCACATTGACGGATTAAAGGACGGCAAATCGATGGTCCTCGAAGACGATCATATTGTTATCCTCGGCTTTATCCCCGGTGAATTTACCCTGATCAAGCAGATAGTCCTTGCAGCAGGAACGGAGAAGAGGACTGTTGTAATAGCGAGTGATGTCAGCAGCGAAGAGATGAGGGAAGCGGTATTGGATAATGTCGAAGTCCCGAAAAATATAAAACTGATATTCAGGACGATCGATATTTACGATCCTGCTTCTCTGGAGAAGCTTTCGCTTGCAACCAGCAGACACATCCTTATCAATCCGATGGATGATATGAAAACGATCAAAGCGCTTCTTGCAGTTTCCCTGCTGATAAACAGCACGGACAATGAAAAAGCAAGGGTCAGTGCACTTGTTTCGAAAAACGAACACAGATTCCCTGATACGGTAGCAGCAAAGCATAATGTCACAACGATACAGATGCGCAACGCTATCGCGAGAATGGTGGCTCATTCCTGTTCGCAGACAGGTCTGTCGGATGCATTCCGGGAAGTCTTTTCTTTCGAGGGCAATGAGTTCTACTATATCGTGAAAGAAGAGGCTTACGGTATGAGCTTCGGGGAAATGTCATACAGGCTCGATAATGCCGTCCCGGTCGGGATCATCCATGAAGGCAAGATCCTTTTAAATCCCGGCAAGGACTTTAAGATCGCTGAAGGTGACAGGATAATCGTATTTTCCGAAGAAGCGGATTCGGCTGTTCTCGCGGATACACAGTATCACGAAGTGCCCATGGCCAAATACCAGTCTTCCGAGACCGACAGAAAGGTTGCTGTGATAGGATATAACGCATCTTTCAAACTGGTCTACAGAGAATTGTCTGAGAACATCTCGGAGGTCATCGTTGCCGGGATACCTGACGGCAAGAAAGAATCAGTAATAAAGGCATCTTCTGTCGCACCTGACCGAAAACTGACTATTTGTGAAGATGATATTGATGAAGCAGAGAACATGACCGAGCTCGCAAAGAAAGTTGATCACGTGGTCCTCTTAAGCGATTATTCGCTTGATGATGAGGAAGCGGATATTCAGAGCATATTCAGGATCATGAGATTCAGGGATATCAGAGCGAAGAATGATCTGGGATTCAATATTACTGCCGAAATGCGCAAGAAGTCCAATCTGAATCTCATAAGGGAAGAGGAGCATATGGATTATGTCGTTGCTTCTAATATGTCGTCGCTTTTCCTTGCGCAGCTGTGCGAGAACTATGAACTGGACTGGCTCTATAAAGAGATCCTGGCCAGTTGGGGCAACGAACTGTACCTTAAGAAGGCAAAAGATTTCGGATGTGACGGAACATATACGACAGTACAGTTAAGGAATCTTACCTTGTCGAATAACTGTGTCTTTTTGGGATATCTCAGGGCGGAAACATATGAGAGCTTTTTCAATCCCGGCTTATCAGAGGAAATACAGCTTAATGCTGAGGACAGCCTGATAGTCCTGTCTGAGAATTAATTCATCTGAATAATGCAGATGAGATTTATCTGTTAGGTATCGAATAGTAGACGACACCGTCCTCAAGTCCGACGCCGCCGGTCTTTATCAGGCCCAGTTCCTCTACGGTAACCAGCTGGAAGCCGTCTTCGATAAGCGCCGGAACGATGCGCTTTGTAGCTTCTGCGGTAGCCTTGTAAAGATCGTGCATAAGAACGATATCGCCGTCCTGGACCTTTCCGATAACACGATTGCAGATCGAATCGGCATTCTTGCTGTCCCAGTCGCGTGAATCAACGCTCCACAGGATGATCGGGACCCCGCAGACTTCTTTGAGCGTGTCATTCCATTTGCCTTCCGGAGGTCTTAAACATGTCGAAGGATTTCCGGTTACCCTGATAAGCTCGTCATCAGTTCCTTTTATCTTCTCCTGCATCTCTTCAGAGGTCAGGTCAGTGAGTCTGTTGTGGCTGAAAGTGTGGTTGCCCTGCTGACAGCCCATTTCCGCTTCGCGGACAGCCTGGTCCTCATTCCATGAGATCCTGTCGCCGACAATAAAGAATGTGCATCTCTGTCCGTATTCTTCAAATGTATCCAGTATCGAGTCTGTGTAGACAGACGGACCGTCATCGTAAGTCAGGGCGACCATCGGCTTGCTGCCGTCGATCTCCCTCACGATGTTGCCTTCACTGTCGAAATAATACAGGTGATTATCGGCATAGGCTCTTATATCCGTCAGCATCTTTCCGCCGATATATGCGTGTTTTACGCCGTCATTTTCGAAGAAACCGTCAAGGCCGGCACCGGTGTTCTCATCGAAATAATACTTTGTGCCGTCGACATTGATCTCGCCGGTCTTCATCTTGCCGGTCCCGGTATCGAAATAATACTGTTTGCCGCTGACCACTGACAGGCCGAAAGCTTCATCGCCGGTTCCTTCATTGAAATAGAGTTTGCCTCCACCATAGTCGAGCCACCCGGTCGTCATTATTCCGGTCGCGGGATCATAGTATCTGGTAATTCCGTCTTTTTCCTGAATGCCGTAAAGCATCACGCCTTCGCTGTCAAAGAGATATTTATTCCCTTCGATCTCAGTCTCGCCGGTAGCCATGAGATTCGTGACCGGATCGAAATACCTCACGGTTCCGTCCGGAAGGGTATTTAATCCCGACAGAGCTTTCCCTTGTTTATCGTAGTAATATGTGCCTGCGTCGGTCTTAACGAAGCCTCTTTTGACGATAAAGACCTCATAACCGATAAATCCTGCCACGGTAAGAATGATAACTATTGCAAATAATAAAAATATCTTCTTATTCTTCATTTTTTCCTTATAAATATCCAATCTATTTATCCCGCACAAGTCTATCACGACCGGAAGGAGAATTGTGTTGCAATTTTGTTGCAGAATGCATGGAAGTGATCGGGACAATCAGAAGAAAAATGATCCTTTTGGAATATCCGACTTTTCATGCCCGAAAAGTCGGACGGGAAGTAGGAATTCTCAAATTCCGACTTTTTATCCGACTTTTTAAGCTGTATCAGTCGGAAAAAAGCAGGAACTGAATCAAAGCACCGTATATCCGCCTTCGGGAACATCCCACATGTTTTTACATGTTTAAACTATGCTTTTGCTTTGTTTACAGAGTGTCAATTTTATGGACATATTCGTCCGATACAATTTAATTATCAAGGTATGTTCTCAGTTCAAACAAGTTAAAAATCATAGCGATGGGAGGAAGATTATGGTTTGCAGCAAGTGTGGATATGCAATCGCCAGAGGTCAGTTAAGCTGTGTTTATTGCGGAACAAAGGTTGATACAACGAAGACTGAAAACACCGCCCCGAAGCGCACTACAAGCGCATTTGCAAAACAGCTTAAATCATCTCAGTCTGACGCTCAGGCCGAGAAAACTACTGTGACAGCAGTTAAGGAAGAACAGAAGTCTGTCCATAAGCCTGTAGACACATTATCAGCTCCGAAGTCTTCACCGTTTTCAACACAGAAGCAATCATCAAATTCTCCTTTTGCTCAGCAGCCGGCAAGTGCTACTGCTGCAAAACCGCAGGTAATCGCACCATATGCAGTCCGTCCCATGTATTCATCATTTGATCCGAATTCCGAAGATTCGCCGTTTGTAAGGAAGCCCTTGAATATTGAGCCCGAGACGGCACCTGACACACAGCAGGCTGAGCCTGTATCTCAGATATCTGAAGAGCAGCCTGTCGAAAAGGCAGCCGAAGAAGATACTGCTGCCGAAGTTTCAGGTGAAAAGACTCATAAGAAGCATGGTCTGTCTATCGCCGCATTGACGCTTGCCTTTGTGACCTTGGTCGCCTTTGTGTTTATCAATTTCTGATATTACGCCGCACAGATTCTTATATGACTGCCTGATCAGGGATTCTGCTGTACAGGCATTCCTGTATATGGTCTAGGGCATCCGCAGTTGCCGCAGAAATTGTAAGCTGAAATGGTTCCGCATTTTGGACAGTACCATGTGCTGAACGTCGGGCGCTGTCTGCCGCACTTAAAGCAGAAATTGAGATTGTTCTCTGCGCCGCACCCGCAGGTCCAGCTGCCGATGATAACGGGTCTGTAAACTGTCTGGACCTCGTCCGGCAGAGTAACGATGCAGAAATCGTTCTTGGCAGATTTGATAATAATGATGATCGAGAACGTAAACAGCGCAATAACATATGCGATCCAGATGAGAAGGCTGATCCCGGTCAGAACGATCTCGCCTGTTGCGTCGCCGCCGAATAATATCGCATCGTAAACGCCGTGAATAGCGGTGGGAACCAATATCGCGAGGAACTTATATAATACGCATTTACCCTTATTGTTCGTAAGGCTGGCATACTTGGCTTTGCTGTAGAAGAATCCCATAAATACCGCAAAACATGCATGTCCGGGAACTGAGGTGAACATACGGAGGATAGCGGTACCGATACCGGTTTGGAAGACATAGCCGACGTTCTCGAGAGCGGCAAAACCCAGTGAGACAAAGACTGCATAAACTATAGCGTCATAGTTGTGATCGAAGTTTTTGTTTTTCCAGGTGATAAGTCTTAAGACCAGATATTTGCCCACTTCCTCTGCGGGACCGACTATTAGTGTAGCGAGGACTATCGCCTTAAACACAGACTCGTAAGGGAAGATAAGATCAAGGATCAGCTGACCGACGAATTCTGCAATAATAGCGGTTACGACTGTTCCCATCCCGGCGAAGAATAACCCGATCAGGAGTTTGAACGGTTCTTTTTCTTTTCTGTCGTTGAGATAGATGAAGACTAAAAGCCCGGCTACGGGGATCAGCGCCAAAGCGAATAAAAAGGTATTACCCACAATACTCTCCTATGATCTTCTTTATGTTAATAAGAATTTTAGAATAGCATTATATGGTGCCTGTGTCACTTGTTTTGTGCGGCTCGTATCTTAACGGAAGGTCTTTATTTAGCAGGTTCAGTGATCGACTGCGCTCTTGCGAGTGCATCGTCAATATGGGGGCAGAAGTTATCCGCACCAAGCTTTTGATCGAATCCGGCTTTGTGAATAACTTTCATTGGCTGCTCGTTGACGTGTGACATGATGAGCTGAACGCCTCTGTTCTGACAATCCTCATAAAGGAGCTCCAGATTCCGCATGGCGGTTGCATCAATGGCGCTTACGCTTCTCATTCTGAGTACGAGAGCCTTTGTTCCTTCCTTAGGAGATATTTGAAGGATCTTTCCGGCGGTCGCGAAGAACATCGGACCGGAGATCTCATAGACGATCGTATCCTTGGGGAGAACGCGCAGATCGATACTGTCAGGATCGTTCTCGGGATCAACATCTTTCCAGCCCTCCACACGGGTTACTTCGCTCATCCTGTGCATGAAAAGCACTGCGGCAAGGAGCACGCCTACTTCGATCGCTACTACGAGGTCGAAGACTACGGTAAGTACGAAGGTAATAAGAAGGACCGTTATGTCACTCTTAGGTGAACTCTTAATGAGCTTTACGAACCTGCGCCAGCCGCTCATGTTGTAAGCCACCTGGAAAAGGATGGCGGCGATGCAGGGCATAGGGATCAGTTTCGCGTAAGGCATAAGAAATACCACTACAATAAGCAGAGTAACGGAATGAACCATGCCGGCAATGGGCGTACGGCCGCCATTCTTGATATTGGCTGCGGTCCTGGCTATAGCGCCTGTGGCAGGGATACCGCCGAGACAGGCTGATGCGATATTACCGACACCCTGTGCGACGAGCTCCATGTTAGGACGGTGCTTGGAACCGATCATACTGTCTGCGACTACTGCAGAGAGCAGGGATTCTACCCCTGCAAGGAATGCTATCGTGACCGCATTCGAGAACTGGCCTTTTACGGCTTCGAAATTGAACATTGAAAGATCGATGCTGATGGGAGGGAGTCCTGCCTTGATATCTTCAAATGATTTACCGATCGTATTAACGTCAAGATGGAAGATCTCAACGATAGCTGCGGTTACTATTACTGCTACGAATGATCCGGGGATCTTCTTGAAGATCATGGGCCAGACGATAAGTATGGCAAGCGCGATCGCGCCTATCATAACAGCCTGCCAATTAAGGGTTGTAACATTGTTAAACAGCGCCATGAGCTTCTCTGATGTCTCGATAGGCTTCTCGCCGTTCAGATAAGAGATACCGGTGAAGTCTTTTATCTGGCCGATAAAAAGAGTTACGGCAATGCCGGCCGTAAAGCCGGTCGTGATAGGATCGGGGATATATTTAAGAAGGCTTCCGAATCTGCAGAAACCCATGATTATGAGGATGATACCCGCCATGATCGTAGCGATGATGAGTCCCTGTGTACCGTCCTTCATTACGATACCTGCGACTATCGTTGCGAAAGCAGCTGTAGGCCCTGCGATCTGGACCCTGCTTCCTCCGAGGAATGATACGATGAATCCTGCGACGATCGCGGTGTAGATACCCGCTTCAGGTCCGACGCCTGATGCTATCGCAAGCGCTATTGATAAGGGCAGCGCTATTATCGCCACGATTATTCCTGCTACTATATCTTTTACGAGCTGGGAGCCTGTGTAATTTTTTATTACCGAAAAAAGCTTCGGCTTGAATTCTTTCATGAATATGTCCTCTGATCTTTATGCTGAATATGAAACCAACGCATTATAAAACAGAGTTTTGTATTATCAAGCTAAATAATTGCTAATAATATAAACAGATGTATTACTTGTTAAATGGGGTTTTTTGGCGGTTTTTGCACCATGCCGCAAATATTTGCTATATAATTATCCGGACTTCCGCGAAGGAAGCGTTTAGAAAAATGAAGGATAGCGTAATTAACATTTGACGCAGCATTATGATCAAAAATATCGTTCTTGACATGGGGAACGTCCTCCTGGATTATAACCCCGCATTTGTTTTAGATACTTTCTGTTCCTCTGAAGAAGAAAAAGAGATTATCGACAGGGAACTGTTCAACGGTCCGGAGTGGAAGCTCGGCGACAGGGGAGATATCAGGGATAAGGACAGATTCGATCTGGTGAAGGGCAGGGTTCCCGGACAGTATCACGAGGCCTTAAGAAACTGTGCGGACCACTGGGATGTCTGCATGACGCCTTTAGAAGGTGCCAGGGAATTCTGTGAACAAGTGAAAAGCAGAGGATACGGAATATATGTCCTTTCCAATGCCAGTGATCTGTTCTATGTATATTTTCCGAAGTTCCTGCCGCTGGATTTCTTTAACGGCGTGTTTGTTTCTTCAGACTACCGGATGCTGAAACCCGACGTGAAGATATATAAGACATTTCTTGATAAATACAGTCTGAAAGGCGAAGAGTGTCTTTTCATAGATGACAGGGCCGATAATGTGGCAGGTGCGAAGGAAGCAGGTTTCAATACTTTCCGTTTCAACGGCGATTATGAACAGATAATTAAACTGTTGGATTAGGTTCTTGAAACTGAAATTACCGTGTGATATACTTCGCTCACAATTGAAATGAATCGAACAACAAAGCTGTTGTTTTGACATGTACCGTAGCGCGAGGACAAGTCTGTCCGGACATACGATCGGTGTCAAAGCAACAGCTTTTTGTTGTGCTGAACACCTCCGTACCTTGACAATGAGATCCCTGAGCGGATGGCGGGCAACCGGTCAAGTCCTGCGAAGATGTGCCTCCTGACGGCACGGAGCGGGACCAGGGAATAGCCGTCCGGCATCGGGGATTGCCTTAAGCCTTCCGGGCTTAAGGAGCCAACCATATTGGCCAGCCGTAAGTTTTCACTTTTTAATGTCCTGTTACAGGAGGTGACAGCATATGTTAAGATTCACAGAAAGTAAGTATTCCAAAGAAATAGGTATTATGTTATGTTCAGGTTCCGTTTCCGGATCCGCCGCTTCAGTAAGTACCAGATTCGGGTCTATCGCATCCGTGATCACAGGCACCGATCATATAGGCCTGCAACTTACTCCGTCAGGCAGCGGCTGGAAGGTCTTTGCAATATCAAATAAAGAGATATATCTGGGTGATGAAGACCTTAACTGGATATTCAGGCCGGTAACCTCTCAGAGTGAACATCCTCTGGTACGTATGAAAGCAGATACAGATAGCGGACTCAAGACCTTTGCCGTCCGGGTACCGGCGGCCCGTGAGTATTCTGTAGATTCAGAAGAAAGATACCAGTCGTGCTTTATCGGAGAACTGCTCGATCTGATGTCGGAATGCGGTGCGACTATTCAGATACTGGAAGGCAGGGATAAAGGAATTATTCTGTTAAAAACACCCGGTTATCTGCCCTTAAGGTTACGCGCGAGGTTTTCGTCATTCTTCGGAGGTTCGGCACTTAAACCAGCAGATGAACTTTCAACTGATGATATCAAATCCGACAATCTGTTCCTGAAGATCCTGATCAAAAACATTATCGCCGAGATCATAATCCGTTATGAAAGCTCACAAGACGATAATGACGATGATGGTGCTTTTCCTCCAATGAAGCTGTTTGATATTGATGACCCTGACACTGAACTTCCTGATGATCCGGAAGATTCGGATGATACGGAGAAATCACCTGAAGATAAACCGGAGCAAGAGGATCCGAATCCCGGAAAACAGATCACTATCGAAGAAATGGACTTTTCGGTACGTACGTATAACTGCCTTAAAAGAGCAGGCATAAATAATGCTGAACAGCTTCAGAAAATGACGGAAGAGGAGATGCGTTCCGTCAGGCTGTTGGGTCAGAAGAATATCGATGAGATCAAGGCAAAACTCAGGGACATGTTCGGAACTGATCTCGCAATAGATAGTAAAAAGAGTTATCTTGAGCAGCTGGACGAACTGATCGGCCTTGAAGACGTTAAGGAACAGGTCAGGCGTATCGTGGCCTTTGCGCGTATGAAAAAAGATTTTTCCGACCGTGGCAGAGAAGATATCTCCGTTGCTCTCAATATGGCTTTTGTCGGGAATCCCGGGACTGCAAAGACCACGGTTGCGAGGATAATCGCAGGAATCTTCCATGAGATCGGCATCACACAGTCTGATGATCTTATAGAAGTCGGCCGTTCGGGTCTTGTCGGAGAATTTGTGGGAAAGACCGCGCTCAAGGTCGAGAGTGTCTTTGAAAAAGCAAAGGGAAAAGTGCTGTTCATAGATGAGGCATACTCCCTTCTGGATCATTCGGCAAACAGCTTCGGCGATGAGGCCATCAACACTATCGTCCGTCAGATGGAAAACCAAAGGAAAGATACTATAGTCATCTTTGCCGGTTATTCTGACAAGATGGAGGATTTCCTTTCCCGCAATCCGGGATTAAGATCCAGGGTGCCTTTTGTAATCGAGTTTAAGGATTATCCGGTAGAGACATTAGTCAGGATAGCCGAGCTGGAGGCTTCGCGTTTCGGATTCGGTATCACGCAGGAGGCAAGGGAGAAGTTATTCTCGCTCTGCAGTGAAGCAGTCAATGATCCGGAATTCGGCAACGGACGTTTCTGCAGAAATCTTGTCGAGAATGCGCTCATAGATTATGCAGCCGGAGCATACGGTACGGAATCGCTTGAGAACACACCGGAACCCGTTCTCGATGCAGTAAACTTTTCATTGCCCCTTAATATGAAGAAAACCCGGACTCCAAAGAAGTTCGGGTTTATCTGAAAATACTGTTTAAAAGAAGGTGATCAATATGTTATACGAATATGCCGTTCTCAGACCTTCATTGCTTTTTTCTTTTCGCATTCCGGGCAGGATGTCATCGGAGTTAAGGAAAAGACGGATTCCTTTCTATATCCGCATTTAGAACAGATAAAAACATATTTGGAGAAGACGCTGCCCATCGAGGTGCTGAGCAGCCAGGTACCTTCGGTACCATCATCGTCTTTGACTTCTGCTATAACGGGTTCGGTCTTTTCTTCTGCTTCGATCTGAACAGGTTCAGCCCGGATTTCGATAGTCTCCTCATCAAACCATGTCCTTGGCTTAGGTTCTTCGAACATGCACTTTGTCCCGTAGAAAGGACAATCGCTGCAGTCATCCTTATTTACACACAACCTGTAAATGCCTCTTAATAACTGATCTACCAGTTGATTATTGTTTTCATTATCCATCGTCTTTACTCCTCGACAACATTTTAAGCTGAACGATGCACCGGTATATGGAGTATTATTCATACAGTAGTGTTTTCGGGCATTTGCCCGTTTTTTACAATGTCATTATATCACGCTGCAACAGCATGTATCAACGTGAACGGCCTATTCGAGTTTTAAGGTTTCCTGCTTGTCGACGACGGATTTACCGACCCATTTTTTCTTGTACCAGTAGAGCATCATTATGAGACCCCTTACGAGTTCGTCTGTGGCGGTGCCGAGATAGATCGCGAAAACACCCAGACCAAGGAACACTCCAAGCATGTAGCCCGTCGTAAGCCCCAAACCCCAGTTGCATAAGATGCCCATGATAAGAGGGAAGACATATGCACCGGCTGCCTTAAGACTGCAGACAAAAGTCATGTTAAGGCAGCGCCCGGTCTCAACGAAGATATCCGCGATCATGATCATCTGTCCGAGAGCTATTATGTTCGGATTCTGCGTAAAGAACTGCAGGGTATATCTGCAGAGAATAGCGTTGACCGATGCCAGCGCTATCGTTATCGGAAGCGAAGTCTTCAGGGTCTTGAATACTCTTTTATATGCTTCTTCATGTTTTCCCGCCCCGACAAGATGTCCGGTTATTATCTGTGTTGACATAGCGCAGGCATTAGAGAATATCATCGCGAATAATATGAGCGTATTACAGTAGGTCCTTGCGTTTACGGCATCATTTCCCATACCGTTAACGAAGGAAAGCAGCGTTGTCTGATAAAGGTTATATGTAAGGTTTTCGCCTGCCGTAGGAAGACCGATCTTTATCATCTTAACCAGAAGTTTTCCGGGAAACGGTCTCAGATAACGGGGGGCGATCCTACCGATCTTTTTCGCAAAGAAGAATATAAATACGGCTATAACTGCAATGGTCCTTGAGGCAACGGTAGATATTGCAACTCCCGCAACACCCATATTAAGGTGTGCCAGAGGTCCGTAAAGGAAAAGATAGTTGCCGCCGATATTGATTATGTTGATAGCGAAAGTTATATACATGCCGATCTTTGGGAAGCCGTTACATCTTAAGATCTGGAGCATGACATTATAGACCGCAAGAATGAAACCTCCTCCTCCGACGATGTAGATATATATCATCGAGTGAGGGCGCATCTGTTCTGATACATGGAGGAAATCCATGATCAGGGGATTTGCCGCGCAGAAAGCGCCGCTCAGAACAACTCCTATTACAAGATTAACGGTGACTGCAAGCGTATAGATCATATTCATCTTGTCGTACTGTTTCGCACCGAGATACTGTGCGACAACAACGCTTGTTGCAGTTGCGATCACGTTAAAGAAAATGTTCATCATGAACATGATCGTATTGGCATTTCCGACAGCTCCGACCGCATACTCGTCATAATGGCTCAGCATCATGGTGTCCACATTGTTGACCATCGTGTTAAGGAAAAGCTCAAGGAACATAGGCCCCGCAAGAATAAGCAGCGGAGTCTTCTCGTCTATAACGACAGTGTTTTTCCTGTCCAAAGAGTGTGTCATCGTGTTCCGTTAAGTCCTTTTTATCCTCAGATGTCTGAATTAACGAAAGACAATGATACTACTCGGAATGGTCATTATATATAAGAAAACCGTATATTTTTTGATGATATGTATATGAATAAGTGATTACCTGATAAAAAAGGGCCGTCTCACTTTGAGACAGCCCTGTAACAGTATAATTAGCGACCGGTATCTGTTAGTCGTCGTTTCCGATCTTACCGGTATATTCGTAGATCTCCTGGCAGGCCTTGAAGTACTCATAAGTAATGCTTCTCAGACGGTATGAGAGGTTCTTCAGGATCATATCGATCTTGGCGGGACTGGACTTGAAAAGACCTTCCAGATCTTCAGGACGGATGATCTCGACCTGTGTGTTGCTTTCTTCGACAACAGCTGTACCGTCTCTGGGCTCTTCTGAGAGCATTCCCATCTCACCGAAGCATGCTACGGGAATGACGTCATTCAGCTTGAATTCCGTGTTGGTGCCATATTTGCTGTAGATGCTGACGTGGCCTGAATGAACGATATACATGCACTTGCCGATCTCGCCTTCCTTGAAGATGATCGTTCCGTAAGGATATGTCTCGGCATTTTCGGGCTTCTGCTGGGAGACTTTCTCGGCTGCTTCGCGGAGAGCCTCTGCACTCGGTCTTTCGAGTCTCATGTTCTTTGCATTGAGGAACATCGACTGATTGATCATCGATGTGAAGAAGCTGTCATACTTTCCGCTGGAACCTGATTTACGGGCATCATCAAGAGCTTTCTTAGCCTCGTTGTAATCTGCGGTCATTGAACTGATCCTGCTTCCGAGGAGCTTCATGATCGAGAGGATCTTGTCGGGATTCTGAGCGATATATTCATTCAGTTCCTCAGCTGCGATCTCATCGACCTTGACATCACCTTCAGCAACTATCGTTGTGCTGCGGGGATAATTCTTCTCGATTACGGCCATTTCGCCGAAATACTGTCCTTCTTCGATAACGGCTACCTGAACCTCATCTTTTTTGTCGTAATTCTTGAATACAGCGACTTTACCCTCTAAAAGCAGAAAGAAAGTATTCCCCGTATCTCCCTCTCTGATGATGACTTCACCGTTGCTGAATGTCTTCTCTGCCATACTTTTGTAAAACCCCTTTCTGCTTTCGGAAAATTAACCCGTTATATTAAATTTTAAATACACCATGGATTGTATTTTTATTCCGGCTGTCTGTCAATTATTTACTCTGGTTCTTTTGATATCTTCCTGAAAAAACTTACCGTAAAGGGTATGCAGGCCAAACATGTCAGGACATCGGCCAAAGCCTGGGAGACCTGGATCCCGGGAAGTCCGAAAAAGCTGCTTGCCGCAAGAAGGACAGGAATAAAGAACAGACCGTTACGTAATGAGGACAGAAAAGTCGCATTGAACTTATATCCGATGCTCTGGAACATCATGTTGTTGCAGACCTGGAAAGGCACGAAGAAAAGTCCGATGCACTGTGCCTGAAGGGCAGGTATGCCAATCCTAATGACTTCCGCGTCATCCCTGAAGACCTGAATGCATGCCCCCGCATTGAAGAATACCGCCATTGCCGCTATACCGAGCATTACCGAGCCGAAGAAGAGAGTGAAAAAGAATCCCTGACGGACGCGCTTATACTTTTTCGCGCCGAAATTGAAGCCTGCGACAGGCTGGAAACCCTGTCCGATGCCTAATGCCGCGCTGAATATGAACATGCTGATCCTGCCGGCTATGCCCATCGCCGCGATAGCCGCATCCCCGTATACGCCGGCCGCATTATTGAGGAGCATAGTCGAAATGCTCGCAAGTCCCTGCCTGGCAAGACTCGGGAGCCCTGTCGTTATGATGTCACCGAGGGTTTTCCAATTGAACTTTGCGTACTTGAAGGAAAGAGAAGTCTGGGTCTTCTTCAGGATGAACATGGTGAGGAGAAGAAGCCATGACAGGTATTGGGATAAAGCAGTAGCAAGTCCTGCTCCGAGAATTCCCATATTCATTTTCTGCATGAAAAGGGCATCGAGGAATATGTTCAGGATTCCGCCGGATGTAAGTCCTATCATGGCAAAAAATGCCCGGCCTTCGTATCTTAAGATATTGTTCATTACGCAGCTCGAAACAAGAGCCGGCGCTGCGCAGAGGATGCAGATGGCATATGTCCTGGCGTACGGAAGGATGGTATCGGTACTTCCCAGCAGGCGCATGAGCGGCGTAAGGAAGATGCTGCCGAATATCAGGATGGTAAAGCCCAAGAAGAGAGCCGAATAGAATCCGGTTGCCGAATATCTTCTCGCATCCTCGATATCTTTCTGTCCCAGTTTTCTGCTGATTATGCTTCCGCTTCCGTGTCCGAACATGAAGCCTGCCGCCTGAAGGATCGCCATCAGGCCCATAACTACGCTGGTTGCGCCACTCGCAGACGTGTTGATCTGCCCGACAAAGTAGGAGTCCGCCATGTTGTAAAGGGTGGTGACGAACATACTGATCATAGTCGGTATTCCGAGCTTGATGATCAGGCTCGGAACAGGCTTTTTTGTCATCATGTCATACTGGGTCCCGTATTTCATCAGACTATTATATCGTTTCCTCATGCTATAATGCTGTAAAGATTTATGAGTTTTTAGGCATAATGCCTTAAAAATGCATATGGAGATGAACATAGTGAATAAAAACAAGATCACAGCCTTTTTGCTGACGGCATCGATGGCATTATCGCTGTTAACAGGCTGCAAAAAAGATACAGAACCTTCTGAGACGCCGGAAGAGACCACTGCCGTACCTTCGGTTTCTGTCACGGAGACTACTGAAACAACGCCTGAAACGAGTGCTTTTGTGACATATTCCGCTGAAGAATACAGAAATGCAGGGGTAAACGAACTGAACTCCGTTCCAGTCCTCATGTATCACAGGATCTACGGCATGACCAATGCCGAGACACAGTACACGGGCGGCAACGTCGATAAGGACGGATACAACAGGACTTCCGAGGCATTTGAAGCAGATCTTCGAAGATACTATGAGCAGGGTTACCGCATGATGAGGCTGACTGATTTTGTAGACGGAAACATAGCCGTCCCCTTCGGATACAGCCCGCTTATCCTGACGTTTGATGACGGCATCAGGGATGTTGTGCTCCAGGGATGGAATGACGACGGCACACCTGTCTTTGATCCCACATGCGCCATCGGGATATTGGAGAAGATAAAGGCCGAATACCCTGACTTCAACGTAACTGCAACTTTCTTTGTGAATTCACAGCTTTTCGAGAACGGGGAGGATAATGACAAAAAGATCATGAAATGGATGGTCGATAACGGTTACGACATCGGCAACCACACCCGTGACCATGTAAAACTCGGCGGATGTGACGCTGATGAGATAGAGAAACAGGTCGGATATATGTACAAGAAACTCGATGAGATAATTCCAGGTCAGTATGTGAATATCATCGCCCTGCCGTTCGGTTCACCCGAGACGATGGGACCTGACAAACCGCAGTACGACAGGATCTTCTCGGGAACATATGAAGGCTTTGAATACACATCAAAGGCAGCCCTTCTCTGTGCATGGACCAGATCCTACTCGCCTTTTGTCAGAGATTATGACAATAAATGCATCAGGAGGATCCGCGGTTACGACAACGGCGGCAAAGAATGGGATATAGAGATGAACTTTGAACAGCTAAATAACGGGAAAAGATACATCTCAGACGGCGATCCGAACACTATCGTATTCCCGTCATCCGACAACAGCAGCGGAGACTGGCTCAAGAACACATATGGCCACCAGGTCATTACTTATGACTGATAAGGAGCCCCCGCTTCAAGCAAAATTGTTAGTTTAAAATCTTTAAATTTTATTTTAGAATGTATTATATCGGTCAGGAAATGACCGGCTAATGTTCTTGCATGCATGAGGAATAAGAGAATGAACAAGCGGATTGCTGTTTTTACCAACGGATTCAGCAACGAGTTTATCGAGAAAGTGGTCACGGGTCTTCAGAAGAAAGCTGCTGAAGACAGCGTTGACGTATTTGTGTTCGTTACCTACTGTTCCGCAGACGAGAATGAGCTTCAGAATAAATGCCAGCTCAATATCTTCCATCTTCCTGATCCGGACACCTTTGACGGAGCGATAATGCTCACCAACACTTATAATTTCCCTGATGAGCAGGAGCGTGTCTGTGCGCGTTTCCAGAGAGCCGGCGTCCCGATGCTTTCCCTTGAGGTGGAAGTTCCCAATATGTCCTGTATCAAGACTGAGAATTATCAGGGCATAAGAGAGCTTGCTCTTCATCTGGTCGAACACCATAATGCGAAAAAGATCATATTCGTAAACGGTATAGAAGGGAATGTCGAGAACGGCATCCGGCGTCAGGCGCTTATTGATGTTCTTAAAGAACATGACATCGAGCTCTATGACGAATTTAAGTGTGATTTCGGTTTTTATACCGCTTATCTTCAGATGACATGGTTCCTGGATGCAGGAAAAGAACTTCCGGATGCCGTGGTCTGCGCAAATGATAATATGGCACTGGGTGTTAATTCAGCTCTTGCCGAACACGGTTTCTCTGTTCCTGAAGATGTTCTTCTTACCGGATTTGATATGATAAAGGACGGACAGCATAATTTTCCTATCCTTTCAACGGTTTCACGCGGCTGGGATAAATTCGGCGAGATCGCTTATGAGAAACTGAAATACCAGATTGAGAATCCGGATGAACGGTTTACAGAAGAATACCATTCTTATTTTGTTCCTTCTGAAAGCTGCGGATGTCCTGCTTCTGCCGAGGCTGTCAAGAACCGTTTCAGCGCGATCAGGAATTCTTACTTTGAAAATCTTCAGCAGAACATTATCGACATATTCTTTCAGCACATGCAGATCCCGTTGTCACTTGCCAATAAAAAGGAAGACTTTTTCGAAAAAGGAATCAGCAATACCAATGATATCCCTCAGTTGGGGCAGGACTATTGTCTGTGTACCGAACCGGAGTTTTTCGAACTGGATGATGAGCAGTATCCTGAGAGGATCCGCGGATACAGTTCGCATATGGATATTCTGTATGAGTTCCGCGGCGGTAAGAGACAGTCGCTGAGACAATTCGATTCAAAGGAGCTCTATCCAGGATATGCCCACGAGGAAGGCAGATCCAATCTTTATATATTCGCTCCGATGAATTATCTGAATTTCATCATCGGCTATATTGCCATAAAGAATTCGCCCAAGCTCCTTTTCAATCTCGACCTCGGCATGTTTGTAAAGAACATGAATGCGCAGCTGTTCAGCATGCGCCGTCATATCTTCTCCGAGCGTAAGAATCTTGAACTTAAGAAGATCTATATGACAGATGCCCTTACAGGTCTTTACAACCGTATGGGATGCGAGAAGGTGCTCTACGATTATATTTCTGCCCGTAAGGGACAAAACCTAAAGTCCATCCTTGTTTTCGCCGATATCGACAGGATGAAGACGATCAATGATGTGTACGGACATCTGAAAGGTGACTTTGCCATAAAGGCTACCGCTGAAGCATTTAAATCATGTTCGCCGGAGGAATGGCTCTACGGGCGTTACGGCGGCGACGAGTTTATCGCAGTCGGACCGTGCCCGGAATCTGACACCATAGAACAGCTGATAAAGCATATTTCAGAATCCATGACAAAAGAATTCGATTCGCTGAATCTGGGATTTATCCTTCATGCAAGTATCGGCTATACGGTTATTGAACCCGGTGATGATGAGAACATCGACGATTATATCGACCGTGCAGATAAATATATGTATGCCGAGAAGGAGAAATATCATAAATATATCGATTCGGTCAGTCAGCCGCCCAAGGACAGCTGATCTATGAAAAAATTGCAGCTGATAAACGATGACTATTCAGGTCACCATGTTCACCTCCGCCATGCGTCAAGAGGAATACTTGTTAACGACGGTAAGGTCCTTTTAAGTTATGAAACGGTCTTCTCCAAGTACATTATCCCCGGCGGCGGAGTCGAAGAGGGTGAGACCTTCGAAGAATGCTGCGTGCGCGAGCTTCTGGAAGAGACCGGAATGAAGGTCAGGACTGAAGGCGAATACATGGAGATAGAGGAATTATTCGAAGACTGGCAGCATTTCTGTCACTACTTTGTCTGTGAATTAGTACAGGATACGGGGTGTATGCATTTAACGGCAGGCGAAAAGGAAGCCGGATACAAAAATGTCTGGGTCCCGTTAGATGAAGCGATTGAGATATTCGAGGATTATGAAAGATTTCATGCGGATAATATAGCTGATTACGGGCTTTACAGACGTGAATATCATGCATTGAAAGAATTCAGGGAAATAAAGTTCGGAGGACAGATCAGTTGATCAAAGCCTGCATTTTCGATATGTTCGAGACACTGGTGACACTGTTCACCGGGCGGATCTATTTCAGTGACAATTTCGCGCGGGATATGAATATTCCTTATGATGAATACCGCACGTTCTGGCATGAGACCGACTATGACCGCACCACCGGAAAGCTAACGATCGGAGAGGCTGCTGAATCCGTGCTGAAGAAGCTCGGACGGTATTCACCGGAAGCTGTAGAACATCTTTTAACGAAAAGACATGAGAGCATTTCCGATTCTTTTGAAGCAACGCCTGAAGAGACATATTTCCTATTGAAAGAGCTTAAGAAGCGCGGGATAAGGACCGGACTTATCAGCAACTGCTATTCGGATGAGCGCGAAATGATCCGCAGTTCTTCACTTATGCCGTATTTTGATTCTGTAAAGCTCTCCTATGAGCAAGGTGTCAAAAAGCCTGATCTCAAGCTGTTTTACGATATTGCGGAAGACCTTGGCGTCAGAACGGAAGAATGCCTTTTTGTCGGTGACGGCGGTTCGCATGAGCTTCAGGCAGCCACTGCTTCGGGAATGAAGGCGGTCCAGGCTAACTGGTTCCGTCATCTGGCATACGATCCTCATATTCCATGCGGAATATATCCGGAATTCATCCAGGCCGATACACAGACGGATGTGCTGAAATATATTTGAATTCCGGTTCTCAGGGACAGATTTTTTGCGGATATATGTATTAGTAAGGAGAAAGAATATATAATGCCGGAACAGTTTTCGAGAACAGAATTATTATACGGAGCGGAAGCGATGGAAAAGCTCAGGGCGTCCAGAGTGGCCGTTTTCGGGATCGGCGGAGTCGGAGGATACGTGGTCGAGGCTCTCGCCAGAAGCGGAATAGGAGCCCTGGACCTCATCGATTTTGACAAGGTGTGCCTCAGCAATCTCAACCGTCAGATTATTGCTACATTAAAGATCGTAGGCGAATATAAGGTGGATGCTGCGGAAGAAAGGATCCGCGACATAAATCCCGACTGCATTGTCAGGACATATAAGACAATGTTCATGCCCGAGACGCAGGAAGAGTTCGATTTTCGCCAATATGATTATGTCGTAGATGCTATCGATACGGTCAAGGGAAAACTTGCCATTATCGAAAAAGCGAAGGAAGCCGCCGTACCCATCATTTCCTCGATGGGAGCAGGTAACAAGCTCAATCCGGCCATGTTCGAAGTTGCCGATATATATGAGACGTCGATCTGCCCGCTCGCAAAGGTGATGCGTCACGAGTGCAGGAAAAGAGGGATAGAGTCGCTCAAAGTAGTGTATTCAAAGGAAGAACCTGTTAAGCCGTCGGACAGTCAGGAAAAAACTGATGATTTCACCGGAAGAAGGTCTGTTCCCGGTTCGACGGCATTCGTCCCTTCGGCAGCAGGTCTTATTATCGCCGGTGAAGTTATAAATGATCTTGTGAAGTCAAAGTGAATAAGGGAGAGGGAAAATGTTAAAAAGATCATTAAGTATTATTTTAGCGGTTGCATTATTTGCGGCAGGTACGGCATGTTCGAAGACCGGAAATAAGTCAACGCAGGCGACTTCAGAAACAGAGAGTTCAACACAGACTTCAGCAGCAGTCACGGAGACTGAAGAGACGACCGAAGTTTCTACAAGTGAGACGACGGCGGAGACTTCTGAAGAAACAACTGAAGAGACAACAGAAAAAAGCGAACAGACTTTTCCCGGGAAACAGTTCGAAGAAAGATTTATTCTTCCCGGTACTGATATACTTTTCACAATGCCTGAAGGTTATACTGTTACAGAACGTATCCCCGGACTTGATGAGGTAAGGTCAAGTTCAGCGGTGCTTATCGAGAACAAAACGATCTTTTCCGCATCCTATGATACTGATGAAGAAGATTACCGCGCATGCGGTATGGGCATTCTCTATTGGCAGAAAGGTGATATCTCCGAATTCGACAGCGGGGAGCTGATCGCGAACGGAATGGGTAATCAGGCCGCAAGGTATGATCAGATGGGTATCGATTACGAGAGATATACTGAAGACATCATTATTAACGATTATACGTATACAGCCGAAATAATGGTGACTGTTCCGCCCGAAGGTGAACCGTCTGTTGCGGCTATTTATCTCTTTTTGGGAGATGAAGATGATATATATATTGCCTTTCTGATGAGTCCCGCAGAGAACGGGATCGAGGAATTCCTTAACGCTTTCACCGGTGCATGAAAACTGATTTTGTGAGTATTCGTAGATCAGACCGGATATCCGGCTATGATTTATCCGGCACATGCGGTGTCATTCGTCAAGTTCGATAAGGATTATCCTTGATGTCTTAAGGTGATCATCATAATACCTGATGGTACCTGTTACGGTCTGACCTTTTCTGATGCCGGTATAATCCATATCAAGTCCTAACAGGTTATCTGAGGTATATACTCCCACGGCGACGTTAGCGCCTAACCCCAGATCGGTCTCGTTGTAGAAATATCCCAGGGTAACATCAGTGGTCGCCTTTACTTTTAAGGTCTTTCCTTCGAGACGGATTCCTCTGTCAGCTGCCACGACCGCGTTGTGCGGGTTTGAATAATCTGTCTTCTTGCCGCAGCCGGTAACCGGTATCAGCATTGCGCAGAGCATAACCGTGATCATAAGGATAGATAGTAGTCTTTTCATAATTAACCTCACATAGAATTCTGTCCGCTTATCCGCAAGTACATATTCTATCACTGTTCCTCTGAATCTGATTCACTGGAATGATACTATAACCGGTGTTATACTGATGAGCCATGAAATTCAAATTTGATATAAAGCGTATAATCGTATGTTTTCTGGCAGTTTTCGGGATGGGTTTTTTCCTGTCTTTTCTTATGCTCTGCGGGCTGGGAACGGACCCCTGTTCATTCATGAACAAGGCAGTCTCCCTGAGGATCGGTATTCTCTTCGGAACATGGCAGCTGATCGTGAACGCGGTAATGCTCATCATAGTTATCTTCTGGGACAGATCCAGTCTCGGATTCGGCACGGTCTTTAATATGGTATTGGTCGGATACTATGTTGATTTCTTCGACTGGGTCTGGGGAAAGACCATTCCGGCAAACGTTTTTACCGATCCCGTTACCAGATGGTCGGTCTTTCTCGGCTCACTGCTGTTCTTCATCATAAGCGCAGCCGTGTATATCAACTCTGATATGGGTGTGGCACCTTATGATGCGCTCCCTAAGATAATAACCGACAAGGTGACCTCGAGATTTCCGAAAGTTCCGAAGATGCTTATCCGTATGATATGGGATTTCTCAGCCATAGCAGTAGGAACGCTGGCAGGCGGGAAACCCGTTATCGGGATCATTCTCATGGCGATCTTTCTCGGTCCGGCGATCAGCCTTGTCGGCAAACTGTTTTTCAACAGGAAACAGCCTGTTCAAGATAAGAAGGTTACTTAAGTTCTTCCTTTCTGAACTTGAGATAACATACCGCCAGCACTGCCATTATCCAGAACAGGGATACAAAAGAAGCCATTACGAGATTCTTTGTGCCTGCGTCAAAGAATGTGAGAAAGATCTGGCCCAGCGGAGTAAACTGCATATACTTAATGAGTTCTTCCTTCATTATCAGCATCTCGCCGACGACATATAAAGTTAAAAGGGAGATGAGATTTACTGCGATCGAAGCGCCGACGTTTTTGATCAGCAAAGATATTATCATGCAGATGCTTGCGAAGGATAATTCGACGAGCAGGTAAACGAGACCTCTCGCGATGACGGCTCTGAAAAATCCTCCCTCAGGTTCGCCTGCCCCGTAAAGCGCATATGTGATGACAGAACTTGCTGTGACTGATGTGACGTAATAGACGGCGAGCGATCCCAGGAAAGAAATAAGCTTTGCCGCGAGAATTCCGAGTCTGCTCTTGCCGGCCATTACCGCCGTCTGTATCCTTCTGTCTTCGAATGCTCCGGTAAAGTGAATACCTGCGTAAACACCTCCAAGGAACGTTACCATTGTGGTAAAGTTGCTGAGATTTTTCAGGTACAGTTCGTATCCCGTATCACCTTCTCCGACGGAAAGAAATATCAGGAGCAGCATGCATACGAAAAAGGCGATGCCCATTCCTTTGAATGATTTGGATCTCAGTGTCTGTTTTATTTCCCATTTGAGCAGATCTTTCATATTAAGTCCTCCCCAACAGATCCATATAATATTTTTCAAGTGAGATCTCATTCCTCATGAGAAGAGTTACGAGTATGTTCGACTTCTTCATCCATTCGGCTATTGTCCTTGTCTGAAGTCCGTCGTAGACCTTTATCGCATTACCGTCCTGTTCGGCTTTTTCCACGCCATTCTGCAACAGGACATTCATAGCTTCATCATTCCTGTCAGTCTCGAAAACGATATAGCTTGTGCACTTGTCATTAAGTTCGTCCTTTGACAGTGTCTCTATGATCTTTCCGTGGGAAATGATTATGTAATCGGTAACCAGTTGATAAAGTTCCGCAAGAATGTGACTGGAGATTACGATCGTGATCTTTTCGTTTTCACACAGGGACTTAAGAAGTTCTCTTACTTCGAACATTCCGACGGGATCAAGACCGTTCACGGGTTCATCCAGTATAAGCAGTTCAGGATCATTTATGAGCGTAAGCGCTATGCCTAAGCGCTGTTTCATTCCGAGGGAAAAATCTTTTACCTTTTTATCTTTTACATCAGATAGACCGACACGTTCCAGAAGCTGCAGAGCTTTGTTTCCGTCACTGTTTCCGTAGAGGATCTGCTGCATAGCAAGATTATCGTAAGCTGTCTTGTTCAGCGCGAGTATCGGGCGTTCAACAAGGCAGCCCAGTTTTTTGCGGCCTTCCTCCAAGCCCTTGTGGCCAGTATGGCCGAACAGTTCTATGGAGCCGTCGGGCGCAGCTGATAAGCCGGTTATGGCCCTTATTGCGGTGGTCTTACCGGCGCCGTTTTCGCCGATAAAGCCATAGATCTTTCCTTTTTCTACCGAGAAGCTGACGTGGTCAAGCGCGGTTTTCGATCCGTACTTTTTTGACAGATCATTGATCCTCAGAATAACATCACTCATAACCTGATCCCCTTTGGCTTTTGATGCGTTCATGATAGAAGACCAATCTTAAGCGGAGGTGCGGATTACCTTAAGTTATCCTTAAACGTTTCAATTCTCAAAAAGCATTATTCCGATATAGAGAAAGTATGCCGGCAGTGCCTTCTTTGCATTTATACTCAAAATAAAAAAGGAGTCTTATATTATGGCAGCGTTTGACAGAGTCTTGAGCGGCATCCCCGAGATGGATACTGCATTCGATAATATAAGGCTTGGCGACAATGTCGTCTGGCGCGTATCCGATCTGGAACAGTTTAAGCTGTTCATGGAACCTTATGTTGAGCAGGCGGTAAAAGATAAGCGCAACATCATATACTTCAGATTCGCAAGTCATGAACCGCTGGTCGAAGACCGCCCGGAGATAAAGACAGTCAACATTCCGTTGTCACACAGATTCGAGACATTTACTGTTGATATCCATAACGTCATCGAGAAGGAAGGCTATGACGCGTTTTATGTTTTCGACTGTCTGTCAGAGCTTCAGACTGCATGGGCGACAGACCTCATGATGGGTAACTTCTTCAAGGTAACATGTCCGTTCCTTTTTATCCTTGATACGGTCGCATTTTTCCCGATCATAAGGGGAAAGCATTCCGTTGACGCCATCAATAAGATCCTTAATACGACCCAGCTGTTTATAGATGTTTATTCGGACAGCAGGAATATCTATGTCCGTCCTGAAAAGGTATGGAACAGGAATTCCGATACGATGTTCCTGCCACACACTTATGAGCCTGATACCGGAAAGTTTCAGCCGATCCTCGACGGCGTAAAGTCGAGCAGGTTCTATCAGTCTTTAGGTCATGCACAGCGTTCTTCGGAAGAGCAGTATTCGGATGCCTGGGACAAGTTCTTCAACCGCACGAGGATCCTTCACGAGAGCCAGGCGGACATCGTCGAAGAGTGCAGCAGAATGTGCAATATCATGATGACCAGGGATGAGAAGATGCGTGAGATGGTGAAGAGGAATTTCACACCTGAAGATTATTTCGCCGTAAGGGATCACATGATAGGCACCGGCATGATCGGAGGCAAAGCATGCGGCATGCTGCTTGCCAGGGCGATAATCAGGAACAGGGAACCTGACATCGCGGATTACTTGGAGCCGCACGATTCATTCTATGTCGGATCTGATCTTTATTACACGTATATAGTCGACAATAATCTTTGGGACCTTCGCATAAAGCAGCGCACCGAAGAAGGATATTTCACTCTCGCCGAAGAGTTCGCAAATAAGATAATGGAAGGCGAATTCTCGGCCATCATGCGCGAGCAGTTCATGCGGATCATCGAATACTACGGCCAGGATCCTTACATCATCAGATCGAGCAGCATCCTTGAAGACGGCTTCGGCAACGCGTTTGCGGGCAAGTACGAATCCGTCTTCTGCGCGAACAGGGGAACTCTTGAAGAGCGTCTTCAGGAATTCGAGAACGCGATCAAGACGGTCTATGCAAGTTCCATGAGTCTCTCCGCCCTTGATTACAGAAAGAGAAGGGGACTTGATAAAAGAGACGAGCAGATGGCGCTCCTGATACAGCGCGTATCGGGTTCGTATTACGGTTCTTACTATATGCCGTGCGCTGCAGGTGTCGGGTATTCTTACAGCCCGTACAGGGTCATGAAGGACTCTGATCCGACTGCGGGAATGTTAAGGCTCGTCATGGGCTTGGGGACATCAGCCGTTGACAGGACAGAAGGATCTTACCCGCGCATCGTTAATCTTGATATGCCCGAGAAATCCTCGTATTCATCTTCTGCCGACAAGCACAAGTTCTCCCAGGGGAAAGCTGAAGTAATCAACATGACCACGCATTCTCTCGAGAAACTTACATACGACAAGCTTGAATCCTTTATCCCGAAGTATCTCGAGAACGTCCTCCTCGAGCACGACTACGAGGCTGAGTCCAGGCTCCGTGAGATGGGCAGGCCCAGACAGATCAAGTTCATCTCCTGCAAAGGCCTCGTCTCCAACAAAAAACTTATGGAGCAGATGAAGAGGATGCTTCACTGCATTCAGGAGGAATACGACTATCCTGTTGACACTGAGTTTACTATCAACATCTCCGATAACGGTGACTATTCCGTAGATCTTCTCCAGTGCCGTCCTCTGCAGGTCCAGAAAACATCTGGCGGAACGGTAATACCCGAAGGCATTAAGGAAGAGAATATCCTGCTTGAGAACAGGGGCTCATCGATGGGTCTGTCGAAGGCTTCGGAACTGGACATTATCGTCTATGTCGATCCCGTCAATTACTACAACATGCCATACAAGGACAAGCCTTCAGTCGCAAGACTCATCGGCAAGCTCAACTGGCATTACAGGGATCAGAAAAAGCACATGATGCTGATCGTTCCGGGACGTGTCGGAACGACATCTCCCGAGCTCGGTGTTCCCACATCGTTTGCAGATATAAGCGCCTTTGAAATCATATGCGAGACTGAGGAGACCAAGGCCGGATATAACCCCGAGCTGTCTTACGGCAGCCATATCTTCCAGGACCTTGTCGAAGCGGAGATCCTTTATACGGCCGTATTCAACAATCCGAAGACCGTGCACTTTCATCCGGAGAAACTTAAAAGCTCGCCGGATGCCATAGGTGAGTTTGACGAAGCGAAGGAACTGTCTGATATCGTACATGTTTTCGATGTGTCGGGCAGAGGATGCAGGGTCTATAATGACATTGCAAATGAACATCTGGTGATCACCTGCTGAATGACTGTGGAATTTATCTGGACAGACGGAAATAACGAAGCTTTCCACGGATTTTATCTCAAGACCGAGGAATACTACAGTAGGATCGTGGGCGGCGAGAAGAACAGGAAAGGCTTCATTCCATATAATATTTCCGAGAGCATAACGGATGTGCTGATCGCTTATTGTGACAGTATCCCTGTAGGCTGCGCCGGGCTTAAAAAGTATTCGGATAATGATGTCGAGATAAAGCGCGTCTGGGTAGAGCCCGGATGGCGCGGCAAAGGCATCGCTTCGCAGATGATGGACCGCATCGAGGAAAAGGGAAGGCAGCTCGGATTCAAAAGAGCGGTCCTTCAGACCAGGCCAATCATGCCTGACGCTGTCGGCTTATATGAGAAGAGAGGATATCAGCTGATCGGTAATTATCCTCCTTATGACAAGCTCGAAGGCGCCATCTGCATGGCTTTGGAGCTATAGAGCGTTATGAACCCGTGACTTGTTATATAATTGAAGCCGGCAAGGATAATTTGCCGGATATATTTTTCCCGGGGAGAATAGCAATGCAATTCGGAATGCCCACACTGATCGAAAACCGCACATTACAGGATAATATCGATCTCTGCAAAAGCCTTGGTCTTAAATTCATCGAGCTTAACATGAATTTTCCTGAGTACCAGGTGGACAGACTTGAGCAGACAGAAGCGCTCACAGGTCCTGCTGAAAAAGCCGGGATCTACTATACGATCCATCTTGACGAGAACCTCAATATCGCAGACTTCAATCCGCTCGTAACGGATGCTTATCTTGAGACTGTCAGGAGGTCAATTGAAGTAATAAAAAAGCTCCTGCCCCTGCGCGATGCATTCGGAGATAAAAGCCAGCCTCTGACATTAAACATGCACATGCATCACGGCATCTACATAACCCTGCCTGACCGCAAGGTGCAGATGTATGACAGGGACTTTGATACATACATGGCATCCTTTGCAAGGTTCCGTTCGCTGTGCGAAGAATGGATCGGTGACAGCGATGTCAGGATCGCCGTTGAGAATACGGAAGGTTTCCGTGAGTATGAGAAGAAAGCTATCGAATACCTTCTCGAAAGCCCTGTCTTCGGCCTGACCTGGGATATCGGCCATTCGAAGGCCGTGGGGGAGACAGACGTTCCGTTTATCACTGGGCATCAAGACAGACTGATCCATTTCCACATTCATGACGGTACTGAAAAGCCGCCTAAAAACCACCTGGCACTCGGTGACGGAGAGATCGACATTGCTTCAAGGCTCTCGCTCGCAGAGAGCAGAAATGCGCGCTGCGTGCTCGAGACAAAGACGATAGAAGCGCTTAAGACATCAGTGGAGTGGCTGAAACGAAACTGAACCTTAATCTTTTTCTTTCTTTCTCAAAATCGTACAGACAGTAACGGCATCTTTGAAGTCTTCTTCGGAGATGCCTTCTTTTTCCATATCCGCGGCAACTGCCTTCATATAAGGAGCGATGATCTCTTTGGCATATTCTGCGAGGATCACATAAGTGCGCGCATAGTCAAAGACAGAAGGCGCGATGCGGGTGTTCATCCAGTCAATGATCAGGAATCCGTCAGTTATATCCAAAGGCCCGGAAGGGATCATGATGTTAAGAAAATGCATATCCAGATGGCAGATGCATGACGGCATCTTTTCAGACAGCCGCCTGATAACAGGAAGGACTACCGATCTTTCATTTTCCTTCAGAAACAAGCCTGCCGTATCGCTAAGACGCGGGATACCGATCCCCGTGATATCAGCTTTATGTACACGGCGGAAAGCTTCGGCCAATATTTCGAATCCGCCTTCGAAGCCTGCCAGCATTTTCTTCTCCAGCTCGACGCCGTCGATAAGATCCATCCTTATGATGTGCGGATCGTCAGTATCGTAATACCTGACAGGCGTAAGCCCTGCCTTATTGACCTCTGCCTGCTGGTGCTTCTCAAAAGCGATCCATTCAGCGGGATACGTGTCTTTGTAGACCTTATATGCGTACCCGTGATAACGGAAAACATCCGCCTGTGCGCCTTTCCCTATGATCACCTGGCTTCCGTCAAAATTCATTCCCGTTCCCCGTATTATTCTTTGTGAGATTATCATTGTACCGATTGAGGTGAGCCTTGTCTATTTTTGCGCCGATAATACTAAAGGTGTGTTGTATAATTCTATTTGCATATGACGGAATAATTTACAGGGAAGAATCCCTGACCGGAGGTTATATATGAGAGTAGGAATAATAGGTTACGGCAGTATGGGAAAGATGATGCTGTGGAAGTTTTCTCAGGTTGCAGGCATCGGGAAAGAGGATCTTTTCGTGTCCAACAGGACACCCGGAAAACTTCAGGAAGCAGAAGATATCGCCACGATCTGCAGTAACTGCGAAGCTGCCGCCGCATCGGATATCGTGTTCGTATGTGTACGTCCTTCGGATCTTAAGAGCGTGCTGGAAGATATCAGGGATGCAATAAGACCTGATACACTGTTAGTCTCTTTAAATGGAAGCGTATCTTTCCAATCGATTCATAAAATAATAGAAAACAAGACCGCCAAAGTAATACCGAGCCTGACTGCCGAGATAGGCAGGTCCCAGACGCTCGTATGCTTTGATGAGACAGTAAATGATTCAGACAAAGACGTTCTATCCAGCCTTCTGAGATCTCTGGGCGAAGTGATCGAACTTCCTGAGCAGGAGATGGGAATGGGTTCTGAGCTTGTAAGCTGCATGCCCGGTTTTATCGCATCGATCTTCGATGTTATCTGCACTTCGGCACAAGGCCATACTTCGATCCCTGAGGATCAGATCGTCCGCATGGTACTTTCCACGATGAGCGCTACTGCAGATCTTATGATGCAGAAAGATATGTCTTTCAATGATGTCGTGAACAGGGTAGCTACAAAGGGCGGCATCACCGAAGAGGGTACGAAGGTTGTCTACAGTGATTTCCCGGAGACGGCGGATCTTCTTTTCGGAAAGACGCTTGAAAAAAGGAAGATGACAACTATAAAAGCAGAGGAGACTTTCGCAGGATGAGTATAAACACAGAGAATAAGGTTCAGGAAAAAGAGTTTGGTGATATTCATATCTACTTCGACAGCGACGGAGTTCTGGCTGATATGAAAGGCTATATGGATGCTCATGGAATTCCTTATAATCCGGACGGGGTCTGTGATAAATCTGTCGATAAGGTCATGTGGGGAATGATCCGTAAGATCGACCATTTTTACGACAAGCTCGATCCGCTGCCTGGCTCTGTCGAATTATTCAAAGAACTAAGCAGCATATACGACTGCGCTGTTTTAACTGCCATTCCCAAGGAGAAATGGGGAATCACCACATCAGGCGAAGATAAGATAAACTGGTGCAAAAGATGGTTGGGCGAAGAAGCAAAAGTCCACATCGTTTACCGTGCCCAGAAAGCTGATTTTGCTAAGACCAAAAAGGACGTCCTGGTCGATGATCTGGAGATAAATATCGAAGAATGGGAAGCCAAAGGCGGTACCGGAATTCTGTTTACCGGCGCAGACAGTTTCGATTATGCCAAGCTGCAAAATCTGACATAAATACCGTAAATCATTTTTTGTAAATGAATTGTTTACAGATAGTTTAAGGTGTATTGATTAATCCGTATTAATGCCCCCCTTATAATTAACTTAAGAAAAAAGCAAAGGGGGATCAGATTATGGCATTCGCAGACGCTTTAAAAGATAAGATTATGAAACTGGGATCTAAGCAGAAGCTTGATGCCATCGTCAAGTATCTCAACAATCCCGATGAAGAGATCAGAATTACCGTAGCTTTGGCTTTGGGCATGATACCCACTTACGATTCCGGCATGGCACTGATACCGCTGCTTCGCGACACTTCTCCGATGGTAAGAGCCACTGCTTGTGAATCTGCAGCTGCTATCCGTGCAAAGAATTGTGAGGAGTATGTAAAGAAACTGGCTTTCACCGAGACGGATCCGAACGTGAAGCAGGTAGCCAGAAAAGCATTCGATCAGTTGAGAGACAAAGTAGCATAAGAAACCTGTTTATAATCCAAGAATTTTCAGAAAGGGCTGTCAGGGTGAGACAGCCTCTTTCTTTTTATGTGCATGATCCACTATTTTCATATATAGTAGTAAAAATGTAACAGGGCATGGAAAATGGAACATAAAGGCACACAGAAACTTGAGACAGATCGTCTCTTATTAAGAAGATTCGAAATGGCAGATGCTGAAGTCATGTTCAGGAACTGGGCTTCAGACAGTGAAGTGACAAAATTCCTCACGTGGCCGACACATTCCGATGCCGGAGTATCAAGGATGATTACGGAGAGATGGGTCAACAGTTATTCAGACAACAAGTATTATCAGTGGGCTATCGTCCTGAAAGACATCAATGAACCCGTCGGAAGCATTGCGGCGGTTAAGGTCGTTGATGATCTTGAGATGGTTGTGATCGGTTACTGCATCGGCCGGAAGTGGTGGCATCAGGGCATAACGAGTGAGGCGATGAAGGCAGTGATGGATTTCTTTTTCGACGAAGTCGGCGTTAACCGTATCGAATCGTACCATGATCCCCGCAATCCCAATTCCGGCAAGGTCATGATGAAGTGCGGTCTGAAATACGAGGGCACGCTGAGGGGCGCTGACCGTAACAATCAGGGAATATGTGATGCGAGCTATTACGGCCTGCTGAGATCCGACAGGCAGTTGCCCGCGGCTGAACAGGAGAACTGCAATGTGGAGTAATCTTCCGGATTCTACAAAATGGGTGGTGGCAGGAGTGCTTGTCCTTATAGGTGCGTTTTTCCTGTTTATGACCTATGGGGCATTGATCACAAGCAAGGTAAAGGATACGCACATTTCAGGGGTGCCGTTTGTCGGAGGATTTTTCGTATTTCTGGGATTCATATTATCTCCGGTAAAATGGCTTGCCTTTCTCGCACTGCTGGATCCCGGAATCTGGATGGCACTTTACGGCTTTTTTAGCGGCCGCAAGACTAAGAAGAATTCACAAGAAACGAAAGAGGACTGAAACATGATCAGATACACAGATAACATAACGCCTGAAGAATATATGGAGCTGAGGAGAAAAGTCGGCTGGATGGAATTCCCGCTCGAGGAAGCCAGGAACTGCGTTGAGAATGCTTATATGGTGCTTTGTGTCAGGGATGAAGAGGACAAGGCGATCGGAGTGGTAAGGCTTCTCTGGGACGGCGGTTATGTGGCATTCCTGTCAGATGTTATTGTTGTGCCCGAGTATCAGGGGCAGGGAATCGGAAGGTCTCTTGTGGATGCCGTGATCAAGAGGATCAAAGATGATATGAAGCCAGGCTATAAAGTTAAGCTCAATCTGAATTCGGCCAAGGGAAAAGAGCCCTTCTATGAGAAGTTCGGATTCAAGATACGCCCGAATGAAGACACTGGAGCCGGAATGGACCAGTGGCTGACCCTGGATGAGTAAGAATAATACCCTGTAACAGTGTTACAAGCGCGGAAAATTAAGGGATGAACATACTGTATCCCTGCTTTACGCTTTTTCCATGTTTTGAAGCCCGAAAAGTCGGATGATATATCGGAATACTCAGATTCCGACTTTTTCTCCGTCTTTTGGGGCATGTTTTGTCGGACAAAATGCCGGACAGGATATTGCAAAGCGGAACAGACCCTGATAATATATCAAATAGATATATCAAACTGATATACAGGAGGCAGTTATGGCACGCGAGAAAAAGATTGATGTGGTCATTTTGGGACTTCTCAGTCACGAGGATATGACCGGTTACGATATCAAGAAACGCATTGACGGCGCGATCAGTTTTTTCTGGAAAGGGAGCTTCGGAAACATTTATCCGGCGTTAAAAGACCTGGAGAGCGAGAAAAAGATAACGAGAAAAGAGGTTTCCGACAGCGGACGGGAGAAGATCACATATCACATTACAAAGGAAGGCAAAGCAGCTCTCAGTTCATGGATCCGCGAAGAGCAGGCGAGCAACGAGATAAGATATGAGACCCTCCTGAAGCTTTTCTTCGGCGGTACCGAGAACAAACAGGTATCAATACATAACATCGAGGTTTTCGAGAAGAAGGTTCAGGATGACCTGGATATGCTGACAGATTATTGCGGTACTCTTGAAAACCACCTTGATAACGAGGACCACATGTACTATTACCTGACGGCTTCTTTCGGGATCGAGACGTATAAGGCTTATCTGACGTGGTGTTCAAAAGCAAAGAAGATAATCAGGCAGCAGATATCCTTAGAGAAAGAGAGTGTGAAATCATGAGAACAGCGGTCGTTTATTATTCACTTCAGGGCAATATCCGTTATGTCGCGGAGAAAGTTGCAAAGGAACTGGGAGCAGATCTCATAGAGCTCGTTCCGGTAAAGGCATATCCCGATAAGGGCATGAAGAAGTTCATCTGGGGCGGTTCGGCAGTTACTTTCAAGAAGAAGCCCGAACTTGAACCATATAAGTTCAACTCAGCTGACTATGAGAGGGTAATAATAGCCACACCTGTATGGGCAGGCGGTTTTACGCCTCCGGTAAGGACATTCCTCGAGGATAACGATCTGACGGGTAAAAAGATCGCGGTAATAGCATCTTCTGCAGGCGGTAATTCCGCAAAGTGTATCGAAGCAGTAAGGATCGCGAGCAAGGCGGATTCCCTTGAGGCCGAGTTGAGCCTGGTTGACCCAAAAGACCAGCCTTCTGAGGAAAAAGAACAGAAGATCGCCGAATTCATCAAGGAATGCAGAATACTGGAATAAAAGGAATATACATATAATGCTGAATAAAACGTATACAACTGAGATAGATACAGAACGCCTCCTGATGAGGAGATATGAGAAGACTGACGCCGGATCAATCCACCGCAACTGGGCTTCTGATCCTGAGGTCCAGACAAACTACGGTGAGCCGGTCTATGAGACTTTAGAAAAGGTTTCAGAACTTCTGGATAAATATATCAGCAAATACAGTGAACCCAATTACTACAGATGGGCTGTAATCGAGAAAAAATCCGGTGAATGCATCGGCCAGATCGCATATTTTCTCGTTGACCCGGGCAACGAATTTGCCGAGAACGAATACTGCATCGGCACGTCCTATCAGGGGAAGGGATACGCGACTGAGGCCTGCAAAGCCGTGATCAGGTACGGGTTTGAACAGATAGGTCTTCACAAAGTCCAGATCTGCTGCAGAACGACTAACCGCAAGTCCGGAAGAGTGATCGAGAAATGCGGACTTACATACGAAGGCACTCTGAGAGATTACTTTCAGATGAGCGAAGGTGTTTTCGAGGGAAGGATGTACTATTCGGTCCTCAGGGATGAATGGTCCGGTCAGTAAGCCGGGTGCGTGGTGCCTGCGACTATCATGATGATGATAAATGAGACAGCAGACGCGATCATTGAGACCAGCTGAATTATCTTAACGACCTTGTTGTTGATTCCGATGATTACGAGAATAGCAGAGATAATGCTTACGGCAGCCAAGAAGATCTGAAGGAACAGTAACCAGCGGTTGTCAGCAACTTCGAGCCTGTCTATCGGACTGCGCTCCCATTCCCGGGAGGTGCCGTCCGGAAAGGTCGCATGATCTGTGTAAAGATTCAGATTCAATAAAACGATAAACAGTACATTAGCGACTATAGATACTATACTCAGAACCATCTTTTTATCCCCCTCTATATATGACCCTGCTGACATGTATTATACAACACAAAGAAGACGGCCTGTTTTCACTCATTTCTGACGGAAATCCGACGAAAACATGAATGTTATAATAACCTTGAATTTATTATGAAGACCGGAAAAAACTATGTACGTATATATTGCCCACAGGAATCTCAAATATCACTACTCGCAGAATGCAGCATGCGGTGGTGTTCCGACTAATAATGATTACAGGTTCACTCTTGCGAATAAAGGACCGGATTATCTCCTTACCTGGAACAGCTCGAACTATGCTGTCTCCAAAGAAGAAGGGGAGAAGTTCATTGAAGATGTCTTAAGCAAATGTGCGGAAGAGCATCGCGGATTCTTTCCGATGGTTCCGTCACTTAATGGCAAGGAGACTGCTGCGGTCGTCGAGATAGAGCGCGAAGTGGACAGGGGCGGCTATACCGGGAAGCAGATTTTCTACCGGGATATGGATGACGAAGTCCTCCTTCAGATGCTGGAAGAATTAAGGGCAAGGTCAGGAGATCCTCTGGATGAGAGGACTTTAATGAACTACTGCTATCCCAATCCCGTACTGCCGGAAGAAGACTTCGAACTGAGATATATCTATCACGGAATATATTGTAAGGAAGAGCCTGTTGCCCGGGGAGCCATTCAGACTTTCTTCCCGGACAAGAGAATAAGTCACTTTTGGACCAGATCTGACGGGATATTTGTTGATGTCAGGGAAGATAATACTGAGAAAACATATAAGGTCCCTTCTGATCTGATCCCGGAGATAAAGGAAAAGGTGAGGGAGCTTTGCAGGGAGCCCGCGGAAGCATATGTCGAGCACGGCGACCCTGAAGGTTACATCAGATTCGGCAAGGATGAGAAAAGGATCTTCACTGATCCTGACAAGACCCTGGCGCTGCTTAAAGAGATCGCATCGAAGAGTGAATTCGATTCTTCGGAAGAAGTCGATATGCGGAAATATTATCCGGTGAATAAACGGCCCGCAGGATTTGTCCCGGGCATTGGAATGATGGGCTTGTCCGGTTTTACGGGCGGACCGTTCGGAAATGCAACGGTCCAGGCACCTGCCGCACCTGTTGCTCCTGTTGCGGCCGCGCAGACACCGTCTCCGTCTGACGTTAACAAATGCGTGTACTGCGGAGCTGATGTCACTGGCAAGAAATACTGCACGGAATGCGGAGGAGAGGTTAAGAAATGACAGATAACAGAAAAGAACTGGGAAGCACTTTTGATACCGCAGCAGATCTGTACAACAGGATGCGTCCGGGCTATGTCGATGAACTCTACAACGCGATCTTCGATTACATAAACATCGGCAAGGACAGTCGTGTTGTAGAAGTGGGCAGCGGAACAGGCCAGGCCACGCTCCCGGTGCTTAAGACAGGCTGTGCATTAACAGCTGTCGAATATGGTGAGAACCTGTCACAAGTGCTTAAGGACAGGTTCAAAGAATACGACAGATTTAATGTCATCACCGGCAAATTCGAAGATGCTGCCCTTGAAGAGAATACCTTTGATCTGGTATTTTCTGCGACAGCATTTCACTGGGTCCCTGAAGAGATCGGATACCCTAAAGTATATTCGATCTTGAAAGAGGGCGGTGCTTTTGCGCGTTTCGCCAACCGTCCGCATATAAGTGCCGATGATCCTGAACTTGCCGGTGAGATAGATGGTATCTATAACGACCACTACAACACGTACTATGGCGTTAAGCCCGGCACTAAGGTATGGTTCACCGAAGACAAAGCGAAGGAGATATCCCTGATCCCTGCCAAATACGGTTTTGAGGATATTAAGTACCATCTGTTCTACCGCACGAGAGAATTCACGTCGGAAGAATATATTGCGCTGCTCGGAACTTATTCTGATCATATCGCAATCGAAGAGAGTGTCAGGAATGTTTTCTTCGCCAGGATCAAAGAAGCGATCGACCGTCATGGCGGAAAGATCACGATCAGTGACACTCTGGATCTTGAGCTGGCAAGAAAGGTATAAACAGCCTTAAAAAGTTTTCCCGCATTTCTTCTTGAGCTCGATGATCGTTAACTGCTGTCTGATCACGAGCGTCAGCGCGTTTTCGAGGAGCTTCAAGGGATTTATCTTCGCGCAGAGATTATCCACAGGAGCGTTCCTGGAATAGTCCAGCTGCCACAGATCCGACAGGAAATTGCAGGCATCGGCGATCTCTGTCGTTTCGATGAGATTATAATCCGAACGGTATCTCCCGGCCTTGTAATCCCTGCTGAATGTCACGCAAGGATTCTCTATCTCCATTTCCATTAATGCGGCCTTGAGAGAAGTGGGTTTCTCGTGACCTGTGAGTTTCCCGGTATCGATCTTAACGCAGCTGATCCTTTCGAAATCAGACAAAAATTGAATTGTGATCATAATATGTCCTCCTTGTGGTCAAAGTGATATGTTCTTTATCGTGCAGTCTTCGAACAGGGCATCATTGATCCGGCTCTGGAGCTCGGAATATATGCCGCGGATGCCGTATTTCGCTGTCATGGAGACCAGTTCCTGATATTTTTCTTCCGAGAGATCTATCTTTAGCTGATACATCTTCTCGAGGCGGGTGACGGGGCTGTAGCGGGGGTCGCAAAGCATGTTAACGGCATCGGACCTTTCGATGGGATCGACTTCAATGATCCCGCCGTTTATGCGACCTAAGAATTCGTTGCTAAGCTTCGTTGAATCGTGAAGCGTATTGCGTGTGATTCTGCCGCCTGCGGGAGTGTTATCCCTGCTTGGAGCAAAGCCGAATGGATTCTTTTGACCATTTTTAAGATCGGAAAAAGTTCCGAGCAGTACGAAGTTGACTTTTGTTGTATCAATGGCTTCCCGGCTTCTTTCATCCTTGCCGGTAAAGACCTGTCCGCCTTCGATCATCTTGAGCAGTTCGTTCATTATCATCGGACCGCACTCGTCATTTTTAAGGATCGCTTTATCGATCTCGTCGATGAAGATCCACGGCGGAAGTGCATCTTTGCCGGTATCGACTTCCATAAGGCACTGCGCGATCGTCGAGTGGCCTTTATAACTGACCGCCGAGACAGAGCTTGCGTCGAAGATGGCAGTATTCTTGTATGCCTTCGCGAAAATTCTCGCAAGTTCCGTTTTCCCGCACCCTGAAGGGCCGATGACCAGGAAGTTTGTTTTGGTCTTAAGATGAATGGAAGACCATATTGCGGTAGCCATGGCTTTCTTGTATTCATGGCATCCGTAAAGCTTGGAATCGAAGTAGCTGTAAAGTGATTTTGGCGATTCGAACGTAGTGGTATTGAGTATCTTGTCCTCTTCTGTTCTTGCGAATGAAGCTGTGCAGGTTACCCTGTCATCCCACCACGGATAATTGTTGATGTTTGACATGTCTGATTCCTCCTCGAAAATATAATTTGGGGAATCAAAAAGCGGCTGCCAGACAAGAGCATCTTAGATGCCGAGTCTGTTCGCCGCTGCAAATTCTTGCTTATTGAAGGATCTTACGAAGATCCGTCTCATCCTGAGCTGTTACGTGAGGCGTCAGGTACGGAAAAAAATAATTAATCCAAAGGATAGTCTCACTGCGAAGCTGCTATTTGATTGTAAAGCCATTATAAGCACGGACCGCCGGGCCGTTCAAGAGCCCCGGTGATTCCTTCAAAAAAAGTTCACATAACGCTTTTTACATTCTGAAATTCGACAGTATAAATGTCTGACTTTATCCTCTGTTACCGCTTATGACGTAATGATATTCTGATTACTGTAAAAGATAAGGGGATAACAAAACCGCTATGAAAAAACTGTCAGCAAAGATAATTTCAGTGATCATGGTTACGGCAATCGCGCTTACTGCCGTGTCATGTTCTTCAGTATTCAAGAAAGATTCTGATGCTTTATTGGAACTGGAGTATACCGACTTTCCGACAAAGCCTTACGATGCGGATAAAGTCCATCCTATAAGGAAGTCAGGCAGTTTATCGGGGCAGGAAGCCGTCGATGAACTGAATGATATCGAGTGGGATTATATCAGGCATTACATAGGTGATAATTACCTGGCTGCAAGCTGGTGTTTCAGTGATAAGGAAGCCGCAGGCATCTCGATCGACAAGCCGGGTTTCGGTACGGTCGGTCCGGGCGATTATAAGAGCGAGTGTGAGTATCTCGGAGAGCTGCTGGAGAGACTTTATAAGATTGATTTTGAGAAACTCGACAGGCAGGACCGGGATTTTTATGACCAGATAGTTTTCAATCTTGAAGAGGAAAGATACTTCAGACAGTATCAGGGTTTTGCGTACATGCTCCCTGCTGAAAAGGTCTCAAGTGTCTCATCTTTCTATCTTACGACCGGTTATGTTGATATCAGAAATGAAGCTGAGGCAGAAAACTTTATAGAACTGCTTAAGGATACCGGCAGATATTACGATGCAGTTTGTGAATACGAAGAGGAGCGTTCCGCGAGGGGTTATGCCTCGATAGAAGCGTTCTATACGCAGAGCAGCAATGCATATTACATGCTTACACAGGAGAGCCAGACGAAACCTTTCAGGGAGATGTTTATTGAGAAGATCGATTCCATAGACGGCTTATCTGAAGATGCGAAAACAGCTTATGTCGAAGCTTTTGATCAGGTGATGGAAGAGGTCGTTATTCCTGAGTTTCTCAAGTGCTGCAAGAGGATAGCCGCACTCAGCGACACTGGTGTTAACGATAAAGGACTTGCCGGATTCGAACACGGAAAAGAACTTTACGAGCATATGTTAAGATGCCAGATCGGCAGGGACTGCGATGTCGAGAAACTCGCAAAGGAACTGGATAAGGTCCTCTCGCAGAGGCAGGATGCTCCAAAGAAACAGACCATCGAAGGAACGGATAACCGGGAAATGATGGATAACATGGCAGAAAAAGCCAAAGATTATTTTCCGGAACTTAATATCAATTATGAGATAGTAAAGCTTCCGAAGCTTTTTAAGGCTGTAGGAATAGGCGGAGCTTATGCCGCCAGACATTTCGACGATCCTTCGCACGAGATCATATTCCTTCCTGATCAATTGAGGACAAAAGAAGTCGTTTTCCACGAAGGGATCCCGGGACATATGTATCAGTACAATTACCATAAAACACATATGCGGCATTTTTATATGCTCGGGTTTACAAGCGAGACTTACATCGAAGGCTGGGCGACATACATCATGAACAATCCTGCAGGGATGTACGGAGGCTCAGATGATGGGCTTATATATAACGGCGATATCTACAGGTACTATATGGCTCAGGCGAGGGCTGACATCTGCATCAATTACGAGGGCATGACCGGGAAAGAGACAGCAGAATATTTAGCTGCTTTCGGACATGATGCCACAGGCATAAATACAACGGATATCATCACGATACCCGGGATCGGGATCTACTACGGCCTCGGCTGTTACCTGACACTGAGGACTTTGGACTCCATAAGATCCCTGGACAAGGATATGGATATTAAGACCATGCATACATTGTACCTTGATGCCGGTCCGGGATCTTTTGACAGGATCCTTGATTCGGTAAGAAGAGAGTATAATTCAAAATAAAGAGAGAAAAGGGGAAAGAATATGGGAATAGAAGATTTCTTAAGTTCCGGGAATCAGAGACTGGACCAGCAGCTTAAGTTCTCCGCAGAGATCGATAAGATGACAGGCATCTACAGAAGGACGATGCTGCTCTCCGAAGAAAGGCATGAGAATGATGCAGAACATTCATGGCACATCGCGGTCATGGGTCTGCTCTTCAAAGAATACTGTGTAGAGGAACCCGATGTGGAACGTGCCATAAAAATGATGGTCGTTCATGACCTCATCGAGATCTATGCAGGTGATACCTTTGCATACGATGTCGAAGGCAACGCAAGCAAGGCCGAACGTGAGGCCAAAGCCGCAGATAAGCTCTATTCGCAACTCCCTGCAGAACAGGGTGCGGAATTAAGAAGCCTCTGGGAAGAATTCGATGCGATGGAGACGGCCGATGCAAAGTATGCTGCCTGTCTGGACAGGCTCCAGCCGCTGCTCCACAACACGCTGACCGAAGGCCATACCTGGCGGAACGGAGGGACCGTGAGAGCCCAGGTTGAAGAGCGCGCAAAGGTCATAAAGGAATTCATGCCCGAGGTCTATGAGTGGATCAGAAAGAACCTGGACAGAAGTGTAGAGGCAGGCTGGCTTAAGGCGTAAAAAGATGAATATTACTGTTGCTGATATCAAGGATCTCGAAAATATCCTCAGTCTCCAGTATCTGGCTTACCAGACGGGGGCAGATCTTTTCGGTACCAGGGACATACCTCCGCTCAAACAGACTCTCGAAGAAGTGACGGAGGAATTCAGGAGCGGAATAATACTTAAGATGACAGATGATGACGGAGTCATTATAGGGTCCGTCAGGGCGCGCGAAAAAGACGGAACAGTCTGTATCGGCAAGCTTATGGTCCATCCGGATCACCGTAAAAAGGGTTACGGATCTTTGCTGCTCTCGAAGATCGAGGATTGCTTTCCGGGGAAGCGGTATGAGCTTTTTACCAGCACGAGGAGCGTTGATAATCTCAGACTTTATAAGAAGATGGGCTATGAGGAATTCAGGCAGGAAGCCGTGAATGAAGAACTGGTATTTGTGTACCTTCAGAAGAACTCCTAAAAAATTTGTGATATAATACCTGTTCAGGGATAGATTTTTGTAAGGGAGATCAGGAAATGCCAATCGGACAATTGCTTCTCAGGCTGATACCGGCCTGTTTGCCTATTACGGGTATCATCATCTTCGTTATCATAATCAGTGTTGCAACGAAGAAGTATCGTGAGAGTATTCCAGCAGATCTGCTCTCGGGACTTCGTCCGCCTTCTGAAGATGAGGCAGAACGCATAATGATGCAGGTGAAGCCCAGGGTCGTCAGGAAGGCGATCGCCTCCGGCGCAGTAGTCCTGCCGCTGGCCGTGATTATTGCCGGAGCCGCCATCTCCGGGATCAGCCGGGGAGAACGCATGCTGGGTATCGTTTTGTGCTGTGTAAGCGGAGCTGTGTTCTTATTGGGCATAGGTCTTATTTCCCAGCCTTTGTCAGAACTCAGGGAACTGAAGAATAAGATCTATAGTGTCTGTGACTGCACTATTGCCGAGATCCATACCTATACGCGCTTTATCCGCAGGTCTTTTATTCCTGTAACGATCTATCATGCAGTGATCAAGGACATGAACGGTTATATATGGGAGTCGGATCTGCCCAAAGATATTCAGAATGTCCGTGTGGGAACGAGCTGCCTGGTCGTCATCTATGCTGCAGAAGACAAGGTCAACAGAAACAGAAAAGAAGGCCAGTACCTCTACAGAAGAGCTATTTACGTCGAGAAGTAAAGCTCTAAGATTCACAGATTCGTAAAACCGACTTAATGCCGACATATTTTCTTTAATGTATAATTCTTACATATCAGGAATTAACTGTAACAGGTTCATTAGAGGAGCGCGATCATGTTAGTAGACATGCTGCACCGGCATTGGGTTACGATCTTTGCGGTCATACTCTTCAGCATCAAGTTGTGGCCAAAAAAGAGGTTCAGGAATACAGAGACGAAGTATTTCTGGCTGACTGTGTTAAGCTGCCTGATACTTGTCATGGAAGATTCTTTCGAATCGATCTGTTCATTAGATCCTTCGCTGCGTTTCTTAAGGACGGTACTTTCCATTATCGGTTATACTTTCCGTTCAACTGCGGCCCTCAGCCTTCTGCTGGTAATCGTTCCGCGCAATAAGAGACATTTCATTTACTGGATCCCGAGCATTATAACGTTGCTGGTATGCAGCACCGCATTCTTTACCGATATCGCGTTCGGATTCGATGAGACTTACGCATTTTACAGAGGACCTTTGGGTTATGTGGCCTTTGCCGTACCGGTCCTTTACATAATCTTGTCCTTATGGATCATCTTCCGGAATTTCTCGGAAAGGAGCAGCCTCGAGAGGTTCATCATGCCGATATGCGCTGTTTTCTGCCTGTCGTCATCTCTTTTGGATGTATTGTACGGCGGTGTCAGGACGAACGAAGCCATCATTATAAGCAGTATCTTCTTCTACCTTGTCCTCTTCTCAAATGACAACAGAAGAGATTCGCTGACGGGGCTTCTCAACAGACAGGCATTCTACGATGACTGCAACCTTTATAACAGGAGCATCGGGGCAATTTCTTCACTTGATATGAACGGCCTTAAGCTCTTAAACGATACGCAGGGACACCAGGCAGGCGACAAAGCGCTCACGACGATCGGCAGTTGTATGTTGAAGATCGCTGATGAGAGGACTCTGGCTTACAGGATCGGCGGCGATGAATTCATTATCATTTTCCTGCATTCAGATGAGAAAGTGATCGCTGATGTCGAGAAGAAGATAACCGGTGACATTAATGCTGCCGGCTACAGCATCTCCACAGGATATGCCGTCCGCGGAGACGAAGATGCTGTCGATGACGTTGTAAGAAAATCAGACGACCGGATGTATAAGGCTAAAGCTGATTATTACCATTCAAAAGGCGAGGAGCAGCGAGTCGCCCACTATCAGTGCCAGGAGTAAAACGCTTCGCAAATGATCGGATTTCTAAGGAACAGAACAGCCAAGACTGAGGCACCTTCGTATTTTGATTCTGCTGTGGCGGAGATCGAGAAGAAGATCCGTGAGGCCGTTGACCAGTTCCGCGCCGGAGACCATACTCCTCTTGATGAACCCGTAAAGTACAACGTACTGTGGCTCGGGTTTACTCATGTTACCTTCGGCGATATGGAATATACCATGAACATTTTCGACCGCGAGTATCTCCAGGCCGTTGCCCTGAATTTTGAGAAATCCGTCGAGTGCATCACTGACCACAATCTGGATATTACGGTCGACCTTCATTTTATAGAAGATGAGTTCCCGCTTACACTACATGAAGGCCAGGAATGGTTCTATCTGGACCAGGAGACTGTCCGGTCAGTGATAGACCGCTATATAGATGACCGTGATTACGATACCATATTTACCACGATCCAGGCCGACGGTGAGGAGAACCGTGCCCGCAACGCGTTCAAACGCGGTAACGGTTCGCACTATGCAATATTGGGTCTTTGCACGGCAGGTCTCTCATCACCGATGCCGTATTCCACTTTCAATCTGGGAAGGCCGCTCTTTGGCACGTTCCCGCTGGAAGATCCTGAGGAGCCGTCGCTGTACGCAACCGCTGTTGCAGTTCACGAATGGATGCACCAGCTCGAGTATATGGGAACGCTGTTAGGCATTGAGTATCCCAATACACACGCATACATGGGTCCGGAGAAGTACCCGGGTTATAAGAAGTACGAGGCCGACAGTAACGATTACGATTTCTTTGAGTTCTACAGGCAGGTACTCTCAGGAAGAGTGCCGTACGTTGACGGCAGGCTCATCAGGTTTGTCGGCATGTATCCGAAGATGTGGCTTCTGGCGAAACGCGGCACGTGCAGCCTCGGAAGCTTTACGATACAGGGTTCTGAAGGACAGGGATATCTGGACGGCCGTGAAACCGATCCGGTACTTACGCTTTCAGACAGCCCGTGCATTTGGAATATCCTTTATTCCGGAGAAGGACGTTTTGTGCTTTCTCCATCCGGACTTCCTGCCAAGCGCATCGATCTCTCGAACGCGTGGGATTCGGAGGGCAATCCGGTCAAGCTTTGGAAAAGCACCGGTTATGCTGAAGCTCAGAGCTGGAAGCTTACTCCCTGCAAGGACGGCACATATTATATCCAGACTGTCTTTGAGAGCGGCCGCGTGATCACGGCACAAAAAGGCGCGGGAGCTCTTCTTTGCACCAGGGGAAATCACGGCGTTCAGAAATGGATAATTAAGAAGGTATAGTTATGGAACTGAAGAAACTGGAATTTGATCTGACTGTCTGCAAGGTATCAGCCGTTACAGATATTGATATGAACTCAGACTTTTATTTCATCGGCAAGACCGATGAAGAGATATCCCTGGTCTGCAGAACTGAGGATACGCCTGCAGATACTACGGAACGCGATGACGGATGGAAGGGTTTCCGCATCTGCGGAATCCTCGATTTTTCCCTGATCGGAATCTTATCGAGAATTACCGGCATCCTCGCCGAAAATAAGATAGGTATCTTTGCGGTATCCACGTTCAATACTGATTATATTCTCGTGAAGGCGGAGAATTTCGATAAAGCTGTGAGAGTGCTGTCCGCAGAAGGGTATACTGTAATTTAATCAGTTTTTGAGATTATCGATCAAGTGACCGCCTGATATCGAAGGATTGGATTTCGTCAGGATTATTGTCAGATTTTGTCCGTTGTTGTACGGCATTTCAGCATGCTATCCTATCATTGATCAACGTGGGGATTTATAAGAACGCTGATGCATCCGGCCGGGGATAATATCATGGCAGTATCTGAATCTGTTTCTTATGAAAAGATCAAGCGCAGGAAAAGGTTGTCTGTAAAAGATAAGATCTTTTACGCAGTCGTCTATTCTATCTTAATATTGTTTGCTGTAATTACGCTTTATCCGCTTATCAACATGCTGGCGTATTCCTTCAACGATTCTTTTGATGCCGTGCTCGGAGGTATCCATATTCTTCCGCGTAAGTGGTCATTAAGAAACTATGAAACGGTGTTATTGGAAAAAGAAGGTTTAAGACGCGGCGCTTTAGTTACAATATCAAGAACTGTAATCGGAACGTCTGCTGCCTTGCTGTCCAATGCTATGCTTGCTTTTATCCTCAGCCGTAAGAAGTTCCTGTTCAGGTCCGGCCTTTCTCTGTTCTGGATCATCGCCGTGTTCGCGCAGGGAGGAGTATTTCCTCTTATTACGACCTACCTTCTATTTAGATTCCTTCACTTAACGCAAAACTTCTGGGTTTATATCGTTCCGGGCTTGATAAATGTTGTTTACGTAATGGTCCTGAGAACTTATATGAAAAGCATTCCGGATTCATTTGAAGAAGAGGCGAAGCTGGAAGGTGCGGGTTACATGAGAATATTTTGGAGCATCATTACTCCGATCTGCAAACCTGTTTATTCTGCAATCGCACTTTTTCTTGCGACATATCACTGGAATTCCTGGTTTGACGCATTGATCTATAACAGAATGGAGCCGGAACTCACGACACTGCAGTATGAAACGATGAAGCTTTTTGTGGAAATAAGCGTTCCTTCGGGAGTGGTAAATTTCCGCTGCAGGTCTGCCACGCCATTTTCGGTAAAATGTGCCGCATATCTTTTGACAATGGTTCCCATAATCGCTGCCTATCCGTTTTTCCAGAAATACTTTGTTTCCGGTCTTACCGTCAGAGGAGTTAAGGAATAAACTTTCAATCTTGCTTGACAGGTTTCAGCAGCGGGTATAATATAAACGTGTTTATATAAACACATTTATATTATGAGGTGGCTGTATGACGCGCAAAGCAACGATAAGCAGGGAAATGATCCTTGAGGCGGCATTGAAGATCCTGATAAGAGACGGATATGCAGCGGTAAATGTTAAGACTATTGCCAAAGAGCTCGGATGCTCGACCCAGCCTGTCGTATGGCATTTCGAGAACATGGAAGGATTAAGGGCAGCCCTGTCCGAATATGCCCGTGAATATGCTGCCCGGAAAGCCGTGTCTGACGGCAGGAATAAGATCGAGAGCTTTGAGTTCCTCGGAAGATCCTATGTAAAGATGGCGCTGAAAGAACCGAATCTGTTCAAATTCCTGTATCTCGGCGAGAGTCCCATGGGCAAGCCTTATGACCTTAAAGGAATAGCAAGGGATAAGAAGAATAAGGAAATGATCTCAAAGATCGCGGAGCAGACAGGACTTAATGAAGAACAGGTGATCCGTTTCGTAAGGAACACGCTCATCTATTCACATGGCATAGCCACAATGGTCGCGACCGGAGTTTTCAAGGGAACAGAAAAAGAGATGATGGAAATGATAAATGACGCGGCAGATTCATTCATCTTGAAGGAAGGCATCGATCCTGAAAAGATGCCGGAGAAGGAGTAAAAAATGTTTTCGGTTATAGGTGCAGTATTGCTTTTAATAGTTGCAGTTTTGGAAGTGCTGCTGATCTGCGGTCTTCCTTTGGGGGAATTTACCATGGGCGGAAGATATAAGGTGTTGCCGCCGATGTACAGGGTCTTTGCAGCGTCTTCCGTTGTTCTCCAGATCTTCGGAGCGCTGATGCTGCTTCAGGGCGGCGGCTTTATGAATATGATGTTCGGAGCCGGCCCGACTAGGATAATATGTTATGTCTTCGCAGGATTTTTCGCAGTGAATACGGTAATGAATGTTATATCTCCAAGCAAGAAAGAGAAGTATGTGATGACTCCTTTGGCGGCCGTTGAAGCGTTATGCTTTTTGATCACGGCGATCAGAATGTGAAATGATATAATGTTCCGATATGGAAAACAAGCTCAATAACAATTATATGCCGTTCGCTTTTCTGGACGGAACCATGCTGAAGATCATAGCCATGGTAAGCATGGTCTTTGATCATGCCGGAGATATGTTCTTCCCGGATGTGTTATGGCCCAGAATGATCGGCAGACTTGCAATGCCGATCTTCTCTTTCTGCATTGCGGAAGGCTACATCCATACGAGAGACAAGAACAAGTATCTTCTGAGGATGTGTATATTCGCACTGGTAAGCGAAGTCCCGTTCGATCTGGCTTTTGAAAGAAATATCAATCTGACGCATCAGAATATAATGCTTACTTTTTCCTTGGCGATACTCGCTCTGAGATTATTCGATCTCATCAGGGGCGCGCGAAAAGAAACCACGGGAAATTACAGTATCGGCAAGACTGTTCTCGGATCATTGGCCGTTATCGCAATTGCCGGTGTCTCGTTAGCGGTCAAAGCAGATTACCACATCTTCGCGGTCATCTCTGTTTTCCTGTTCTACGTGCTTAAAGATACAAAGATCTATATCCGGTCCGGCGTGGGCGTTGCATTTCTCGCTCTCACAAGAACCGTGGGATACTATTGCGCGACAGGCCTCAGCTTTATTCCGCTCCTCCTCTATAACGGTAAGAAGGGTAAGGGCCTCAAGTGGTTGTTCTATGCATTCTATCCCGGCCATCTCCTTCTGCTTTATGTGTTAAGGATGGTACTGGTCGGGACGTAAAGGCGGGAGTTCCGGCCTTTTCGGGAAAATCGACGCTTTTTTATATATTGAAAAAAAGGTCGGTCCACGATCTTTGTTGAACCATCGTAAAACCTTGAAAAATGCATTTTACGATGCCATTTTCGGGATTTTGTAGACGTAAATTTCATATATCAAAAAAAGCGATGGGTGAGCTGAATTGAATAATCATCGCTAATCGCAAAAATCGCAAATTTAAGATGGGTTCATAGGAATAATCTCAGGAATGTCTTTTCTGTAAGCATACAAAAACCCGGGTGCTGTGTCCCGGGTAAGTGTATTTTGGGGGGGCTGTAATGAAAACTGTGTTTGCTAAACTGATGTCATTATGAATCCCCAACCTGAAATGAACCTGAACTGATTCTGAAAATTCTTTACAGAGTTTTAAAGTCCTGTTGATACCTTATACCGCACACGTTTCTATAATATAGTCAGCATAAGAAAAGGCGGATAATAACATGGTACTGACAGACGTTTTGAAAGATAAGATCTTGAGATCAGGTTCCAGGCAAAAGCTGGATAACATTCTCAAGTATGTGAATAATCCCGATGAGGAAATAAGGATAACGGCAGCGATAGCTCTGGGCATGATCCCGACATACGATTCAGGAACGGCTCTGATATCTCTTTTGCGCGACAAGTCGCCGATGGTAAGAGCTACTGCATGCGAGTCAGCTGCCGCGATTCATGCCAAGAACTGTGAGGAGTATGTAAAGAAACTTGCTTTTACAGAGACAGATCCGAACGTAAAGATGGTGGCAAGGAAAGCTTTTGACAGACTTAAGGATAGTGTATTATTAAGTGCATGAAAGCACATTTTACTTTTGATAATAAGAAGATATTTTACGAAGAGACAGGAAGCGGCGTGCCGCTTCTTGTTCTTCACGGGAATACTGCATCATCTAAGATGTATGCCGATATCGCGGCAAGATATGCCAAAGATTTTAATGTAATACTTATAGACTTCTTAGGGCATGGTATGTCCGACAGGCTGGAAGAGTTTCCTGCAGATCTCTGGTTCTACGAAGCTCAGCAGGTGATCGCTTTCCTGAAAGAAAAAGACTACAGAGAAGTAAATATCATCGGTTCAAGCGGCGGTGCGATGGTTGCGATCAATGTCGCTCTGGAGGCGCCGGAACTAGTGAGAAGAGTGATCGCAGACAGTTTCGAAGGTGAGAGGGCTGACAGCGCATTTACAGAAAATCTTCTGAAGGACCGTGCTGTGGCAAAAGGAAATCCCGGTGCACGAGGATTCTATGAATACATGCACGGCCCTGACTGGGAACAGATCGTGGATAACGATACTTCCGCAATAGACAGGCACTCAGAAGAGATCGTGGATTTCTTCCATAAGCCGCTGACAGAATTAAAAGCTGAAATCCTGCTTACGGGAAGCAGGGAAGACAAGTTCATGTACAGTATCGCCGATGATTACTATGAGAAAGTTTACGGAGAGATACTAGAGAAAGTGCCTGATGGAAAAATGCATCTTTTCGAGCACGGTGATCATCCTGCGATGCTTACGAATTTCGAAGAGTTCTACAGACTGAGCATGGATTTTCTGAAGGGATAAGTATGGACAGGCTGTTTTACGAAGGCCTTACTGAAGGAGACAGCAATAAGCTTCTATCGGTTCCTAAAAGTGATATCCATAATCACTCTACTAAGGGATGCCGGAGAAAATGGATTGAAGAAAAGACCGGTCGTAAACTTGCTAAATCTCCGCAAAGATTTGCCGGTCTTGAAGGTATGCAGGAATGGTTTACTGAGACTATAAAGCCATACTGTTCCGGAAGCGAAGGGATAATCCTCAGATGGGAAGGCGCTTTTGCGGAAGCCAAAAGGAATAATATAAAAAGGCTCGCGATGAACTTCGGTGTGACGGAGATCGATCTCGTCGGGGGAATGGATGCTTTTGTAAAGATGATCAGTCGCTTTCATCAGAGCTACTGTCCTGAGACGGTCTTAGAGCCTGAAGTCACTTACGTGGCTATGTGTGATGTTGCCAAAGAATCAGACCGCATTGATGAATATATCTCTTCGGGATTCTTCAGATCCATTGATGTGTGCGGCGGTGAGGGTATCAGACCAATTGAAGATTTCCTGCCGCTTTACAGAAAAGCAGAACGTTATCACCTGATAAAGAGGATGCATGTAGGAGAGAGCGGCCCGGCGGATGATATAAGGAAAGCCGTCGAGTTGATTGGACTTAATGAGATCCATCACGGAAACAATGCGGCATCTTCAGATGAAGTAATGAAGTTTCTGGCCATGAACAACATTCAGCTTAACCTTTGTCCGAGCAGCAATGTTATGCTCGGATATGCATCAGGGTTTAAGGATCATCCGGTAAAGATTTTGTATGATAACGGAGTAAAGGTTACTGTCAATACTGACGATCTGCTGATATTTGATAGTTCCATCGAAAACGAATATCTTTTACTGTATCAGGCCGGAACGCTAAGCGCAGAGCAGCTTGATGAGATAAGGCTTTGGGGACTGAACGGCAGCACTGAAGAATAAAACGTGACAGAGGAGAATTGATATGAAAGTATTTATAGTATATTGCCATCCTTCGGAAGATTCATTTACGAGGAACATCCGTGATGCGTTTATAAAGGGTATTACTGATTCCGGTAACGAGTATGTTATGTCCGATCTGTATGCGATGGATTTCAAGACAGACATAACAGAGCAGCAGTATTTAAGAGACGCAAAATACAAGAACATTCCGTTTGCTGAAGAAGATGTTCTCGCAGAGCACGAGAAGATTAATTCAGCAGACGCGATCGCATTTATCTATCCGGTATTCTGGACCGAAGCTCCCGCAAAACTGGTCGGATGGTTTGACCGTGTTTGGACTTACGGATTTGCATACGGCGATAAGAAAATGAAGATGATGGACAAGGTCATGATCCTCTGTTCTGCTGGCAATCCGATCGAAAAGCTTGAGCAGTTCGGGCTCCTTGCGAGCATGAAGAAAGTCATGTTCGGAGACAGGCTCTTTAACCGCGCAAAGCAGATGGAATTCGTTGTTTTCGACGGCACATCGAGAGAGAAGGAGACGCGCGAAAATAACTGGGACAGCAATCTCGAAAAGGCATATGAGAAGGGAAAGAACTTCTTTACAGACACAGAAGAAGTATTTACCGTTGACGATAAGTTTTTCACAGCGGTCGAGAATTCCGGATCAGGCGAAGTATCTGACAAGACAGTATTCTGCTATCACCAGAAGGGCAATGTTATCTGGGCCGAATATTCTGGCGGCAGTGTTGTTAAGGGCTTTCTTATCGGAACGATGGATGAGAAACACCATCTGCATTTCAACTATCAGCACATGAATGCTGACGGTGAATTGAGGACCGGCTCATGCGATTCCGAACCTCAGATTGAGAATGGCAAACTCAGGTTCAACGAGAAGTGGAAATGGACGATGGGCGAGGAAGGTACATCAGTTATTGAAGAGATCTGATCTATGAATGATGAGGATTACATGAGAAGATGCTACGAGCTTGCGATAAGCGCAGGCAAGAAGGGCCACGATTCTTTCGGTGCCGTGCTCGTTTATGACGGAAAGATATTAGAAGAAGCAGAGAATACCGCTGATTTTGAGAAGCACATCTTCGGTCATGCCGAATTCAATCTCGTGCATAAATGTGCGAATAAATACACAGATGATATTTTGGAAAAGGCCGTTGTATATACCAGCTGTGCTCCGTGCGAGAGATGCCTTACGGCTATTGCATCACTCGGTGTGCACAATGTTGTATGCGGCGTGTCATATAAGGAGTTCTGTAAGCTCTGTCCTTTTGATTATCAGGCTTTGGACAGAGAAGGACTTCTTAAGCAGCTGGGAATCGACATGAAACTCACTGAATCTGTTCTCGAAGATGAGGGAATGCATGTCTTCGAGTGGTGGGGCGGTGATTACCGTCCGTTAGAAGAGCTGATCGCCGAGATGGATGAAGTGAAGAAAGCTAATATGTAAGATGTGTTTAGTTTTCTGTTTTTATTTAGCGAAGAATTTGATGATGCTATAATAAACATGACATACAGTTGTCGTGTTTTGGGTGTTAGCATATTCCAAGGAGCGTGATCAGATGAAGATAGACAGACTCATCGGAATACTGTCAGTACTGCTGCAGAAGGAGACAGTGACCGCGCCTGAACTGGCTGAGCTTTTCGAAGTGTCGAGGCGTACGATAAACAGGGACATAGAGACTCTGTGTTATGCCGGAATACCGATAAGAACGAAGCAGGGCGCAGGCGGCGGTATCTTTATTGCAAGAGGATACCGCATCGACAGGACTGTTCTGACTTCGAAGGATATGCAGACTATCCTTGCGGGCCTCAGGAGCCTTGACAGTATTAGCGGGAGCAGCTACTACAGCCGGCTTATGGAGAAGCTTCAGACCGGTTCGTCTGACATGATCAGCGGAAAGGAATCGATGCTGATCGATCTGTCGTCATGGTATAAAGATTCTTTGGCGCCGAAGATAGCTTTGATACAGGATGCGATAGAGGACAGACATCTTATTTCGTTCGATTACTTCGCGCCGTCAGGCGAGAGTAAACGCACTATAGAACCGTACTATGTCGTGTTCAAATGGTCGAGCTGGTATGTCTGGGGATGGTGCCGAAAGCGTAAGGATTTCAGGTTGTTCAAGCTGAACAGGATGGATAAGGTAAAGCGGAGTGAGAAGACTTTCGCGGTGAGGGAAGTGCCGCTTCCGGACCTCTCGAACGAGAGAGTTTTTCCCGGTGGAATAAAGGTGAAGGCTCTGTTCGATCCGGAAGTTAAGTGGCGGCTCATAGAAGAGTTCGGACCTGACTGCTACGAGGAAACTGATAACGGCAAACTGCTCTTCTCAGTTGATTACTCCGATCCGGATAATCTGGTCTCCTGGATATTGACTTTCGGTGACAAGGCTGAAGTCATTGAACCAAAAGAAGTCAGAAATGAACTGCTTGATATAGTGGAAAAGATAAAGAAAAAGTATAGGAGAAAAAAGACATGAAGTATGAATGGATAGATGAATTCCTGATGGTAAAACCCGGTGTCACAAGGGACCTTCAGGAGGAATGGAACTGGATAAGATATCAGATCGACGGCAAGATGTTCGCTGCAATCTGCAGGGACGATGACAACAAGCCGGTCTATATAACACTGAAACTTGAGCCTGCTGAAGGAGAGTTCTGGCGTGCTCAGTTTGAAGATGTAATTCCCGGTTATTACATGAATAAAGTTCACTGGAATTCCGTAAAAGCTGGTGGCGAAGTTCCTGACGATGTGGTTAAGGGAATGCTTGAGAATGCGTACCACATTGTTTTTCACAGCATACCAAAGAAAAGACTGAAAGAGATCCTTGAGAATGCTGCAAAAGACGATCACGTATCCTGCTGCGGTTCAGACTGCAGTACCTGTTACTGCTACGGCAAGATGTGCCAGGGGTGTAACGCTGTGTGCGGCAAGGTCTTCCATGCAGGCGGGAAAGAATGTTCCATCTATAACTGCTGCAGGACAAAGCACGGTTACTATTCATGCGCTGAGTGCGAAAAACTCCCGTGTGAACTCATCCTCGGAACGAGAGATCCTAAGATGAGCGAAGAAGAATTTATGAAGAGCGTTGAAGAAAGAGTCAATCGTCTTAAAGGGAATTCATAAGATGGCTTTTGATTTCAAGAAAGAATACAAAGAATTCTACATGCCGAAAGGTGTTCCCTCGATAGTAACTGTTCCTGAGATGAACTACATTGCTGTCAGAGGGAGCGGCAACCCCAATGATGAGGACGGCGAATACAAGAAGGCTATCGGTCTTTTGTACGGGATTGCTTTTACGATAAAGATGAGCAGGAAGGGCGATCACAGGATAGAAGGATACTTTGATTACGTTGTACCGCCGCTCGAAGGGTTCTGGTGGCAGGAAGGTATTGACGGGATCGATTATTCTCACAAGGAGAGTTTTAACTGGATATCGGTTATCCGTCTTCCAGACTTTGTTACGAAAGATGATTTCGACTGGGCTGTGTCAGAAGCATCTGCGAAGAAAAAAGAGGATTTCTCTAAAGCAGAATTCTTTACTTATAATGAAGGCCTTTGTGTACAATGTATGCATACAGGTTCCTATGATGATGAACCGGCAACTGTCGAGATGATGCACCGCTTTGCAGAGGAGCAGGGTTATATGCCGGATATCTCTGACAGAAGGCTTCATCATGAGATTTATCTGAGCGATGTCAGGAAGGTTCCTCCGGAGAGGCTGAAGACTGTGATCAGGCACCCTGTAAAGGCTAAGTAGAACGGAGAATTATATGGATAAACTCTTTATAACGCATTACTATTTCCCCGGAACTGATCCCTGGAAGAACATAATGAATCTGCCTGAGCAGGAGGCTTTCCGAATGGCTGCGGAGCTGGCAGAAAAGCACCCTGACACGACGAGTTTCGGAAGGTTTGCGGATTTTGAGAATTACTATCCCAACAGGAAAAGAGCTGATGAATTCGTGCGCAACGAATTTATAAAGCTGGGTGGAAAACCTAAGCTTAAGCATCCGTATTCATTTGTGCTCGGTGAGTGTGAATATCTGAGAAACTGGTTTGATACTGACGATAAGATAGTATTCGACCTTTCGGATATTCCGGACGATCAGGTGAGCTTTACGCTCGGTGACAGCTGTGCGCTCATAGTGCACGGAGAGGTACCTGCAGTACTTACCAAAGTGATGCTCTTAGGAGGCATCAATGCATGTGACGGTTCGACAGAAGAATACCTCAAATCAGCGTTGGGAAAGTATGCATATGTAGAAGTTCAATTATGGGACAAACTGCAGGCCTGACCGCAGGAATTACCGGTTGTAATGTTATACTGTGCTTGTCCGACGAGCGGTCCGGGCAGGCATTTTGCTTATTATGTAAAGGGGATATCTTTAACCGATCTGTGTATGAGTGATATAAGAACAAATTATGAGAAATGGTATGAAGGCGACGAGTATTACTGGGGGACCGAGCCTGCAGATTTTTGTGATGAGCTGATAGCACTTTGTCCGCCTTCAAAGGATAAGAAGGTGCTTGATATCGGATGCGGCGAAGGCAAGGATGCCGTATACATGGCGCAGAAGGGTTATGATGTCTCAGCATTCGATCTGACAGAGAACGGTATCAGGAAGACCATTCGTCTTGCTGCCGAGAAGGGCGTTGAAATCAATGCGTATGTTGATGATATAAACACTTTCGAGACTGATGAACAATTCGATATAATTTTCTCCACAGGCACTGTTCAGTATCTTTTCGATGAGAATAAGGAGGCCTTTTTCGAGAAGCTCGAGAGGATCACCAACCTGAACGGAATCGTGTTCATTAATGTCTTCGTAGAGAAGTCATTTCTTGAACTGCCGCCTGACTGGGATAAAGAGGAGAAGATGTGGAAATCAGGCGAACTGTTCACGTATTTTGCCGACTGGAAGTTCGAACGCATAGACGAGGTCATTTTCGAGGATAACAGCGGCGGCATTCCGCATTTTCACTGCATGGATACTATCATATGCAGAAAGGTAAAAGCATAAAACAGGAATATTCCGGAGGATACATATATGCAAGTGCAGAATCCTATGTTTAAGTTCTATAAAAAACTCGCCGGCAGCTGGAAAAATGCTGACGGTTCATGTACGGCAGTCCTGAGCGAGTTTTCTAATATCGAATTAAGTTATGGCGGAGGCGCTCTAAACGAGAGTTATTCAGTGTATGAGACAGGCCCTGCTACGATAGTTAACACTTACAATACCATGGGCATGATGGCTGCGTCTCTTCAGCGTCATGACGGGGAAGAACTGAGGGTACAGATAGGCGATAACGGTCTCAGAGCAAACGGATTGAGGGTTTATAACGTTGACTGCATCTGGTACAGCGATGATGATAAGCTCCATATGGAATTGACGAATATCCAGGACGGGCATAATGAGGTGATCATCCTGTCGCGTGAAGAGGTAAATAATGCGGTGCCTGAAGGATCATTCCGGTGCGAGTGCGGATATACTGGCCCTGTATCGAGGTTCTGTCCGGAATGCGGAAGGGCTGTAAATAACTGAATACACGAAAAAGTAATAGAAGGGGAAATATGAAAAAGATAGGATTAGTCGGAGGGACAGGTCCCGAATCGACATTGATGTACTACAAGATACTGAACTCTGAGATCGATCGCATCACGGGCGGCAAGGCGATGCCTGATATCGCAATAGAGAGCGTCAACTTTACCAGAGCCTGGAACTATGTAACGGAAGGCAGATATGATCTGTTAACTGATTATCTGGAAGAAAAGCTCGTCTGTCTGGAAAAGGGCGGTTCGGAAGTCGTATCGCTCACGGCAGTTACGATGCATGTCGTCTACGATGAACTGGCAGCAAGGTTTAATATGCCGGTCGTCAGCATTCCGAAAACAGTAGCTGAAGAAGTATCTTCCAAGGGCATTAAGAAGATAGCTCTTTTAGGCACGATCTTCACGATGGAAAAGGATTATATGAAAAAAGATCTTATAGAATCCGGCGTAGAGGTCTTCGTGCCAAATGAGGATGAACGTAACCTCGTTGCGAAAAGGATCTTCGAGGAACTGGAGAAAGGGATCGTTAAGGAATCGACGCTTAAAGAACTCACGGATATCATCAGCAGGATGAAGGATGAAGACGGAATCGAAGGAGTCATCTTAGGATGCACGGAACTGCCCCTGATACTTAATTCAGGCAATTGTCCGGTCGCATGTTTTGATGCGGTCGAGATACATATCCGCAAGCTGATCGAACTGGCAATGGAAGAAACATGAAGATGATCAATAACGTACTTAAGAAGGGAGCTGCTATCTTAAGAATGAAGATACCAAAAGCTTAACAAGCTCTTTTCTGATAATGAGAAAGGTTATGAAGAAGTTATCGTAGGCGAGGTAATTACTTATTACGACTGAAACTGAAGATATGAATGGAGACTGAAGATCATGATTCTGATCTTTGATTATTTTGAGACCCTGCTAAACAGCAGGAGCATCGATTTTAACCGCGGCCTTAAAGAATTCTGGCACAGTTATTACGAAGACAAATGTTCCTTTGAGGACATGAAGAAATATGGAGAGGAACTATTCTGCCGGCTGCTTTCAAAGCATGAAGCAGCGGAAGAGTTTCCTTTTGTTGAAGTTGAACTGCCTCTGTTCGCGCAGCGATTCGGAGGGGATAAGCTTTCCATGAGCGCAGAGGAAGAAGCGGACTTCCTGATGTTATGCAATGACTTCGTATCAGATCCGGTAATGGAAAGATTTCTTCAGGAATGCAGCCTGAGAAATATACCGATGTATGTTCTGTCGAACAGCGGTTTCCGCGCCGGGGCGCTTATGGAGATTCTTAACAGGTTCGATATAGGAAAATACTTTATAAACCTCTGGTCCAGTGCGGATTTCGGAAGGATCAAACCATGCAGGGATTTCTTTGAACTTGCGGTCCGGACAGCATTGAAAGACAACCCTTTCGAACGCAGGGAAGACATTATCTTTATAGGCGATATGTACGATACAGATGTGACCGGAGCGTATAATGCCGGAATTAAGTCAGTCTGGTTAAACAAAAAGAATGAAAGTGACATAAAAGGACTGGCGACTTACAACTGCTCATCACCGGTCCGGCTGTTTGATATCATTGAAGATCGAAAGGATATAAGTTTATGATGACAAATAAAGATGTATTAAGGATAGCAATGCAGCAGTCTGCAGAAGATATAGGCTGTGATGCAACAGATTTTCTTTCAGGAGAGAACAAGGTCGTACCGTTTAAACTTGGTGACGATTGCAAGAAATACTATGAGCTGCCTATAGGGTGTAATTTCATTTCTTATGGTAATAATGTTGTTGCAGCGGCAACGGAAGAAACCTATGAGATTGCAAAAGAATACATCACCAGGTTTGACTTTTACCACTGCTTCGAAACGCCTAATATGCGTTGGCTTAATGAGCGTCTGGAACCTCTGGACCAGACGGTGTGCTTTATGGCTGAATACTATCTGCCTGATCTGAACAGGTTAACTGAACTGCCCTGTGAATATGAGATCCGCACGTTGGAGAAAGGGCAGTTTGATGATCTGTACCTTCCTGAATGGCATTATGCGCTTTGTGAGGACAGAAAGCACCTGGACATGCTCGCCACAGGCGCTTACGATAACGGCAGGCTGATAGGTCTCGCAGGGTGTTCTGCGGATGCCCTTGAGATGTGGCAGATCGGAGTGGATGTCCTGCCCGAATACAGGCGTAAAGGGATCGCTTCGGCACTGACATCCAAACTTGCTCTGGAGATATTGGAGCGAGACAAGGTTCCGTTTTACTGCACGGCCTGGTCGAATCTCAGATCCGTCAGAAATGCGGTCAAGTGCGGCCTTATGCCGTCCTGGGTAGAGATGTCCGTAAAGCCGGTATCAAAAGTTGAAGAGATGAATTCTCACGGGAATTAAGCTTTAGTCTTCTGCTGACAATTCGTTAATAGCTTTAATGTCAGCTTTAAGTCTGCGGTACTCGATGACCGTCATGATGATGTAAGTCGCAGCATAGCCTGAAAGCGTGCTGATAAACGCGGCAGGGTACTTATGAAGCTGCCATAGGAGCATGGTGATCCCGACGCTGACTGTAGATGTGATGATGAAGTAGATGATGCTCTGGATAAGGAAGCCCATCTTTTCCGCTTCGTAGATCAGTGCGCTCATTGCAAAGGTCACGCCGATGATGCCGTAAAGGAAGATATTAACGTAAGCGGCGATCGTAACAGAAGGGAAGAGCGCGACGTAATCGGGAGACATGGAATTAAATCCGGTATGGCTGCCGGCATTCATGGTGATATCTATAATGAGGTTTACAAGGATGCCTGCAAAAGACGACATTGCAAAGCTTGTAACGCTTCGTTTCAGGATCTCCTTCATGTCCTGTCCTCCGATCTTACCTTAGTCAGTTTCTCTTTGATCTTAGCAACATTCCTTCTTGAGACATATGTTTCATAGCCGGTCTTCAGTACGAGTTTGATCGTTCCCGTGATGCTCATATCAAGAGATCTTATCTTGCGGATATTCACGATCTCAGATCTGGATATCCTGATGAAATCAGTATCCCCGAGTTCACTCTCCAGTTCATAGAGTTTCTGTTGTACCGAATAACGGCCGTCACCAGTAAGAACGATGACTCTCTGACCTTCCGAATAAGCGGATAAGATCTCTGCTCTTCTGAGCAGTCTCTTGTTGCCTTTCTCATCAGTACCGGAGATATTGCTGTCGTATATCTCATGAAGTTCACCGACAATAGCCCTGACTTCGTCCGTCAGGGCGTTGTTACATACATGGAGTTCTATCTCCTCATATTTCTTGTCGGTTTCAGTCAATATTTTCATGCTTTGAGTATATCATTTACCTCTGGTCAGCGCGCATCCTGTAATTGAAAACTACGCCTGCAAGTATTGTTAATACTGCTGCCGAGAAAACAACGACCAGGAGCGGGATAAGGAAACCGTCTGTGCCGAAATCCATAGAGATGGAAGATCTGGCGAGCTTTGTCGAATAGAAGAATGGCAGGCACTTTCCGATCTTGCTCATGATACCGCCGACGCCTTCTATGTCGAACCAGATCCCGCCAAGCATTGCTCCGACGGATATGATTATCGAGCAGATTCCCGGAGCAGCTTTCTCGTTAAAGAATGTTCCGAAGAGAAATCCGATTGCGGAAAACATCAGTGCAGAAGGCATGACCATTACCGTCGTCAGGAGGAGTCCCGGGATGCTGAGCTCATATCCTGTGATGAGTGAGATAACGACAGCCGCAATGAAGGTAATGAATACCTGCACCAGAGCAGTAAACTTCATCGGAATGATGTAACCCCATAAGAAGTCCCCGCTCTTCATCGGTGAGGAATAAAGGCGTGTAAGGAATGCTCCGGATCTGTCTTTTGCGACAGCTATTGCCGTAAAGAGCATAACGAACATCTGTCCGAATACGGCGATGCCGCCCGCGAGATTATCGATCCTGAAGAGAGTGTTATTCGCTTCTTTCGGTATAGCTGAATTTACTACAGACATGATGATCAGCATTACGATAGGGAAAGCGATGCAGAAGATCCAGCTGAGCGGATCCCTGTATACTTCTATAAGATTTCTTTTTGCAAATGCCAATGTCCTTTTCATTTTCTTATCTCCTTAAACCTGTTCTTCCGCTATGCTTACGAAAACATCCTCAAGGCCTTTCTTTCCTGTCATATTCTCGAGCTCTTCAAGCGTGCCCGCAGCCATTACTTTTCCTTCGTTCATGATGACGATCCTGTCAGCCAGTGACTGCGCTTCTTCCATGTAGTGAGTGGTGAGGACTATCGTCATATTCTTTTTAAGCGCTTCTATCTCACGCCTGAGCTGCCTCCTCGCAAGAACATCGAGCCCCAGTGTAGGCTCATCGAGGAACAATACCTTGGGCTCACCGATGACTGCCATTGCGATCGAGAGTTTACGCTTATAGCCGCCCGATAAGAGCTTGGCTTTCTTGTTCCTGAATTCGCCTAATCCGAATGCTTCGATCGTTCTTGTTACGGCAGCATCTGCCTTGTCTTTCGGAAGATAGATCGCAGCCATGAATTCGAGGTTCTCTTTTACGGTAAGATTCTCTGCTACGGATGTATCCTGAGGCGATACGCCGACTGATCTTTTTACCTCGTCAGGCTCTTTCGCAATATCGTGGCCCATGATCTCGGCTCTGCCTTCTGTAAGCTTTGTAAGGCAAGTGAGCATCTTGACCGTTGTGGTCTTTCCGGCACCGTTTACACCTAACAAAGCGATGAGCTCGCCTTCTTTTACGCTCAGTGTCAGACCGTCTACTGCAGTCTTGTCCTTATATCTTTTGATAAGGTTTTCTGTTCTGATTGCATATCCCATAATTCCGTCTCCTTTTTGTTGTTGAGGCGATAATACTTAAGATGGAAAACACAGTAAACAAAAAACACATGAACGGTCGTTCCGGACATATGAACGGTAAAAGCAAAGGGAAGCATCAGTGTTTTATGAAACAGTTAAATCTGTAGTAAAATACAAGACAATACATAATCGGAGTTAAGGGCATATATGAAGATCTTGGTTATAGACGGGTGCGGAAGAAAGGGCAATACCTGGAAGCTTACGGAATATGCAATGGATGTGATCCGTAAAGAATACCCTGATACGGAATTTGAAGAACTCGTTCTGGCAGATATCGATCTTCCGTTATGCATCGGCTGCAGCAACTGTTTCAGATCAGGTCATGACAAGTGCCCGCACCATAAAACCGTCGGCGACATAATCAGTAAGATCGATAATTCTGACGGAGTTATTGTCTGTTCTACGACATATAACTGGAGTGAGACGGGTTATATCAAGAACCTGTTTGATCATTTTTGTTTCATGCTTCACAGGCCTTATTTTTATAAAGGAAAAGCATTGATAATCACTACGGCAGGCGGAACAGGACAGAAGAAAGCTGCCAAAAGGATCTCCGGAACTTTAACGGGAATAGGTTTCAACCGTTGCTATCAGATCGCGGTGGCATCTGTCAGCTGGAATGCATACGAAGCTACTGATAAGGATAAGAAACTGGCGGGGAAGAAGGCTCTCGCATTCACGAAGGATGTACAGTCAGGGAAACTTCACAGTCCTAAGATAATGAACCTGATACCTTATAACATAATGAGAGGTATGGGAATGCATTACACCGCGGATTCAGAGTTCCCGACGGCAGACGGCATTTGGTGGACCGCTCCCGAAAGATGCGGTAAAGCATACTTCCCTCAGGTAAAGATCTCACCATTTAAAAGGGCGATAGGAAACTTTTTCTTTTTTATCGGGAAAAAGCTGTGCGGATCAAAGAAATGGCTTGTTACATACAGGAAGGCAGGATAAAGAAAATGCATGACGTTAAGACCGAAAGGAACGGAAGAAGACATATTGCAAAATATGCACTTTTCATGATGATGGCAATAATATTTGCCGTGTCATTATCAGGATGCGGAAAGAATAAGAATACTGTTACGGAGAGCACTGCTGTCCCGGCAACGCCTGAGGAATGCATTACTGCTGAGAACATGCTTGTTTACTATTATGAGGCAGTTGTGGCGACTGTGGGCGGTGACGGACACTCATCGTACTCACTGTATAAGTACACCGATACTGAATTGGTACTTGTCTGGCGTGACGGAAGTCCAGATAAAGATGGAACCATGGTTTACCGTATCGTTCCGGCCACAGTCTATGATGACTGTCTGAAACTGGCTAAGAAATACAGGTTTGGCAAAGGTAAGTGGGTTGACGGAGACTGTATCGTCGGAATGGAGTTTAGGATAAGTATCGTCAAAGACGGTGAGATTATAAGAGTTTCTTCAGAGAGTATGCCTGATAATGGTGAAGAAGCCTTTTATGCTTTCGAGAAGGCACTAAGCCGGGCATGGAGCGAGGCATAAATACTTCGTTACCGGCTTACGACCGGCGGCGTTAAGGAATGATCTTATAATTGCATGAAAAATCATTCTGTTGTGTTTAAACAAAGTGATAATATCTCTTGTGCGGGAAATTGGGCATGAGGCTGTCGATTTGTTCGTTGACAGATCTTATTTTGGCTGATAGCATCTAAACATACATCCCATGAGGGAGTAGCAAGCGTTCTGCGTAGCAAGTCAACATCCTGGTTAATACCTGGCTTGTTTTAAATTGCGAGACTCATGTATAACTGCGAAGCTATACATGACGATTCTCCGAAAATTGTTTTGATATGGCTTCGGTCATATCTTTTTTATTTTTGGAGGCTTTTTATGAGCGAACAAGAAAGAAAGTTCCTTGAGATATGTGATCTCAGGAAGAGTTTCGGTACAGGAGAAGCAAAGCAGGACGTATTAAGAGGAATGAACTTCACTGTCAGCAAAGGAGAGTTCTGCGTCCTTCTGGGTCCTTCAGGTTCGGGTAAGTCCACACTACTTAACATCATCGGCGGTATAGATACACCCGATTCAGGTTACGTAAGCATCGACGGTGACAAGCTTAAGGATATGGACGAAAAGACGCTTACGATGTACAGGCGAAAGCACCTGGGTTATGTTTTCCAGATGTACAACCTGATCCCGAATCTTAATGTAAAAGAGAATATCGAGGTCGGGGCATACCTTTCAGACCACCCGCTCGATGTGAATGAAGTCATAGCGACACTTGGTCTGGAAGATCACAAATACAAATATCCCAATCAGTTGTCCGGAGGTCAGCAGCAGCGTGTATCAATAGGCCGCGCAGTTGTTAAGAATCCGGACATTCTTATGTGTGACGAGCCTACGGGAGCCCTTGATTACAAGACTTCAAAAGAAATACTGGGCCTTATCGAGAGCTGCAATCAGAAATTTGGCAATACGGTAATCATGGTTACGCACAACGAAGCCATCAGGTATATGGCTGATCACGTGATCAAGCTCCGTGACGGTGTCGTACGCCATAACGATATAAACGATAAGAAGATCCCTGCTTCAGAGCTCGAGTGGTAAGGAGGAAGCAGCAATGAAAAATCCTCTTATCAAAAGAGTCCCTAAAGAACTGGCGGGGGACTGGCAGAAGTATCTTGTGATCGTGGTCTTCATGGTGCTCATGATCGGCTTTGTTTCGGGAATGTCCGTCGGCCGCGACAGTATGCTGGAAGCGATCAACACCGGAAAGATCACATTAAAGCTCGAGGACGGTTCTTTTGAATTTATGAACAAGGCTTCTGAAGATCTTATAGAAGCGGTCGAAAAAGGCGATATGGCTGATGTAAGAGAATATCTTATCGCCAAGGGTTATGAAGAAGCCGATGAAGAAGTCGCAAAGGCTGTAGATGAAGAGCTTGAGAAGCAGGTGACAGAAGGTATCGAGGCTGCTGTCCGCGCACAGTGTGAAGCAGCCGGCATTACTGATGAGGACATGATCCGTGCTCAGATCGATTCCTTTATGGAAGAGAATTACGAGACTGCCCTGAAAGAAGCCCGCGATTCGGACGAGTTCAAAGAAGCTATTGGTGAAGCATATAAAGAAGCTCACGAAGAAGTGGTAAAAGCAGTCGATGAGAAGTGGGATGAAACGGTTGAAGAGTACGATCTTAATGATCCGGATTTCGCACCTGTGGCAGTAACCGTATATGAGCATTTCTTTAAGAACGAAGATGAAGATTACGATAAAGACGGAATAAAGGATGCGACTGTAAGGGTCTTTAGCAGCAGCGATGAAGTCGATCAGGCTTCATTCAATGAAGGCCGCGCGCCGGAGAATGAGAACGAGATCGCCATAGACAGAATGCATGCGAGCAATGTGAGTATCAAGGTAGGAGATACGATCTTTGTAGGCGACAGGGAATTCACGGTAGTCGGACTGTTGTCTTACATCAATTACACTTCGCTGCATGAGAACAACAACGACCTGATGTTTGATGCTTTCGGATTTGACGTAGCAATGGTAACACCGGAAGCCTTTGATCTGTTAAGGACAAGGACACATTACAGTTATGCATATTTCTATGACGCTAAGCCCGCAGATAAAACCGCACAGGCAGATCTTGCAGATAAGTTCTTAAAGGCCCTGATCACCCAGTCTGTGGTATTTGAAAATGACCTGGAGGACTTCCTTCCGGAGTGCTACAGGCAGGCTTCGAATTTCGCGCCTTCCGACGTTGAAGGCGATACTGCAGGCACGGAGACACTCTGCTATATCCTCATCGCCGTAATAGCCTTTATATTTGCGATCACGATCAGCAATACGATCGATAAAGAAGCTTCGGTCATCGGAACGATGCGCGCATCGGGTTATACGAAAGGTGAGCTTATCGTCCACTATCTGACGACACCCGTGGTCGTAACCCTGATAGGTGCTCTCATCGGTAACATCTTAGGTTATACATGGTTTAAGGAAGCAGCCGTAAATATCTATTTTGAGACTTACAGCCTTCCCAAGTGCGGAGTCGTTTGGAGCCCTATGGCGTTAGTCAAGACAACGGTAATTCCGTTGCTGCTTATGTTCCTGATAAATCTTATTGTTATTTTCAGAAAGCTTCAGTTAAGTCCACTGAAGTTCTTAAGGCACGATCTCAGAAGATCCAAGAGAACAAAGGCAAGAAGGCTTCCTGACTGGTCTTTCATGAACAGATTCAGATTAAGGATCCTGTTCCAGAATATCCCGAATTACGCGATCCTTATCTTCGGCATCGTATTTGTCGAAGTCATGCTCTGCTTTGCGTTCGGACTTCCCGATTCGCTGAACAACTACGGTGACCGCGCTCCGGATATGCTTTTCGCAAAGTACCAGTATATGCTGATGAATACTAAAGATGACGACGGCAATGAAATTGTAACCGCCAATGAAGATGCCGAAAGATTCAATGAGACCTCTCTCCTCTATGAGAAGAATGTCAGATCATTCATCAAAGGAAGAGGAAGCGGAGGAACCACCGAATCTGTTACTGTTTACGGAATCGTAAATGACAGTAAATATGTGGATATCAGTGATGATCTCGAAGACGGAGAGGTCTATATCTCGAGTGCTTTCAAGGGCAAGTTCGGATTTGATGAAGGTGATAAGTTCAATCTGTCTGAAGAGTTCGCCAACAGGAGCTATGAGTTCACCGTGGCAGGCATTGTCGATTATGAAGGCGGCATCGCGGTATTTATGCCCAATGACAGTTTTATCCGTGTTTTCGATAAGAAGGAAGGATCCTTTACCGGCTATTTCTCGAACGAAGAGATCACCGATATCGACGAGAAATACTTCGCAACAGTTATAGATAAAGAAGACATCGTAAAAGTTACTAACCAGCTTATGCACTCAATGGGCGGATTTATGGTGGTGGCACAGTATGTCCTTCTGGTCCTTTCTGCAGCACTGATATTCCTCCTGACCAAGATAATCATCGAGCGCAACGAGCACTCGATCTCCATGGTCAAGATACTGGGCTTTAAGAATTCTGAGATCAGTTCGCTCTACATGATCCCTACGGCATTTATCGTGCTCCTGTTCACATTTACCGGATTTATAGCCGGATACATTATCCTTATTTATGTGTTCAGGGCATTTATGATGCAGATGGACGGGTGGTTCACATTCTATATGAGCACAAAGTCCATGATCATGTCGGTTGTTTATATGATTGCAGGTTACGCGGTCGTGTCCGTCTTCGATTTCATAAGGATAAAGAAGATACCGATGGACGAAGCGCTGAAGACGGTAGAGTAAATCAGTTAAGCTGTCCGAGAGTTTTATCCGGTATTAAACGCTTAATGATATACTGAACAAAGTATGAATACAGAAAAGACAAAAAACTTAATACCAAAAGATAAGTTTGATACGTCTTCTTTTGAGCAGCTAATGGCTTTAAGAGATGAGGAGGCAGATGTTATCATTCCGGATCTTCTCGAATGGATACAGGATATGAACTGGCCTGTAGCTCCTTATATGATCAGGGTCCTTGCAAAACAACGGAAAGTGACAGAGAAGCATTTGCTTGTTTTGCTGAAGCCGGAACAGAAAGATGCGGAATGGAAACTTCACATAATCAGGAATCTGCTGCGTGAATGGCCGTCATGTCATGATGATGAACGGATCACGACGGAAATAGCAAGGATCGCGGATCATCCGACAGAAGGAGAACGCCTGGAGGAAGTTGATGTTGCCGCCCGTGAATATCTGGATGCATTCGCCTGAGGATCTATGAAGCGCGAAATAACTACAGAAAGATTAGTGATAAGACCTATAGAAACAGGCGACTGCGAGGGTATTCATAAATACGCGGGCGATCCTTCTATCGATATGATGATGTTCCTTCCTAATGAGACGATTGAAGAGACAAAGGAGTTCGTGTTATTCGCAGTTTCAGAATGGGCAAAGAAAGATCCTGAAGACCGCGAATACGTAATCCTCCTTAATGGAGAGATCATAGGCGGAGTGAATCTGGAACGGTGCGGGGAAGACCGTATTTACGAGATCGGATGGACCATCCGCAAGGACTGTAGAGGAAAGGGCTATGCTACGGAAGCTGCAAGAGCGTTAGCCGATCATGCTTTTGAAGAACTGGACGCGGAACAGGTTCAGGCGCACTGCGACAACAGAAACACTGCATCCGAAAAGGTCATGAAGAAGCTCGGGATGACACTGGCAGATGATACGGGCACAAGGTATTATCCAAAGACAGGTGTTACTTCCGGCGAATACCTGTACGTATTGCGAAGAGTTCAGGATTGACCTGTAAATCGATTTCTTATCTTAAAAAAATATGATAAATTATTTAATGAGCTTTTTGGGATAAGCTTAGGAATTATCATCGGATAGGGATTTACGGGTATAGGTTAAGTGGCTGAAGAAAGAAAAATCTGCGGGAACTGCGGAACTCCCCTGATCATTCAGGACGGAAAGATCATATGTCCGAACTGCGGTACTGAATATGCGGTCGATTGGGATCGTGATGATGTCGCGCGTGCGGAAGCCGAGACAGAGCAGGAGCGTAATCAGGCGCAGCTCGAAAGAGAACAGATAATCTCACAAACGCGCGAAGGTATATCCCGGCAGCAGAGTTACAATTCCCGCAGGAGAGAATCACAGCGTGCTCATCAGGGCATTGAGAACCGGATCATCAGGATCGGGGTCGTTGTTGCCTCATTTTTTGTGCTCCTCAATCTGTTCCGTGCCTGTACGTTTATAGTCGGCAGGAATTACGGATCGATCACTGAAGCGGTGTTTGGTGAAGACGCTACGACGGAGACGACCAGAGCGGCTAATGAGATCACGAATCAGAAGATTGATGAGAAAGTGCTGATGGGTGACGGGGATTTTCTTAAAACAGCATATGCATCTCAAGTCTATGTCGTCAAATATCTGACAGACAGAGAGATAATACCCGACGGAACGGATACTAAACTTATCTTCACGGGGAATTTTGAATACGAAGAAGGATTCTTGATCTATTCGGAAAACAGCAGAACGGAACTCCTCAGTATCTTTTCTGCTGAGTATGCGCCTGAGAATGGCGGAGAGAATGTTACGGTCTATATTCCGGTCTTACTCGGAATGGACGGGATCCGTGAGGATGGAGATATCTCGTGTCATTTTGAATCGCGCTGGTACAAGGGTACCCGCGGTCAACAAGGATTCAGGGACAAAGAGATGGTCCTTGATGCTATGCGTGAGACATGGGAGACCATGAGTGAGACAGTACCTTTTGATATACCTGAGAGCATACGTTCTCAAGTTACTGAAATCTGACGGGGAGGAGGGTGCAGCATGAAACTTACGAATCTTAACTGTCCGCAGTGTAACGGCCTCCTCAACCAGGAAAGGGACATGTTCTTCTGCAGCAGCTGCGGCTCTGCATTTGCCGTTGACTATGATGAGCACGATGTCAGGTATGCACAGCTGGTCACGGAAGCTGACAGGACAAAGATGCTCCTTGAGAAAGACTTAAATCTGTTGGAGACCGATTATGCTCTGAACGAGCAGGTCCTGCAGAACGAACAGGACCGTGAATTTGCACGTGAGCGCAAGAAGTCTGTACGCATGGGTTTTACAGGGTTTCGCGCTTCCATCTTCGGACTGATAATCTCCATGCTCCCTATGGTCGTCATATTCGGATATCTGATCTACGTTTTTCACGACGCAGATATTAAGTATGAGGAAAACAGAAAGAAGACCAATCAGACTTTGTACGAGCTCTTACAGGATGATATGCATGTTATCGAGAATACCGTTGCATCCGGAAGGGCATATATCTGTTATTCACGCAGTGAACCGGTCGAAGATGACCGTTATGCTGAACCCCGCATAGCGCAATTTAATGATGATGTGGCGCTCGACAGTGTCTATGTTATGGTAGGCCAGACGTATTACAAGCCTTATATTGTGTGCGTCTACAGCATGTCATACACATATGAAGATACGGGTGAGATCATCTCACTTTACGATTATTCAGTGTTTACGGATATGAATGTGGATTCTTACGGACTCCTGAGCGTAGATTATACTCCCAATATAAGGCATCACGGGGACTCTGTCTGGAATGCATACTACAATAAGGAACAGCTGTTCCGGGAGATCACAAAAGATACAACGAATTCATATGAAGCGTATAAGCTCGATATCCCTGATGAATGGAAGGAGGCGCAGTAATGAAACTTAAAGTCATGAACTGTAAGAACTGTAATGCGCCCCTTCATCTCGAAGACGGTAAACTCGTCTGCGCTTTCTGCGGAGCATCTTTTGAGATCGAAAAGGATGCGGAAGATATCGAGTATGAGAAGACGGTGAATGCTGAGGCCTATATACTTCAGGAACTTACCAGAGAGACCGAAGATCTTAATGAACACTACAGAAAGGCGGAAGAAGAGAAATTAGCGCAGGAAAAGAAACTCGAAGAAGAGGAAGTGCAAAGAAGGCGTGAGAATCTGAAGAAGAGTATTGTCTTCGGGATTAAGACCTTCGCTGCCGTTTCTCTTATATCGCTGGGCATCATTTTCCTTGTGGAATGGTCCTCCCGTAAAGATGATGCAAAGGCTGCCCGGAAGCAAGAGGAGATGGCCGCCAAGGCTGAACAGGCTACGACTGTACGTGTGACGAAGTCTGAACTGGAGAATAATCCGGATGTCATGAATAAGATCGATGAAATGGTCTATGAATATGAGAGCTCAGAGTATAAGGACAAAGAAAAAGAAGTCGACGGTGGGGTCTGGACCCTGTATGAGGATCCTCAGATCGTCTCTCAATATCTCATGACGACCGAGGATAAGAGCACGGTATATTCATTTGTTAAAGTCGTGTTCAGGACTGATGACGGCCGCGAAAAAGAAGTCTATAACTGTGTTGCGTTAGACGGTCTCAAAGTTGATAAAAAGGGTAAAGTAAGTCTCGATCCAAAGAAGAGATTATATTCGCGGGAAGCATCGGATTACCAGTATTACTGGCGCGGCGGCTTTGACAGGGATCTTCTTTATGAAGAAGTGATCATGGAACGAAGAATGCATCCGGAGAAGCCGCTGCTCTTCTACTATGAACTGTGACCTGATCAAAAAGACAAAAAACTGATAGGGGAGCTTACTATGAAATACAGAGTAATTAAACTGATCTGTCTGATCATAATCATATCTTCCGCAAGTGCACTTTTATCCTCCTGTATGACGGGCAAAAGCAGGCCCGATTATCTTTTGGAGGGTGCCAGAGATAACGGTTTTGTTCCTGCCTACAGAGCCTATTATGCGATCGAAGGAGACAATATAAAAAAGATCTCAAAGAGTAAATATGAGAATTACATTTATAAAGATGATCACTACAAGAGTTTTAATGAGTCTTTCAGTAATTATGATGTTGTTGCCGGTTCGGAGGATCCTGCCGAATGGGAATATGAGATAAAGTACTATAGCGATGACCCTTATGATACTGATGTTCTTATAGGGCACTTACAGGACATGGATGTCTCTTATACCGGATATGTTTTTATTTTAGTATTATGGTTTGACGAATATGTGATCGTTGAAGTAACTAATCTCGATGATACAAATACGGTTTTAGGCGAGACTTTCGGGCTGTTCAGAGACGGCAGAAAACTCGACCTGCCGGAAGGAACCGATCTCAGTTCGATAAGAACTTACTACAGATACGAACAGGACGCCCTGTGATTTTATTGACCGGACACCCCTGTCGGGTATGAAAAAACGGCATCTCTCACTCTCTGTCGTGTTTTTCGGAAGATCCGGATGATAGCATTCGAAGCGAAAGGAGGACTCATATGGACCAGATCAAGATTGGAGCTTTCTTAAGAGAACTCAGAAAAGAACATGAGCTCTCACAGGAACAGCTGGCCGAAAGATTTAACGTCTCATCAAGATCGGTCTCCCGCTGGGAGAACGGCAACACGATGCCGGATATCAGCGTAATGATAGAACTGGCGGATTTTTACGATATTGACATCCGCGACCTTCTTCGCGGGGAAAGGAAGAGTGAGAATATGGAAGAGGATTTAAAGGAAACTCTGGAAATGGTGGCCGACTATACGGAGGCTGAAAAAGCAAAGATATTAAAGAAAGTGTATATATGCGGGCAAGGCATGCTGATCACTTCAGTAGCCGCAATGATCGTATATTTCTTTTCATACTTTTTTGATGAAATAGTGCTTACACCGTTCCTGCTGATACTGGCAGGCGGGATCTTCGCGATCAACACAATACTTGCAGGACTCCAGCTCAAGGGTAAGATGAGCAAGAAGAGGAACAAGAAGCTGATTGCGATTACTGTTACCGTATGGGTCGTACTCGCAGTTATTATCCTGTTCTTCATGACATTTATCCTACCGAAGATACTCTATGATATATATGTCGCTAACGGCGGGACACTGTAAAGAACCCGGTCTATGTTCAGCAGAAAAACAAGAAGAGAAATTTTACAGAAAATAACCTTCATGCTTGTTATCTGCATGATATTACCGCTGTGCGGGTGTAAGAAGCCTGTCGATAATACAGCGGACACCGGGAGTGTGACGGAAACGAAAAGTTCTGTTACTACAGCCGGAACCAGTGAAACTCCCGGTTCTGAAAGTTCTTTCACCACAGAAACTTTCGAAACATCTGAACCGGCTGAGAATCCGGCAGCCGATCCAGAGACCGTGCAGATGATGATAGAGGAGATCGTGTATGTCTATGGTTCTTATGGAGAAGATGCAGATGATACAGTTGATTCCCTGTTAGAAGATCTTTATTCGGCAGATGAAAGCGCAGGAGAGAAATGGACAAGGATTATGGATCTTTGGCGCTCTCCTGCGCTTGGTCAGCCTCTGAATTATGATGTTTTACCTGACGGTCTGCCGGATACGGATGAGCTGTGCATTGTTGTTCTGGGATTTCAGTTAAACCCTGACGGTACTATGAGAGATGAGCTGGTACACCGTCTTACCGTTGCCCTCGAAAGCGCGGAAAAGTATCCTAAGGCATATATCGTATGTACCGGCGGGGGAACCGCTTATGAGAACGAATATGCGACAGAAGCCGGCGAAATGGCAGAGTGGCTTGAAGAGCACGGCATAGAAAAGGACAGGATCATCATTGAGGACGAATCGCTTACTACGGCACAGAATGCCATTTTTACTTACGATATCCTGATCTCAGATTATCCGTCTGTTAAATACCTTGCGATCGTTTCGAGTGACTATCATATTGCGACCGGAGAGCTCCTGTTCGGTTCGGAGGCGATACTGCGTGCAGAAGCCCCGGGAAGAGAGAAGCTGACAGTTATATCAAATGCTTCGTGTTATGCTTCGTCAGACGATCTTTCAACCATGTTCCAGGCATATGCATTGATAGAACTTTCAGAAGATACCTGAACTGCATGTAAAACTGAATCTATTGGTATAATGGATTAATTTAGTGCATAGCGGGTATTTTGTATGAAAGAAAAGACTAAAAGAACAAAGGCAAAGATAACCGTCGCAATCATAGCCGCAGTTGTTGCGGTTTGCGGCATTGTTTTATTTTTTCTGGGCATGTCGGGAAATCAGGCTGATACCCGCAATAGAATAGATATCTTTGATCCGGACAGTTTTAAACCTGGAGCACGCGGCACCGTCAGTGTTTACTATGACGGGTTGGGACAGATGGATAAAGAGACCAGTTTCGGGACCGTTTATAATGACGATGAAACCGTGATCATAATCCTGGATGGTCTGAATCTCAGTTACTATAATGTTTCCCGATTTCTTTTTACTCCCGATGAGAACGGGTATGTGGATCTGACGGTATCTGTCGAAGAATGCCCGGAAGATGAGCGTCAGAAGGTCGTTCAATTCTTTAATGACCAGAATCTCATGACTTATGAGTATGTTCAGGGCGAGGAAGATGTTAATCCCGATACTCTGGCTTATTTTGAGCAAATGTGTTCAGATGAAGGAAAGGCCTTGGTCGACAGCTCTGTATCTCATTGTAAGTGCAAAGTTGAGAATACCAATAAGGGGAGCATTAAGATCGTCGGAACGGTAATGGCGGTCATAGGAATTGTTACAGCCTTGATAGCTCTACTCCTCATAAAACTCTCTCCCAAAGCCATTATCCTTGGAATTGTGATCATTATCTTCGCGGCTGTTGTAACGCTGGCTGTCATTTACAGAAAGCGGATAAGCACTTACGCATCACTTAAGGAGTATGCTCCGGGAGTCTATGCCTTGAATTGTCAGGCGGACTATAAACTTCAGGATGTTCTCGATGCGGGTATCTCCAATGAATCCGAGCTGATGACCTTATTATCGGATAAGCTTCTTTGGGGAGTGCCTGTAAAACTCGAAGGTAATTCTTTCGGGTGCAGTGCATTTGCCGTACAAACACCGGACGGACACAGCCTGATGGGCAGAAATTACGATTATCCCGAAACGGATGTGCTGATGATCTATACGGATCCTGCTGACGGTTATGCTTCGATAAGCATGGCAGATATCGGACTTTTGGGCCTTGGAACTGATGAAGGTGAGATCGATCCTTTGTCTGCGGGAGCAAGGTTTGCATCGCTGCTGTTCCCGTATGTATCAGTCGACGGCATTAATGAAGCAGGCGTCGGCATAGCCATATTGCAGCTGGATCATGAGGAAACACATCAGGATAATGGAAGGCCGGATATTCTTTTGAGCGTGGCTGTCAGAGCGGTCCTTGATACATGCGGCAGCACTGACGAGGCAATAGCGTTTCTCGGTTCTTATGATATGCATATGATGATCGACAGGAGCTTTCATCTGTTCATCACGGACAGAACCGGCAGATCCGTAACAGTAGAATGGATAGATAACGAAATGGTCGTCACCGAAGGATGTGCGGTGACAAACCACATTCTCGGCGCAAGCGGCATTGTGACTGAACCTGATATTGATTCCGAGACACGGTACAGAATACTGACAGAGGACATCACGGCGTGCGCCGGAACGGCAGATGAAATGACGGCGATGTCGTTCCTCTCTGATGCTGCGCTGAGGAGTGACGACCCCGGCAGGATGCAGACGGAGTGGTCATGCGTCTATGATCTCAATGATTTTAAAGTGATTATCTGTACGGATACCGGTTATGATCAAAGCTTTACCGTAACACCTGAGACTTTCGGTTCCGTCCGGTAAACCCTTATGAAGATCTATTTTGCTCCGCTCGAAGGCATTACTAATTACATATTCCGCAATACTTTCAATGAGATCTACGGTCACATTGACAAGTATTTTGCACCGTTCATTTCGCCGTCTGAGAAATGTCCGTTAACGCCGCGTGAGAGAAAGGATATCGCTCACGAAAACAATAAGGGGATGAACCTTGTCCCGCAGATACTTACATGCAGATCAGAGCATTTTATCGAAGCAGCGAAAGAGCTTAAGTATATGGGTTACGGGGAGATAAACCTGAATCTCGGATGCCCTTCAGGAACCGTCTGCGCGAAAGGAAAGGGCGCGGGCTTTCTGCCTGAGACACCAGCTCTTCAACGGTTTCTGGATGACATATACTCCTATGCCGGATCCGAAGATATGAAGATATCTATAAAGACCAGGCTCGGTTACTATGATCCGGATGAGTTTTATGATCTGGTGGAGATCTTCAATTCCTTCCCGGTGAGCGAACTGATCGTGCATCCCAGGATAAGATCAGACTTTTATAAGGGTGAACCCAGAATGGAGTATTTCGCATATGCTTTGGAACATGTGAAGTGCCCTCTTGTGTACAACGGAAATATCTTTTCTCCTGAAGACTACGATTCACTAAAAAGCCGGTTTAACGGCAGTCCTGATACCATAATGCTCGGCAGAGGTCTGATATCTGATCCGTCTCTCGCGGATAAGCTTAAGGGCTTTGAGACGGAAACTGACTTTGTAAAACTGTGGCAGTTGCATGATACCGTTTATCATGAGTATCAGAAGATAATGTCACCGGATATCAATGTCATTTACAAAATGAGAGAGCTGTGGAACTACTGGCAGTCAGTATTTGACGGCAGGGAACGCGACATCAAGCGTCTGATGAAAGCGAAGAAATACCGGGAATACGATGATATAATTCTTATGATCAAGAAATATTTTTCAGACGGTAAAATGATCTAGTCATCAAAAGGGGGGATAGAAATGATATTGTCGGATAGAACGATAAGTAAAATGCTTGCAGAGAAAACACTGGTAATCGAACCGGTTACCCAGGAACAGATCCAGCCTGCGAGCGTCGATATCAGGTTGGGCAAGACGTTCAGTGTTGTCGACGATTCGCCGTCCGGAGTAATAACGCTCGGATCCCAGATCAACTATAAGACCATTACTGCCGATACATATCTGATCCTGCCGGGACAGTTTGTTCTCGCAACTACTATGGAGTATTTCGAATTGCCTGATAATCTTACGGCTTTTGTCGAGGGCAGGAGTTCATTGGGCAGAATGGGTCTGTTCATTCAGAATGCCGGATGGGTCGATCCGGGTTTTAAGGGTGAGATCACTTTGGAGCTTTATAACGCGAACAGGTGCGCAATAGAGCTTAAGAGCGGCAGAAGAGTAGGGCAGCTGGTCTTTGCGCTTATGGATGACCATGCCATGAATCCTTATGACGGTAAGTACCAGGGGCAGAAGGGCGCAACAGGTTCACGGGTATTCATGGATACCGACAAGTGATCAGAGGAATAACAGATTGAATAAGGGAAGAGAAAGATGAGACTTACAAACATTAATTGCCCACAGTGTAACGGACAGCTTTTCCAGCAGGAAGACAAGTTCTACTGCTCAAGCTGCGGTTCAGCATTTAATATCGATTACGAAGAGGCTGATGTCGAATATGCGAAGCTCGTAACCGAGCCTGAAAGAACAAGGCTCCTTCTTGAGAATAACCGTATTCTTTTGGAGAAGAATGAAGAGCTTAGAAGAAAATTCGCGATCGGTGAGATAAAAAGGGAGTTTGTACATCAGGCAAAATCCGCCGGCGTGACTTATCTGGGAGGCTTGGTTTATGCTGCGATCATAGGCGGAATAAGCTTTCTTGCGGTCATCGTTTTTCTCATCATAATATTTTTTAATGTGTCAAGAGACTATAAGACCGAGAGTTCAAAGAGGGAAAGGGAAAGGATAGATAGTCTGGAAAACCTTTCTGCAGAAGATATCGAAAAAGATAAGAACTTCCTCGAAAATGCCATTGCCTGCGGTGTCGCTTGTGAGGTGGCCAGAAGAGATGAGCCGGTTGGAAGAAATGCGGATGATGAAGGCGATGCCTATCTTGTCGGAACACCTGTTGCAGTGAAATGCTTTTTCTTAAAGAACGGAACCGAAAACAAACTTTGTATCGTTTACAGGAATACATATGAGTTCAGCGGCAATAATTCCTTAAAAGATGTCTATGAATGTCTCCTTTTTGACGAATTCGAACCGGATGGAACTGGCCACGTTTCATTAGATTATCGTTCATGTATCGATGTTTCAGGACACGGGTCTGACCATCACTGGCGGGGTTATGAAAGCGCCGATGAAGCCTTGGAAGATGCAATGTTCAAGGAGTTTGAGGATTTTGAGATCGTTGAGATCGATATCTGAGAAAGGGGGTAAGACGTAATGAAATTAAGAACTCTTGATTGTAAAAACTGTGCTGCTCCCTTAAGACAGGAAGGTGAAAAGCTGGTCTGCAAAGCCTGCGGATCGGTATTTGATATCCCCAGAGATGCAAACGATATCGAATATGCCAGAACGGTCAATGCCGAAGACTACATCAGACTGGAACTTGCAAAATCTCTCCTGGCACTGGAAAACAAATACAAGACCCAGGAACAGATAAATCAGGAAAAACGTGACCGGGAATTCAGTGCAAAGCGGAAGAGATTGATAAAAACAGTCGGAATGATCATCCTGTTCGCCAGTATAGCCACGATCCTTAGTTATGCGATCGGAGGAATCTTATTTGTTACCCTGGGGAATTACAAAAATATGAAGCAAAAGGCTCAGACGACTGAAACTGTCGTTTGGGATCCGGGTTACAGGGTCACTCCGAGCGACCTTAAGAATGATAATAAATTCTGGTTTTATATCAACGGAGGCATTGTCAGTGAAACCAGGAAAGGTTATGACAGTTGGGGTTCTGTTATTTTTTCTTCCGATGAGATCTGGGGTGTCAACGAAGATCCTGAGATCATTGGCAGATATCTGATAACAACAGAAGACAGCAATGCGCTTTATATCATTTTCAAAGTCACATTTGAGAATGTTGACGGAAGTACAAAGGACATGTACTACTGTTGTGCCGCAGAGAATATTAAGGTAAATGAAAGAGGTAAGATCGTTTATAACGGGTTCTCAGAGAAGAATACTGATACTTATGATTTCAGATTCCATTCCGATGCAGAACTTGACAGCATTTATCAGACATATATCAAGCCCGGCGAGTCTGACTATGAAAGGTTCGTATTTGAATTCTGATTATTAAAGTAAACTGTGTTAATGGTGTTAGGAGAAACCATGACTAAAGAAAAAACAATGTCCATTGACAAGAGTGCACGCACCGCAAGATTGCTCTGCGGGCTGTCCACAGCGCTGATGATCATATGCAATCTGATAGTTCCTGTATGTCTGGTCCTTTGGTTCGATGCTGCCACTCCAAGGCAGCAGGATACATATGCATTGGACGTGTTGGTCATCTCATTGCTTTGTTGCGGTGCAGGCATGATCGCCGCTCTTTTCATGGCGATCGTTGCAAAATTAAAGGAACCTGCCAGTAAATGGGCTGTTGTAAATATAGTTATCTCAAGTATTCTTCTTGTGCTTGGAATACTGGGTGTCTTCTTTACCATTTGGGCGGCAAGTCAGTATCACTACTATGGTTGATCAGTTTATTTGCAGTTATAAATTTGCTTTGATAAAATTGTGAAGATTTACAGGAGGGGATAATACCATGAAAAAAGCAGGAATAATTGCGGCCGTTATGGCGGTCGTTATGACGTTAGGTCTTTTCGCAGGCTGTAACAGGAATACCACGCCCTGGCAGGATGAAGCCAGGACACTCGTTGCGGATAAGATGGATGACACAAATGTCGGTAAATTCGTGATCGACGGTGTCAAATATGATTTCCCGATGGCAGTAAAGGATCTTACGGATAACGGCTGGAAGTTCGAAACAGATACCATGGGTTCTACACATGTCTCAGGTTATGCATGGCATCCGAGCTACATTAATCTCAGGAATGCCAATAACAAGACCATTGAGATCGCTGTCTATAACGAGAGTGAAGAGGCTTCAACGGTTGCCGAATCGAAAGTTGGCGAAGTCCGCGTAAGCAATCTCAGAGGAAATGCGATGCTCTCAGGAGGTATCGATTTCTACGGTACGACTTTTGAAGCAAACGGTGATCTCGGCGATCATGCTGCAGACGGTTTCGAGCTGGTGCTTGATACCGTCGCAGGCGTAGGAAATGTCTATACAAAGGAATTCAAGGGAAGCAACGGCAAGAACTGTACAGCTACATTCTACTTCGGCGATTATAACGGCAGCATCGTATTGAAAGAAGTCAAATACGAGTGTGCGTTCAAGATCCCTTACACGGATGCGGCGCTGGGAATGATACTTGCTGTTGCGAATAATGATCCTTCCAAGGTCGAGGATCTTGACAGTTCAATGAACGGACAGGAATTCATTGACGAGGCCCGTAAGCATCTCGCAGACGATTTCGTTTACTCACTCGGTTTTGACTTTGACACCCTGACTGATGAGCAGTATCAGAAAGTCTATAAGATCATGGAGTCCATCTATTCAAGGATCAATTTCACTGTTCAGGACAAGGGCTATAACACACTCATTGTTTTCAGCGCGCCTGCTAACATTGCAGATGTCCTGAATTCTGCTATCGGAGCCGCATCTGACGAGTATGAAGGAGATCTCGAAGACGCTCCGTCAGATCCGGAATACCTCTCTCTGGTACTTGATAACTTCAATACGGATGATCTCGAATATATGCCGGGCAGCAGTGTTCTTGTAACGAATGACAAATTCTCTGAAGGCATTTATACTGTTCTGTACGCTATGCTTGGCTTTGATGTTGACTGATGACTGGTGACTGGTGACAGAGGCTTTTTAACAGTGTTACACACCACGGATTTGAACAGAAAGAAAGATCATGTGTTAAAGGCAGTTACGTGCTGTCTGTTGGCAGTTTTTGTTCTCTGCACAGGATGCGACAGATTCAAAGCGCGGATGGACAGGAACAGGGCGCAAAGGCAGGAAGAAGAGAAATACAAATTTGATACCGACAAAGATTTCCTGAATTTTTACCGGAAAGAGATTACAAACGCTTTGAGGAATAAGGACAAAGACGGTCTTATTGAATTATTCTGTGAGACTGTTGCAGAGAATACCTGTGACCTTGATGAAGGCATTGAGTATCTTTTCGGGATGGAAGAATGGGATGATATCGGAATTCTGAGATCAAATTCTTCCAGTTATAAAGAATATAATCCCGGCGAATATTACACTTATGTAAATGCTTGGGAAGATATAAGTGTTGACGATACAAATTACAGGATATATTTCTCCGGTTTTGCCAGCTACTATACTAAAAAGAACAGCCGTTCCACGTTCTCTAAAGAGAATACCGGACTTACCAATCTGCTGATCTGCGAACTGGATGATGATAACAATCCCGTGACTGCCCCTTATGACGCTATCTGCGGAATATATCATCCGGGAAGAGAAGCATGCGAGAATATCTTCGATACCGTCCTCAATACATATTCTTCTACAAATGACGACGGGTCTTATATCGAAACCATGACCGATGAAGCATTGGAATCCATAATGACTCCCGAACTGCTAAAGCAAGCGGATAAAGATGAGCTCGAAGCATTTATCAGGTTCATACGTTACGGTTCGCAATCCAAGAAAAAACAGGTCTTTGTATTACTTGACGGGAAGAACGGCAGTTTTATCCTGACCAACATAGTCCACTTTGAGCTGGAGGACAGATGTCTTACGATCAGGATTAAGGACGGCCTTATTGATGGCGCGGCTTTCAGTGAGAATGCAGATAAGGTTACGCCCGGATCCGGTGAGATAAAGGGCTTTTCCGGAGTAGTAGATTAATACGAACCCGGATGATGGCAATAAGATGGAGATGTCTTAAAAATTTGAAAACGAGAATTAGAGACATTCCAATGATGTCTCTAAATGACTGTTTTTGAAAAATGAGACACAAAAATGGCTGCTTTTAGATTTTTCGCTGAAAAAATGGGGATTTGAGACACAGAGAGCATTAGCAGATGTGTCTTAAAATTGAGTTTTTGCGATTTAGAGACACAAAGATTTATACTGAATGCAAAATGAAAAGGACTGCCGTTTTGCGGCAGTCCCTATAATTCATGGTGCAGCTTTGCTGTCATGACATAACAGTCTTAGCCAAGGCCATATTCTGACTCGGTATAATCAATAAAGTGTTTTATTGCCCTGATATCCTCCATTGTAAGGGAACCGGAGGTAACACTTCCTTCTGCTTTCGATGCATAAACCACTTCTCCGTTACCGACGTAGATCGCAACATTACCGGAGTCATAGACTACTACGTCGCCGACATGAATTCCTTGTACCGTAACCGAGTCATACGAGCCGTCGAATCCGGCACATATTTCTTCAACGGTTGCCCCCATACCCAACGAGCAGCCATACCTGTAGCAGTATGCTACAAATCCCACTTCATCAAAACCTATATCCGGGAAATCACCTCCGGCTGCATATGGGGTTCCGATCTGATCCTTTACGAATATTGCAAAGCTTTTGGGACCCTCTACTGCCTGATTCCAGAGAGGACCGCCCTCATAACCTTCGGTTAATTCCTCGGTTTCCTCAGTTTCTGTTGCTTTCGTTTCTGAGGTTTCTGTCACAGTTGTCTCTGTCACTTCTGTTTCCGGTCCGTTCATGTTTTCCGGCTTGATTCCGTCTGTCTTTGAATTAAGTGCGCATCCTGCGCCGACAAAGAGCAGAACTGCCGTAATAACAACGGCTGTGACTGTCTTCCCCTTTTTAAAGCTGATTATATTTTTCACTCTGTTTGTAACCTCCGTTTTGCTGAAATTGACTTTACTGAATCCCAACGGTGTTACCAGATATCTTTTGTTGTTGCTCTTCTTCGCGAAGGAAACGATCGACATTGCATATGTCTGCTTAAGATAAGCATCCATACCGGCCACGACGCTCTCGTCGCAGCTCATCTCTATATCACGTTCGAAAAGCATATAGGCGAGCCATACTAACGGATTGAACCAGTGAACGGCAACAGCGAACACGCCTACGATCTTGCTAAGCCAGTCGCCGTGCTTTATATGGGCCCTCTCGTGAAGCAGAACACATTCTTTCTCATATTTATCGAGAACGTCAGGCAAATAAATCCTGGGCACGAGCAGGCCGAAAACAAACGGTGTGCTGATCTTATCAGATACATAAACATTGCCGCTTATCTTTTTAGCGTTCCTGAGTTTTATCTTAAGTAAGACGTATTGGACAGAACAGAAAGCCGTAATGCCCAAAGCACCAATAAGCCATACTGTTGAGAGTATGATCCTGATATCCGGTAACGGTTCTGCACCTGTAAGGTTCGCTGACAGAGACTCATTCCCCATATTAACGGCCGTTTCGTCAAAGATAACTTCCTGTTGCTCTGTCATGGCAGCATGATCAGCTGTTACAGCCTGTGTATCAGCGGATAAGTCAGGCGTGGCTGCATCCTGAACCTGTAAAGTTGCAGTTAAGGTCTGTGTCTTCAAAGGAATATAGTTGAAGATACTGAGCTGTGATTCAATGCTGAATGGCACAAGTAATCTTAAGGCCACAACAGCCCAGAGGATCATGATGAATCTCTTGGATCTTTTCTTAAGAAGGAATCTGGCAAGCATCGTAATAAGGATCACAATGCTCCCTGTAACGGACATCTCAAGAACTGTAAGGAATAAGGTGTCCATCATTTGCCTCCTTCCATATTATCCTTTATGAGTTTCATCAGAGCTTCGGCATCTTCATCGCTTAATGTCTTCTTGTTCCCCAAAAAAGCTGCGACAAACTTCGGCAGAGAACCGGAAAAGCTCTCTTCAATGATCTGGTTGCTCTCCGATATCAGTACTTTTTCCTTTGGAATAAGAACTTTAACTATAGTATCCTCATTCGCGACAAAACCTTTGGCGATCAGCTTGCGAAGAACAGTATATGTAGTTGATTTATTCCAATTGATACTATCACCGGCGATCTTCACCAGCTTGCCTGACTCAATAGGTGCTTCCTGCCAGATAATCTCCATCAGCTTCTTTTCAGCTTCAAACAATACCAATTCTTCCATATTACTAACCCCGTTTTTGCTTGGTTTATTGTGTTAAACCGCACTTAGTTTAACCTGATAAACCAGATCTGTCAAGCGTAAAAATGCGGCGATGTGAGGCGATGATATATAATGGGTACCGATGACGGTTTTATTGAACTTGATAATAGCGGTTATCCGCTTTCCATGATCATACAGGGAAAGAAATTGTGAGCAAACCATATTTTTGCCATAAATATTTTTTGGTTTCATGTTACTATCATGGCTGTTCTGGCTGATATCGGTAATCACCATAAAGGCTGGTACGAATATTATCGGGGGATAATAGATATGAGAAGACCTATCAAAAAGATCGGGTTCGCCGTTTTGGCGGGCCTCTTTCTTTTGTCTTTTATGACATGCGGATGTACGAACAAACCTGAAAGTAATGTGATCAAGGACGAATCCGGACTTGTTTTAAGCGGTAAAATGCCGGAAAAGCTTCCTGACGGAATGTCGTGGTATGACTTTAGGGAAGATTCGGAAGTGTTTGATCTGATCTCGCAGATGTATGGCGGATATTATGTGTCTGACATTACGGTTTTTGATAACCGGACGTGGATGTTCCTTTGTGAGACCGAACCGCAATTGCCGGTATACCACATAGTTTCATTCGATAAAGATAATAATCAGACCAGTGACTGCATTATCAAAAATGAATTCGGTGATAACATCAGTCTTAATAAATTGGTTGCGGGCAACAAGTTGTATATCGCTGCTTATGATTTTGCTACTCAGCGGGATTATTTGTATCCCGTTGATGATAAAGGAAATATATCTCCTGATAACAGGATAGATCTGACAAAGAATGCGTCTGAACAGGAGATGTTTGCTTTTTTTACATTTGCAGGTGATGATGTTGCGCTTTTGCAGCTGGCAGAAACACCTTTTATCGAAGTTATTGATCCTGTGAGCGGAACAGCCGGGCAGAAAGTGTCTCTGGAAAATCTGGCCAGGGATTTTCATATCAAGTATCTGGAAGGTATTATCAGCGCCGGAGAAGATAAAGTTGTTGTATATGGTATTACGTCTGCGAATTATTATTTCGGACAGACCAGATACTGCCTTGTTGACCTTGATTCCGGTAAAACCGAAGCGCTGGATGAGATGGAATATATCGATGTCCCGCTTCGAAATCTTACCTGCTGCAACGGGAATCTTGCTACAGTAACAGACGGGGGTGTATACATCATCGATATTGATAACAAAACTTGCAAAATGGCATTGTCTTTTAACTGCTCCAACTGCAACAGATTTCTTGTCAATAATTCGGAATTGAAATACGGAGATAATGAGATGTTCCTGTTCAGTTACTCTTCACGCTTTGCAGGTTTTAATCAGCTTAATGACACTCTGTGTGTGTTTACAAAATCAAGTGAATACAGAGCTGCCGGCAAAAATATAATTACAGTTGCTTCAACAGAAGATCTGGATTACAGCATCTCCGAAGCGATAATGAGATTTAATGCTGAAAGTGATTCTTCTTTTATGCTTTTCGACAGCCGATATAAAGCCAACAATGAAATCGATTATTCCAACACGGATAATGCCGAACGTGCCGCAATAAATGTTATTACATCCTATGCCTCGGTTTCTGATCGTCTGACAATGGATATTATCTCCGACAAAGGACCTGATATTCTTATTACTAATGGAGCAAATGAGAAGCTCTGCAGATCTGAATATTTTGTTGATCTTACGGATTACATTTATAACGAGAGCGGCATCAATGAAAATGAATTCTTTACCAATGCCATTGATGCAATGAAACTTAACGGCGCCCTTTACCAATTGCCAATCGGGTTCTATGTCGATGGTTTTATGGCTCCGGGTGAGTCCTTTGCCGGTAATAACGGATTAACCTTTGATGATTATTCATCAATGGTGAAAAACGTCTGCAACGGTCAGGATCCTGTATACGATCATCAGTTGTCTTATTCGAGAACGGAAGTCGCGGCAAAGCTTTTTGTAAATTCGAGTGAGGTTTTCATTAAGAATGGCAGAATTGACGTAAACAATGAGGCGTTTAAAGCGATACTTGATTACTGTAAGGATCTTCCCGAAAAAGGATATTTCGAAGGCAAAGATATCGATATGGAATATGAGGACATGATGGCGGCAAAGGAAGCCATGCGTGTTCAGCCCATGGTCATTTACGGTTTTTATGAATTTGAAGAATTCACGAGAAAATACGATGACGTAATGATCTGCGGATATCCGTCTTTTGACGGTAGGACAGTTACAGTCGGTTCAAATATAGCCGTGTCGGTTTCTTCGCACTGCAGTGATATTAGTGTTTGTAAAGAATTCCTGGATATTTTGCTCTCGGAAGATATTCAGAAAACTATCGATTCCAATATACCTGTCAATAAAAAATGCGCAAGGGAACTTGCTCTCAAGGAAATCGAATTGAACAACGAATATGCGGAAAAAACCAATGGCGTAATGTACACTAAATCCGGATCTGTGATCGATCCGGCTGCAGCAGACAGATATATAGAACAGCTTTCGACTGCAACAACTTCCGGATTTGTATATCACAGCATATCACTTATTGTTTATGAAGAGATCCCGGCTTATTTTGAAGGGCAAAAGTCATTTGAAGATGTTGCTGAATTGATAAACAACAGGGCGCAGAAGGCTTTGGATGAGCAGCAGTAATCCGGCTGACATATGAGTTATAATTCTAGCATTGGAAATAATTTCGGATAAAAAGGAATTCTTATGAAAATACTGGTTTTAGGCGGGACGAGATTTTTCGGGATCCACATGGTCAATGACCTTATTGAGAAAGGTCATGATGTCACTATAGCAACCAGAGGGATTACGCCTGACGGTTTCGGCGATTCGGTTTCCAGGATATGCTTTGAGAGAACAGATGAGGACAGTATCAAAGCAGTTATATCCGGTACACATTACGATGTGATCATAGATAAGATCGCTTATTGTTCGAATGATATCAGTAAGATCATGGAAGCGGCCGACTGTGATAAGTATATTTATATGTCGAGCACGGCGGTTTATGATCCCAAACACATTAATACATCCGAAGAGGATTTTGACGGTACGGGCGGCAGACTTATCTGGTGTGACAGACAGGACTATCCTTACGAAGTGATAAAGAGACAAGCCGAATATGCCCTATGGCAGGAGTATCCTGAAAAGAATTGGATCGCCGTAAGATATCCTTTTGTAACCGGCAGGGACGATTACACGAAAAGGCAGTATTTTTATGTCGAACATGTTATGAAGCAGCTCCCGATGAAGATCGATAATCCTGATTCTCAGATGTCATTCATCAGGTCGGATGAAGCCGGAAAGTTTTTGTCATTTCTGGTCGATAAAGATCTCAAAGGCGCTGTAAACGGAAGTTCAAAAGGCACTGTCTCCATAAGAGAGATCCTTGATTATCTCGAAAAGGCGACCGGAATGAGTGCGCTCATCAGTGACGATGGCGATCCGGCCCCATATAACGGTGAACCAGGATACAGTATCAATACGGATAAGGCGGAATCACTCGGCTATAGTTTTACTGATCTGAAAGACTGGCTCTATGACCTGATTGATTATTATATCGATGTGGCTCACGAAGGCATGTTGGGACTTTATGATGTGTTAGACTGAGAAGAACAGGCTGTCGCTATCTTGATATAATGAATGTGTCAGTGCGCAATTAATGGGGGTGCGGAATGAAAGAACTGATCATTCCTTCAAAATTGAATCCGGGCGATAAAGTTGCGTTTATCTCTATATCAGGCGGACGTGCCGGAGATGAAGATATGCTTCCCAGATATATGCTGGGAAAGAGAAGATTCGAGAAGATCTTCAATGTAGAGGTTGTTGAAACACCACATGCACTTTGCGGCAGAGAATATATTAATGAGCATCCGGAGAAAAGAGCCGAGGATCTGATGTGGGCTTTGAAGGATGATTCCATCAAGGGGATCATCTGCAATCAGGGCGGAGATGATTCCTACCGTGTTCTTCCGTATATTGATACCAAGGTCATACATGATAACCCGAAGGTGTTTATGGGTTTTTCCGACATTTGTACCTGGACGGAGGTTTATACATATGCGGGAGTCCGTTCTTATTACGGTCCTACAGTTCTGACACCGATCGCGCAGCCCGGAAAACTGGACGGGTATACTGAAGATGCGATCAGACGGACATTGTTTTCGAATGAGATAATAGGTGAGATCAAGCCGGCTGAAAAGACCACACCTATTGATTGGAAGACCACATATACGATCAAGGACGGTGATAAAGAATTCCAGCGTGAGAGGTTTCCGGATACAGATTCCATTGAAGATCCGAATGATCCTATCAATTGGACACCCGGAACCGGTTACAAGGTGTTGCAGGGAAGCGGAAAAGTCAGAGGTCATATTATTCCTGTTTGCGGCGGACCTCTTCATCAGATAATGGGAACGAAATTCTTTCCGACTGCAGATTGCTGGGAAGGGGCGATTATCGCTCTGGAGCATGTTAATGTATATGACAGCAGGGAAACGCTTTTTAAGGTTATCTTAAAAGAAGTGCACAGACCGGACATGGTGATCGTGGAGAACTTTGATTTCATTCACAGAACACCTATGACAGTAATTCCTGTCGGAGCGAAAATGGAGATAGACTGTAATAATCCGAAGATAGAGATACTCGAACCCGGAGTTTCGTGAATTATTTTGGAGGAGAATAATGAAATCTGGAAGAGAACCTGAAATGACCTTCTGGTTGACTATATATGGTAAGAATATCAATCTGGCCAAGATAGAAGAATTGCTGGAAGTAAAGCTCGATAATAACAGGATATTTGTTCCTGATGACTTGCCGGAGGATCCTGATGGTCCGATACATTACGATGAGATAGTATGGCTTTTGGATCTGGTAGAAAATAACAAGAAAGAACTTTTGGCTTTGGGAGTTGATTTTTCCGACTCGCAGATCTGGATGATCTACTATTACGACAAGCAGTGCAACATGGAGTTTGATCCTTGTCTTATGGAGAGAATGGGTAAACTTGGCCTGAAACTCTGTGTTTCATGTCAGGAAGTTTAAGAAACTAATGGTGATATATGAAGAATGATCAGGGAGGATCCCGCGAACTTGTTTGCGAGATATTCGGAAAAAGGATTTCTTATGGATAAAAAGGAAGCACTGAAACTGCTCGAAAGATATACAGATGCGCTGAAAGCAAAAGCTGAAGCTGAAGACGGATTGAGCAGGATCGATTCTGCTTATAAGATTGACGAGTCATCTTTTGATGTTCCGTTCGTAAAGTTCCTTACTCCGTTTTTGGGAGTTTTTCTGGTTATAGCGCTTGCGTTCCGAATCGCATTTGCAGGCAGTCTTAACTATAAGAATGAGACTCCTGTGACGATAGGAATGTTTGCGGGCGCTGCAGTCATTGGCTTTGTTATTGCCAAGCTGGTCCATTTACTTACGCAAAAGAAGGCCCGGAAGAATCTTAATGCCTTGCGGTTGGTGACGCTTACGGCAAAAGAAAAAAAGATCAGCGAGTATAAGGCTGCTATCGGCAAAGCGGATTATAAGATAGCAGTGGCGGAATCTGCGATTCCGGTGGCCTGCCGGGGCATTGAGGCGGCAAGAATCGCGAAGAATAAGCTGCTGTCAGGGAAGGCGGAGACTCTTGAAGATGCGACAGGCGGATTTACTGCTGCAGATTGGGAAGATGCTTATACTCCGACAGCGAAAATGTTCAGTATGCCTGACGGAAATGTTTTCGGAGGATTCGCAATATCGGAAGCTACAAGGACGGTTCTTCCAAAAGATCCGGAGAGCAGATTCTTAAATGATGAGAACACTGTAAAAGACTGGAGAATGGTATTGGTGAGCCTGACCAATGACTGCGCTTTGGGCGACTGCGAATATTATAAGACGCTTTCCAAACTGGAAACGTTTGTTATAGACAGCAATGAGGATTCGATACTTATAAAGGGATTATCCCTGAAAGAACTGGAGAAACTGTTGGAGAAGTAGTTTGTTTTTATGGAAATAAGACACGCATATAGAGACAATAAGGAACTCAGAGATTCCTTTAATGAACTTGCAGGCAAGGTTTTCGGTCTGAATTTCGAAGGGTGGTATCAGAACGGTTATTGGAAAGATGCTTACGATCCTTATTCGGTAATTATTGACGGTAAGGTTGTATCTAATGTGTCCGCCAACAGATGTGACATGAACTACAAGGACAGAGTTGTACATCTTATCCAGCTTGGCACCGTCATGACCGATCCTGGATTTAGGGGAAAAGGTTATTCCCGTCTTCTTATGGAAAGGGTCCTGAAAGACAATGAAGGCGCGGACGGTATATACCTATACGGCAGCGATTCTGTAGTTGAGTTCTACCCGAGATTCGGATTCAAGGAGAGCAGGGAATACTGCTATTCAAAAGATGTCGCGATCGATTCCGAAAGAACTGCAGAAGCAGTTCCCATGTCTGAGAAAAAAGAATGGGACAAGATGGCTGAGATCATTAATACCGTTAAGCAGAATGCAGACATGTATATGGTTAATAACCCGGGGCTTTATATGTTCTATCTTTCACAGTTCATGAAGGAGAGCGCATTCTATATCCCGGCACTTGATACATATGCCATAGCTGAGACTGAAGAAGGCACGCTGATCCTTCATGCGATCATCGGAACAGGTGATATCGACAGTGTCATTACCTCATTCGGAAGAGAGATAAGACATGTTCAACTCGCTTTCACGCCCAAGGATACGGCAGGCTTTGCTAAGAGCGAAGTTCAGGAAGATGACTGTCACTTCTTCGTGAAGGGTAAGTTCTTCGAAGATAATAAGGATGCCGCATTCATGTTCCAGGCAATATCTCACGCGTGATGAGAAATGCATATGATATTACCTGTTAAAAGATGCGGTACAATAAAACCAGACATTTGTGGAGGTCATGATCATGCAGAATCAAAACAACGGAACCGGTTTTACGGCCGCATCAACTCTTCCGCCCTATAAATGCGGATGCGGAGAGACATTTACAGGCAAGTTCTGTCCTAACTGCGGATCACCCCGCAAAGAAGAAAAGACCTTCACATGCGAGTGCGGTTATACGGGACCTTCTCTTAATTTCTGTCCCGACTGCGGCAAAAAGATCGTTGATAACACGGCGACTGCAGCTCCGCTTCAGGTTCCTGCTGCTCCCGCTGTCCCTGACGAAACTGAAGTGAAATTAGGCTGGAGATGCTCGAAATGCGGAGCCGAAAATCAGGATGGCAAATGTGCCGTCTGCGGTGCAGATTTCGTTCCTGCATTCCTTTTCACTATTACATTAACTTCATCGGCTAATCCGCCCGTCACAACCAGTGTAAGCGTCTCTGAGTATTCAGACACTCAGCTCCTTTTCGACAATAACGGCAAACGCCGCCTGATCTCAACTGACGTCATTGAACCTGCCATGGAGATCATCAGGAAACACAGGCTGAATGACCCGGACTTCAAAGAGCCGATGGGCATTATGGGCGGCAGCGTATATGTCGGTTTCAAAGACGGCGACAGTTACAGAGTAACGTCACTTCAGGAGCAGGGCTTCGCGGTGACAGCCGCCCAGAATGAGCTGATGGATTTGTTTAATAACGCGGAATGAAACTATTTTGGGTTAACGGAGTACCTTATTTAAGCGAATATAACTGTGATTCCCACGATGAGTGGAAGCCTTAAATGAGAATAATCTATGGAAAAAGTTGTTATATAACTTATAATTGGCACAGTTTCATGGTTTTGCACATGACAAAAATCAAATACGGGACATAGGTTAATATGACGCACAAGGAAAAGGCTCTTGAGTATTTTGGCAGGAAGTTTCACTGTTCTCAGGCAGTATTGGCTGCTTTCGCTCCCGAATGCGGTCTTACTGAAGAGCAGGCGTTAAAGCTCGGCGCATGCTTTGGCTCCGGTATGCGCAAGGGTGAAGTGTGCGGCGCGTGTACGGGCGCTCTGATGGTACTTGGTGCATTATACGGCCAGTATGACGAAGCAGATACCGAGAGCAGGACAAGAGCAAATGAGGTTAACGTCAAAATGATGGACGGCTTTGCCAAAGTCAACGGATCTTACATCTGCAACGATCTGCTCAAGTGTGATGTATCTACACCTGAAGGAGTACAGTACTGTTACGATAACAACCTTTTTACTGAGTTCTGCCCGAAAATGGTTGCAAACGCAATCGATGTGCTTGAGCAGATAATAGTCGAAACAGATAGCGAGAAGATCTACCTTTCTGAATTCTGCGATGTTTTCTATGCAGCTGATAAGAACGTCGTTCTCGTTCATTGGAAGAAATATTGTGAGCTGGAGCAGTACAGAAAGCCGCTTGAACAAGCGTTAATGGTGATAAAGGATCACCCGGGATGCAACTATGTCGCTGATACCAGAGACGGTTTTGAAGACAACCCGCTCGACACCGCATGGGTAGCTGATTACTTTATGCCCAAAGCAAAAGAATATGGATGTAAGATCATTTACTTTATAATTGACAGCAATAATTCACTCAGAGAAGAACTTGAAGGCCAGGAGAACGACTCTTCTGATCTTTTGGAATTCAGGTATATCTACGGGATGGATGAAGTGACAGAGGAATATCAACCTTAAGGGAACGTTTTGCCGATAGTTTTTTCACAAGACCATTAACACTGATACAGCAGTCGACATATCGTCGAACGGCCAAATGCGGTCAAAACAACAAGAAGCCTTTGCTTCGATGATATAATTTATCGGACAGGGGAGAGGTTCCTTTGTTGATTAACATTTATGGTAGCAGGAAACAATGAACGCAAGAGATTATTTAGACATATTACATGTAGCCGAGAAGCTTAAAGATACTCCTCGGCATTGTGCTACTACTCAAGGAAGAACTGAGAGTGTGGCGGAGCACAGTTGGAGAGTTTCGCTCATGGCGCTCCTGTTAAGGCGGGAATTCCCTGATGTAAATATGGACAGGGTGGTGGATATGTGTCTTATCCATGATCTGGGAGAGTGCTTTACCGGTGATATTCCGACATTCGCAAAAACAGATTCAGACCGCAACGTGGAAGACAGCTTGTTGGACCAGTGGGTTTCTTCTTTGCCGGAAGAAGTGTCAGCGGAATTGAAAGAACTTTATGCCGAGATGGAAGCACAGGAAACTAAGGAATCCAAGATTTACAAAGCTCTGGATAAGTTGGAAGCGCTGATCCAACATAATGAATCGCCGTTGTCTACTTGGTCCGAAAATGAATATGAGCTGAACAAAACTTATGCTTTTAACACGGTGGAGTTTTCTGATTGGCTGACGGAATTACGCAAAGAAATACTTCAGGATACCCTTGATAAGATAGATGGAATTCATTGATTTATGGAATTAGTTTATAAGAATGCTGATGTAAACGATGCTGAGGTGCTGATAGATATATACAACTCGGCGTTTTATGACGATTATCTCCGTTACGGGCATTGCCCTGCATATGGCCATACTAAGGAAAACATGGCGCAGTCTGTAAGGGATTTCCCGAAAACCATTGCTTATAACCGGGATGAAGCAGTCGGAGTTATTTCATATAAAGCAGAAGGACCGGGAAAGTATTACATTGGCTGCTTAGCTGTGAAAAAAGGATTCCAGGGGCGTGGAATAGGTACATCCCTGATGAAGCACTTTATGGATGAACATCCTGAATGGAATGAGATTGCTTTGGTGACCCCTAAAGACAATGAAGCGAATATCAGATTCTATACCGGGCGTTTCGGTTTTGATATTACCGGTGAAGAAAACGACGGAAATGTAACTGTTCTGTGGTTTAGGCTTTGCCGATAGTTTTTCTTATTTTCGTCGACCAAATCGTCAAACGTCCAAATGCGGTCGAAATATCAGGAAGACTATGCTCCGATGATATAATTTAGGGCAGGACAATTTTGTCTTGCCCTGAAATTCGCTGTTTGTGTCGTGTTCTTGTCCCGGGTTTTGCATTAACTTGGGGCATGGAAGGAGGAAACGAATGGATCAGAAGAAGATCGGAAATTTTTTAAGAGAACTGCGTAAAGAAAAGAATTTAACGCAGGAACAGGTCGCTGACAAACTCGGAGTCTCAGGGCGGACTATATCGAGATGGGAGACGGGCGCATATATGCCTGACATTTCCTTAATCGTTGATATCGCTGAAATGTACGATGTGGATGTCCGCGACATAATCGACGGTGAAAGGAAAGACATAAACATGAACAGCGAAGTAAAAGAAGTAGCCGTAAAGATGGCTGACTATTCGGCTATGCAGACCGAAAGTATCAAGAAATGGATAAAGACGATGAGCGTATCTCTTCTTATCGTATCTGTGTTTCTTGTGATCATGGAGATCGTCTCGGAATTGATGGTGATGAGGATGAACGGCTTATATGACCTGCGCGCAAATACGATGCGTATTGTTTCCGGAATTATCGGTCCGGCATCCATTATGGCGTATATTACGATGGCGCTCTCAGTAATGGGTATTGTTTTCGCGACCGGTAAGCACAGACAGTTTGCACATAGCCAGAAGGCCGGATCTCTGGTGAAAGTCGGTGTGGTTCTTGCAATACTGCTGGCAGTAATAGCTCTCGCAGAGGTTGTGTTAAAAGTCGGCATGCTTTATATGAACAATCCGATATAAAACAAGAAAATTCTGATGAATAAAGCTCCCGCGAAAGGACAGAACGGGAGCTTTATTTTTTGTGTATCAAACAAAGAGTGTTGTCTGATTTATGTTTTATCAGGTTATCTTATGCCTGCTTGATGAAGACCATGTTGTCTGCAACGTTCTCGTTGTAATCGTCCCAGGTAAATCCGTCGTAGCTGAATAAGATCACGCCGTTGCCGTCTGTGTAGCAGACTTCTTCGGATTCTGCTTCGCCGTCTTCTGAATAAGTAATGATCTTCTTGACGCCGTTTGTGTAAAGGATGCTCTCTGTTTCTTCGTTGTACTTGCCGCTGATCCTCCAGATTACCTTTGTGTCTGCGGATTCGCTCCAGACTACCTTGATCATAACGTTATCGGGATCTGCTGCATCAACAGTGACTGTTGCCCTGCCGCCTGTGTATTCGCCGCTGATCTCACTTGCTGTCTTGTGTGCAGGTTCTGTGATCTCTGCTGCGGGCTCTGTTACTTCCGGCTCTGTGACCTTTGTCTCTGGCTCAGGAATGACAACGGGCTTGGGAGTTGCCGTAGGTGCTTTGGTGGGAACTGGCGTTGCTGTAGGAGATGCGGGCTTTTCTGTAGGCTTTGCAGTTACTTCAGTAGTTGTCTCTGTTGTCTCTCCGGGGAGAATCGTTGTGCATACTTCCTCAACGGAATTGCCGAATCTGAAGACCATACCGTCTGCGATGTGCTCATTGAAGTCGTCCCATGTGATCCCGTCATAGCTGAATACGAATACGCCGCTGCAGTCTGTTGAGAGGATCTCTTCTGAGATGATCTCGCCCTTCTCGTTGAGAGTGATCATCTTCTTGTAACCGTTCTTGTAAACCAGGCTTGTTGCTTCTGCGTTGAAAGTGCCGCTCATTGTCCAGACTGCCTTTGTATTGTAGCTGTCACCCCAGACTACGCTGATGCTTGCTCCGTCGGTTCCTTCTGCTTCGACTGTGATGCAGGCTCTGCCGCCATAGTAGTTGCCGATGAAGTTCATTGCGGGGTTCTGACCGTCATTGATGATTTCTGCTGTTGTCTCTACTGTTGTCTGTACTGTAGTTGTTGCCTGAGGTACGACGGGTGCTGCTGCCTTGCGTGCTGCGACTGCCTTTGATGCGCAGGCTGCTGCTGTGATTGCTGTTGCGAGTACTGCTGTGGAAGCGAGTAATACGATTAAATTCTTTTTCATGGTGTTTGTCCTCTCTTTTGCCTTGCGGCGGTTTTTTTGTTTGATGGCTTCATTTAACCATCCGCTAAACGGCCAAACAATGAGCAATGCAGGAGCTTTCCGTTGATTAAGCAACAGATCTTTGGCGTTGTGTTGCCAAACTCGAAAAAAGTCCGGCCCGGCTGTTCGAAAAAGCACCAATTATTGATTCGGTCATTGATTACTGTGATAATAAACGGTATATAGACTGAATGTGAAATAAGTGATCAGTATATGTCAGAGGAATTGATAACCAAGAGCAAGCGCCCGGGAATGAACTGTTCGATTGATGTCTTCTTTGAGGAGACTGAAGGTTTTTCTGCACACATCAACGACAGGAATACCTACAAGACGGTGCTTGTTAAATCCGGTTCATGCGTTATTGAGGAAAACGACGGAAACAGAGTTATTACTGCACCTGCCGGTATTTTTCTAAATGAGAAAGCTGATTTCAAAGTTATATCCGAGAATAGAGTTGTTACCAGAACGTTATTTTTCAAGCCGACTTTCATCCGCGAAGAGTTTACTTTCGAGGCGATAAATTCGGGTAAATATGATAAGTTTTTTACGGCTGTGAAAGATGCAGATAAAAAGACAGCATCTGAAAAGCTCAGCGATGCACGCGAAGGTGAATGTGCGTTCGAAGAATGTTTCAGTGATTCAATATATCAGGACTACTTATTGCTTACCGAGTTTTTCGGCCGTGGCAGAGACATAGTATGCTATTCAATCACAAAGCAGGAATATGATATGGTGAACAGATTGGCAATGAGCGCACGCTATGACCTTGTTGAGCAGCCCGATAACTTATGGATATTGCGCGTGCGGTATTTCATCATGTCTCTATTGTTTATACCTACAGCAGATTTTTATATCAACTGGCGACAGTATGAACTTTACAAAGACTCTCTCGTTGCAAAAGTATCAAGCTATTTCTGGGATCACTTAAGTGAAGAGATCACATTGGAAAGCGTGCTGAAAAGATTCTCGGTAAATAAGAACACTCTTAACGATGCATTCAATAACGAAGTGTCGATGTCATGCATGGCTTACCTTGAAGATCTTCGCGTTAACCGTGCGAAAAAGATGCTTCAGTTCGGAGATGAAACCGTCAGTGAGATAAGCCAGATATGCGGTTACGACGACACCAGTTATTTCTCCAAAGTATTTAAAAAGCATACCGGTCAGACCCCGTCCGAATACCGCAGGCAGATGAAGGCTATGTGCTGATATTACCCGTTTTTGTGCCGATATTCCTAACTTCTGATATCCGTATAATTATATCATCAGGTAACAAAACAATTGGAGGGATAAGGCATGAAGAGATCTTTGCGTTCCGTTTCTGTTTTGCTCGCGGGAATTATCTTACTTGGCGGATGCACAGCTGCGCCAACAGCATCAACAGCATTTGAACCGCAGCATAAGACAGAAACAGAAGTCACAAATATAACTGACGGAATGATCCCGCAAGTTATCGAGAAAAGCGTGACTTACGTTCAAAATGAAAGTGAAGGTAAGTGGATCGTAGAGTCATCTGAGATAACAAAATGGGACATCGCATCTGATTTTGATATCTGCGATTCTGTCTGGACCGTATCAACCAAAGATGCGACAACTTTAGGAAACATTATTGATGACTCATTTAAAGGCCTTTCGGCAACTTTGTATATCCGTTTCGGGTCAGACTCAGCTGATATTCAGAAGAACGTAAACGGTGGTTCTTCATTGGATATCACTTTTAACATGACAGGCGATTTTGTATTTATCTGCAACGGAAACAAGTTTAATTTCTACGATGCAGCGATCAAGGGTGCCAGCGTTAAACCTGACGGAACTGTTTCTCTTAATGTTGACATCGGCGACGGAATGGCAGGGGATATAGAGATCCCTTCAAACGTTAAAAAGTGCGAATGGAATGACTTCCTCATTGCGCAGTCAGACACATATATCAAAGCTGATGCTTTTGAAGATCTCCCGACGTTTAATGTGTCTTCTTCAAGCCTTGATAACGGCATTTGGGATACTAAGATCTCCAATACCGGAAGCGGTGAGAACATCTCACCCGAATTATCCTGGGACGCTGTTGACGGAGCCGCTCAGTATGTTGTCGTCATGATCGACAGCGCATGGCTCCACATGGATGTTTTTACCACTGAAACTTCTATAGCCGAAGGCACGATCGGAAGAGGTTCACGCGGCGAGCAGTATGTAGGACCGTATCCTCCTACCGGATCCACGCACACATATTCGGTTTTTGTATTTGCGCTTAAGGATGAGCCGGGCAAAGTGCCCCTCGCATTCGATAACGGAGGCAACAGTATTTTCAAGATCTATGACGGACTTGATATTGATTCGGATGGCAATTCCGGCAATGTTCTGGCATACGGAAGACTGGACGGAAATTTCACTATGAAGCGATAAGATAATTTTCGATGCCTTGGGTTTCCGAAATCAGTATAATGAAGTTAGTAATTATTTCTGTGTTTCGGAGGAACCGGTTTTGAAAAAGATCATCAGTTTAGTATTAGCGGGATGCCTGCTCTTTGCGTTTGCTTCATGCGCTAAGACTGAGCCTACGGAGCCTTTAATGAGCCATCCGGAGGCTTATACGATTGCTACGATGCCGCAGGATACGGGTTATGAAACTGTGACGCAGAAACCCGAACTGGATTATTGGGTTCTGGTAAATAAGACTAACAAGCTCCCTGACGACTGGGAGGATTTACTTGAGACCGTTACGGTTACGAATTCCGTCGGTGATACAGTCGAAGTCGAGGTGGAGACCTACGAGGCATATCTGCTTTTGAAAGAAGACCTCGAAAAGAATGACGGCATATATCTGGAACTTGATTCAGGCCGCAGGAGTGTTGCTGCACAACAGGAGATAATGGACCGTTTTACCAAAGAATACGGTGCGGATTACGCGGCCAAGACCGTAGCTGTGCCGGGATATTCAGAGCATCACACGGGCCTTGCGATAGACTTGTATTTCAGGCTCAAAGATGACGACGGCAATTTCACGGACGTATATTATAACGAAGACCTCGTTCAGTATCCTGAGATCTGGGAGAAAATCCATTCCAAGATCGCAGACTACGGCTTTATCCTCCGTTACCTTGAGGGACGCGAACACATCACCGGTTACGGATATGAGCCATGGCATCTCCGGTATATCCGGTATCCCGATTATGCAAAAGAGATAATGTCTAAGGATATTACTTTTGAAGAATTCTGTTTCGGAGGAGAGAAATTCCCTCCGGTGACAATAGAACTCGGTAAGTCAAGTCTTTATACGACCGAAGATCTGACAGATGCTGTGGTGCAGGTGAAGTGTCAGTTCGCATTCTGGGCAGGATGTGAACTCGGTGCGATCCGTTATGCCGGTGATGATGCCGTTAATGAGGATGAACTCGCGTGGCTCAATTCACTTTCAGATGGCACCAGTTACAAGGAAGCGGTCAAGTTTGTGATAGATTTCCATACTCTTAACGACGGCGACGGGACAAGAGAACCGGATTTTGACTATACAGATTATCCATTCTGGCTCGCCAGAAATGAGACAGGCGGCTGGGACATCTTAAGTTATGGCGAAAACTGAGTGGATATGCCAAGACAGAAATAATATCGTGCAAATAGTATAATTATATTGATTTGGATTATGGTTTATAAACGGCATTAAAGGAGATATATCTATGAAGACGTATTTTAGCGAAGAAATAGACAAGAAACTGCTGGAAGCAAAAAGCGTTGAGGACGTTCTCGCTATTGCTAACGAGAACAGCACCAGCCCCGTCTCGAAAGAATTTGCCGAGAAGATCTTCTCTAAGGTAAAAGCCATCCGCGGAGAGGATGTGGAGCTGGATCTTGATGAACTGGAGTCAGTCTCGGGCGGCAAAGGCATTTCGGTCGATTTCATGAAAGACGGCTGTCACGCGACTGTCGAGCCGGGCAGTAACTGCTGGTCAGATGATAAGTGCTCCCACGACGAGGTTATATATGAGAATTATGGCGACTCGGTCAATTGTCCCTATGGAGGTAAACACGACTGGGTAGTAAAGGCTACATTTGGTTCCTATGGTCAAAAGGTTGGTGAGGAGACCAGATGTTCCAAATGTCTCCAGAAAAAATTTTGATCCCCGGAAAGTCCGTTATTCTTTGACATGAACGATCTCCCCGGACTCGGAGCGATGAATTACGACACGGAACGATTATCACTCCTTCAGTTTGTGATGCTTTACGAGGATCACATAAACGATTATGTGACCGGATGCGCGAAAAGAGCTTATGAGAAAGGGTTTATCCTTAGTCTGACATCAGACGGTATCCCTTCCGGATTCCTGTGCGCTCAGGATGAAGGAAGCTGCATTTACATCGAGTATGTATTTACGATTCCGTCTCAAAGAAATAAGGGCGTCTGTACCTCTCTAATAATGAGTACTTTATCTAGGACCGACGGCCCCGTGCGATTGTCCGTCTCTTCAAAATGTCCTGACGGTGCGGTCATGAAACACATCGTAACCGGGCTCGGGTTTTATTCTAAACAGCAGTTGCGCATATCGGTCTGCACGAACGAAAGCAGTGCCGTCTGGAACAGGTTCATGGAAGAAAAAGGCAATACTCTCTGCGATGTTTTAAAACGTCAGGGTATAACGACCGAAAGGTTTGATAATGCAGCCCCAGGGGTTTTGGAACAGATTTATAACTCCTGCTTTAATGAGTATAGGAACGTTCTGGATCCGAGGTCTTTTTTCGACATCAGGGCAAGAAATCTTTTGTACGATATGAGTTATCTGGCAGTAAAGGACGGAAAGGTAATCGCTTATACGCTCGTAACAAAAGCGGACAGCAGATCCGTCGTCTTTGAGCAGATATCCGCATCGTCTTCCTATATCGGAAGCGGTGCCGTTCTTCTCCCGTTCGCTTCGGCGATTGGCAGTTTCTATGACAGCGGCATGAGATACGCCCTTTATGCCATGGCCGATGATAATATAAGAGCCGGAAAGTTCAGAAACAAGATCTTAAGTCAGCTCGAGAAATCGGTATCAACGACCGAAACGTTTTACCGGGAAAGGAACTGATTACGGCCAGATTTATACTCGACAGAAGATATGCCTTAAGGGGATACAAAAAGCTTCCTTACGGTATCCAGGATCAGTTCAAGGGGACCACCGAATTCATGACTGAGCCCCGTTTCGCACTGCTCATGAGCTGCGACGGTCAGACGGATATCGATATGGAGAGTCTTCCCAAGGTAGCATCAGACATTTACAAACACTGGCTTAACCAGGGTACGATACATAAGTGCACGGGCGGAGAGAGCCTTCTTCCGTATCAGGAATACAGGTTCTATAACGTCAGGTTCAAGCAGACCGCCATGTGGTCCGTTACGGGCAGATGCAATTACAACTGCAGACACTGTTTTATGTCAGCTCCGGAAGCGCTACAGGGCGAACCTTCATTCGAACAATGCATATATATCCTTGATGCTCTTGAACGCTGCGGTATAAAAGAAGTTCATCTTACGGGCGGAGAGCCTCTTGTTAGAGAGGATTTCTGGGACATTGCTGATGAGATCTTAAAGCGGAACATCCTGATAAAGACGATATATTCCAATGGCAGACTGATCGATGAAGATTTTGTAAGGAATCTTCGCGCGAGGAACATCAGGCCCTCGGTGCAGTTCAGCTTCGACGGGGTGGGCAGGCACGACCTGATGCGCGGTGTCAAAGGCGCCGAAGATGACGTTATAAGGGCATTTGAGCTCTGCAGACGCGAAGGCATAATCACTACGGCTTCTATGGTACTCTGCAAGGATAACCGGGATACGATACGTGATACGGTCAGACTCATGGGTTCTTTGGGCTGCAGATACTTTAAGATAGGATCGGCATATGAACAGGGAGACTGGTTGAATCATCTCGACAGGGCTCTTACGACAAAGGAGACATATGAGATCTTCTTGGATTACATACCGGAGTATTTCGAGGATAATATGCCGGTATCATTGGGGCTTGAAGGGTTCTTCAACTACGAGCATCCGGAGGATAAGGCTTCCTGCTCCTTTGAGCGTAACATTCCGGATGAATCCCTTCACAAAGTCAAGATGTGCGCTCATGTGAAGAACAGCCTCTATATCAGCCCTTCGGGGCAGATCCTTCCGTGTTTTTCGATGATCGGCCAGCCGATCGAGAACAGGATGCCCAATATGTTTGATACACCTCTTGGGGAGATCCTGAATGAATCTCTATATACAGACATCATTAATTTCAGTTGCAAAGATTATTTCGACCATAATCCTGACTGTAATGTCTGCAAGTATAAAAATTTATGTTGCGGTGGATGCCGCGCCGTAGCCATAAGGACATCCGGTGAAGACTATCTCGGCAAGGATCTCCGTACATGCGAATACTTCCTAGGCGGCTGGAAAGAGAAAAAAGATGAACTTCTCAGGAATATTGATAATATATAGTTGAAGGTGAAAAAAATGATATTCAAAGAGGGCGATGGCTGGAAATGCTGTTATGATCCTGAAAGAGGACTTTATACTGCGAAAATAGGCAGCTGTGGGAATATAGATCTTTATGAGATCAATAAGGATATATTCGATCAGGTTGATGATCCGGATATCGAATGGCCGACCAGACTGATCTGTCAGGGCCGCCACTTGTTTATGTCAGTGGATGACCGCTGCGGTCCGCCGTATACCGTTATTTTCGATGATGATTACAAGAAGTTATGTCCCTGGGTGGATGCACAGATTTCAGGTAAAGTCTGGAGCGAAGAAATGACTGATGCCGCTGTCGAAGTGTTTGCATCAGAAGAGAATAACAGGGAACAACGACGGGCAAAAAAAGCTCAACGTGAAAAGAAAAAAGATAATAACAATGGCTCAAGAAGAACTGACGGGGACTAAGGAACATTATAATGCGAACGATAATGATATTTCCTGAGTTTGAAAATATCGGTTTCATAGATAAGATACGATCCAAATACGATCCGCTCGCTGATCTCGTAAGGCCGCATATTACGCTGGTATTTCCTTTCGAGTCCGAAATGACAGATGATGAGATCCGTGAGATCCTTGAAAAGCGGCTTGCGGATACCCGGCAGTTCGATCTTACGCTTCACGGATTCGGCACACAGATCGAGAAGTTTGGGAATTTTCTATTCTTAAACGTAAAGCAGGGCCGCGAAGAGATCATAAAGATCCACGATATCCTGTATGCAAATGAGTTCAGGGAATTCAATTCGGGATTCCCCTATGATCCTCATATGACAGTCGGAAAGACAGGAACAGCGGAGGAACTGGGCGAAGCTTACGAAGATGCTTCATCCTGCACGGAGATATTCTCGACTACGATTACAAAGATATCGGTCGAGATGATCGGTGAGCACGAAGAATCGATCATCATTATTGAGAAGGAACTGAAATAAACAGTATGGAGGATAAAAATGACGGAAAAGAACTATATCTGCAAGGATCAGAACGGAAACATCCTGGTTTCAATAGAAAAGATCAGTGAGGAGGAGCTTTCCGAAAGTCCTTTGTTTACGCATTGCCTGGCAGTCGTTAAAGTTGGAGATGAATATCTTCTCGGCCGCAATAAATGGAGAAACAGATTTGAGATCTTCGGAGGCTGCAGAGAAAAAGGCGAAAGTTCCCGTGACTGCATATTAAGGGAATGCAATGAAGAGTTTGGCTTTGCTTCTGCGGATATAACTTATATCGGAACCATGAAATATCTTCTTAAGCCGGACTACTTCTCCAAAGAAGAAAGGGAAGAATTCGGAGGATTATATGGCATCACTTTGCCGGATATATCCTTAGAAGATGTGTATAGCCGCATAAAGGATAAGAATGAGATAACGGAACTGGGATTTTACAGTCAGGTTAAGGATAAAGAGCCGATAGCTCTGATTGATGAGAAACTTTTGGAATACTACACATAAACAGTCATCAGCTGTTAATAGCCATATCCTCGTCCCAGAATTTCTTTTTCTGCTTAAGCATATACATTATGTCTTCATCGCCGAATAACCTGAAGCGATTCAGATCAACGCCGACATTGAATCCGAATGACTTCCAAAGCCCGCCGTATCTGTGAGTATGGCCGAATAGAGTCTGACACTCTTTATCGTGGTCAGTCGGCTTATGCGTCAGGAAAAACTTTTCTCCATTGATATCAATGTAAGTATCCCGGATAACATCCCGGAACTTAAACGCGGGATCAGTCAGGCAGTACTCTCTGAACTTTTCATAATCACCGCCGAAGATGTCTCTGATAACGCGGTCTTCCGAATTTCCGGTGATAAGTATTATGTGAGCATTGATCTGCTTTGATACGGCAAGACCGCTGATATAGTCCTTCTCGGTAACATTGTAATTGCAGAAATCGCCGATGACATAGATCGTATCATCTGATGAAGCCTGCTCATTCCATATCCTGACCTGCTCAGCTGTGTATTCCGCATTGTCTTTGAACGGACGGTTGTCGCGCTTTAATACGCCGAATGAATCGGAACCGAAATGTGGATCTGCCGTATACCAGTTGTTCATTGTGCGCTACCCCCATCAGCAACAGTGAGGAAATCAAACAAGATAAAATATATTATAGTATAAATCACGAAATTGCCGATAAAGCATAGTGAATAGAGGAGAAGATACAGATGGAAGATGTTAATATGCATATCTGTCCGACTTGCGGCGGAAAATTATTAGTCGATACAGAGAGGCAGATGTACGAATGCCCGTACTGCGGAGTAACATTCGACTATGATTATTTTCGCGAGGAGAGCGTGTTGGGTATAGCTGCCCAATCGCTTATGAATAAGGAGTTTACCTCGGCAGACAGAGCTTACGATTTTTTGTTGGAGAAAGAGCCTGATAACTTTGAAGCTCTTCGCGGCAAGGCACTCGTAGCAATGAACATTCCAAAGATCGACGATATCAGCAGTCTGGATCTTTATTCAAAGATCGACTATAAGTCGGCCTGTAAAGAGATCGACAGGGCAATCGGATCTTCCAAGCCTCAGGACCATGAGTATTTTACTGTCATGAAGGATATTGTTGACGCGGGCCATGAATATATCGAAGATAAGGCCCGACTCGAGAAACAAAGGTCCGAGAGAACGAGAACACTGTACGACCTTAACGATTACGTCAAGGAAAGAGACACCATATGCATCTATTCTTCTGCCAGGATACGTCCGAAAAAAGCTGTTATCCTGACGGTCGTTTGTTATATATTCTGCTGCCTGTTGGTATTCCTGGGTTATAAGGCTGCCAACAGAAATCCGTATTCCAAAGCTGAGGATCTCAGCAAATATGAGACAATTCAGACTGAGGCCAAAAACGGTTGGATCTATTCTTCTGATAATGATCTCAATAACATTTCCGGTTGGTACACTAACAACAAAAAATTAGAAGAAGCTCTTGAGAGGGAAGAGCAGCGTAAGATCAACTATGATGAATGGGAGAAAAACCATAGCCAATATGCCACCAAAAACCTCATAGGCATTCTATGTATCTTTACTGTCATTTTTGCAGTGATCGTATTCGTGCTTTTCATGTATGGCAGGCGTATCGATGCCGTGATCTCCCGGATATGGGCCAAAGCGGATGAACAGGCTGATAAGATCAAAAACTGCGAAGAGAGAATGGCTGCAGCTAAAGAAAGGATCGACCAGGGCTATAAGCGCCTGTGTGAACTTCATCCCGTCAATGGATAACGTAAAAAAGGGCCTCCGGAGCACATCGGGATTTATTAAGCGTGCTTCTTTTTCCCGGCATTAAAAACTACGGCAACGCATGCTGCTGCAATAATTGCAGCGCCGATTCCGATGCAGAGATTCCTGTCTGCTGTCTTATACTTCGAAATGGTGATGTCGAGCGTCACGATGTTGCTTGCCGGATCCGTCTTATAGTCGCCGTTACACTGTTCGGAAAAGACCAGGATCTTGTAGTTCCCGGGCGTCAGATCTGCCGGAACGTTAAGCAGGGCTTTGCCTGAATCTGCTGCGTCTGCAGCGGTGTTGTCGACGATATTTCCGTAGTAAAGAATGTTTCCTTCTGTGTCTGCGATCATTGCCGAGATATATTCGTTCGCGCCTGTTGCAGCGCCCTTGTAAATGAGCTTTACCGCGCCGTCTTTGAGGATCGTAGAAGGGCCTGAAACGGAAGCTTCGAAAACCGGTCTTGTATCGTCTTTTATAGTGAGCTTCCAATCGCTGCCGGTATAAGAACCGACTTCCTGCAATGCGTCTGAGCCGGGCATACCTGAAGTTTTGCCGCCCTCGGCAGGTGATGTGAAAAGCACTTTTGAAGTGTCGATATTCATCGCAGGACGTACGGCAAAAATGAAGTTATCAACGCTTCCACCTCTTACGAAAACGTTGCCGGCATTAAAAACGTTCGCTGCATTGTTGGCGTCGCCGGGGGTCCTCAGCCACCACGCGCCCGCCATGTCGGGATCGGTCAAGGCACGCTTGCTCCTGGTGTATTCGGTGTTAAGCGCGACGCGCGTACCGCCCTTGTCCTTCCAGTCAGTGGGGAATCCCAGGTCCGGATCGATTACTTCATAAATGGATAAAAGATAAACCTTGTCATATGTATCGGCACCTGCTTCAGAGCCCTTCGCGCCGTCCTCATTTACGACGAGGGATTCAAGAACAGCGCCCTGCTCCTGAGCAGTGAAGGCCATATCAAGGAATTTGCTGTTGAGCCACTTTCTCAAGGAACATTCTTCCCAGGTGACTGTTTCAGCTGATGAATTATATGCGACGCAGTCGAGGTTCTGATCTGACACGACGAAAAGGCTGCCGTTGTTTGCGAGAACTCTCCACTTGACGGGCTCCTTGTTGCTGTCTGTCGCCTCATCACTCTTGACGGACTGCCAGTAGTTTCCGAAATAGATATTGCTTTCCATCGCGCCCGGAATATGGGCCGTTCCGCTCCTGATCTCTTTGCCGGATCTGTCATCTGCGCAGAGAGTTTTTTGAAATGCCGAAAATGGCAGTAATCCTGCCATCAATATTGCAGCCATGCTCACTAAAGCTTTGCGCAGATTCATGTCAGATCTCCCGCTTATCAATGTACAAAGGAAGATATCGAATGTCCTTAATAACCAGCCTCTTTGCGATTTCACATTTTATCATAATCTGATCTGTTGCGATAATTGTCAGCTAAGTTCCCGGTTGGGATGATATAATCTGATGGGGGTTGGAAAAGAATGCGGATGCGATCAGGTTCTATGAAGCCCGCGGATTTCAAATTACCGATAATATAATGGTGGAGATCCACTGATCAAAGGGTAAGGAGGGATAATCCATGTTAAAGAAGATCATCATATTTGTCATGATTCTCAGCATGCTCGCGGGGGTCTGTTCGTGTGCAAAAGCACCGCGCCCGCAGAGTCAGATCACTGATGTGGTCCAGACCAAAGACAATACATATGAGTGTCAGTTCGAAGGCGTGACGTTCAAGTTCGTGCTCTTCCTGCCAGAGAAGGTTGACGGCAATACGCCGCTCATCCTCATGATGGCGGGCCTTAATACCAACAGCTCGGGATTCAAGTCCCAGACAAATATGGACGAGACGGCCTGTCCCAGAGGATATGCCGTCTGCTATGTACAGCCCGGCCTGAAAACGGGTGGCAGGGGCTGGGACACAGGCCTCTCGGAACCCAAGGAAGTGGACAGTCTGGATTACCTCATTAATCTCGTGATCTATCTTCAGGATGAGTACGGTCTGTCGAAGACCAAGGCTTTCGCGGCAGGTTTTTCAAACGGCGGCTTCATGGCGCACAGAGTCGCGATGGAAGCTTCGGACACTTTCCTTGCCGTCGCAAGCGTTGCGGGAGTGATGACGAATAAGATATGGGATGAAAGGGCCGATAAGACCAGTATCGGTGTGCTCGAGATCTACGGTACAGCTGACACCATAATTCCGCAGAAAGGTAACAGTACGGACCTTCCTTATCCGCCGATCGAAGATGTCATGAAATACTGGGCGCAGGCTAACGGTCTCAGTGCTTCAGGTACAGAACAGCTGTCGGGCATAGCCGAACTTACCAAATATACTGCTTTTCTGAACAAGACCCAGGTGTGGTCAGTCAGGATCGACGGCGGTGAACACGTGTGGCCTTCAGAGGATACAGCAGGGTTCAATACTAACGAACTGATACTGGATTTCTTTGAGCAGTGCTCGTGACCGGTCTTCAGTCAGGCGTGTTTTCCTTATACTCGAGCGGGAACTGATACATGAGAAAGTTAAGAATCATTTCAGCAACTTTTCTTTTCATTGCAGTATGCATTGCCTGTTTCGCAGGATGCAGTTTTGACATATCATCTTTAATATCTCCGGAAACCTCTTTTACTCCGGCAGCAGATTCAAGTCCGATATCCGGTGCTCCGAAGATCGCGGACGAAGAGATTTTCCTTCCTTGTACAGTCAAAGATCTCAAAAACAAAGGATTTGAAACCGATTATTTTATTAAAGACGGCTCTGTAAAGATGTGGCACATCGAGGAAGAACAAAGGGGCAATAATCTGGATATGTACGTTTATCCTGACAAAGGATATGATTACAAAGACAATGACATTATTAAAGATGATGATATCGTTGCCGCTATCAAGGTTATCCAGTCCGATCATATTGAACTTGATCTTAACGGTATCCGTATTTGGACATCAAAGGAAGATGTTCTTAAAATATCTGGAACGCCTGCCTATGAGAAAAAATTACCGTTTGACGGAGAATATTATTTTTATTTAGGCGATAACGATCAGATATACAGATTAAAATTCCTCGCTACTGACAGGCTTGAAGAATTCCTGGTCGGTACAAAGGAATACATGACAGATGAAAAAGGCCGGCTTTACACGGGATAATCCCTTTTTCGTTCCCGGCATAAAACCACAGGAGGACAGAACAATGACAGATAAAAAACTAAATGAATTGAATGATAACCAGCTTAACGACATTGCGGGAGGAGCCGATTCGAAGACCAGGCTGAGTACTCTTGAGATGATCGAAGCATCATCAATTTTTGAACCTCTGAAAGCTGAACTCTCCAAACTGAAGGCATCAGGATATGATCCGAATTACGAAAGAGATAAGTTGAACATCATATCGGAACTTCACCATTTTACCTTCAAAAGCAGCTATTCTGTCTCAACGCGTTTGTTAAATTTGTTTTTAGAGAAATACTGGTCTCTAGTCTGAAAGGGAAATCTTCAAGTCGCAGTGCTACTAATCGCAATATCGCTTCCATTCATGATGTATAATAAAGGTCGACAAGGGCTCATATCTTTGTCGACCTGATTTTATTATTGGGGACACAGGAGTTTAATATCTATTGAAAAAGATAATGACAGTTGCAGCATCTCTGATTGTGGTAATCCCGCTACTCTTAACAGGTTGTTCCGGCCATACGATCACGGAAGAACAGAAGGGATGGGTTGCAAGTCTCCAGGCGAATTATCCTGATGATGAGTTTGTGTGCAAAGGCCAATGGCAGAGGGAAGCTTTTGCGACCGACCCGGATACGGTCTGTATGACTTCGAAACTTTTCAAAGGACATGAGTTCAAGCTCTATATGAACGGAGATCAGTTATATAGTGATTATCCGTGCATGTATCATGAGAAAGCGATTGAAGACTATTACGGCGGAATCATCTCACCTTGTTTTGATTGTGATGAATTAGTGATCATGTATTCGGATCACGAGTCCAAGCCGATTGCATATTTGAGTCATGAAGAATATATCGAGAAGTATGCAGTTCCCGTTTTTAGTGTGATTCTTTACTATAAAGATGATCATGAATATCCCGGAGAAGATGAGATCATATCGGCGATACTTAATTCTCTTGTTCCGTTAGAAGATCAGAATGCGAAAATTCATTTTTATTTCTGCCGGCCGAACATTGAAGAACCAACGAGGAATCGGGATGCAGAATATTATATCCATTATCACGAAGGTACGATAATATATTTCTGTAATTACGGAGAGAATCGCAAGATCTTTACCGATGAAATGACACTGGAAGAAGCACTCTCTTTATACAGGGGATGAAATATGGGAAGACATTATCAAAAGGCGATTCCGATGAGACCTACATATGACGAGAAACTCATCAGCTTCTCATCATCTTTGGGAGAGGCCATATGTAAAGGCAAGACCATTCCTTATGCTGATAATGATGTTACATATGCGCTTAAACTGCAGAATGATCGATTAAAAGAAAAAAATATAGAGATGGATTATGAAGTTTTTAAATGGACTCATGATTCACCTGTAGGAAATACATTCTTTGATGGCGAGAGCTGGTATGACGAGTATTATAAGAGCACCGTGGGATTGGCTTTTCTCGGGGTTAAAAGACGGATCAGGCAAAATGGTCAGGTGATCTACCAGGATAAGCACAGACGCGACTTTTACGGGACTGTCACGGATGTCATTTCAGATTCTCATCCTGATAACGAGAGCATCTGTTGCCCGAATTGCGCCGCCGTCAGTACGGTAAAGGATCTTCAGAACGGATGTCCATTCTGCGGAACACAATATAAGATGGACGATCTTTTCCCGAAGATCACCGGATTCTATTTCTTCGATTCGCTCCGCATGACGAAAAAGCAGGTATTGATCGGATGGCCGGCATGCACGGCTGTCTGCGCACTCGCCGTATTGTTTTTACGCCCTTATTTTGACTCTATTCCGATAATCGCGGATATTCTTAACTCCTATCATGATTCTGACTATGCTGTAAACATACTCTATGGCCCGATTGCGTGCATCGTCTGGGGAGGTTTTTTCTTTCTGGTTCTGCATTTGCTGTTCAAGTTAGCCAGAGTGATCGTTGATCTCAAGAGAATGGGAACTGCAAAATCCAGAGAGCGCTTCGAACACAGAATGAAGAATATAACTTCAGGTTTTTCTTTTGAGTACTTTAAGAACAAGGCGATATCGCTGATCAAGACGGCCATATATTCAAAGGACGAAGGAGAGCTTCTCTGCTACAAAGGCGAGCCACTTTCCGCTGAATTCAAGGATATCATCGATCTGAACTAC
>JAZSFQ010000012.1:0-7835 GCA_045532275.1 Saccharofermentans sp. | reverse complement strand
AAAGAAGGTTCTCTTAATGCGAGGACGGGCTTTTTGCCGATGAGCTTTAATCCCTGTGCGAGACCGATGCTTACGGTGGTCTTTCCTTCTCCTGCAGGAGTAGGGTTCATGGCGGTTACAAGAATGAGTTTGACATCTGGGTTGGCAGGCAGATCTTCCACATACTTAAGCGGGAGTTTTGCTTTGTATTTGCCGTATAATTCGAGGCTGTCAGTGTCGATTCCCAACTCTTCAGCTACCTTTGTAATGGGGTTGATCTTTGCATTCTGGGCTATCTCAATGTCAGTAAGCATATCTGTCCTCTCCTGTCTGTTTTTATATATGGATACGATTGTATTGTAAAAAGAGAGGCATTTCAATCACGGCGGAAAGCCTGAACTGAGGTTATTATCTGTTCTTAAGTACATACCACTATATTTTGTAGGAAGTGCGGTAATTTTTTACTAAATATTGTGTTTTTTTCGTTGACAATATATCAAGGAAATGTTAGCATTGGTGCATGTTGGAAATATTTTTGTAATGTTCCTATAAGCTTACTGAAATATTTTTATCTATTCTCCGGGTGGGGGTAATAAATATGATCATCAGTTCCGATCTGCAAATGTGCAAGGCTAAGTTCGAAGAACTCATCGGCAAGCGTATTGTCTGCAAGACCAACGGCGGTCGCAAGAGGATCATCACCTATATCGGCACAGTTGAGCACTGCTATCCGAATGTTTTCACGATGCTCTGCAATAATGAAGCAGGAAAGCAGTCTATCGTATCATTCTCATATATTGATGTCCTTACAAGAACTGTAAGAGTAGGCATCATGCCTGAGAAGTCACAGGAAGAAGTAGCTGTCTGATACTTCATTTAATTTGATTTCAAAGCACTGTCAAAGCTGCTCTTCAGGTTTGACAGTGTTTTTTGTTTAAAGGAAACCTGAAGGGACATTTAATAACTATTTGATTTTAAAAGGAAAAATAAGGTAATATTGATTTATAATTAAATGCGACCAAAAATGTCCGGTATGCGGATCCTCCGGAGAGCCTTATGGATTCTTATGAGATTACAGCTAATGCAAAATTAAATCTCTTCCTGCGCGTGCGCGGGATACTTCCTAACGGCTATCACAGCTTGTATTCGGTCATGCAGGAGATAGATCTCGCTGACACCCTGACTGTTTCTGTCTATCCCGAACTTGATAACGGCTTTGATATTAAATGCATAGGCCGCAACGATATCGATCCTGAGAAGAATCTCTGTAGAAAAGCCAGAGACAGATTCTTTTCATCACTCCGCAAGAAGGCTTCCACGGACCGTTCCATACCGAATGCAGGACTGTGGAAAAAAGGAATGTTTCCAAAAATCGAGATAGTCCTTACCAAGGTAATTCCTTCGGAATCCGGAATGGGCGGCGGAAGTTCTGATGCCGCCGCTACTCTCATGGTGCTCCAGGAGCATTTCAGGAATCCTTTTACGGAAGAGGAACTAAATCAGCTTGCGGTGAATGTAGGCGCAGATGTTCCTTTCTTCCTTTACGGAGGTACGTGTCTCTGCGAGAGTGTCGGCGAAGATATCGACCAGTTAAAGCCGCTTGCAGGGATACCGCTTCTTATCGTCAAACCTTCGAAGGGCGTGTCCACACCCGAGTGTTTCCATGCGATAGACAGCAAGCCTTTGCCTGAGTTCGATGAAGGGCGATATGCTGCTTATATTGAGACCTTAAACAGCGAAGACAAAGATCCTCTTGAAAGATTCCTTGAAGGAGCTGATCTTCTTACAAACGATCTTGAGATTCCTTCCGTTGAATTCATACCGGAGATCGGAAAAGCTATGGAACTGCTCCTTAAGACAGGCGCGAGATACAGCCGCATGACAGGTTCCGGAAGTGCTGTTTTCGCCATGTATGACAGCGAAGAGGCAAGGGATGCCGCTTATAAGGCCGTCAAAGAAGAACCGGAGTTATCCGGCTGTGATGTATTTGTTTCGAGTACGATCTGATTGGCGAAGAGACCTCTCATATAGCCTCTGGAATTCTCCGAATCGATAAGCTTAAATCCGCGTTTGCCGTAGAATTCGACCATATTCCTGTTCGTGGCGGCAGAATGCAGAAGTACACAGTCTGCTCCTGCTTCACGCGCAATATCTAAAGCCTTGGTTATCAGGTCTATGCCTAGTCCGGTCTTCCGGTAGTTCTGTATCACCGCAAATCTTGATATGTAGTAGGAAAGACCGGCTTTCTCAAGAAAACCGAATGTCTTGTCCGAGAAATTATATACCAGAGGATTGTCAACTTTTTTGATGCAGATAGAACCGACGATCTTTCCGTCTGAGACGGCAACCAGGCATGTCTGACGGCTGATCCTGTCGGCAACGCTCTCGATGCTCTCAGTCATGGCTTCGAGCATTGAAGATGATATTCCGGAATCCGCGCAATAAGTAAGCATCGCGCTCTTAAGAAGGCGCGATACTTCAGCCGCATCAGAGATGCCGGCAATTCTTATTACGGGATCATTATTCATCAGTTAAGAAAACAGTTTACAAGGATTGCCTTGTGAGCATGAAGCCTGTTCTCGGCCTCATCAAAGACAACACTCTGAGGTCCGTCGATAACGTCTTCTGTTACTTCATAACCGCGGTAAGCAGGGAGGCAGTGCATGAAGATCGCATCCTTGTGGGCGACGCCCATGATCTTGGAGTTGACCTGATAATCCTTGAAGGTCTCAACTCTCTTAGCCTTTTCAGCTTCCTGCCCCATGGATGTCCATGTATCTGTGTAGATAACGTCTGCTCCTTCTGCAGCTTCGAAAGGATCTTCGGTCATTACGACCTTTGAACCGGTAACCTTAGCGTCTTCGTTAGCTTCGGCAACGTATTTGTCAGGGCAGGTATAGTCCTTGGGACTTGCGACGGAGATGTCCATTCCAGCCTTAGCGCATGCGTGAAGAAGGGAATTGGCCATGTTGTTGCCGTCACCCAGATATGCGAGCTTTAATCCCTTGAGAGCGCCCTTATGCTCCTTGATCGTAAGAAGGTCAGCCAGTACCTGTGTAGGGTGCTGGTCATCGGTAAGGCCGTTGATAACGGGGATCTTTCCGTAGTCAGCAAGATCCTGGACATCCTGATGCTTGAAGGTTCTGATCATGATACCGTCCACCATTCCGGACAATACGTTAGCTGTATCGTAGATTGTTTCACCCCTGCCGATCTGGATATCGTTGTTGCTCAGGAAAAGAGCCTGGCCGCCCAGCTGATACATACCTACTTCAAATGAGACCCTCGTTCTCGTAGAAGACTTGGTAAAGATCATGGCAAGAGACTTTCCCTTTAAAAGGTGATGCTCTATACCTGCTTTTGTTTTGGCTTTAAGATCTATAGCTGTATCAAGAAGATAATCAAGGTCTTCAAAGCTTACGTCTCTGTGGAAATCTATATAATGTTTCATAATTCTTCTCCTGTGATTCTTATTGATCAGTCATCGTCTTCGTCTAGGATGTCTATATCGGGCTTATCCGTAAGTCCTGCTTCATCGAGTTTGTCGATCTTGGCATTTCCGACTTTGGAGGTTTTATCCTTGATCTGCTTCTTTGAAGGGAAAGCCTCTTTTAGTCTTCCTAGAACGCCCCGGGGACCTGAGACGGTCTTTAAGATCTTTTCCAGAGCTCTGATGAACTGACCTGCCTGAGCCTTTGTGATGATAAGCGGAGGCGCGAGCCTGATCGTTGTCTTTCCGATAGCGCTGACCAGGATTCCCATAGAGAAGAGTTGTTCACGCATTCCCTGTGCAGTGATGGTGTCGTCGAATTCTATTCCGATAAGAAGGCCTTTGCCTCTTACCGAACGTATGCAGTTATATTTTGCTCTCAGCTTATTGAGTTTCTCGAAAAGTTCTTCGCTTACGTCTCTTACGTTATCAATGATACCTTCTGTTTCAATGGTTTCCATTACTGCATTTCCGGCAGCGCATGCGAGCGGATTGCCTCCGAATGTCGAACCGTGGTCTCCGGGTCTCATGCCTGTGGCAACTTCGTTCGTTGTGAGCATCGCTCCGATAGGAACGCCTCCGCCCAGACCTTTTGCGAGAGTCATGATGTCAGGAGTTACACCGTAATTCTGATAGCAGAACATCTTGCCCGTACGTCCGACGCCTGTCTGGACCTCGTCGAAGATAAGGAGAATGCCTTTTTCCAGGCACAGCTTTTTAACAGCTTGAATATATTCCAGGTCGGCGGGATGTACTCCGCTCTCGCCCTGGATGAGTTCGAGCATTATAGCAGCGGTGCGTGGATTTACGGCTTTGATCATCGCATCGATATCGTTAAAAGGAACGTGGATAAAGCCGGGAACTCCGGGTTCGAAAGGAACGGAGAATTTCTCCTGTCCGGTGGCTGCGATCGTTCCCATGGTCCTTCCGTGGAAACTCATGTCAGCCGTTATGATCTCGTATTTCTTTATATCTTTATAATAGAAATATCCTCTTGCGAGCTTTATTGCAGCCTCGTTAGCCTCTGCACCTGAATTGCAGAAGAATACCTTGTCCGCAAAGCTTGCGCGGCAGAGTCTGTATGCCAGTTCGGCCTTCTGCGGAATGTAATAGTAGTTGCAGGCATGAATGAGATTCTTTGCCTGTGAGCAGACGGCGGAAGTGAGTTTGGGGTGGTTATAGCCCAGACTGTTGACTGCGATGCCGCCGATCATATCAAGATATTTTCTTCCTTCGGTATCATACAGATAGCAGCCGCGTCCTTTAACAAAGGCTACAGGTAAAAGATTGAATACCTGAAGGCAATAATTCTTATCGTAATCCTGAATCAGGGAGAGATCATTTTCTATACTCATAATGTTCTTTCTTCTCCTTTACTATCATTGTTCCGATACCGTTTTTGGTAAATGTCTCGAGAATGATCGAATGAGGTATCCTGCCATCTATTATGTGAGCTCTGTCGACGCCTCGCAATACCGTATCAAGACATCCTTCGATCTTGGGGATCATTCCTCCGCTGATTATTCCTTCGTTAACGAGATCGTTAATGTCATTCTCGTCTAATACGGGGATGATATAGTCTGATCCATCTTCGAGTTTTCTCATTACACCGCCGACATCGGTCAGGGTTATGAGCTTGGATGCGCCCAAAGCAACAGCAACTTCCGCGGCTACCGTATCCGCATTGATGTTATAGCTTTCGCCGTTTTTGCCGACGCCGATAGGTGCGATAACGGGGATATACTCGTCGTTGGCAAGCATGGAGATAACCTTGGTGTTGATCTTCTTTATCTTGCCTACATAACCGATATCGATAGGGTTGCCTTCAGCATCTTCGGTCAGCTTTTCGGCTTCGATAAGATTTCCGTCAATACCGGAAATACCGATCGCCTTTGCCCCTTTTCCGCAGAGGGTGGAAACAATATCTTTATTTGTTTTACCGATCAGGACCATCTGGGCATAACCCATTGTCTCATCGTCTGTATATCTGAGGCCGTTAACGAAATGAGATTCCTTATTGACCTTTTTCAGCATGTCGCTGATGTCGGGGCCGCCGCCGTGAACGATTACGGGATTGATGCCAATATACTTAAGAAGCGTGATATCGTCCATGACTGACTGCTTGAGATCTTCGTTGATCATGGCATTTCCACCGTACTTGATAACGAAGGTCTGGCCTCTCATTTTCCTGATGTAGGGGAGAGACTCTATAAGGATCGATGCCCTGTCTACGTTGTTTTTCATGTCGCCCGTGATAACGGGTTTTTCTTTATTTCCTGCCATGATCAGATACCTCTTACTATATTCTTAAGTCCGGAAGTCTCATCGAAACCGAACATTACATTTGCTGCCTGGATTGCCTGAAGCGCTGCGCCCTTGCCGAGATTGTCCTGGGCTGTGAAGAGCTTGATCACTCCCGTGTCCGGATCGAAGACTCCGTTTACGTCTATATAATTCGAACATGCTACTGCTTTTATATCAGGCAGGGCCTTTCCGGAAAGAACTCTTACGAATGTCTCCTCTTTATAAAAATCCTTATATAAAGCGTTGATCTTCTCGGATGAAACATCGGTGAAATCTTTTGATGGCTTGGCATAGATGCTTGCGAGCATTCCACGCTTGAACGGGGCAAGGTGGGGAGTGAATGTGACCTTGATGTCTCCGGAATCCTTCCCTGCGAGGAAAGAACACTGCTCAGAGATTTCCGTTGTGTGACGGTGGCCTACTGCGCCGTAAGGCTTGAAGGATTCATCAAGCTCACAGAATGCATAAGCAAGATCTGCTTTTCTTCCGGCGCCGCTGACTCCAGATGTCGCATCGATGATTATCGAATCTTCTTCGATGAGATGAGCCTTGAGAAAAGGCGCCAGGGCGATCAGCGAGCATGTAGGATAGCATCCGGGATTTGCAACGAGTTTGGCTGTCTTGAGCTGCTCCCTGTAGAACTCGGGAAGTCCGTATACGGCATCCTTCAGAAGGTCCGGATTGGGGTGTGTGAGCTTATAGGAATTCTCATATGTAGCGAGATCCTTATATCTGAAGTCTCCGCTGTGGTCTATGACCTTTACGCCTTCCGCAAGAAGTTCGGGTACGATCTTGGCGGATACGCCGTGGGGAAGAGCCGTGATAACGAGATCTGAATCTTTGGCTACTTCCGCATAAGGAAGATCTTCACAGAGATTATCAACAATACCCCTGAACTCCGGATAGATATCCGAATAGGGTTTGCCTGCAAAAGTCTGGCTCGTAAGATGGCGGAATCTGAAGAAGGGGTGGCCTGCAAACCCGCGTACGAGTTCTGCGCCCACATATCCTGTAGATCCTATGATAGATACATACTTTACAGATTCTTCAATAGCCATTTATTATGCCTCCGGTTAAGGCGGATAATTCCCACCTTGATGTTTGATTTATGCAATATAATGCATAAATATTCAAAAGTCAACAAATTTATGCATAAATATATTCATAAATATAAGCAGCGAATCTTTTCCGCATAATACCTTAATGAAACGTTTCTGGCCGTCTGCAGGCTGGTTAAGTAATCAAAAAGTAATTTTATTATTAGGTTTTCCGGGGGCCCGGAGATATATTGCACAATTCCCTGAAACCCGAAAAAGGCCTTAAAATACTGCTTTTACCGCTTTTTCTTGTACAACACACACAAAATACTTCTGAGGTATTTGATATATTTACCAAGCAACGAAAATTACTATGCCAAATTACCTAAACTATTTTTGGGAAATGTGTCATATAGTAAAGAAAATTTCGTTTTGTTACTATTCTCATAGTTATCAAGCCCTCTTTTCGGGTGGGCACAATTTTTGGAGGTTATTTAGATATGGCAAGTTTATCTTTCCAGCACGTTTACAAAAAGTATGAGGGCGGCGTAGTTGCAGTTTCAGATTTCAATCTTGATGTAGCAGATAAGGAATTCGTTATCCTCGTAGGACCTTCAGGATGCGGTAAGTCAACAACTCTCCGTATGCTCGCTGGTCTCGAAGATATTTCAGAAGGTGAGATTTACATTGACGATCGTTGCGTAAACGACGTACTTCCTAAGGACAGAGACATCGCGATGGTTTTCCAGAACTACGCTTTGTATCCTCATATGTCCGTTCGTGACAACATGGCATTCGCACTTAAGCTCAGAAAGATGCCTAAGGACGAGATCAACCGTCGTGTTCAGGAAGCAGCTAAGATCCTCGAGATCGAGCACCTCTTAGACAGAAAGCCTAAGGCTCTCTCCGGTGGTCAGCGTCAGAGAGTTGCTCTCGGCCGTGCTATCGTACGTGACCCTAAGGTCTTCCTCATGGACGAGCCTCTCTCCAACTTGGACGCTAAGCTCCGTGTACAGATGCGTGTT
>JAZSFQ010000043.1:0-6264 GCA_045532275.1 Saccharofermentans sp. | reverse complement strand
CGAACGCCCATTCATGGGCGGCTACGAGTCAAAGGCAATAAGGCTTGAACAGAATGTGAAAGCCAGCGTCTTTAGGCGCTGGCCGGTAACAGAGGCTTATAGCCTCAGTGCAAACCACCCGTTCGACGGGTGGTGCTGATTATTTCTGTAAGCCCGAGGAAAAGGCTCTTTTCGCGCCCTTGACGGTCCGGAATTGTGGAAAAATATTAAACCCGCACAACCGGGGATATTCCGAATTATTCAAATATACAAATCGGATTGACGCGGATACGATTTTTCTTGACCGGGGGTACCCGTAATGTAAAATATTTTTAGTAAAACTTTGGCGCCCCCAACCGCAAAGTAAAGCGGCGCGGGGTTTTTTAAAGGAAATAGGAGGAAAAGGAAATGCCAACATTCATAATTGATAATATCGGATGGATCGTTCCGTTAGTAATCATAGCTTTAGTCGTAATCATCATCGTGATCTGCAGCTATGTAAAGGCACCGCCGGACAAAGCATACATCATCTCAGGTCTTCGCAAGAACCCTAAGATCCTGATCGGTAGAGCTGGCCTCAAGATGCCCTTCTTCGAGAGAAAGGACGAGCTCCTCATCAAGCAGATCTCGATCGACATCAAGACAGACGGTTACGTACCTACAGCAGACTTCATCGGTGTAAACATCGACGCTGTCGCAAAGGTAAGAGTAATGAGTGAAGGTGAAGGCGTTAAGCTTGCCATGAAGAACTTCCTCAATATGAAAGAGCAGCAGATCGCTGATTCCCTCGTAGATTCCCTTCAGGGTAACATGAGAGAGATCATCGGTACGATCACACTGAAGGACCTCTGCAACGACAGAAAGAAGTTCGGTGACGAGGTACAGCAGAAGGCTCAGGAAGACATGAAGCGCCTCGGTATCGAGATCATCTCCTGCAACGTTCAGCACGTAACAGATGAGAAAGATCTCATCAATGCTCTCGGTCAGGACAACATGGCCAAGATCCAGAAGGATGCTTCGATCGCAAAGGCTCAGGCAGACAGAGACGTCGCAATTGCCCAGGCTCAGGCTCAGAAGGAAGCAAACGATGCTAAGGTAGCAGCTGATACAGAGATTGCCGTAAAGCAGAATGAACTCTCTATCAGAAAGGCCGAGCTCAAGACAGTTGAGGACACCAAGAAGGCTGAAGCAGACGCAGCATATGAGATCCAGAAGGAAGCTCAGCGTAAGACGATCGAGGTCACAAAGACCAACGCTGACATTGCACGTCAGGAGAAGGAAGTTGACCTCAAGAGAAAGGAAGCTGAAGTTAAAGAGCAGGCTCTCGATGCTGAAGTCAAGAAGAAGGCAGAAGCAGAGAAGTTCGCAAAGCAGCAGGCTGCAGATGCCGCTCTTTATGAGAGACAGAGAAACGCAGAAGCTGAGAAGTTCGAACTCGAGAAGCAGGCCGAAGCCCGCAAAGTACAGGCTGAGGCAGACCTCTTCGCAAAGGCTCAGGAAGCTGAAGGTATCCGCAAGGTCGGTGAAGCTGAAGCTGCAGCTATAGCCGCAAAGGGTAAGGCTGAGGCAGAAGCTCTCGAGAAGAAGGCTGAAGCCATGAAGAAGTACGGCCAGGCAGCTATGATGGAAATGATCGTTAAAGCTCTTCCTGAAATGGCTGCTGAGATCGCAAAGCCTCTCGCTTCTATCGACAAGGTCACGATCATCGATTCAGGCTCCGGCAACGATGGTACAGGCGTAAGCTCAATGGGATCCTATGTTCCCTCGGTACTTGCCCAGACGATCGAGTCCGTTAAGGAAACGACAGGAATCGACATCAGAGAGATCATGAAGGCTAACACCTATGATGCTAAGGTCAACAAGAACATCACAGTATCCGGCCTCGAGAACGTTCAGACAGTTAACGTTACCGCAGGCGACTTAGACAAGACAGTAAGCGGCGCTCCTGCTCCTGCAGCACCCGCAGCACCGGTCGCTCCGGCTGCTCCCGCTGCACCTGAAGCACCCACCGCGCCGACGACAGAAGCTTGATCCGCAGGCTGTGATCGCTCGCAAAACTGAATAACGGAACCGCCCCTTCGGAGGATACGTCCTCCGGAGGGGCTTTTGCTATTCTCTTATAGTCATGAAAATTGCGACGTAAGGGTTTTCCCAAACAAGTTCAACGTCAGGGTTAGTTAACATATATTGATATAGCGGTCCGTCTGCAGGGATATAGTAGCCGTCAAAATCATAATACTCAATGACTTCGTGCCAATTATTTTGCATTCTATGAATGGCAGTATAGTCATCGAAAACATCTCTTTCAAGATTTGGATCAAATTGTTTAGTGTATTCGTTTACCCTAGAATCAATAAAAACGGGAACATCTCTAAATATCATGTATGCGCCAAAAGAGTAGTCATTAAAAAGTTTTAAGCTCTGTTTGTCATAGTTTTCTTCGATGTAGTCAACAGCCCCTTCAGAGCTCCAAGTGGGACTTAAAAAGGTAAAGTTATTAAATCGATTGTTCGAAATACCCCAAACTGAGAGAAGAAGTACCGCAAGAAGAGGGATAACAACATTCTTGATAGTTTCCCTTATCTTGTATAGATGAACTAAACTAAACGCGCTGAAAACAACATAAAAGAATGCAAAACTTCCAACGAAAACCAACAGACCCACGTGGCGGAAAGCGGTTAATGACATCACAAATAAGCCACCAAACAGAAACAAAAGATCCAAGCGGCATTTTGTTTTGAAGAAAGCCAATAAAATTACCAGCAAAACAACTCCGATGAAAACGTATTTGGCATCGGACCAGGTTAAAGGTTCAAATTCTCCGATATATTTGACCGGATTGCCGCTGTTGATCCTGAATACGGATGTAAAGCAGATCCTTGATGGAGTAAGAAGTCCTGTAGCATATGAGAAAAGGAGAACAATCCACAGTTTTTTTGAATTCCGGCACTCGGTATCGCTTGAAAGGATTAGTTTGTTCAAAGACAATACATCCCCAAAATTGATGCCTTTGGAAAAGAGATGCTTTTTTAACTTGGTTATATAGATTGTTGCGAAGAACGGAATAAACAATATAAAAGAGAAATACCACGCAGTGGCATGTATCAGAGAACATAGATATATAAGAACGATAATTCCTACGCCATATCTTTTTAAGCCCGTATTGATGAAGCGGAGTATAAACCACATTTCCCATAACCATAAAAGAAAAGTAAGAAGCTGTGATCTGGCTACTGCAAATACCGGATAAGTATTTAATATCAGAATGGAAACAAATATACCGACCAAAGGATACAGCCTGCTATTTGATTCACCTGCTGCCATGTCATGGATTTTTTCCATCACATAATAAAGGCTCAATGCCAATAAATAACTCATTACCAACACGAAAGCATAAACGCCCGTCAGACCGAAGGCTCTATAAAGTACAGCTAGAGCAACGTTTAAGATAAAGTGTGGATAATTAATCTCAATGTCAGCCGACCACGCCCAATGGTCTTGAAAGTCAAAGCCGTTGTCTAGGAACTGTTCTCCGATCTTAATGATATAGAAAGTATCGTTTTCCAATATTGGGCTTACAGTACAGAAAACAAGGAATATCAGCAGAACACCAAAGATGATTCTCCAGGTGTTTCTTTTAGAAAAGACACCTAATCTTCCGGAAATAGTTTTGTCCATGATGGTCCCGAGTTATTAAATTATAGTATATGAAAATTATTATATCTAATGAATAAAAGTGCATCAAGCAATCTTGATTTGACACATATCTTTGTTGTGAGATAGTTGTCGGGCTGTCTATGTCAGCCTTTCTTCTTCACTATCACTACAACCGTTCCAATCGCACCTGCGAATACCACGGTCTCAATGACAATTGCAATAATGGTTCTGGTCCGGCCGGTCTCTTTGCCGCTCATGATGCGGAGGATGTCACGCTCGCGCGCTTTATCGGCGTATGTGCAGAAATAGGTGTGGCTTTCGGTATCTACCATGGCGACCAGAACGATCTTACTGTTCGCCTGGACACGGTAGTAAAGAGGATCTGAAGCGGACGGGAGTTTATTATATTCTTCCAGGAGTTTGTCCAGTTTCTCACGGTCAACACTGTTTTTGGCAAGTCTGTCTGCTATAATGCCGGCGTCGTTGTCGATGGAATCTTTGCATTGCTGCCAGAATTCATAACGTTTCCCGGCGTCGCCGGTTCCGTAGTAGATATCGATGTAAGTACCGTTGCCATCGTAACCGAGGCTCTGGCAACTTATATACCTGATATCAGGCGAACCGTGCAGATAACTGTATTTGCCGAGTTCGATGGCAATCTCGTCTGCGCGGGTGAGTTCGTAATCAGGGGTAGCAAGGACACGGTTGAAAAAATAGATCATGCCGGGAAAATATCTGTAACTCTTTGGGGGAAGGGAGACGGTATCGCCTCCAACCGGTCTGTATTCGACGGATTCGTATATGATATCTTCGCCCATAATGTCATCCTGATCACGAAGCATGTCGAAATCTATATCCGTGCACAGAAGGTATTCGAGTCTGGTCAGTTCGTGTTTTACGCTATCGTCGTCGGTGCTTACGAGATAGTAATTATCTCCTTCGCTGAACACCTCGATCGTTTTGCTTGTTCGCCCTGTATAGCCGCCGCTCATATGGACCGACAAGTATTCAATATTGACCTTGAGGTTTTTAGCCTGAATATCTTCGTAAAGGTTCCCGCCGAAAAGCGGCAGCAGGCCTGCTCCTGCGGCGAAAATACAGATCACCGTAATGATCAGAACTGTAATTCCTTTTTTCCTCATACAATCTGATTCTATGCTACAGCGCTTAAGATTTCCACCATTACTCCGAAAACCAAAAGAGGCTGCCTCACATGAGACAGCCTCTTTTATAGGTTATTTAATTACAACTCTTATTAACCGAAGAGTGTGAGCAGGATGCCTGCAGCGACTGCAGAACCGATAACGCCTGCAACGTTAGGACCCATGGCATGCATGAGCAGGAAGTTGGAAGGGTTCTCCTTCTGGCCGACCTTGGAAGCAACACGTGCTGCCATAGGAACGGCGGAAACGCCTGCTGCGCCGATGAGCGGATTGATCTTGCCCTTTGAAAGGACATACATGATGTCGCCGATGATGAGACCGCCGACTGTAGCGAAGATGAATGCTGCGAGACCGATACCGATGATCATGAGTGTCTCGAGCTTCAGGAATCTTGCGCCGACTGCCGTAGCGCCGACTGAGGTTCCGAGCATGATCGTTACGATGTTGCACATAGCGTTCTGGGCTGTGTCGGAAAGACGGTCTGTAACGCCGGATTCTCTGAAAAGGTTACCGAGCATGAGGCAGCCCAGGAGAGGTGCAACTGAAGGAAGGATGAGAACACAGACGACCGTAACGATGATAGGGAAGCAGATCTTCTCTGTCTTGGATACGGGTCTTGCCTGCTCCATCTTTACCTGACGGGCCTTCTTCGTTGTGAGAAGCTTCATTACCGGCGGCTGGATCATAGGGATCAGCGCCATGTAAGAATATGCTGCGATGGCGATAGCGCCCAAAAGTTCGGGGGCGAGCTTTGATGTGAGATAGATAGCCGTCGGGCCGTCAGCACCGCCGATGATTCCGATGGAAGCTGCGCCCTGAGGATCGAATCCGAGGAGGCATGCAACAACGAAAGCAAAAGAGATACCGAACTGGGCACCTGCGCCCATGAAGAAGGACGAAGGTCTTGAGATCAGGGGTCCGAAGTCTGTCATAGCGCCTACTGCCATGAAGATAAGGCAGGGGAAGATATCCATCTTAACGCCGATGTACAGGAAGTCGAATAGACCCGGATCGATGTGGTTGCCGGCAGCATCGTGATAAGCACCGCCCAGAGCAGCCCAGTTTATATCGCCCTCGAACCATTCGGGGTGGAAGATTCCGCCGCCGGGCCAGGGGAGATTGGTAAGGAGCATACCGAATGCGATAGGAAGTAAGAGCAAAGGCTCAAACTGCTTTTTGATTGCGAGATACAGCAGGAGGAAAGAGACGCAGATCATGACGCCCTGCTGCCATGTCATGGTAGCAATTCCTGATGTCTCCCACAGATTTTTTAATACTTCTAACATTACCCTGCTACCCCCTGATTAAGAAATAGATACCAAGGGTGTGCCGGTGTCTACCGACTGGCCCTTTGTTACGAGGACCTGATCGATAGAACCTGCACAAGGTGCGTAGATCTCGTTCTCCATCTTCATTGCTTCGAGGAGGCAGACGAGGTCGGCTTCCTTAACTGCCTGACCAACAG
>JAZSFQ010000003.1:0-18903 GCA_045532275.1 Saccharofermentans sp. | reverse complement strand
AATGGATAAGCTGAGTGTAAAAGAGTACGAAGACCCTTTTAAGGGTAGCCAGTAATACGAACGCCCATTCATGGGCGGCTACGAGTCAAAGGCAATAAGGCTTGAACAGAATGTGAAAGACAGCGTCTTTAGGCGCTGGCCGGTAACAGAGGCTTATAGCCTCAGTGCAAACCACCCGTTCGACGGGTGGTGCTGATTTATGGGGGAAGCGTTTGGTCTGTGTAACGCGTTTGAAATGCGGTCACCTAATATTTGCCACATTTTTGATGCAGATTGGATATTTCCCGAAATTACAATCATACTGACTTTAAACCTGTAACAGGGGGATAAAAGGAGAATAGAAATGAAAAAAACAGTTTTAAAGATAACATCGACTCTTCTTGCAGCTTCGATGGCATTATCATTTGCCGCATGCAGCAAGCAGGGAAAGTCAGGCAGGAGCAACAGTAACAGCTCCGGAAACAAAAGCCGGGAAGAGACCAGAAGCGGAGAAAAGATCTCTGCCGATACTCCGTGGTTCGACGGCGACGTCATCGACGTGAAGATTCCTTATGATGACAGCAAGCCTGTGGAGTACACATATCCGAGCCTTGCAGGTGTAGATGATAAGTACATCGTTGCATACCTGAACGGATACTATAAGATGCCCAACGGCAATGACATCGACTGGGATAACTTCAATTACAACGATTATTCGATCAGCATTCTCGGAGTAATGGACAGGAATACAAAGCAGATCGTTAACACCATCGATCTGTCAAAGGATATTCCGAAGAACGGTTATGTCGAGAACGTATCTTATGCGAACGGAAAAGCTACTGTAAGGATATCAACATATGATGATCTTACTTACAATGTGACGACCGTCGAGACAGATATTGATCCGTTATCCGGAAGCGTACTCGAAAAGCGCGATATTGAAAACAATAATGACGGCAGCTGGATCGAGCACACATTCTATATTAAAGATACCAAGGTCGAGACCTCGATAAACTGGGATAACAACGACAACGCTTATTACATCATTTATGTAACTTCACCTGACGGAAGCAAGAATTCGATCGAGCTTAAGGAAGCCGGAGTCAATATCTATGATATCCCCGTAATCCTGCCCTTCGGTGACGACATGGCACTCATACCCGCAAGCACGGATAGAGACTACAGATATTACGAACTGGATATTAAAAATGGAACGATCAAGCCTGCAGACGAGAAGGAATACAGCTGGCTCGATCTGGACAGCATCTATTCGTCATACACAAGTCCTGAGGGAATCGTTTATTATTCGACACCTACGGGAATCTCCAAGATCGACATCAAGAAAAAGTCCACTGAGGAGATGTTTAACTACAGCTGGTGCGGAGTAAACAGAAGCCTTCTCAATTATCTTTCAATTGTTGAGTGCTCTGATGACGGTTTCGTTCTTGCAGGCGAGAAATATGAGAGCAGCCCTTATTCTTATTCCAGCAACAGCAGCTTTGTAGTAGTCGAGTTTACCAAGGCAGCCAAAAATCCTCACGCAGGAAAGACCATTCTCGAGATGTACAGCTCTTACGGCTATGTCGAAGACAATATCGGTGATGCCATCATCAAATATAACGAGTCGAGCAAAGACTATTTCATCGAAGTCACTGACCGCTATTCAAACCTTGATGATATAGACTACAACAACATCAACAGTGAAGACGAATGGCAGAATGCCAATCTCAAGTCCAATGCCGAGATGAGTAATGCTCTTGCCATGGACATCTTAAACGGCGAAGGTCCGGATCTGCTCCTGAACACAAGTGAGCTCGGCCAGCTGAACAACACGAATTACCTTGCAGACCTTACACCTTATATCGGAAAGCTCGATCCTTCAAAGTACTTTACGAATGTAGTGGATGCATCAATGGTTGACGGCAAGCTCTACCAGCTTCCTTTATGCTTCATGATCGAAGGCATCCAGACAGATCCCAAGTATGCAGGCGCTTCAGGTGTCGGTTTTACAACGGAAGAATATGAGAAGTTCCTGAATGAGACCCTGAACGGAACAGACGTAATACCCATGGGGCAGGCACTTTATTTCACCAAGCTCTTTAATGCCATGAGCGAAAAGTTCATTAAGGATGGCAAGGCTGATTTTACAGGTCCTGAATTCGCACAGCTTGCGGAATACGTAAAGAATAACGTTCAGGAATCCAGCAAGTCATGGGACGAAATGTATCCTGCTACAGATGACTATTATATTGATACTTCTATGGCTGTAGGTGCGCCGGTCAAGGGCGATATCGGATATTCCAATGAAACAGCTGTCTTCACGACTACTTACGGTATTGGCGGCTACTTTATGCAGATGGCCCAGACAAACGGCGCTACGGCGATCCTCGGAATCCCTTCCACTGATGGACGCGGTCCCCAGATATCACCTTATATCTCGATCGCAGTTTCGGCTCAGGCACAGAATGTCGATGCCTGCGGAGAGTTCGTAAAGCTTCTTTTGTCGGATGATATCCAGAAAAGCATGGCTGAAAACGATAACCTGGTACTGCTGAGAGATGCCTTCAGGGCAGGCGGTGCGGAAGCAGTTGAGTACTACAACGGCGAAGGCGGAGAAGGCATGTTCGGTTACGACTATAATACGGGTATGCCCGTAGAGAACCGTCTCAAGTTCTCCGAGAAGAACATCGATGACATGGAGAAGATCATCGAAAGCTGCTCAGGATTAAGCTCTCCCGACGCTTCGATAAATCTCATCCTCGTCGAAGAGATGCAGCCTTACTTCATCGGCCAGAAGAGCCTTGATGATGTTGTCAGGATCGCCCAGGACAGAGTCCAGAAGGTCATTGACGAGAGAGGATAATTTCCCGATCGATCACATAACAACAGAAGAGGTCGTCTTAACAGGCGGCCTCTTTAGTTGTTTATGGAGTATCCTTTTTAATTTGTATTGATGTCTCAAAAGTCTAAAAACCGGAATTTGAGACATCGGTGTGTTATCTTAAATTTCCATTTTTTGATATTTGAGACACGAAAACCGGCTTTTTTGAATATTTGCTGAAAAACCGGGAATTTGAGACATCGGTGATGCCGGCAGTGATATCTCAAAATCACTTTTTCCGGAATTTGAGATACAAAGATCTTCAAGCTTCACTATATTTACCTCAACTCTAAAATATTTGACATTTATTTGATGCTGATTTGATGATTCGTACCCTTACAATTAAGGCATACCATTATTCGGGGAGAATAGGAGATAGACGTATGAAAAGAATATTTACCAAAGCAGTGACGGCTTTGCTGGCATTTTCCATGCTGATGTCCGTCGCATCGTGCAGCTCAAAAAAGAAAAGCGGCAGCGGAAGCAGGAGCGGAAAGAAGATCTCGGAAGACACGGCCTGGTATGACTCGCAGGTCTATGATCTGGATCAGGGCCTTGATAAGGAAAGGGAAGTCGAGTATGCCTTTTCCAGTTTTGTCGGTTCTGATGAGGATAACATAATCCTTCTAACTTACGGGAATTATAAGATTCCCGACAATATCGACTGGACAACATATAATTACAGCGATTATGAGATATCCGTCTTATCAATAATAGACAGGGCCACAAAAAAGACAATAAAGAATATAGATATGAGCGATATGCTCGGTTCCGAAGATTATGTCGATAATGCTCGATATACGAACGGCAAGGTCACAGTTATCTACAGTTCATATAATGAACAGACATGGGAAATGACCTTTAAGGAAATGGATATCGATCCCAAGTCCGGAAATGTCCTCGAGACACGTGATTCTGAGAATGAAGGCGTTTATCAGAGGTCTTTCAGAGTCGGCGACTATACGGTAGATTCGGAAGGCGTTTGGAATTCCGAGATCACATCTTTCAACCTGATCATTTACGGACCTGACGGCAGCAAGACGAAGGTTGAGATCAAAGATGACCGCAAGAGTGTTTATGAAGTATCTGCCGTCATTCCTCTTGAAGAGTCGAAGGCACTGGTCATTGCCTATACGGATTCAGGCAACAAGTATTACGAACTGGATCTCAAGACAGGCAAACTTACAGAAACTGACAGCAAGGAATACGAATGGCTCGATCTTAACGTTTTATTTTCCACGTTTAACGGCACAGACGGCTATGTTTACTATACGACGCCTGCCGGGATCTCAAAGATCGACGTGAAAAAGAAGACCGATGAAGAGATATTCAATTACAGCTGGTGCGGAATAAACAGAAATACTTTGACAAATCTTCAGATCGCCGAGATATCGGAGGATTCATTCCTTCTTTGCGGAGGGATCTACAAGATGAATCCTTTCACACAGATGTCGGATTATAATGATACCGATTTTACCTTGATCGAATTTAACAAAGCCGCAAAGAATCCCAATGCGGGCAAGACGATCATCGAGATGTATTCCTCGTACGGATATACGGATGACAGTATTGCTGATGCTGTACTGAAATTCAATGAGACGAACGCAGATTACTTTATCGAAGTTGCAGACCGCTACAGGAACGCGTTTACTTTCGATTATGACGAGATGAACAGCGATGATGACATGGAGACACAGTCACTTAATTACAATGCCGCATTGAGCAACAAGCTCGCCATGGACATCATTAACGGCGAAGGTCCTGATATCCTGATGGACGTAAGCTCTTTCGGCCAGCTGAATAATAAGGATTGTCTCGCGGACCTGACACCTTATATTGGCAGCCTTGATCCCGACAAATACTTCACCAACATATTAGATGCCGCCAAGGTTGACGGAAAACTCTATAATCTGCCGGTAAGCTTCAGGATCGAGGGGATTCAGACTGATCCCAAATACGCAGGAAGCTCCGGTGTCGGATTTACGACGGATGAGTATGTTAAGTTCCTGAAAGAAACCCTGAACGGAAAAGATGTCATCAGCTATGGCCAGGCTATGTATTTTGCCAAGCTCTTTAACAACATGAGCGACAAGTATATCGTAAACGGCAAAGCAGATTTCTCGGATCCGTCACTTACCGCGCTTGCGGAATACGTTAAGGACAATGTCCAGGAAAAGAGCGTATCCTGGGACGAAGAGGACATGGACGGTTCAGGCTACAGCTCACTTGCCATTTACGGCTATACCGCCAGTGACAACGGACTTGCCATGTATACGAACTGCAGCAGCTATTTTGACTTTTTCAGAGGCCTGGAAGAACTGAACGGATCCTCTGCCATACTGGGACTTCCTTCTGCGGACGGACACGGACCTTCGGCAGGCCACTATAATTCGGTAGCAGTCTCTGCACAGGCTGTAAATGTTGATGCATGCGGTGAATTCATTAAGCTGCTCATGTCAGACAGCGTCCAGGAAGATCTCGCGGTTAAAGGAGGATACTTAGTCCTTAACAGGGAAGCCTTCAGAAAAGCAGGAGAGATGGCGATCGGTTACTACAATGAGCAGGGCGGAGTCATGATCGACCGCTATGACCAATACGGCAACAGGATCCCGCCGAGGAACCAGCTCAAGTTCAACGAAGGCCAGCTCGATGATCTCGAAAATATCATTTCGGCATGTACTGCCATGGACTCGGAGGATGCTGCGATCAACCTGATCCTTGTTGAGGAGATGCAGCCTTACTTCGCAGGGCAGAAGAGCCTGGATGACGTATTAAAGATCGCTCAGGACAGGGTCCAGAAAGTGTTGGACGAACGCGGCTGATGTAGCAGATCTCACATATGGTGAGCTGACATTAAAGTCACAAAAAAGGCTGTCTCACTCTGAGACAGCCTTTTAGCTTTCAGTTCAAAAGTTTATCAGACAGCGGGCTTTGCTGCGGGTCTCGTAGCTGCAGCTTCTGATCCGGGTCTGCCTGCAGCAGGTCTCATAGGAGCTGCTTCAACAGCAGGTGTGGGATCAAGATCCAGTTCAAGCGCGGGCTTAGCCGGCTCGGGATCAGCGATGCCTGCGGCTGCTCTGAGCTTAGCGATCTCCTCAGCTTTAGCAGCAGCGATACGAGCTTCTTCCTCAGCCTTTGCAGCTGCGGCCTTAGCCTTCTGCTCTGCGAGGAGTGCAGCCTGTCTGGCTTCTTCAGCCTTAGCTGCAGCAATACGTGCTTCTTCGATAGCCTTCTCTGCGGCGAGGCGGGCTTCCTTCTCGGCCTTCTCAGCAGCGATACGAGCATCTTCTTCTGCCTTCATCTGGTTAGCGGAATCAAGATCGCCCTGTGCCTTGGAAAGAGCGAGCTTGGCTGCTTCATATTCGGCAGATGCAGCTTCTTCTTCCTGGGTAGCCGTGATAACGGCAGCCTTGGTTTCCATCTCGACCTTCTCGGCCTCGACTCTAGCTCTCTCGTCTGCTTTTCTGCGCTCTGTGATCTTTGCTTCCTCTGCTGTGAGGGCAGCAGCTGCCTTCTCTTCTTCTTCTGCCTTTGCGATAGCGATCTTAGCTGCTTCCTCAGCCTTATTAGCTGCGTTACGTGCTTCTTCGGCACGCTTGACTGCTTCAAGTGTAGCAGCCTTGGCGACCTGCTCCTTGGCTATAGTCGATTCTTCAGCCTTCTTGGCTGCGCTGAGAGCTTCCTCGGCAGCGGTTACTGCACTTCTGCACTCAACGACCTTAGCTGCAGCAGCCTTAGCCTTCTGACTGGCGCGGCGCTCTTCGTTCTGTGCTCTAAGAGCAACAGACTGTGCAAGAGCCAATGCTGACTGCGCGGCACTTCTCGACGGCTGAGGTACAGGGCGCTCTGCGCGCTCTGCAACAGGCTTGCCGGTCTCGGCTACCGTTTCTGCTTCTTTCTGAAGCTGTTGCTGCTGTTCGGCAACATACTGTGCATGATTGATAGATGCGGACTTCGGACGCTTGATCGGCGGCTTTAATCCGACGGGAGTAATATCGGTCTTAGAAGAATCTAAGCCCTTTTGCTCTTCCTTACGTCTTGCCTCAGCAGCTTTACGCATCTCGATCTGCGCTTTTGCTGCTTCAGCACGCTCTCTTGCGAGCTGAGCGGCAGCAGAATTAGATGTGTGAGTGGTGCTGCCGGTAGCGCCCGGACGTCCCGATGTCTGAAGATTAGCGATATTCGGATTCGCTGCTCTTACGTCCGGCGTAACGGAAGACTGGCCGATGCCCTGTGTTGCAAGGCCTCCGTTGAAGCTGTCTTTTCCTTTAAAAACATTACCCAAAATGTTTGCCATCCCTTTGCCCCCTGAATGTCAAGATTTTGTAAAAATATTGTTAATTCTCATTACTTTATTTATTATACGTTGCCACAAGTTTTTTTCAAGACATTTTGACTCATATCAGGACCGATTTTGAGGACAAATTTGTGCAGATGAGCAAGCCTGAACAATTGATTTTGGGGAAGAAACATAAAATACCGTTTTTTGTTTAGAAATACTTTACAACGGGTTTACCAGAGTGTATAATTGCGCACGTTGTCGGTTTAGTGTTAGTAAACTCGAAGTTTAGGACGGGCAAAGTTATGGAGATCGGATCAAAGATAAAAAATCTCAGATTACAGAAGGGTCTGACCCAGGAGGAACTGGGTGACAGATGCGAGCTCTCGAAGGGTTTTATTTCGCTCCTGGAGAGCGACAAGACATCACCCTCAATGGCCACGTTAGAAGATATCCTGAACGCTCTCGGAACGGATTTTGCTCACTTTTTCAAGGAAGAGACCGTTGCCAGGGTCGTCTTCGGCAAAGAGGATTACTCGGTAAAGCAGGATCCGGACCTTAAGAACGAGATCTGCTGGCTCATCCCGAATGCCCAGAAGAATGAGATGGAACCTATCCTTGTGACGGTCGAACCGGGCGGCTCGACATATCCGGACAATCCGCATGAAGGAGAAGAGTTCGGCTATGTAATAGACGGCACGATCACAGTTGTTATAGATAATGAGAGATTTCAGGCGAAAAAGGGCGAGAGTTTCTATCTGGCCTGTGACAAGCCTCACTTCCTTGAGAATAACACGGCGCGGAGCGCGAAGGTAATCTGGATCTCTTCGCCGCCGAGTTTCTGATCAGGGCGAAAAAAGATTTTCGAGAGGGGAAGAAGAAATGCAGTATAACCAGATCTTAGAAGACAGCACAGGCAGCGAGCACATCATTGAGATAAAGAACCTTTGCAAGAGTTTTGACGGCACAAAGGTCCTTAAGGATATTACCTTTTACATCAGAAACAACGAATTCATAACGCTTTTGGGACCTTCCGGATGCGGCAAATCCACGACGCTCCGTATCATTGCGGGCTTTGAGACCGCAGATTCCGGCATCGTTAATTTCGAGGGCAAGGACTTAAAGAGCGTTCCCGCGAACAAGAGAAACATTAACACCGTATTCCAGAGATATGCGCTTTTCCCGCACCTCAATGTTTTCAATAACGTCGCATTCGGTCTTAAGATCAAGAAGGTCAATAAAAAAGAGATCGAGCAGAGAGTCAACAAGGCACTGGAGACAGTAGGTCTTGCCGATTACGGCGAGAGATATATCGACCAGCTCTCGGGCGGACAGATGCAGAGAGTAGCTATCGCAAGGGCTATCGTTAACCGTCCGAGGATCCTTCTCCTCGACGAGCCTTTGGGCGCTCTGGATCTCAAGATGAGAAAAGAGATGCAGATCGAGCTCAAGGAGATGCAGAGGGAACTTGGCATTACGTTCGTTTACGTTACCCACGACCAGGAAGAGGCCCTGACGATGTCTGATACGATCATCGTCATGAAGGACGGCGTCATCCAGCAGATCGGCACGCCTATCGATATCTATAACGAACCCAAGAATGCTTATGTAGCCGACTTTATCGGCGAATCCAATATCGTTGCAGGCACCATGAAGAAGGACAGGGAAGTCGTCCTTTCGAGCGGAATCACATTCGAATGCGTCGACCCGCTGTTCCCTGAATTCACGGAAGGCATCGCAAACCTCGTTGACGTCGTTATCAGACCCGAGGACTTCTATGTCGACAAAGAGGCTGAGGGAAGGATCAACGGAACGGTCGAATCCCTTGTATTTAAGGGCGTTCACTACGAGATGATCGTAAGATCCGATGACGGTATCGAGTGGCTCGTCCAGAATGTGGATCCGTCTTCTGTCGGCAGCCGTGTAGGTCTTTATGTGGATCCTGATGATATCCAGATCATGAGAAGGTCTGAGCTCTCACCTGATTTCGGCAGCTTCGGTCTCAAGCATCCTGTCGCTGAAGAGAGTCCTGAAGCCAAGGAGACCAAAGCCAACAGCATCGGCGAGAACGTCGTTGAAGAGGCAGATATTAAAAAAGATGAGGATGCGGAGGTTGAGACAAAGGATCAATGACTGAACTCAAGGCAAGACTGAAAGTAATGCCGGTTCATGCGTTCGTCATGATCTTCGCGGCGCTTTACTCGTTCATCAGCATCTTTATCCCGATGTTCGAGTTATTCGTACAGTATGTGCCTTTCCGCACATATTCACTGTTCACGCTCCTCCTTAATCCTAAGGTCTATACCAGGATCAGGAGCGGATCGGTCAATCTTAATTTCCAGAGCTTCGCTGCATGGGCATTCGTCATCACGATCGTTCTTGCGGTTGCCGCGCTGACGCTCTCGCTCTCTTATCCCTTCTACTACAATTCCAGCAAGAAGAGAAAGATCGGTTACTTCAGCGTTTTCGCGCTCCTGGTAGCACGTGCTGTCGCTCACGTCATCACGCTGTCAAAGATGGTCTCCGAGGAGATGATCAACGAAAACAACCTGACTCCACAAAGGCTTTATGTCGCGCAGTCCTTTGCCGGTAACCTCATGGTGATCGTACTCTTTATCGGTGCAGCCGCATGCCTTTACGGTGCTCTGAACCTCAAGATGAATTACAAGCTTTTCGCTTATCCTTATCTCGCATGGATCGTTATATTTACCATCCTGCCTCTTATCCTCATCCTCTTCCGCGCTTTCTTCAAGAAGGCTGCAGGCGGCGGATATGAGTTCACGACGGCAGGTTTCCAGGTGCTTTTCCAGAACAAGACCGTCACGACCAGATTCTACGGTGCTGACGTTGTCCTCCAAGAATATTTCTCAATCTTTTTAAGAAGCCTTGATTATGCTTTGTGGACGACGATCGGATGCCTTCTGCTCGGCTATCCCGCAAGCTATATCCTGGCAAGAAGGTCAAAGAGCAAGAGACAGAACGGCTCCAGACTCCTGATGCTCTTCGTACTGCCTATGTGGATGAACACGATGCTCAGGACATACGCATGGCGCGCATTCTTCAGCGAGACCGGCGTTCTTAATACCATTCTGCAGCAGTGGGGCGCGATCGATGCTCCGATCCTGTTCCTGAAGAATGAAGTATTGGCAGACATAATAACCAAGCTCGTTATGACGAACGACTTCCTGCCTTTCATGATCCTGCCGCTCTACTCTGTCCTCGTAAAGCTCGACGACAGCCTGTCAGAAGCTGCTTTCGACCTCGGCGCGACCAGGGTTCAGACGTTCTTCAAGGTTACATTCCCGCTGTCTCTGCCGGGCGTTATCTCCGGAATCCAGATGGTATTCATGCCTTCGCTTACGTTCTACATGATCCCCGATATCCTTAATGAGGGCTCGAAAACAACGATCGGCAACACCGTCCAGAACTTCATCCTGAACGAGAGCACCACATACAACCAGGCGGGCAACGTGCTGTCGCTGCTCCTTTTGATATTCGTTCTCATCACGATGGGCATCCTGCGCGGCCAGGATAAAGAAGCCGGAGGAGGTATGGCATTATGAGATTCGTTAAAAAGATCATTCCTGATATCTACCTCGCGCTCCTTCTTGTATTTATCTATCTTCCGATAGCAGTGCTGATCGTTTATTCGTTTAATAATCTGCCGAAGTCATTTATCTGGGGCGGATTCACGTTCGATAACTACAAGAGCCTGTTCAAGGGCTCCGACGGCAGCGGCATCCTCGAATCTCTCATCGAGACGCTCAAGGTAGCATCCATCGCAGCAGTCGCATCGACCGCCTTCGGCGTAGTCAGTTCACTGGGTCTTGCTTATCTCAACAAGAAACTCCAGAATCTTGCCATGACGATGACTTATGTACCGAACGTAATGCCCGACCTCGTAACGGGTATCTCGTTCATGCTCCTGTTCTCGTTCCTCGGAGTACAGAAGAGCGAGTTCACGCTGATCATGTCGCACATCGCACTCTGCGTGCCTTTCGCGATCTTATCGATAAGCCCGAAGATAAAGCAGCTCGACAAGAGTCTTACCGAAGCGGCAATGGATCTTGGTGCTACAAGATTCCAGACGCTGAGACTGGTCATAATTCCCGAGATCATGCCGGGAATCCTTTCTTCGGCGCTCCTGACATTCACGCTCTCGATCGACGACTACCTTATAAGCAACTTCAACGTCGACAGCTCGATCCAGACCCTGCCGATGATGATCTACTCAATGGCAAAGCTCGGCGTCAACCCGAAGATGAATGCGCTGACGACACTGATGTTCGGCGCAGTCCTGATCCTCATGGTCCTGTCGAACATGTCTTCGATCAAGAAAGCCAAGCCTGCCAAAAAGGGTAAATAAGAAGGTTTGCCGGGCCAAGGGGTTTTCGGGCCCGGAGCAAATATACAAATAAGCAAATGAGCATAAAGGAGAGTAAAGAAATGAAAAAGAACGTAAGGAAAGTTTTCGCTTCCGCAACAGCTGCGGTAATGGCAGGCGCAATGCTCCTGCCGGCCGGCTGCGCCAAGAAGCAGCAGCTCGTCATCTACAACTGGGGCGAGTACATCGCAGAGGATACGATCGCGAAGTTTGAGGCAAAGTATCCCCAGTATGATGTAGTCTACAGAACATTCGAGACGAATGAGACAATGTATCCCAATCTCGAGAACGGCTATGACGTAATCATTCCTTCAGACTATATGGTCTGCCGTCTCATCGAAGAGGACTGGATCCAGCCCCTTGAGTGGTCAAAGCTTCCCAATGTTACGAAGTATATGGATCCGATGTTCAACGAAGTAACATATACCGATGACGCTGAGATTTCGAGCCAGGTCCTCGAATATGCGGTCCCTTATATGTACTGCACAGTTGGTCTCGTTTATGATGCAAACAAGATCGATCTTCCGGAAGGCACGACAGATCCGGCCGTCATCTGGGATGTTCTCTTCAACACAAATGCCGATTACAGCGTCGGTATGCTGGATTCGATGCGTGAGTCCGTAGGCACGGCTCTTAACTACTATGGTTATTCCGTCAACTCCATGAACGAAGATGAGCTCAATAAGGCTCTTGACCTTCTCGTTGCACAGAAGAGCGCTCTCCACCCCGCTTACGGTGTAGATAACCTCAAGGATAAGGTTGCCGCAGGCGAGCTCGCTGCATGTATGTCCTGGTCCGGTGACCACATCATCATGCTCGAGAGGATCGAAGAACTCGGTAATGACGACACTATCGATCTCCGTTTTGTTCTCCCTGCAGGCTCCAACTGGTCCGTTGATATGATGTGCGTTCCCACGAACTGCAAGAACTATGACGGCGCAATGGATTTTATCAACTTCATGTACGATCCCGAGATCGCTTATGAGAACTGCGATTACGTAGGTTATTCCACACCTAACACCGCAGCCAAGGATATGCTCGATCCCGAGGTTTCCGGCAACATCTACTACTATCCGGACGAAGCAGTATTCGCTTCCCTGGAATTCTATTACACCTCTGACGCACTGGAGGAAAGATACACAGAGATCTGGAACACCGTAAAGGCCAGCGCATAACTGATTTAATGGTTTTCTGACTTCAAAGGCTGTCTCCCGGTGAGGCAGCCTTAATTATTTGTGTCTGAGAGTTCCGCAATATATTTTTGGTCTGTTTTGTCCGTGCCGGAAATCACGGTGGCCGGGGTTAATTTACGAGTCTGACGAACGTTGCTTTGTGAGAAAATCATGCAAAAGTCACGCGCTGCGTGATATCTGCATGGAAAACTATTCTGGGCTGTCTGCGACCGGTTAAGTATTCTATCAGTTTATTGTGTGCACCGCGAAATGAACCGTATTGCGGTGCGATCTGCGGTTCAAAACCCTGTTTTCGAGCCAAACGAACCGCTAAACGAACCGTAGCGCAGGTCAATCTGCGGTTCAGTGACGGACATGCAGGCAAAAAGCCGGGCGGCCGCCGGGAGGTTTGCCCGGATTATGCCCATTTATGCATGAAATCACGGCCGCCTGCATTTACGCCGTTATTTTACTTCTTTCCTCTAGTCCCCGAATACGAATACGAGACTGAATAATCCGCGTAAAAGCAGACAGTAACGGTGAACTTCTCGAGATCATAAACTGCCGACCAGCGGGTGTCCTGGTTGACTGCCTCAAGGACCCCCATGGCTTCGTCGGGACTCATGGAAGATACATCATCGATCCGTCTGTGGATCTTCGCGTAGCGGTGGTCGTAATCCAGGTACGGATCGTCCTTATATAGGGGAAAATTCGTGACCGCGGTGTCTTCTGAAGTGACCATAACGCCTTCATCATTCCATTCGACGATCACGGAGCGGCCGCTCGTGTCGGTGAGAAAGATGTGATAGGAGTTTTTGCGCGGGGAATACATGTCGTAACTGCCGAGAAGATCGACCGCCTCATCTATATTCGCGCACTTGTCGAGAAGCACGCGGACCGAGGAATACAGCAGAAGATCGTCTTTTTCCGTGTCATTGACCACATGTTTTTCACTGAGTTCGAGGAGAGACACGCCGAGGCCTTTCTCGTTGATCCCGTCACAGATGCACCAGGGGGCGGCTAAAAGAAGGACTCTGCTGTTCTCGTCGTCGATATCGTAACCGCCGCCAACGCCCAGGTTTACATGCTTCAGGTCAACTATACCGATCGAAGCGTAGCCGCCTTCAGGAGCTGTTCTGATTATCAGTGAATCGCCTTCCGAGAGATCATAATTGCGCCCGAAAAGGTGGTCTCCCTGAGGATCGCTGACAATGAATGAACTGCATGCCATGTCGGGGATATTGCCGGTGGGAATGCCGTGCGTGAGATTCGCCGTCATCCAGATATCAAAACTCTCAACGTCCGTGATACCGGCATTTAGATACGCATCGACCTTGTAATCCGAATAACAGTCGATAAGATAGATCCCGTCCGATACTTTGGTGAGCGAGCCGAGGGTCTTCTTCTCAGGGTCTTTAGCAGAACAGCCGAAGGCGTAAATGCCCAGAGCTGATACTACAACAGCAGAAATGAGACCGTGCGTTATTCTCTTAATAGTCATAAAATTACCGAAAAAAGCAGATTTAACAGTGTTAAACGCCGTATTTGCAAGGCTTTTACTGTGCCGCGAAGAAGGTGCCGACGTCATCCTGGTCGACGATCTTCTCGAGCACCTGGATGCCAGCGCCGTCTGCGATGACGCCCATGATGCCATTCTCGGTTACTTTGCTCATAGCGGTGATCTTGGTAGACATTCCGCCTGTGCCGAGCCAGGAACCCTTGCCTGTGGTGAAGTCGAGCATCTCAGGCGTGACCTTATCGACATAGGAGATACGCTCGGCGTCAGGGTTTTCACGGGGGTTGGAATCATAAAGGCCGTCAACATCAGAGAGGATAACGAGAAGATCTGCGTTAGCAAGGACTGCAACGTCAGCTGACAGCGTGTCATTGTCGCCGAAGGTTCCGTTATGCATGATCTCCGTCGTAGATACGGAGTCGTTCTCGTTTATGACGGGTATTATCCTCATCTCGAGCAGAGTCTCGATGGTGTTTGTTACGTTAGCGCGTGTGAGTTTATCGGTGATGCCGTCCTTGGTAAGAAGGATCTGGCCGCAGCGGTATGAATATTCGGAAAAACTTCTCGCATAAGCGTTCATGAGTTCGCACTGGCCGACGGAAGCGATTGCCTGCTTCTCACGCGTTGTAGTAGGGCGTTCCTTGAGATCGAGATAGCCGATGCCTACGCCGATCGCGCCGGAGCTTACGAGAAGCACTTCTTTGCCGCGGTTCATAAGATCGGAGATAGAACGGCAGAGCCTGTCTATGTTGCCGAGGTTCATTTTGCCGTTGTCATATGTGAGTGTCGAAGTGCCGACTTTTACTACGATCCTTTTCGCAAAGTTGACCGGAGTGCGTGATCCGCTGTATTTGCTCAAAGCTGTTCTCCTTAATAATATTAATAATCAGACCAAACAAGAATAAACTCTTGACTGATAAATTGCAAGAAAAGAGTCATGACGAAAGAGAAAAAGGTGACATTACAGGTTATCCCGCGTCAAATTCCCCACTGACCGTTGTTCTGGTTCGGATCCTGACCGCCGCCACCGCCGCCGGGATTGTTATTGTTGTTCGGCTTGGGAGTCGGTGTTGGTGTCGGAGTAGGAGAGACGTGAACGGGGCACGGTCTGTCATCTGTCGGGCAAAGATAGCTTCCGGAGATGAAATAGTCCGTGTAGACCTTATTTCCCTCTGCTGCGCGGCAATAATCCGTAGGATAGTAGCCGGATGAGCATACCGATGCCTGAATTATCGAGTCGGGTTTCTCGAAAGAAGCACCCGGGAGATCCGAATGGATATGGTGCATGCACCAGACCCAGATCTTGATGGCGCTGTCCCAGTCGCACTGCGGGATCTCGGTCTGCCTGAGCCTGTTGTCGTAACCGTACCATACGGCCGCTGTGTAGTATGGCGTGAATCCGCAGAACCACTTGTCGATATTGTCTGAAGTCGTACCTGTCTTTCCGCAGGTGTCGATACGCTCGCCCTCATCGTTCTCGATTTGGCCGGAGCCGTAATCGGAGGGCGTATTGTTGTTAACGACAGCCTTCAGGATATCGCTGATAAAGAAGCATGTCTCTTCGGAATAAACGCGGTAGCTGATGGGGTTGGGCTGGACGATGATGTTGCCTTCGGAATCCAGGACCTGAGTATAGGCATAAGGCTCAACATATGTTCCGCCCGTAGCGAAAGTATGGTATGCAGCAGCCATCTCAAGCGTCGTCATGCCCTTTGTGAAACCGCCTACCGACTGTGAAGGGAATGCGCCTTCAGAAGTTCTGTCGATACCTACCTGTTTGAGATACCAGAGAGCGGTGTCTCCGCCGACTTCCGTCCAGAGCTCTGCAGCGATTGTGTTAAGTGAATAAGTAAGAGCGACCCTGATCGTTACCGCGCCGCTGTAAGTACGGCCGTAGTTAACAGGCCAGTCGACATCGGGGTGCTGGGGATCCAAGTGCTTTGCCTCGTCCCAGACAACTGTCGCAGGAGCTATCAGTCCGAGCTCAAAGGCAGGTCCGTAATCAAGCAGGGGCTTAATCGAAGAACCCGGGTTACGGTGCGTGGAGACCGCACGGTTGAGGGAAAGGTTCATGGTCTTCTCTCCGAAGCCGCCCTGCATCGCCGCGATCGCGCCCGTACTGTTATTGATTACGACCATTGAACCGTTAGGTTTTTCAGGGTAATCGGCTATCCTGTCCGGATCTTCCTGAAACAGGTCCTTATCCTTGAAAGCGTCGTCGAGGATCTCCTGCGTTCTTGGTTCCATCGTCGTGTAGATGTGATAGCCTCTGTTATAAACGAGCTGTGAAGCAAGGCTTCTTGAGATGCCTCTTGCATCAGCTATATCGCCGATAACTTCGGAGATCGCATATTCGGTAAAGTAGGAATTGACCTTTGATGTGCGGTCCGTGCTTCTCTGCTTGAATTCCAGTTCGGTATTGAGGGCATCCTCGTATTCTTCCTCGGTGATGTAGCCGAGCTCGAACATCTTGCCTAAGATGGTCCTCATTCTTCTCTGGGCATTCCTTCTGCCGGATTCTCTTAAGGGATTGTAGTATGAAGGGCTCTTCGGAAGGCCTGCGATAAGCGCGCACTCAGGCAGAGTGAGTTCTGATGCGTCTTTTCCGAAATAGTTCATGGCGGCAGCCTGAACGCCTACGTAGTTATTTCCCATCGGCGCGAGATTGATGTAGAGCTCGAGGATCTCATCCTTGGTAAGGCTCTGCTCGAGAGTCATTGCAGAGAACCACTCCTGGACCTTACGTGAGGTGGAGTGCTCATCCTGACCGCTTATGAGCTTAACGGTCTGCTGTGTGATCGTGGAACCGCCGTGAGTCGCGGAACCTCCGTTTGCGATGGCGGATAAGAGAGCGCTTCCAATACGCTTTATATCTATTCCCGAATGCTCGTAAAAACGCTCATCCTCAATCGAAACTATAGCTTCATCAAGATAAGTATTCTTTATAGCGCTGTAAGACACATAGATCCTGTCGACATTATCAGATCCCGTAAGTTTGGCGATGACATTGCCCTCTATGTCGTAGACAAAGGAGGTCTGGGATTCTTCAGCCGAAGTGAGGTCTCCGATGGAAAGGGGCTTGGTAGTCGATGCATAGCCCAGGAGCATTCCTGCGCCGAATCCGCCGAAAGTAAAGACGAAACATAAGACGATAACAACGGCGATCTTGATTATGTCGCCTAAGAAACTTCCGATCTCGTGAGTCAGGCTGCGGTTAAAGCCGCACTTGGTCGGCTTTCCTTTTAGCTGGCTTCTGAGTTCGTCGGCCAGGGCGCTGTTCTCGGGCGCTACCGGTTTGGTCGACCGTTGTTTCCTGTTACTGCTCTCAGGCAAGTTCCCCATCTCCTTGAACCAAAATTCTCTTAATTTTACTACGAGTTCGCATATAATTATATTACTAATGTGAGGCAAAGGCTAAGAAGGGTTTATTCAGTGGATTTGACCGAAGTCACGATTACGGCGTCAGGCAGCGAAGGACAGGGCATAGGAAGCCTTCCTTCCGGCAAGACATGCTTTGCTCCGGGCGTGTTTCCCGGAGAGAGATGTTTGTGTGAGATCGTTTCCGAGACTCCGAAATACGCCGTTGCCGAGGTAAAAGAAGTCATTGAAGCATCTCCTGACAGGACCGCGCCGTTCAGGCCTTCTGACGAAGTGAGCGGCGGACTGCCTTTTGCGTGCCTTTCATATGAAGCGCAGCTGAAGATAAAGAGTGCCCGTGTCCGGGACTGCCTGATCAGGATCGGAGGATTCAGTCCGTCGCAGACAGATGAGTTTTTAAGACCGGTCCTTGCCTCCGAAGACCCGAAAAGATACAGAAACCACATGCAGTACGCGATAAGGAACGGCCGCGTAGGTCTTCTTTGCGCCAAGTCCGATGAATTGGGTGAATACGACGGAGAACTCATCGAATATGAGGTGTTCGGGAAGATAAAAGCTGCGCTGGAGCAGGTCTTCGAGCGTGCTCCTACGAGACTTTTCGACGGATTGGTATTAAGAGGGTCATTAAGGACGAAAGAGATCCTCGCAGAACTCGTAAGTTCGGAAGAGGGACCGCATGAAGTAGTCATCAGAGATGCTAAGAATTATATCGGTTCCACGGGGCTTTATGAGGCCGTGAAGAATGTCTGTGATGAAGGCGGTTTCAGGCTTAACGGCCTGCTTCTCAGGATAAGTCCCGACAAGACATCGAAAAGGACCCGCACCGGCACGAGAACGGTAATCGAAGGCGTGGATTACTATGACGAACTGTTCTGCGGAAGAAAGTTCAGGATCAAGGCCGGATCTTTCTTCCAGGTAAATACCGCACAGGCCGAAAAGCTCGCAAATAAAGCATCCGAGGCATGCGGCGGCGCGAATGTCATTTACGATCTATACTGCGGCTGCGGAACGCTCGGACTGGCAGTTAAGAAAAAGGGACAGAGACTGTTGGGTATCGAAGTAGTTCCCGAAGCGGTCCAGTCAGCCAAGATGAACCGCTCATTATCGCTTGATGAGAATGAAGCATCAGAGTGCGAATTCATCTGCAAGGATGTACTCAAGACGGATTTCAATTCGCTGATAAAGGCCGGGAAGATCCTTCCGCCCGACTGCATAATCGTCGATCCGCCCAGAAAAGGCCTTGATATCGGAGTTATAAAGAAGCTTGAAGAGCTCGGGAGCCCTTCGGTCTGCTATATTTCATGCGATCCGGCG
>JAZSFQ010000022.1:0-21733 GCA_045532275.1 Saccharofermentans sp. | reverse complement strand
CCAGAGCTGCTAAGACCCCGTCATCAAACGGTCCGACTATCAGATCCGGCATAACGCAATAGACCAATACGATGACAGCTAAAACAATTTGAATTGTATTTAATGCTTTCCGGTTCATAACTTCGTATCCGCACTTCGGGTCTTCCTTCACTCCCGGATATCCGGCTCCGTAAATTAGAGCATAGTTACCTATATAGCAGCCTTTTCTAAGTAAGAATATTATCGTTCGGTAGATATGCCATCGCTTTCGTGTATCTTTCTCTTATCTTCATACATGATATGGTCTGCCCGTTCAAAGACTTCCTGGTAGGAATGGTCTTTCTTCCGGTCAAAAACAGCACATCCGAAAGCAATTGAAATGCGTTCCAAATAATTATCCGATGTTTTCTTCTGCTCACTTAACATCATTTTCAGGAGATTCTGCTTCTCATCGATTATTGCATACTCAAGTATAGAAGGAATGACAACAAATTCATCTCCGCCGATCCTGAAAACAGTACTCATCGGAAACACCTTACAAAGCATATTTGCTGCCTTCCGTATCGCTTCATCACCGGCTTTATGACCGAGATTATCATTAATATGCTTGAGATAGTTAAGATCACACATTACAACGGCAAATTCCGCAGTACCGTTCTTGATCTGCTCATCGATATATTTGACAGTATCTTCATATGCATGCTTGCTCTTAACGTTTGTCAACGGATCTACATAAGCAAGATTCTTCATAACTACGATGTCATCTTCCTGTTGTTTCATAGTCCGGGCATCCTTCTCGATCTTCCGGTCCCGGGCTCTGACAACAGCCTCAATTTCTTCTTTTCTCGCGCGGATATTATCTATCGCGATCCTGAACGCTCTTGACAGCTCTCCGATCTCGTTATTTTTCTCCGGAGGAAGGATCACATCGTAATCACCTTCACTGATCTCATTAGCAGCTGCAATAAGCTTTCTCAAAGGACCGGTTACACGGGAAGCCATATATGCAGCAATTATCGAGAAAGCAGCCGCAATTACTACTGTTATGGATATCATAAGGATCGTCGCGTTATCTCTTTCCATATAAATAGCGTCATAGCCGTCACACAAAACGAACTTCATGCCGTTTCTCAGCGTCACAAATGCCATAACGCGGTCACGTCCCTCAAAATAGTACCTGATCAGTTCCTTACCCGTCGAAGGCTGTAACATCAGCTCTCCGTTTTCAATTATCCGGTCTTCTTCATCAGAATGCAGATCATCATGTCCGAGGCCCTCATAGTGGTAGTGGACACTTCCGTCTGATTCTTTGAGAAACATATAACCGGTCTCGTGATATTGCAGCGAATCCACCCATTCGAGAAGCCTTGTAAAATTAATATCGATACCGATGATCGCTACAGGAATATCATCAATGAAGATAGGCTCGATGTATGAAATAAGGTAATCTCCCACGCTGTAATCATAATAAGGATCTGTCCAAAGAGCTTTCTTGTTCTCGATCGGTCCGTAATACCAGTAATCAGCTACAGGATCGCTCTCGATCTCATCCTGGGCAAACGGGATGATCTTGAACTTTCCGCTCTCATCTCTGGTGTAATAAACGCCTTCCTCACGGCTTGTAACGCCCGTGATATCCAGCGAGTAATGAATATATGCGCCCTGAACAAAGTCGTTTTCCTCAGTCATATAGCGGATCAGATCATCCGCATCATCAACTATTGCATCACGCAGTTCAGAGTCTTCGGTAATAGTTTCCACGTCCGGGATCTTACTCTTTGTCCATCTGGAAAGAGAACCGACAGCGTCTTCGATTCTTAAGAGCTCTGTGTCGAGATCATCGCCTCGCTCCTCACAGAAGAGATTCATCTGTGCAGCTGCTTCCTGAGTCAGGATCTTACTGGTCAGAGCAATACTGATCGTCACAAGACTCGCGGCGAGCACAAAGATTATTGTTATGATCAGCATCATCAATTTGGTGCTTATCGACGAAATGAACGCTTTAGGTTTCTTCATTTTTCCTGACCGGCTTTTAAGAATTTATCGATATAGATTTATTATAAATGAAATTTGTAAATAAATATTTAGAAGAGAGAAACTATATTAGAAATTTAAGCCCTGCTTTGAACAGGATCTCCACATTCAGGCTCGAAAACGATCCTCAAAGACGGCCCGGTAAAGCCCAAATACGTCACACCCTGCGGTTTATAAACTCAGCTGTTACTCTTCCGTCAGCATCTATCGTAAACCTGGATATGGAACCGGACCTTCCCTTAAATCTGGCTTTCCTCAGATCATCAAACTCAAATCCCATGAGCATCGCCTGCAGAAAGCCCAGAAGGCATCCGTGCGACACGATAAGGATCTTCTCATCCGGACCCGCGATGATCTCCTCATAAAAAGGCTTAACCCTGTTCCAGAGATCCCTGTCAGATTCGGCATCAGGAAAAGGCCTGTAATCCGGATCGTACCCGCTGACAGGCTTCTTATGCGCATCATACCAATCCCACGGCTTGCCGTTGCCTTCACCGGCATTGACCTCTCGGATCAGTTCAGTCATTACAGGCGTCAGATGAATTGTCTTATTGATCTCTTCCGCAGTCTGGACAGCGCGGGTCAGGTCAGAACAGTACATTTTAAAGTCTTCGCCGCAACCCTCGGTTAAAAGCCACTTGCCGATCTCAAAGGCCTGCCTCCTGCCGTTCTCGGTAAGCGGCCAGTCGCCCCAGGCCCCTGCGTGCCCGTTGATATGATGCTCGGATTCTGTATGCTGAACCGTGATGATGATCTTGCTCATTTATTCCGTTCCCCCGTCTGTCTCATCATCCTTAAGCCTCCAGAAATGTTCTCCGGCACCTCAAGAGACGAAATAGTGCTAACATTATAACATTCGATGAAAACGCTATTGGGGGATAGCGGAAATAGACCGGGTTAATAATTTAAGAAGGATAAAGATTTCTGCTGCGTGCGAGCTGATCTTCGCTCTGATGCTGGCAGCCGCCGGATGTCTTAACATATTTCAGGCTTATTCATTGTCTGACGCCACGACAGTTGATGACATCTTATACTGCACGAAAAGAGACAACAATTCGGAATCCGTCGTGATCGGTTCATGGTGGGACGGCGAAACGACCGATATAGTCTATGAGATCCCTGACACCTTCGAAGGAAGGTCCGTCGTCTGGCTGGGCGATAAGGTCTACGGATTCGAGATCCATCAGCCCTCCCAATTCGTCTCTTACGACTCAAAAGACGGCAAGATCCATCAGCGTTACGTGAGCGACCCCATCGCTGACGTCAATGACGAAAAGGTGGACTGCGCGGGATTTATAGGGTGATCCACTTCGGCTGTTCCGTCTCGGCTGCGCCGGCTTCATAGGCTGATCTGTTTCGGCTATTCCTTCATGTTGCGGTCAGCATCGCTCTTAAAGACCGGCATCGTCAGACGCAAGGTCGGGGACCGACCTCTTAAGCACCACTTCAGCACCTGAAACGGCGAGCAGTCAATGGTGCCGCAGGCAAGCCCCGCGTCCATTGACGGCGAAGCCTTCAGGTGCTACTTGCCTAGTACAAGTTAACAGCTTCCCCTCCCGCTGTCAGAAGCTCTTTTCAAGCACATACCTATTAAAAATCGCTTTTATTCGTTTTTATGGGTATGGGGTGGGGTATATTGTCAGTCTCAAAGGCTGATCAGACCATTTTTCACCGTGTTGAACGGGAAAAACATGCCCTCTCCGGGCATGAAAAGCCCTCATGAAGAGCATTTTCCCATACCAATAAGTGCTTGCTGACAAAAACGTACCTATAAAAATCGCGATTTTGCTATTTTTATAGGTAGGTCGGATTAGAAAACATCACATATACCCCCTAGGGGTATGCAGAATCAGATGCTGTGCGAAATAAATCCTTACCCTCTCAGCTTCGCAAGCCTCTCGGCGGCATACTTGTTGCCCTGGGCGGCGGCCTTCTCGTACCACTGGATCGCCATGGGGATGCTCTTAGCTACGCCGCGGCCGGTCTCATACATAACGCCGAGGCACTTCTGGGCGGTCGCATAGCCCTGGTCGGCTGACTTCTGATAGAGCTCGACGGCTTTTGCGAAATCCACCGGAACACCGTCGCCGCACTCGTACATAAGGCCGAGATTGCACTGGGCTGTTTCGTGGCCCTGATCAGAGGCCTTCTGGTACAGCTCTATGGATTTCGAATAATCCATCGGAACGCCCCAGCCCTTGTAATACAGAAATCCCAAGTTGCACTGGGCTCTGGCATATCCCTGGTCAACCGCCTTCTGATACCACTCTGCGGCTTTTGAATAATCAAGAGGCACGCCCCTGCCGCTCTCATACATATAAGCGAGATTGCATTGGCCTCTGACATATCCCTGAAGAGCAGCCTTCTTATACCACTGTGCTGCTTTCGTCAGATCTACTGCTACTCCGTAACCGAATTCATACATCGTGCCGAGGTTGCACTGGGCCCTGGCATATCCCTGGTCAGCGGACTTCTGATACCACTCGACTGCTTTCGCATAGTCCTGCGGTACACCCTTGCCGTCTTCATACATGAAGCCGAGATTGCACTGGGCTCTCGGATGTCCCTTTTCGGCAGCCAGACGGTACAGCTCTACGGCTTTCGCATCGTTCTTCGGAACGCCTTTGCCTTCTTCATAAAGAAGTCCGAGATTGCACTGGGCATTGGTATATCCCTGGTCGGCAGCCTTCTGGTACCACTCCGCTGCCTTTGAATGGTTCATAGGCACTCCGAAACCGAATTCATACATTACGCCTAAGCACTTCTGGCCATTGGGATATCCCTGCTCTGCTGCCTTCTGATACCACTCCACAGCCTTTTCATAACTCTGCGGCGTTCCCTTGCCGTACTCGTGCATGATGCCGAGATTGCACTGTGCCGGCGCATACCCCTGTTCGGCAGCCTCCGTATACAGTTCAACTGCCTTTTCAGGATCCTGAGGCACTCCTCTGCCATCCTCATACAACGTAGCCAGATCACACTGACCCCTGGGATTGCCCTGGTCAGCAGCCTTATGATACCACTCTGCCGCTTCAGCAAAATCCTGCTCAACACCCTTTCCGACCTCATACATATAACCGAGATTGCACTGGGCGGTGTCATATCCCTTTTCGGCAGACTCCTGATATAACTCTACGGCCTTTTCAATATCCTTCGGAACGCCATTTCCGAATTCATACAAAACACCGAGATTGCAAAGGGCTCTCGGATGTCCCTGCTCCGCAGCCTTCTCATACATTTCTGCGGCTCTTTCATAATTCTGCTGGACGCCCCTGCCCTTTTCAAACATATAACCGAGATTGCACTGGGCACTATCAAAGCCCTGGTCAGCCGACTTCCAGTACCACTCCGCAGCCGAAGACAGGCTCTGTGCCACGCCTTCACCGAATTCATACATATAACCGACGTTGCACTGGGCTCCGGCATGGCCGAGCTTTGCTGCTTTCAGATAATATTCGAAAGCCCAGGCATAATCTCTGTCTGCATAAGCTTTCTTTCCCCTCTCATATAATTCATCGGGGTCAGACGTGTCTTCGATCTCATCGTTCTTTACGACAATAAGCTGCTCATTGGGATCGAAATCGACATCACCAAGATCCAGCAGGCTGTCATCGGACTTGCGCGTAGCTTTCATGGAAGCAGCAGCCGCATCCATGGTCCTCTTCTTATTCCTGATCAAAGTATCGATAACTTCGATCTGCGCCGTCAGCTCCAGTTCCCTGTCAGGATCCTTAACGGTCTTCAGTTCTTCAAGCAATTTCATCTTACGCTGTTCAAGTTCTTCTAAGGTCATCTGTCAGAACCTCCGATAAATTCTTCACTTATAAATTATAATTGCAAATCAGCTCCATTACAAAGGAATCAGCTCTGATAAAAATAATTGTCCCAAAAATCCCGGTCCGTCAGGAAAACTGTTTTATTCCTGCCCTTCCAGTTGTGCCAACCGTTTAGCAGCTTTTTCATGCCCCTGACTCGCAGCCCTCTTGTACCATACTTTCGCTTTCCCGGGATTCTTTGGCAATCCACGGCCGAAATCATATAAAAGGCCCAGGTTATATTGGGCATTAACAGAACCTTTATCAGCTGCCTTCTGATACCACGCTGCTGCTTTTGAATAATCCTTCGCTACGCCCTTACCGTTGTAATACATAAGGCCCAGATTGTACTGGGCAGTCACCAGGCCTTTATCCGCAGCCTTTTGGTACCACTCTATTGCTTTTGAAAGATCCTGTGCTGTTCCCCTGCCTTCCTCATACATAAGGCCCAGACAATACTGAGCTTTGGCGAAACCTTTATCAGCAGCTTTTTGAAACAACTCTGCTGCTTTTGAATGATCCTGCGCCACCCCGTTGCCATCCTCATACATACACCCCAGGGTATACTGAGCCTTGGTATTGTTTTGATCGGCAGCCTTCTGATACCACTCTGCCGCTTCTGAAAGGTTCCGGGAAACCCCTTGTCCGGAAAAATACATATTACCCAATTGGAATTGAGCTTTTACATATCCCAGCTCAGCAGATTTTGTAAAGATATCCAACGCCGGAGAAATATCATCCTCCTCAAGCAGATCCATTCCCTTTTTATATAATCCGATCGGATCGGGTAATTCTTCAACTTTTGCAGCTTCCCCGAAAACATCCCCGAAAATATCCTCAGGAAAATCCTCGAAAAATACCTCGGGAAAATCCTTTGAAGCTTCCTCGGGAACTTCCTTCGAAACTTCCCCGGAGATGGATGAAACTTTAGCTCTTGCTTTTGCTTTTTTATTCTCGATTATTGATTCGTATGTATCAATCTGCGCAATCAGCTCGATTTCTCTTTTAGGATCATGCTCTAAACTATTCAGTTCAAAAAGACATTTCTGCTTCTTTCGTTCGAGTTCTTCTATGGTCATACGCAAGAACCTCCGGTAGATGCTTATTCTTTTTCGTCAGTCTTTATCCACATCACAGGACGGACGCCGAGACTGCCGTTAATGTCGAACCAGTCGACCCTGACGCCCTCGGCATCGATCACACCCGTATAACCATAGAGCCCCCAGCCTACGCAGGCCGCAAAACATGACTTGCTGCCGGGCGACCTGAGCCACCAGCGCGAATTGATGTCCCTCGCCTTGTCATCGCTGAACAGCTGCTTCGCCTCACTGATACTCAGCAGGAAAACATAGTCCGTCGTCTGACTGCCTCCCGGCGTATTAAAGCTGGAATTGTCCTCATTTTCCACCGTGCAGGGGATTATCTTCGTCCTGTCGCGGTCCGAAAAACGGTCATTATAGAAATCCTTATTCAGCCATTCCCGAAGCGAACAATCCGCCCAGGTAACGTCCTCGCACTTCTGATGGTACGGCTTGTTGCACAGCTTATATGAACTGATGACGAGGACCTTTTTGTCCTGAACTTCGAGCACCTGCCATCTGAGCTTCTCGCCCCTTATATCAGTACCGAAAAGCACCTCGTCCCCGACCTTCGGGTCGATGATCCTGTATTCGGGCCTGTCGTCCAGAATATCCCTGATTTCTTTATAGCGCTTTATCGCATAAGGATTCCCTAGATCGGCCGCCTTTTTATACCATCCAAGCGCTTTCTCGATATCCTCAGGCACTCCCGCACCGCGCTCGTATAACAGAGCCAAACGGACCTGGGCTTTATTCATATTGAGCTCGGCCGCCTTCAGAAAACAGTCGTAAGCCGTGGAATAATCACCGATTTCATATGCAGTCGAACCCTTTGTAAACAATGCTTCAACATCAGGAACTTCCTCTTTTGCTTCGGCCGGCTCTTCTGCTGCAGGCTGAGCTTCCGCTTCGACCCGGGTTTCCGCTGCCGGTTCGCTCTGCTCAGCTTGCGCGGGGGCAGGCTCGGGTTTTGCTGCCTCAGCCGCCGGCGCCGGCTCAGCAGGTTCAGCCTCAGCCTTGGCGGGTTCTTCCTGAGCAGCCTCAGCCTTGGCGGGTGCCGCTTCTTCCTCAGTGGGCTCCGGTTCGGGAGTCTGCGCTTCAGAAGTCTCAGTCTCTGTCTTGGCAGTCTCGGGTTTTGCTGCCTCAGCCTCTCCGGCCTCGCCCTCAGCAGTCTCTGTCCCGCTTTCATCAGAAGTCCCGGAGTCATCCCCGGCAGCACAGTAGATCTCGTAGTTTTTCTTATTCGCGATCAGCGAGTCATAAACCTCGATCTGGGCAATCAGTTCCAGTTCCCTTTCAGGATTATCACCGACAGTTTTCAGCTCCTCAAGTAATCTGCTCTTAACTTTTTCAAGTTCTTCCAATGTCATCCTATTATCTCCAAAATGCTTCTATCCCTTAAGCATTGAACACATCAGCAAGCTTTCTGTATGTGTCATAGATGCAGATAACACTGTCTTCGAGGACCTTCCTTACGTCATCAGGTATCTCCAGGACGGCGCAGGCGTCATCCAGTATCTTTTTTTCTCTCTCGTCAAACTGCGTGTCCGCATATGCGACGCCAAACAGCTCGAAATACATGATCTTCCTGCTCTTAAAGCTGCCGGTGCTGACGCTGTTAAGTTCAGCCGTAATATCGATCCCCGTGGGGTCGATCAGGTCAAAACCCGTGCCCATCTCTTCGCTGTACTGTTTCAGTATGGATTCTTCCTCCGGCGCATTGCCGTCGACCGAAGCCAGCACGTTCGCGATATTCCAGAAGGCCTTTTTCTCTGCGGTGGTCAGTTCGTTCAATAACATGTTCTATCTCCTTTTTCCATTATCCGTATTTATTTATTATACAACGATTTTTTGCGCGCGCCTTAAAAGGCATAATTAAATAAACGCGCACATGAGTAACAGCACGGCTTCGATCACTATCGGGACCGTTACCGTATCGTATTCGCTCGGCGTGAAAAGTTCAGTCACCGTTCCCGCCGTTGCTGCAAGAAACGCAGTCAGCAGTGCATATCCCGTGCCCAGATGCTGCGCGAAAATGAGCATAAGGACTCCGCACAGGAAAGATACGGCCATCATGGCGCCGCTCCCCTCCCATGATTTCTTCCCGTCAGCGGGCTTTAGCATGACCTTATGCCTGCCGAACGGTATTCCGAACAATGCGGCCGCACCGTCTCCCGCGCCCCACATAAGTATGGCAGCCGCTGCCAGATAAGGTTTTCCGAAGATTCCCCACGCCACGGCGACAAGCAGCGCGAACATGAACAGGAGCATGAGCATGCTCTTCTTGATCTCGCCCGGCGTCTTCTGGACGAAGAACCGCGGGAACCACTCTTCCTTCTCGAGTATCGACAACACCGGGAACAGTATCAGCGCGAACACCGCCGAAGTTATCACGACCGGTATCCAGCCCTCAGCGGTCATGACCACAAATGTCAGACCGGAGAAAGCCACCAGGTGCAGGAGTTTTCTGAACACATGCGATGCGGGCTTAAAGATGAACTTTATGAGCAGGAGCACGATAACGCACGGGATTATGAAAGCGAAAAGCATCCCGAGACATCTGAGGCTCTGCGTGAAGAGCGTGATCTGCGACAGCTTATCCCAGAAGTTCAATATCAGCATGGCGGCTCCGAGTATAGTAAGGACCGCGCCGGTAACGAGTCCCACGGTCCTGTTTTTCACGCGGTTCGCAAACCTCGCCGAAATCAGCGACGCGGCCGTCGCGACCGTAATGCAGACGAGCATGACCGGCCACTTCTCAAATACTATGGCCGGATGGATGAATATATGGCTGATGGACGCTATCAGGGCCGTGAACGTCATTATGAACGTGCTGGTTCCGACCGCCGTCTTCAGTTCCATGCCTAAAAATGCTGTGAAAACTATGAGCATCATCATGCCGCCGCCCGTTCCGACAAACCCCGTGCCGAAACCGATCGGCAGGCCGAAAAACAGCGAGATGATTATTCCCTTAAGCCCGAGCTTCTCGCCCCTGAGCGCCTGTTCTTTCCTGCTCGTATCGGGCTTGACCAGAAACCTGATTCCGATGCAGAACGTCAGTAACAGCGTAAAGCTCCCTAAGACGATATTCCCGACCAGGAAAGCAACATAGCTTCCGACCGTGCACATGGTCACGAAGCACGTGAGCATCAGCCACCCGCGCTTAAGATCAATCTTCTTGTTCTTCGCGTACGTGTAAGCGGTGACCGCCGAGCCCAAAATATCCGACGCAAGCGCGATCGCCGTCGCCTGATAAACGCCTGTCTCGCCCGAAAACGACGGACAAAGCACGATGATCACGGGCACCATGACTGTCGCGGCCGACAGCCCCGCAAGTCCCGTCCCTATCCCCGCGCCCAACGCAGCAATAATGTACCACAGCCATTCCATATGTATAGTGTAAAAGCGTATCAGGAGAATTCAACCGGATATTTTCGTCAGGAAGCAGATTTGCGGGTAAACTTACGGCAGTCACCGGCAGCACCGGCAAGCTGCTTTTTCATGCGTTATACATGCAAGTCACGATATAATAGGATCATACACGCCAAAGGAGGATAAGCATATGAGAACCATACGTCTCGGTAAAACTGATATCACCGTCCCGCAAAACGCCTTTGGCGCGCTGCCGATCCAGAGAGTCAGCACCGAAGAGGCTGTGAGCCTTTTGCGGAATGCTTACGACGGCGGCATGCGGTTTTTTGATACCGCACGGGCGTATTCGGACAGCGAGGAAAAAGTCGGCAAAGCCTTCGAGGGCATGCGCGACAAAGTCTTCATCTCCTCGAAGACCCAGGCCACTACCAAAGAGAAATTCGAGCAGGATCTCAACACCACGCTCACCAATCTCAAGACCGATTATATCGACATCTACCAGCTCCACTGCGCCGCGAAATGCTATAACGAAGAAGACGAGATCTACGAGGCTCTCGTCAACGCGAAGAAACAGGGCAAGGTCCGCCACATCGGCATCACCGCCCACAAGATCGGCGTCGCCGAAGACATCGTCAAAAGCGGCCTTTATGAAACGCTGCAGTTCCCGTTCTCCTACCTTGCGAGCGACCGCGACATTGCGCTCGTCCAAAGCTGCAAAGAACACGACGTGGGCTTCATCGCGATGAAAGGCCTTTCCGGCGGACTTCTCACTGATTCAAAGGCATGCATGGCGTTCATGAGCCAGTACGATGCCCTGCCGATCTGGGGGATCCAGAGGCAGTCCGAACTCGACGAGTGGCTCTCGTTTTTCACGAACGAAATAACCATGACGGACGAACTTCGCGCCGTGATCGAAAAGGACCGCGCCGAACTCTTGGGTGACTTCTGCAGGGGCTGCGGATACTGCATGCCCTGCACGGTGGACATAACGATAAACCAGTGCGCGAGGATGAGCCAGATGATAAGACGTGCTCCGTCGCAGAACTGGCTCACGGACTTCTGGCAGAAGGAAATGCTGAAGATCGATTCCTGCGTCGACTGCGGTCTCTGCAAGACCCGCTGCCCTTACGAGCTCGACATCCCCGTGCTGCTGAAGAAGAATCTGAAGGACTATAAGGAGATACTCGCGGGAAAGCCGGTGTGAGAAGGCAGCGTGCGATAATTTAGTGGTCAGAATTCCCGATATAGTTCCCGCTATGTCGGGAATTTTTTCGGGAACTTTGGTAAAAAACAGCCAAAATTCCCGACATACTTCCCGATGCGTCGGGAACTTTTTCGGGAACACAAACGCCACACCACCTGAATTTTATTGGGTCTTTTACTTGAATCTATCCCATTATCACGGCATGCTCCCCAATGTATACTTAGATCATATTTATCAGGCGCAAAAGCAGGCGTGTCGGAAAGGTTGATTTTATGAATTCATTCTCTGAAAAACTCATCGGTAATGTTAATAAGGTCATCGTCGGAAAAGATAAGCAGATAGAACTGTTGCTCGTGTCGCTGCTGGTCGGCGGGCACGTGCTACTCGAAGATGTTCCGGGCACGGGAAAAACGAAGACCGCAAAAGCGCTGGCGCAATCGCTCGATCTCGAATTCAAGCGTGTGCAGTTCACGATCGACCTGCTGCCGTCGGATCTTACGGGAATCAACTTTTTCGACCGCGAGGCGAACGCGTTCGTATTCCGCAAAGGCCCTATCTTCACGAATATCCTGCTTGCGGACGAGATCAACCGCGCTACCGCAAGGACCCAGTCGAGCCTTCTCGAGTGCATGGAGGAAAAGCAGGTAACGGTAGACGGCGACACCAGAAAGCTCGACCCGCCGTTCCTCGTAATCGCGACGCAGAACCCTGTAGAATCACAGGGCACATTCCCTCTGCCGGAAGCGCAGCTCGACCGTTTCCTCATGATGCTCAAGATGGACTATCCCACACACGACGAGAGCATACAGATCTTAAAGAGATTCGCTACCGAAGACCCGCTCGACAGCCTCGCGCCGGTTACTTCGAAAGAAGAACTCAAGACGATGCAGGACCAGGCAAAGAATATCTTCGTGTCAGACCTTCTCTACGATTATGCGGCGCAGATCGTCGAAGCCACGAGAGAATCCTCCGATATAACCGTGGGCGCAAGTCCCCGCGCGCTCCTGGCGTTCGTGGCAGCCGCAAAGGCACTCGCATTTATAAGAGGCAGAAATAACTGCATACCGGATGACTTTAAGGAACTCGCAGTGCCGGTGCTCGCACACAGACTGTCCATCCGTTCGCACGGAGCCATCTCCAAGAGCGGCAAGTTCATCTCCAAGCGCGACATGGCTGCTGACATTGTCACGAAGATCCTTAACAGCGTTCCCTGCCCCACCGAAGACTTCAGCAAATAATCACTGACTTCAGAAAACTACAACACAAATGGAACTGTTCGTATTAATAGGCATACTTCTCGCGATCTTTATAGCAGAGATAATCTACTATAGGCTGCACGCGCTCGATAATCTTCACCTCAAGGTCGACTTCTCGAAGAACGTCGCGAACTACGGTGAAGACGTCGAGCTCATTGAAGTTGCCGAGAACAGGAAGCGTCTGCCGCTGCCGTTCATCATCCTCAAGTTCGAGGCGCCCAGGGAGCTCAAGTTCTACGACATGGTGAACACTTCGACGTCGGATCATTTATACCGCGAAGACATGCTCACCATGAAGGCTTTTTCGAAGCACACGAGGCGCATCAAGGCCATGTGCAGCAAGCGCGGATATTATGTTTTCCCGAGAGTGGGAATCACCACATCCGACCTGCTCCTGATAGAGAGATTCACGAGGGATTTCCCGAATGACTCACATCTCGTGGTACTTCCGGAAATACTTAATACAGGTATGATTCAGATGCTGACTTCCGTCACGCTGAGCGAGCTCCAGTGCAGAAGGACGCTGCTGACAGATCCGTTCACGCTCGCGGGAATCCGCGAATACGGACCGAACGATCCGATGAAGAGCATCAACTGGAAGGCGAGCGCGAAAACGGGCGAGCTCATGGTAAACCAGAACGCATCGACCTGCACGCAGAAGGTTCATATCTTCCTCAATCTCGATTACTATAACCAGAAGCGTTCCACGTCCCTTCTCGAGAGATCGATCAGCCTTACATACACGTATCTCAGGGAATTAGCGGAGCTGGGGATCCCCGCTTCGGTCTATACGAACGGCCTTGATGTCATTACGGATTCGCCGGTAATATCCGAGACCGATCTCGGTTCGGCCACGCTGGACGAAAGAGCAATAATGCTCGCCCGGATCGACCTTAAGAAGCAGGCTGTGCCCTTCTCCGAGACGCTCGAAAAATACATTCCTTCCACAGACAGCGACGACTTCATTTTGCTGATCTCGCCGCAGTTCAACGGAAGCTTCCGTCCCCTTCTGACAGACATTAAGTCGCGCCGTCCGTCGCTTCAGTGGCTGATGCCGTGCTATAAGATCACGCCGGACGCCAATCCGGAACCTTCTATCGCAGATTCTTATATCAGATGGGAGGTGATCGGTAATGACTAGTCTCAGAGATATCAATTCCACAGATCACGTCGAAAAAAACGTGCACGGAAACATCGTCCACACCGTGCGCGACAGCCTGGTCGCCGAATCGCTCCTCTCGATAATCATGTGCATCACGATACTGTCGGTCATGCTGATCATAAAATGCTATGTCCAGATAATCGACGTGAGCATATATCCGCCTTTTGTCACCCTCATCGTGCCGGTGGTCCACACTGTCATCAGGAGGCTTCGGATAAACATGCAGCTGCCGGTCTTCCTCATGACCGTTTTGGCCTCCGCCGCGTTCTATTTCACAGCGATAAACATACCCGTGCTCGAATTCGGAAACAGCTCCGCCAACAGGTTTTTCCTCGCGGCGTTGCTGGTGTTCTATACACTGTTCTCGGTGTTCTACCGCCTGAAGCCGACATTCTCCGCCTGCGACCAGGAGTTCATCGTTTTCCCGCTGGCCATGCATGTGCTGTTCTGGCTCGTATTCATTCTTTCGGAGAAAAAAGAGATCGCAAGCAACCTCATTCTCCACATGATAATAATCATCATCCTTTTCGTTATCATGCGTCAGATCGCAATATTCGATGCGAAGTACTATCACACGATCCACAAAACAAACAAGCCCGCCGCGCTCCTCCGGAAACAGAACAACAAAACGATCTTAGGCCTTGTCGGAGTGATCACCGTCTCATTGGGCGTTCTCGCGATATTCCCTGTCGAGACAGTCTCGCGCCTCCTCCTTACGGGCCTGCGCGCTTTCTTCGGTCTGTTCAGTTTCCTCTTTAAAGAGCAGGAGATCGATTACGAGATCGACTATGATGATCCGATGGCATCCGTTCCTTTAGGCGAAGAGGGGCAGTACAATCCCTGGATAGACCTGGCAGGAAAGATCGTCGCCGTCATTCTCATAATCGTTGTCATCTTCCTCATCCTCAACGCGATCCGCATCCTTATCCAGAACGCGCCCAGGTTCAGCAAAAAGGAAGAGACCGAAAAAGATGATAACCTCATCGATACAATAGAAGATATCAGGCCTGAGAAAAAGTCCCTGGTCACAAAGGGTCCGGACTTCGGCACAGGTCATGAGCGGAAGATCCGCAAACAGTTCTACAACAAGGCCCGCCGCGCAATGAAGAAAGGCCTCCCCGTCTATTCATCCTCCACTCCGGGGCAGATCGAGAAGGTGCTCCTGGCTAACGGCGACAACGATATCACACCCCTCAGACAGGAGTATGAGAAGGTGCGCTACGGCAGCAATAAATCGTGATGGTGATACCGTTTCTTACTTGCTGCGGTCTTCGCAGTAGCCGCAGTCCTGGCACATGCAGATGTTCTCTTCCCTGTTGAAGCTGACCGCCGTCGATCCGCATTTCGGACATACTTCGAACGGTTTGACGAAAGCTGCGCCTTCCGCAGAGATGACACCGTTATTGATATTGTTCAGGATAATCTTTGATTTTGAATTTGTTCCGGTCCCGGTTCCGGGTACGGGCAGATCGATCTTAGGAATTGCGGGACCCGGATTTGTAGGATAATGGGGTGTCACGCCTCCGGTAACTTCTTCAAGCTGGTCAATATCCAATTCGAGCATATTATCGTCATCTTTCATAATCTTATCCTCTTTCCGCTTATTTGATGCAAAATGCCTTTTCCATATTATAGAGCATGTTTACACATAAGGTGAATACTCATCTCCTGACCGATCTTACGACCAGGAAATCAGGCTTGTGGAACAGATCTTTCTGTGCAGGAAACTTCTCCAGGATCTCATCGTCAGGCAGTGGTTCGATCATCTTTTCGACCGTAAAACCGGCTTCGACCAGATCATTTACTATTGTCGAGAACATACGGTGATACTTCTTCACACCGTCGACGAACCATTCGGAATCACGTCTGCCCTCCTCACCGTAGTTTGCGAGGTTTACGTATAATTTGTTGCCTTCTTCATCTTTGGTCCAGCGCGGAAAACCGCAATTGCCGTAAGTGGTATTGATCGGATTTTCCTGCGAGAAAACGAAGACTCCGCCGGGCTTCGTCTTCCTGTAAATGCTGTTAAGCAGCCCCTTGAAATCCTCGACATAATGGAACGCGAGAGAGCTCACTACGAGATCATAAGCGCCGTCCAGATCATCAAGATCTTCCATCGGCATATTAAGATAAGTGATCGCAGGATCGCTGTTCTCTTTCCGCGCCACTTCGAGCATCTTCTCCGAGATATCGATGCCGGTGACCTTCGCGGCGCCTTTATCTATGAAAGCTTTGCAGTGTTCGCCGAAACCGCATCCGAGATCAAGGATCTCTTTTCCCTTAAGATCAGGCAAGAGCGAGAAGAGTGCCGGTATCTCGAATAAGACATTGGCATTCCCTTCGCGGTCCCTTATCCCTTTGTAGCCTTCGAAAAAAGTCTCGTTATCAAAAATATTCTGTTTAGACATAGACGTATCCCCAAATAAAAATCTATGTCCGAAGTTTATCTGAACTCTTTCATATCATCAAGTCTCAGCAGTACCGGAGCCCTTCCGAATCCAGCGCCGGAATCGATATCGATCCAAGTTGCAGTCTTTATTATCTTGCCGTCGTACTCCTCACCGTAAGCAAAGGTAGGCGTGTGGCCGAATACCGTCATGACATCAGGAAAATATTCATCCGTGAGCTGCGGATGGTTCCAGAGCAGTTCCACTGCAGAATATTCATATATCCTTTTCGCCGGATCAAAACCTCCGAGCCCGGAATGCACGAACAGGAAATCCCTGCCGCCCACGCATGCAGTCAGATATAACGGCGCGTCACGAAGATAATCGAGAATGTCCTGCTGATCATCTTTTGACAGCTGCTTCATCGCTTTCAGCGTAACACTCCCGCCGTCGTTATCGTAACGCGACAGCATATCCAGCTTCTCATCTGTGAGCGCATCGATACTCTCTTCTGTCAGTTCGTCAAAAACAAAAGAACACGCGAGAAGCGATTCTTCGTGATTTCCCAATATCATCTCGGCGTTGGTCTGGTATATGAGCCATTGCAGTGTCTCGACTCCGCCGTCGCCGTTCCTGTCGATGACATCGCCCAGAATATAGAGATAATCACCCTTGCCGAAACCGGCCCGGTCCAACAGTTCCAGGAACTTTTCGTGCGGATATCCGTGCAGGTCGGAAATAACGTAGATCATAAGATATCAGCGGTCAATCTGCTGCTCGTCTTCATAGACGAGTACATTCTTCCCGTGCTGTTTGCCGTAATACATCCTCGCGTCAGCGACCTTGATGATGTCCTCGGGCGCTTTGAACTTTTCCTTATTCTGCGCGAGACCGATCGTGACCGTTATCGGAATATGTTTATTAAAGAAGTCCGTCGGTTCAGTCTCAACGCTCTTTCTGACATTTTCCATTTTCTCTTTGGCTTTATCGAGTTCAAGATCCTTCATGAGGATGACGATCTCTTCGCCGCCCCATCTGCAGATCTCGCAGCCTTCCATCTCCTTCTTGATAAGGAGGGTGACATGCTTCAGCACTTCGTCTCCGGCATCATGACCGTATGTATCGTTTACCCTCTTGAAATTATCGAGGTCGCAGAACGAGACACAGAAATGATTGTGCTTCTTATCTTTCATAAGAGACTCTACCACAGGCAGGAAACCGCGGCGGTTCAGAAGGCTCGTCAGCGCATCTTCCTGCGCGTCCGCAGACAGTTTCTTATTCTTCAGCTCAAGGCTCGTGACCTCATGCTCACTCGTATAGATGTAGATCACATTATAGAACATTACCGCGAACACCATCGCGAACGCGGAGAAGATAACCAGTATCGATTTCACGACATTGTTAACGACATATACCGGTTGTATATCGGCGAAACAGACATAAAGCACAGCAAATGTCACGAAATCCAAAAAGAGCATAAAAGCAACGCCGCGCCTCTGCGTTCCCTTAAACAGATGGGTTCCGAAATAGATGATTATCGGAATGATCGAGAACAGGAAGAAGAACGTGCCGCAGCGCAGTCCGACAAAATAAGATGACACTACCGAATAGATGGTTACTTCAAGAATGATGGCCGCATAGACCGCCAGGATGTGCCTGGTCTTGCACAGGAAAAAACATGCTATATAGATGACAACGCTGAACAGATTGTATGTCACTAACGGCATTACTTCGGATGTCAGGAAAACGACAAACAGCAATGCATGAACAAGGGCCATGACTACGACCGTGAACTCAAAAGCATTACGGACGAGGATCTGCATCGTCCTGTCCAGTAATCTTGAATCAGCTTTCTCTGTCAGCTTCTGGTTAGTAACCTGTTCCATTATCCGTTTTGTTCCTCAGCATCAATAAGCGCCTGTGACCACCTTATGATCATCTAAATTATATTTTCTAATTTAATATACATACACCCTGAACGGCAAAAAGTAACAAATAGTTTACCAAAACGCCACCTTTGTAATGTTGTAAGGGGCGCGGCCCGTGATTATGTTTCCCGCGCGGCCGCCTTACAGGTTGCCCGCCCAAGGCAATAAAGCTATCATTTACCATAAGAAATCACGAAAGAGTTTACCCTAACCTGACCATGTTTGACCCTAAGACAAACCGCTATCCATACCCTGAGATAACCGACAGGCATTATCTCGAGATCCACAAGGACCGCGGGGTTGTTTTCGACACTTCTTACCCTTATATCGACAGGTCAAAGTGGTTCCGCTTCAGGCAGAACCTGGTCCGGCTCGTTCTTAACGTGATCGTGTTCCCTCTTACTTCGGTCCGCCTGGGCCTTAAGGTCGAAGGCCGCGAAAACCTCAAGAAATACAAGGCCGAGCTCGACAACGGCGCGATCACAATCAGCAATCACGTCCATATGTGGGACTATCTTGCGGTCATGAAAACGATCCGTCCGCACCGTCCTAATCTCCTCGTCTGGGACAAGAACGTCAACGGCGAGAATGGCACTCTGATAAGACTCGTCGGCGGCATCCCGATCCCCGAAACCGGCGTCGCAGCTAAGAAAGTATTCCTTAAAGAGATCGGCAGTCTCCTAAACGATCACGGCTGGCTCCACATCTATGCCGAAGGCAGTATGTGGGAATACTACGCGCCGATCCGCCCATTCAAGCGCGGCGCAGCAATGATCGCCGTCACCAATAACAAGCCCATCCTCCCGCTGGGCTTCTCTTACCGCGAACCCGGCCGGATCCGCAAAAACATCTTCCATCAGATCGCATTATTCACCCTTCGCGTCGGCGAGCCTCTTTATCCTGACATGACGCTCAAGCCCAAGGACCGCGAGAAGGATCTGACAATACGCGCGCACAATGCCGTCTGCGCTCTTGCCGGTATCGACCCTGCGGACAACATCTACGAACCTGACTTCAACGATTCCAGGCGCATCGATTATTACACCTCGACGTACGGGGTAGGCTACCGCGGATCACGATAGTGTGGATTTTGTAGGTCCCACTATTCGCCATCATCAAGATAATCGATTCCGTAATCGATCATGTTCCTGACCTGTTCATTAGTCCTGCTGCCGCCTTTTTTGCGGTTGCATCGCCAGCACAGACACTGAAGATTATCAATGTCCCTGCCGGTCCCGCCCTGCGATACTGACCTGATGTGATCCGCCTCGAGCAGGAGATAGTCGCCTAACCCTTCGCAGAAGCTATCCAGATAATCCCTTGAGATTCCGCATATCTGACATGTATAGTTATCGCGTTCGAACACCGCATTCTTATCAGACGGCCTGATCCTCCGCCTGCGTGCAACTTCCCGCTGTGCCAGTTCCTGCCTGCGCATGCGGCTTTGCTGGTTCCTGTAAAGAATGGTGACCGCCAGTAAAACCACCAGTACAGCAGCCAGGATGATTATCAGGATCGGAACTAAAAACGCGTAGGCAGAGCCTGTTCCCTCACCGGTCAGTACGGAAAAGAAGGCTCTGCCCGATAGTACTAAAACATCATCGCAAGCAAACATCTGCTATCGCATTGTCTCCTTAATAATCTGCATCCTCGATATCGTCGAGCTCGTCGTATTCTTCCTCGAGCTCTTCGTCGCGCCACTTCTTCTCGCGCTCTTTGATCTTATCGTCACGATTAGAACCGAATAAGAAACACATAACTGATACCTCCGTCATTCTTCGTGAAACCGACGTGCCACTTCTAATTATGTTAATAGTATCAGAGGTTAGGTGCCAATAAACGGACTAAAGCTGTGTTTGGGCCTGAGTTGAATGTAAAACTAAATTAGAGTTTTTCTGAACATTTACCGTTACAAATCCCACATTTAGTTTTACAAACCCACCGAAAACAATGAATAATATGGTACTGTCCGGCCTGAAAGGAGCCAGATATGTCCAAGCATTTATCTCTGTCAGACAGAGCTCTGATAGAAAAATTCATTGCCGAAGATTTTACGTTTGCTTACATAGCCAAGAGACTTTGCAGGTCTCCAGCCACAATCTCAAGAGAAATCAGGCTGCATCGCTGTTTTGTAGACCGCACCGAAGACATTGGCAACGATTGCGTTAATTACACCAAGTGTCTTAAACGAAACGCGTGCGGTGACGAAGGAAATCTAATATGCCCTTCCATCTGCAAACTATGTGCATCCCGTGACTGTACTACGATCTGCAAGAGTTATGTCTCTAAATACTGCGACAGACTTAAGAAGCCTCCCTACGTCTGTAACGGTTGTGGGAAAGAACATCACTGCAGACTGGTTCACGCTTACTATTCTGCTTACAAAGCCCACGATGCATACAAAAGAGAACTTAAGGAATCCCGCAGCGGAATAAGGACAACCGTTGAAGACCTGGAGCGTATCGACGATCTGATCTCACCCCTGATAAAGAAAGGCCAATCGATAAACCACATATTTGCTTCGCACGCAGATGAGATCGGCGTATCTGAGAAGACCTTATACACCTACATAAACGACAACGTCTTTCTTATCAGAAATATGGATCTTCCAAAGAAGGTCAAATACAAGGTCAGAAGGAAGAAAACCACTGTGCTAACACGAATCGAATATAAATTCCGTCGTGGCAGAACACTGGAAGATTTCCAGGTTTTCACCGAAGCCAATCCTGATCTTCCTATCGTAGAAATGGATACCGTAAAAGGCGCCAGAGGTTCAGGAAAAGTGTTGCTGACTTTTATATTCAGGGAAAGCAACTTCATGCTTATCTTTCTCCTCAAAGACGGCACACAGGAAAGCGTAGAGGGTGTATTCGACTGGCTCACCAATCAGTTGGGAACTGCACTGTTTAAAAGATTGTTTCCGGTAATCCTTACTGATAACGGTGTCGAGTTTAAGAGTCCACACAACCTTGAATTCTCCAACGCAGGTATCCGGCGCACAAGGATCTTCTATTGCGATCCACAAGCTTCCTGGCAAAAGGCACATGTGGAAAAGAACCACGTTCTTATCCGCAGAATCTTGCCCAAGGGGACTTCTTTCCAGTTTCTCACACAGGAAGATGCAACTCTGATCGCATGTCACGTAAATAGTTTTGCGCGTGAGATCTTCGATAACAAAACGCCATTTGAACTAATGAACAAGCCGGAACATAAAAAGTTGCTGGATGTTCTCTCGCTTCATCGAATTCCACCTGATGAAGTGTGCCTCAAACCCAAATTAATAAAGAGGTAATTTAACAAAATGGCCGGGCAGTTAGAACATATATTCCGCTTTCAGGCAGGAGTTGCATTTACTTTTTCAAATAGAATGCCTTCTGTCCGGCTTGCCATGACCAAATCAAGAGAATATCCAGCTGATTAGTCAGATTTTACATCAGAATTTCGCTCAAAAACACCCCTGGTAAGCTTTATCTTAGTTCAAACATATCTGAACTCTAATTTAGTTTTACATTCAACC
>JAZSFQ010000027.1:0-82604 GCA_045532275.1 Saccharofermentans sp. | reverse complement strand
CCCTCGACCTCCAGCGTGACAGGCTGGCATTCTAACCAGGCTGAACTACTGCGCCGTACCATTGGTGGAAACTACAGGGCTCGAACCTGTGACCCTCTGCTTGTAAGGCAGATGCTCTCCCAGCTGAGCTAAGCTTCCGTTAGCCACACCTTTATTCAAAGCGCGAATGAATTATAAAACAAATATCGAAGTTATGTCAATAAGAAATTTTCGAGAGTTTCAGAAATCCTGAAAACAGGGGCTGTCTCTTTCGTTTTGAGACAGCCCCTGCACCGTTGATCAATAAGTAATTACGTTGTCCTTCATCGACTCGAAGGCCTTCTTGGCCATCATCCTGGAATTCGGATCGGGATCGCAGACTGCCAGCTTCCTGAGGTATTCCTCACAGTTCTTGGCACGGATCTCAGCAGCGGAATTGATCGCTGTCGCCCTTACCAGCGGAGAAGGGTCACGAAGCAGTTCGATCAGCCACATACCCGAATCGTATGTGGGAATCCTGCCTAAAGCCATGGCAACAGCCATTCTTATATCATCACTGGGATTATCAAGGAATTTAACTACAGCAGATAGTTTTTGTTTTGAACCGAGTTTAAGTATCTTATCTCTTAAAGCGTCTTCACGTGCCATAAGTAACTGCTCCCCTGCCTTCTAGATATCTCCTGAAATATTATAGGACATACAGACGGGACGCGGTTGAAAAAATATTGCTCTGTTTTATGAACCCGGAAACGGAGAAACACTTATAATTCCTTGCTTTTTAGTTCATTACAATAGCAATATCTGTCAAATGATACTTTTCAGACTATATTTTAAAGTAATAAATCTTTATCTGCGGGAATAATAAAGATAAATAAATGCTTCGCCTTCACCTTCGATAGTCACAACATATACGATATTTTTTGTCGAGTTCTTCTCAAGCGGAACGCCCAGCGCCCAAATGAAAGAGTCTTCACGGGGATTCGGCTTTAATGAAACCTTATCCAGAGCCTGCGCCTCATACTCCTTATACTGATAATAGTCAAACATCTGGCCGGCTCCGCCATAAGTTTCTGCGATCCTGATAATATACTTGTCAGCCATACCATCCTTTATCTGGATCTTTGCCTCATACCCGGCACGCATATAAAGGAATCCTGCCTTATTCATCTTTACGAGTTCAAGGTTATCATCACCGTTTATCGCGAAATAATTCGTTCTGGCCAACAGAGCACTGTTCCTGTCATAGAAAAAACCTCCGATAAGCACTATAACCAGGACAATTGTTACGACAATCAGTATGATATCTGTCTTTTTCTTCACATCTGTCTGTTTATTCACATCAGTCGTTTTATCCATATCAGTTCACTCCATATAACTTCTTGCCGTTATCATAGGTTATTTGCGCAGCTTCATCAATAGTAACACCCTTTATCTCCGCGAGCTTCGCGCAGACATAAGCAACATGACAGGGCTCATTTATGAGGCCCCTGTTAGGTTCCGGCGTCAGATACGGGCTGTCCGTCTCGATAACGATCCGGTCCCAAGGCGTATTTAACGCAACTTCGGGAGTCTTCTTATTGTTCTTAAAAGTCAGGGGACCGTCAAAGCCAATATAAAAACCAATCTTCACGAGCTCCTGCGAAGCCTCCAGAGAACACGAACAGCAGTGGCATACACCGGGCAGGCTCCTCAGTCTGCCTTCCTTATAGAAACGCCGCAGAATGTCCAGACAGTCACCCGTCGCATCCCTCTCGTGAAGGATTATGGGAACGTCATATTCTTTCGCCAGCATGAGCTGCTTCTCGAAAACATCTCTCTGGACGCTTCTCTCTGAAAGATCATAGTAATAATCCAGACCGATCTCACCCAGAGCCATGATCCTGTTCTCTTTCCGGGCCTCCAGTGAGTTCCTAAGATACTTCTCTGTATCCTCAGTATATGTTTTCGCCTCATGCGGATGAACGCCGCAGGAAGCATATAAGGAAATGCCTTCATAACCGTCATACTTAACAGCAAGATCTATCGCCAGCCTCGAGGTTTCCTCGCTGTCGGCAGGAATGAGCATACTTGTAACACCGGAAGAACTGCATCTGTGCAGGATATCTTCCACGGCGGTGTTACAGTCTGCATATTTCCTGTCGTAGATATGTGCGTGAGTATCAAAGAACTCGGCACTTCCGCTGTAATAGACGGGGTTTCTCACGTTATCTTATGAGATATCCGAGCCCGGCAGTACGGAATCGTCAAACTCGACAACACGGTAGCCGTCGCCGTACTTAACGGAGAGGATCATTCCGTTGCTCTCGAGGCCCATCATCTTGCGGGGCTCCAGGTTAACGATCATCGCTAGTGTCTTGCCAATAAGATCCTCGGGTTTATAGTACTTGGCAATTCCCGAGAGCACCTGCCTCTCGCCGAATCCGTCGTCGACCTTAAACTTCAGGAGCTTATCGGACTTCTCTACCTTCTCGCAGGAGATGACCTTAACGGCACGGAGATCCAATGCAGCGAAATTATCAAACTTCGTAAGAGGCTTAAGAGGCTCTAAGTCCTTGCCCTTCTCTTCTGCTGCAGGGAAAAGCTTATTAAGTTCTTCGACTTCCTTGTCGATGTCGATCCTCGGGAAGAGGACTTCACCCTTTGTAACGGTAACGTCAGCTGCAAGGGCGTGTCTTACGCCTGCAGAATCCCATGTGGTATTCTCTTCCGTCGCACCGATCTGCTCATAGATCTTGGGAGATGTATGAGGCATTACTGGCGCCAGGAGGATCGCAACACGTCTGATCGCATCAAGGAGATTGTAAAGCACAGCAGCAAGACGCGGCTTAGCAGAATCGTCCTTTGCAAGCTTCCAGGGCTCGTTCTCGTCGATATATTTGTTTGCTCTGGCGATAACGCTGAATATCTTAGCAAGACCTTCAGAGAAACGCATTGTCTCGAATGTCTCTCCGACAAATGCCGGGAGCGCGTCCAGCTGCTCAAGAAGATCGTTATCGGCATCCGTGAATTCCTTCTCAGCAGGAAGCGTACCGTCGAAATACTTGATAGCCATTGCAACCGTTCTTGATACGAGGTTGCCAAGATCATTCGCAAGATCGGAATTGATCCTTGCGAACATCTGCTCATTGGAATAAGGGCAGTCAGAACCGAATACCATCTCTCTTAAGAGGTGGTATCTCAGAGCGTCAACGCCGTACCTCTCGCAGAGAACGAAAGGATCTATTACGTTGCCCTTCGACTTGCTCATCTTTCCGCCGTCGCCGAATGTGATCCAGCCGTGGCCGTAGATCTTCTTCGGGAGGGGCTCACCCAATGCCATAAGGAATGCAGGCCAGATGAGCGAATGGAATCTTACGATCTCCTTCGCCATTACGTGCATATCTGCAGGCCAGTATTTCTCATAGTCGTTATATGTGTCATTCATAAAGCCGAGCAGCGAGATATAGTTCGTAAGCGCGTCCATCCAGACATATACGTAGTGGCCTTCGTCGAATGTTACGGGGATTCCCCACTTAACGCTCGTTCTGGAAACGCAGAGGTCCTGCAGACCGGGCTCGATGAAGTTGTTGATCATCTCGTTAACTCTGGACTTAGGTTCCAGGAAATTCTTCTCAGGATCAAGAAGGAGTTCCTTGAGCTTGGGACCGAACTCTGAGAGCTTGAAGAAATAAGCCTCCTCGGAAGCTTCCGTTACTTCTCTGCCGCAGTCAGGGCACTTGCCGTCTACGAGCTGGCTCTCTGTCCAGAAAGATTCGCAGGGTGTGCAGTATTTGCCCTTGTACTCGCTCTTATAGATGTAACCGTCCTTGTAGAGCTTTTCGAACATGTTCTGAACGGTCTTGATGTGGTAATCGTCAGTAGTCCTTACATATCTGTCGTATTGGATATCAAGGGTCTTCCAGAGTCTCTTGAAGTTAGCTACGATATCATCAACATAAGCCTTAGGCGTAATGCCCAGTTCCTGTGCCTTCTTCTCGATCTTCTGACCGTGCTCGTCAGTACCTGTGGAGAACATTACATCATAGCCCTGCATTCGCTTCATTCTGGCGATAGCGTCGCATGCAAGCGTCGAATAGCAGTGTCCGATATGCGGATTGCCCGACGGATAGTAGATCGGTGTCGTGATGTAGAATGTCTTCTTTTCAGCCATGATGTTCCTCCTAACGCGCGTATATTAATGTCTGCGCGTAATTAAATGATTATAGTTATTTGGGCTGATGTTTTCAAGGACGGGATGATAACAGATGAGTGTTGGAATGATCCGCAACGATTCAAGTATGGCAGAAATATAACTGGTGTATCTTTTTCTTCGAAAACCTGTGCAGAAAAGATACACATCATCATATCGGGTACTGTCAGCCCGTCTTCCAAACGCTCTTGAATATCTCGCGCTTCCCGCCCTGATAATCTCCGGTGCCCTCAAAGAGCACGTCAAAACCGCAGTTCTTGAGCACATGTACGGAAGCGATGTTTTCCGCAAGACAGATCCCGTATACCTCGCTTATGCCTAGCCTGTCAGTCATGAGCGGGATAAATGCCTTAACTGCCTCTGTCGCATAGCCGTTGCCCGTATACTGTTTTGCAACGTGATATCCAATCTCCCATGTGCCGTCATCGAGCGGCGCAAGCTGGACATAACCGAGATTAGTTTTGTCAGCTTTGTTTATCACCGGATACACGAAAGGACCGTCTGTGCCTCCGTACTGCCCCATCAGGAATTCTATAGTCTCAGCCGCATCCTCCTCGGTCTCGAAAACCTCATCCGGCACAAATCTCCTGTTGTCATCATCCATAGAATTCTCATGCACGACGCGCGCCATATCTGGAGTGAATTCAGTGATTATAAGTCGTTCTGTCTCAAGTAACATATGGTGTTCTCCTTTATTTATCTGATAAGTTCACATGTCGGGAAATGACAATTTTTGTTCATTCCGTGTCGGAAGCGGTTCATTTTCCGGGCATTCCGACATAAAAAATCGAAAAACTCATCATTCCCGACAAAAATGGCCTCTTCAGAAGGCCTTATTCAACGTTCTCAGCTCTCACTGGCTATCTTATACGCTTCTTTCTTGTTCATTCCCGTAAATTCCGACACGACAGAAGCAATGTCCTTTGATGACATACCTTTCCCCTTCAGCAGTGCGATGAGCTGCTCTGGATTACCGGCAGACTTTTCAGTAACCTCAACCGCCTTGGGCTCGAGGCAGATGCAGAACTCGCCGCGCGGCTCGTTGTCAGCATAATAAGCGCGGCATTCATCAACAGTCATGCGCAACACTTCTTCGTACTTCTTGGTCAGTTCACGGCAGACCGCGGTCTTATTGGCTCCGAAGCCCTCTTCGACCAGTTCATCGAGCAGTTTTCTAAGCCGGTGCGGCGCTTCGTAAAGCACGATGGTCTCGCCGATAAGCGACAATGCCTTCATCCTTGCGCGTCTCTTGGAGCCCTCAGAAGGAAGGAATCCTTCGAAATGGAAATATCTTGTATCAAGCCCTGAAATACTCAGAGCAGCAGTCACGGCAGAAGGACCCGGGATAACCGAGACTTCGATCCCGTTCAAGGCCGCAAGTGAAGCAAGATCAGCTCCGGGATCGCTGATCGCTGGCATACCCGCATCCGATACTTCGGCTACATTGAGACCTGACTTAAGCAGGTCGATTATGCCGTTGCCGCTGGCAGCCTTGTTGTGCTCGTGGTATGCGATAAGACGCTTGCCTGTAATGCCAAGGTTCGACAACAAAAGGCCCGTGACTCTCGTATCTTCGCACGCAATAACGTCAACACTCTTAAGCACTTCGCATGCCCTGGGAGACATATCATCAAGATTTCCAATAGGTGTACCGACTAGATAAAGCAATCGTCATGTTCCTCCTCATATATGTGCAGGGCTCTTTTCGTAAGTGATGAAGAGCCGTCCTCGTTGATAAAGAGCGGCGGCAGCACTTTGAATTCCGCGTTCGGAGCTCCCTTCTTCCCTGCGATCAGCGCGAGAAAAGCATTTTTGCCGCCATTCGCGTGAACGGTAAGAAGTCTTACAGGTGTGATCTTGTATTTAGAATACAGTGAAAAACATTCAGGTACCCTGTCCGGGCTTATGCACATGACGGCGAAACCGCCGCTCGTCCTTGTCCTAAGTGACTGGGCCTGAATGAAATCTTCCAAGCTTCCTTCGCGGGAAAAACGTGCCATAGCTTCATGCTCGGACTTGACCACGGTATCAGTGACTGAGCCCTTCGTTCCGTCATAAAACGGCGGGTTCATGAATACTACATCGTAAACCTTGTTTTTGATCTCAGCAGGAAGCTCGCGAAGGTCACAATTATATGCCATTATCCGCTCTTCTAAATGATTCAGCTTTATGTTTTCGCAAAACACCCGATAAGCCAATCCGAACAGCTCAACACCGTCGATATGAGCATTTTTGCACCGCGCAGATGCAAGCAGAGACACACCGCCTGTGCCGCTCCCAAGTTCCAGCATCTCGCAGGGTTTTCCTTTTCGAACGAAGGATGCAGCGAACCACGCGAGTAGAACGCTCGCAGTATCAAGCTTATAGCAGTCTTTGTGCTGCAACAGCAAAAGACCATCGCGCCCCAGATCTTCGGGCACGATGTTCTCACCTTCAATGTTAATTGTGATCTTTTCAGTCATGTCACTGCACTCATTCCTGCAAACTTACAGTGACATTATACGCTTAATCCTCCTGCTTTTTGTACTTCTTCAGAGCTTCCTGCATCTTCTTGTTCTCAGCATTCTCTTCTACACGCATCAGGATCGCGCTGAAGGTGGCACAGACAGTGAACGATACTATGAAACCTATCCATGAAAGCACATTGTTCAGCGGGAACCATCCGAAAACAGCTGCGAATACAGTTATAGTTACGAGTATGACCGCGAAAAACAGAATGTTGCGGACGATAAGCGGCATGTTCTTTATAACAAGGTCAGTAAGGAAAATATTATCGGCAGCAGTGACGATTACGACCAGAACAAACAGTTCTATCAACGTCTTTGTAGACAGACCCGTGGAACCTAAAGCAAACATCGTGGATATTGCCCCTGCTTTATTTCCGATGATCAGATTAATCCCAATAAAGATCGTGACCACAACGCCGTAGATAGCAAAGAGCTGACTTATATAATTGAATACGGTTTTCTTTTCTTCCATTACCTTAACCCCAGCTTTCTTCTCAAATCGTCAGAATACATGCGCGATACGACTATCTGCTCGCCGTTCTGTAAAGTGATCCTTATCTTGCGGTTTACATCGGTCTTGAGGCTTTTTATCTTCCTGAGATTCACGATAGTCTGCTTACTGATACGGAGGAAATCGCGTTCCGTCAGCTGCTGCTCAAGTTCATAGAGCTTCAGTTCGGACTCGTAGTTTTCGCTGTTCGTATAGACAAATGTCTTACGGTCGACCGCTTCGATATAAAGGATCTTATCGGCATCCAGAAGGTAAGTCTCGTTATCTTTCCGTACCGCGATCTGCATATCGATCATACGCATCATCGCGACCATTCTCTCAATGTCGTTATTCAGATGCGGGGCACGTATGATAACTTCGGTGTCATCATATTTGCCGTCTATATCAAGATTGATCTTCATCATTCAAGTCCTTTTTTCTTAAACGCTGCGAAGAAAAGTATTATCGCGAGGAGCGCATTTACTGCGACTATCGCAAAACTCTCCGGCTTTATCCCGTCGAACGTCATGTTGTTCAGCAGGACCCTGATCTGCTGTGTGTAGAAGATCCTGGCTATCTTTTCTATTTTATCATTGAACATCGCGAGCATGGGCGCGAAAGAGATTATCAGCATTACAGGCATTACCATTGAGGTCGATACCATCTGGTTCGGCGCGAAAACACCTACACAGGCTCCGACAGCAATCGAGATAATGAATCCCGCTGCCATTACCGAAAGATAGAACGGTATGTTTTCCGCAGGAAGTGATGTTGCCATAACGCCTGCGCCCGCCATGCATATCGTCCACACATAGATGCCGACTCCGGCAAGGTATTCCCACGGCTTTACATTAGCCATCATGAGAACTCTTAATGTATTCTTCTCTTTCTCCTCTGATATGATCGCAGCAACTGCCGTAAGCGGCGCCATTCCCATATACATTACTGAGAAAAGTTTTGTGAAGAACAATTCAGGCATATCGGGAATGTTTATCGCGTGTTCAAAGATCAATGTCAGCACGGGAAACATAACAAACTGGATAAGTACTGTCTTGTTCTTGACCGTATCTTTCAGCTGTTTCTTTATGATCACTCCAATGTTACGCATATCTTGCCTCCTCATCACTTTCAAGTTTTCTTCCCGTGAGTTCGATAAATACAGTCTCCAACGTCGGTTCCGACGAATGGATCGTCTCTATCTTTTCCTGCTCCATCAGGCTTCTTATCTTCTCAGCCGAACCTGCGTTATGCTCAAGTTCCATATCCTCACCCGTTGTCAGATGGATATTGATCTTTTTCTGATGGTTATATCTTCTGCATATCTCCTCAGGAGCGCCGCGGTCGACTATCTTCCCCTCGTTAAGGAGCGCGACTTCATCGCAAAGTTCAGCCGCCTCCTCCATATTGTGAGTCGTAAGAAAGACCGTGCATCCGTTATTCTTCTGTTCCAGGATCAGCCTGTGGATATACTTCATCGTCATCGGATCAAGACCGCTTGTCGGTTCATCTAGGAAAAGTATCTTCGGCGATATCATCAGGACCCTTGCGAGCTGGAGCCTGGCGCGCATGCCTTTGGACAGCTTCATGGCTGGCTTTTTCGCGCTGTCTGCAAGACCTACTGCATTAAGTGTCTCATCGATCTTCGAATAAGGCACTCCGTATATGTCGGCGAAAATCTTCAGATTATCAGTGCAGGACATCCGCTCATAGATTCCGTAATTATCCATCATGATGCCTATCTGTTTTTTGTCTTCACCGGTCAGTTCGCTGACGTTCTTTCCGAGCACTTTTAATTCACCGTTCTCGAAAACCAGTTGCCCCGTAATTATTTTAATGAGCGTTGTCTTACCTGCTCCGGAAGGCCCGAGAAGACCGAAGATCATGCCGGGCCTGATATCCAGGTCGATCCCTGAGAGAACTTCTTTATCAGCAAATCTTTTGCAAAGCTTAACTGCCTTTATCATGGTATTTCTCCTTCGAACTTTGTTGGCACAAAACTAACAAAGTCAGAAAGAGCGTTCAATATCACTTTACATGAGTTGCCGTTTACGTGTAGTGAGTTGCCTGTTTCTGACATATTGATGATTATTGTTATCCGGGGGGGAAATAGTCTCATTTTTTGAAAATGCCGGCTTTAAGACTACCTTCCAGATCAATTAATTATCGTTTATTCATACACATGCCGTGTCACGATCATCTTGTCATCGATGGTGATTATTCCTATAAGATGCTTGCCGTATGAGACGACCGGCGGAACGAAGGCGATATCCCTGATCCTGAAATTGCCATAGTCAGTACGGATGTCAGCGCGCATTAGATTGGTGATGCTTAAATCCTTCTTCTTTTTGCCGTAGTTCATGATATCCGCAAAGCGCGCGGTAGTCTTCGTGTGATAAGCGCCCGCAGCCTCCAGGCTCAGCGTATCGATCAGCGTCGGATCGAACCCGCCGATAAGGTGAAGGACACTGTAGCGGTATCTCGGATCGGAGAGTTTCCTCTTCATGAGAATGCCGATTCTGCAGGCATTATCACCAATGCTTTTGCGCGCATCATACCTGTAATTGATATGGATCCCTGTAGCGAAATTACCAATGTTTTTCGCGTCATCGAGTCTGCCGTCAACCGCAAATCCGACATCTGCTTTATGAGGTATGTCTTTGGTCCACAAAGCGACAAGATAAGCTGTCAGTGAACAGCCGGCTTCTTTGGATCTCGCGAGAAAGTCATCTAATCTTTCCTTACTGTACTCTTCAATGACCGTCCGTGTCTTGTGCGTTTTCCAGAAATCAGAGAATGCTTTATCCATATCACCGAACCCGAAAACGCGCCTGTTCTTAAGCCATTTTCTGTTCCACGACTTAACGAAAAGATCATACAGGAAAGGCAGTCTGCTATCTTCGGGAAGGTCTTTCGGAGGCAGGTTCGCAAAAGGAACTGTCCGCGGTTCCTCTCCTGCCAATATACTCATAAATGCCTCGATAAAAAACAGCAAAGACTTGCCGTCACCGCCAAGGTGATGCATCAGGAAAACCAGTCCGTCCGGCGTCTTGAAACCCCTTACATATTCACCTTTCTCGATCTTAAACCGCACATTCTCATTCGCATTGATCAGCTCTTCAAAACTCATCTCAGACGGAGTAAAACTGCTCGCGGGCTCTGCGCAATCCACGTAGTATGCATCGCCGTTTTCTTCGATAACAACTCTTGAATTCAGGATCTCATATGCCGCAACCGCATTACGGAATGCGGCCGCAAGCTGCTCAAGATCAGGCTTACCTTCTATTCTCACGCGCATCGCGATAACCATGTTCACATCAAACAGGTTCTCGCGTTCAGTCTCGATCTTATATCTCATATGTATTGCTGAATCCCTTTGACCCAGAGCTTCATAAGCGTCCTGTGAGGCATGACTTTACTTAAGAATCTCATGTACCGGTAATAGGATGAACACACGGATACGTCCCTGCCCTTCTTGCTGTCTTTCAGAGCGGCGTCAACTACCATTGATGCCGTAACCATGCCGGAATACTTTATGTCTTTTCCTTTATTGGTCTTGGGGAGCATCTTGGTGTCAACCCAGCCCGGACAGACCGCGGTACAAGTAATGCCTTCATTCTCGACATTGAGGCTTCTCGTAAACGATAACAGATAGGCCTTGCTCGCCGAATATAGTGCGATATAAGGATTAGGCTGGAAAGCTGATGCGGACGCGATATTTAGTATATAAGAATCCTTCGCCATATACGGCAGGCATGCTCTGCAGAGGAGCGTCGCGGCCTTGTCGTTGATGTCGAGCATATCGCTAATCTCTTCAAGCGCAAAATCTGATACCGGAGCCATCTTTGCTGTGCCGGCATTATTAACGAGATACTTTATTATGGGCTTCTCCGATTCGATCTTCGCGCATAATAAGAAGATCTCATCCCTGACAGACAGATCGGCCTTAACAGGGATTATCTTATCGCCGTACTTACTCTGAAGCGAAGCGAGTCTGTCCTCGCTCCTTCCGACCGCCCAGATCTGATCGACTTCATCTATAAGTTTCTTTACGAACTCTTCGCCGATGCCGCCCGTCGCGCCTGTTACTATAGCGATCATCACTTATCCTCCAGAAGAATTCTTGAAAGGTCATTTGAGGTGATCATGACAGAATCTGACGTGTAAAGGCTTTTTACCGCATAAAGATAAACAACGCCCCAGTAGAATTCTGATAATTTGCGCGCATTGCCGGAAACAACGCTTCCCTCTTTCTGCCCTTGCTTAATGATCTTCTCCGTAGTCTTATAAAATGTCTGGTCAGCTTCACCTTCAAGGATCCTCTGTGTATAAAGCGCGATCCCCGCAGCGAACATCTCGTCATCCTTGAGGCTCTTGATTATATAATCAGACATTTTCTTTATCTTTTGCTCCGCCGGAAGCGGAAGCGCGGCAAGCATCGTCAGCTTATCATTACCGGCAATCTTATCCGATATCGAAAAGATCGCATCATAAAGTTCTTCTTTAGACTTGAAATATATATATATCGTTCCCTGCGCGATACCGATATGCTTCGACAGATCGCTGATCTTTGTCCCCGCAAAACCGTTCCTCGCAAAGAACAGGACCGACTTTTTTAATATCAGGTTCTTCGTCTCTTCCCTTATCTCCTCGCAGCGTTCCTGTGACTTTGGCATACAGACTCCTTTATGAATGAATTTTTATTCATCTATAAAATACTGGACAGGATATGCTCTGTCAATAGATGTGCATTGCAGCTGATTGTACCCATAAATCAAATGCTTTCCTGAAATTTATGGGTACATTTCGCCTTTGATCATTCCTCATTCATTAACGAATACCCATAAATCTTCTGCTTTCACGATTTTTATGGGTACTTTTACTCTGCTTTGATCCGCTATCGTTTGATAAGTACCCATAAATCTGGTGATTATTTAAATTCTATGGGTACGGCATCGCCCTAAACTAACGATGATGAACCAAATGTACCCATAAATCTCCGGTTTTCACACGATTTATGGGTACAGTACAGCTTTAACCAGCTTCTGGAGTCTTGGATGTACCCATAAATATTTGTCTTTCGTGCTTTTTATGGGTACTACCTACAAAAATCAAGAAATGCTCAATCTTGTAGGCAGGTCTGTAAAAACAAAAAAGATCCGGCACATTGCTGCACCGGATCATGAAATCTTTTAGTTATTAAGCGGGAGTATCTTCGCCGCCGGGAGTCGGATCAGTAGGCTCGGGATCTGTAGGTTCGGGATCCGTGGGCTCGGGATCTGTAGGATCAGGATCTGTAGGATCTGTCGGCTCTGTATCTTCAGTCTCCTCTGTCTCCTCCTCATCATCATCGTCATCATAATTATATGTAGGCTGATAATATGTGTATCCGGAATCATCGTCATCATCGTCGTCTTCTTCAGGCACCGGTGTAGGTGTCGGAGTCGGCTTAGGAGTAGATGTCGGCTTAGGAGTAGCTGTAGCTCCGGGTGTAGGCGTAGGTGTCGGCTTTTGTTTGCCGGAAGTTTCTTTCGGTTCGGTGCTCACGGTAGGAATGGAATTCTCGCTCTCGAAGCCTACGATATCATCGCCGAGGATGTCAGCGGTAGTCCTGCGGTCAAAGTATGACGCCATAACAAATACTGATATCAGTACCAGAAATAACGGTGCAACTATCATTATGGCTTTCTTATTAAACACAGGCATACTCCTCCTTATCGGAATGATTATACCAAAATATTAAAAAAATAGAGGATAAAAATATAATCGCATTTTAAACAAAATAAGGTTTGGATTTGTAATCCAAAGGAGATATGTTACCTATCAGCCCTTAAATCTCAAGAAACCGTGATGATCCGGCTCACTCCGTATCGTCCCCGCCGGGCAGGAATTCCATGATATCGTCGCTGGGTGAATATTCTGTGACATCGTCATCATCGGGATCGAGAGCGGTTTTCGGGATCACCGAGCGCACGACAGCCGTCATCAATTCATACTCTTCCATCATGGAACCGTGTTCTGCGTGAATCGTTCCGGAGTCAACGGAGTTTGCGGCAGCCTCAAGTTTTGCGGCACGCATGGACAGCGCGGAAGCACCGATCATTTTCGAGGAACTCTTCAGGGAGTGAACATAGATCGAATAATCGTGCCAGTTCTCTGTCTCAAAGCTCTTCTGGAGGTTGTGCGCCTTTTCGAGCTCTCCGTATGCATATTCGGCGAGCAGAGCGCGGTAGAAAGATTCGTCATCCTGGCAGAACTTAAGACCGGTCTTAGGCTCGATACCGACGGAACGCAGCGTATCGTAATAATCCTTTTCCGCGCTTTCACCGTCTGAAGAGGATTCGTCATCATCAGTTACATATTCGATCTTTTCTTCCGGCAGATATTTTATGAGCATCTTCTCAAGTGCGAAACTGTCGATCGGCTTAGTCAGATAATCCGTAAAACCTTCGGAAAGGTAGCGTTCCTTGGCTCCGATTACCGCATCGGCGGTCAGACAGATAATCGGAACATCCTTACTCTCACCATTCTCCGTACTGCGGATCTTCTTGAGCGCCTCTGTTCCTGTCATCTCAGGCATTCTCTGATCCATGAAGATCAGGTCGTATCTGGTCTTGGCAGCCATGGCAACCGATTCGGCTCCCGAGATGGCCGTATCGATCTTCATCTTGTTATTCTTCAGGAGATTAACGGCAACGGTGAGATTTATCCTGGTATCGTCAACAATAAGGATCGTGGCTGTCGGGGCACGGAAAGTCTCCTTATACGGCCTGTCACCGGGGAGAGTCTCCTTAAGCCTGGTCTGGAAGTCTCCAATAGGATTATCCGATACGATCTTCTGCTTTATCGTTACGGTAAAGATAGAACCCTTGCCGTATTCGCTCTCGACATTAATGGTTCCGTCCATCAGCCGGATAAGGTGATGGGTAATGGCCAGTCCGAGACCGGTCCCCTCAACCGTGCTGTTGCGTTCCATCTCAAAACGCTGGAATTTGGTAAACAGTCTTTCCCTGTCTTCGGTCTTTATGCCGATACCGGTATCCCAGACAACGATGGTCAGATCCAGCTTACCGTCACTTTGTTTCTTGCCGCGGATCTTAAGGCTTATGGAGCCCTTATCAGTGTACTTTACCGCATTATTCAGCAGGTTGGTCATTATCTGGCGTATCCTTACTTCGTCTCCGGAAAGTTCGTCAGGGATCGAAGGATCCACTTCAACAGTAAACTTCAGGCCTTTATCCTGGGCCTTAAAGAGGAGCATATTATTGATATCGTTGATCAGGGAGCTCAGCTGGTAAGGCGCTTCGATAAGATCCATCTGCCCTGCCTCGATCTTCGAAAAATCAAGGATATCGTTTACTATGGCAAGAAGATTGTGACCTGCTTTCTTAACATCGCCGGCATATACGCTGATGTTTTCCAGCGCGCCCTGAACAGCCATAGGCTCTCTTTCGCCTATTTCCAGAGCCCTGTGGTCCTCTCTTATGATCATCTCGTTCATGCCGATAACGGCATTGATCGGTGTTCTGATCTCATGGGACATATTGGCAAGGAAATCACTCTTAGCATTATTTGCACTCTCTGCGCGGACTTTCTCTTCGAAAAGCTGGCTCTGAGCCTTAATATATGGCCTTACGGTAAGAACAGCCAGGACTGCGCCGACAAAAAGAGAGAAAATAAGTATGACTATGTAACTGACCACGGTGGCCTTTGTCTGTTCAGCGAGCTGACCGTCGAACCAGTCCGAAGAGAAGTCAACTGCAACGATGCCTACGACCTTGCCGTCAGCATCAAAAACAGGACTGTAGGCGCTGTAGAACTCGCCCCAGCTGTCCGTATAAGGAACCTCGTCTACAGATGCTACGCCGGTAGCGGCTTTTGCGAGAGCATCGGTGTATTTAACACTGTCGCCGTAACTTGCGGGATTTACCTGGTCAAGATCGATGGTGAAGATAAAATGGCCCGGCTCGGCTTCCTTTATGCAGTAAACATACTCGAGCTCGACATTATCCCTAAAAACAGCGAGGGTATCATAGATCTTATTATATGAGACGCTTCCGACCTGGTCTTCCGTCAGGTTCTTCATAGTTTCGCCGTTTACGGAACCTGCGGCGCAGTTAGCGATATCGAGCATCCGCTGCTGGATCGATCTGCGGATGGCGACCCTGCTCCTGTAGATGGAAACCGAACAGAAAAGAATACTGGAGATGAGCAAGATAAACTCTACCATCAGTATGATCTTGGTGGACAGATTGCTCCTGGATGACACGAATCATTCCCTCCCGGCCCGTGCATTCTTTTTGTCTTAAATATAGTAGCTTAAAGGATTATTCTAATCAATGCCAATAAGATTTAAAACATCTCATGTAAAAGGGGTGCCTCGATGAGACACCCCTATTGATCTGCTTAACGGTCTAATCAGCCTTCAGCGATAGCGCCTGTAGGGCATGAAGCTTCGCAAGCACCGCAAGATACGCAAACATCGGGATCGATGTTGTACTGTGTATCACCCTGGGAAATAGCTCCTACAGGGCAACCGTCTGCGCATGTTCCGCATGAAACGCAAGCATCAGAAATTACATATGCCATAGTAATTATCCTCCTATTCGATTTGTATTTTGATTATTTCACAAAAATCTGAAGACAACAAGAGAAAAAGCGTGTCAGCACAAAAAACGCATCTAATTTGCCTTTATTTGTGCCCTGTAAACGACATCAGTCGGAAACTCACTCCTCGTCGTCCGGATCGCCGTAAGAGCCGTTCATGTCAGGATAATCCTTAAAAGCAGCTCCGCCTGAAGCAGTGCGCTTTGACATATCCTGATTGAGGTCTTCGAGATCAGCCCAGTTATATTTGTTGATCTCAGTATCATTTTCCGAGACAAACTTCACGCTCAGGGTCTCCTCGATGTAATTAACATCTGTTACGACGCCCATTCCTACGGGAGTCCTTACGCGGGCACCCGGCTCGGGAAGCCTTCTGTGAGCATCATCATAAGCTTCCTTCTCGAACTGCAGGCAGCACATGAGCCTTCCGCAGGCACCGTTCAGCTTACCGGGATTAAGGGACAACCCCTGTGATCTGGCGAGTTTTAAATTAACGGGCGCAAATTTATTGAGGAAGCTGCAGCAGCAGAGCTCCCTGCCGCACATTCCGATACCGCCCACGAGCTTGGCCTGGTCTCTCGAGCCGATCTGCCTCAACTCGATCCTTGTACGGAAAGTATATGCGAGGTCTTTTACGAGCTCCCTGAAATCGACTCTTCCGTCCGCGGTAAAGTAGAAAGTCAGTTTTCTGAGATCAAACGAGTATTCGCAGTCAACGAGATTCATCTCTATATTGCGCGCTGCTATCAGCTCCTTACACTTGAAAAAAGCATCCTTCTCTTTCGCGCAGATGTCATAGTATTTCTCGAGTTCTTTTTCGGTCGCAAGACGCTTTATGGACGGTATATCCTCCGAAGAATCCTCGACATAGGGTTCCTGCGCTACGAAAGCTATCTCCTCGCATGTCTCGGTATCTATGATAACGGCGTCGCCCAAAGCCAGTGAAAAACCGTCGCAACGGTATCTCAAAGTAACGCCAGCATCTCTTGTCCTTAAATTTACGATCTTCATTTCTTGAGTACCTCATGAATCCGGAGGAGCATGGCCGAAGCAGCGGCATCAAAGTTGGAATTAACATCCAGAGCCCTGAGGAATGTATTGACCGCCTCCGTGCATCTTCCGAGTTTAATTGTATCTATATGTGTGTTCGAGGCAACAAACTTTTCTATTGCCTCCCTGTCCTGTTCGTTATTTATCTTACGGCAGTCGGGGTAATTGATAAGCCTGCCGGTATCATCAAGGAATAAGAGGATCGAAGATGCTATTATCTTCGCGTCATCCTTAAAGCCCGACAGCACTTCGGAAAAATCGTCGAGCACATCAATGTATGAGCTCCCCGGCATGGCGATCATGATGCTGTTTATCTCATGCCTTATGCTGACGCCCGAATCTTCCCTCGCAAGACTTATCGCCTTTCCGGGGATCCTTCCGCTGTTATATACCGCTGTCCTTACCTTCTCATCTTCAAGATCCGGACAGTTCGCCCTGACGATCTCTTCCAATTCCTCATCGCTGTACGGATCGAGCTTTATCTCTGTTACCCTCGACATTACAGTATCGAGAACGGTATCGGTGTTGGAACTCGTAAGAATGAATACTACATCCTTCAGCGGCTCCTCCAGTGACTTAAGCAGAGCATTCTGGCTCTCCACGCCAAGGTAATCAAAGTCGATTATAAAAGTCTTAGTTCTGGCGAACTGCGGCTTTAAGTATGATTCGGCAACAACGCAGTCCTTTATGAAATCGACCTTGACCATCTTAGTATCCGAAGGTTCATAAACCCTGGTAACGTCAGGAGTCGTGGAGTTGTCGAAATATCTGCAGTTCGGGCATACTCCGCATGCACCGTCCGGACCGCTGTCAGCGCACATCAGCGCCTTGGCGAACTCTTCGGCGAGAAGCCTTTTGCCGGTGCCTTCGGGACCCGTGAGCATATAAGCCCCGCTGCCCCGCCTCTTAGCTTCTGCAGCAAGTCTGATTTTTATCTGTTTCTGTCCAGTTATCGCAGAAAACGCCATCAGATCTTCCCTTCCAATTCTCCTTTTACAACTTCAAATATCTCTTCTATCCCTTTGGTCGCATCTATCGTAATGATCCGTCCGTCAGACTCTTTCGCAAGTTCCAGGTATCCTTTTCTGACATCCTCCTGGAATTTGAGTCCTGCGAGTTCTATCCTGTCTGACGCTTCGCCTCTCTTGCCGCGTCTGGCCGATGCCTCTTCTACGCTGATATCGAAAAAGAAAGTGATATCCGGCTTAAGGCCGCCCGTCGCTGCCATATTAAGGCCAGCTACGAAATCCATGCCCATGCCCCTGGCAGAACCCTGGTATGCGGATGAAGAATCGAAAAACCTGTCGCAGATAACGATCTTTCCTTCATCTAAAGCAGGTTTAATAACCTCCTCGGTTATCTGTGCTCTCGCAGCCTCGAAAAGGAGCAGCTCCGTCCTGGCATTCATTCCGGTATTCTTCTTATCGAGAAGGATCTCTCTTATACGCTCTCCGATAACGGTTCCGCCTGGTTCCCTTACGAAGATAAAGTCCTTACCGTTATCCTTAAGATAGTCCTTAAGGAGTTCGCACTGCGTACTCTTACCGCACCCGTCAATGCCTTCAAAAGTTATAAATATACCCTTCATGATCAGTTGAGATTGATATTCTTGAGGGATGCTATCTCAAGATATATCTCCTTTGTTATACGTGCGTTGTCGCTTCTGATGTCATCGATGGTCTCGACTTTCTTAACATTCTTTGCGACTTCATCGCCTATCTCTCTCTGACGCTTATTTCTGGGCTTCGGGTTCTGGGAGTCATATCTCTTCTTCTCTCCGCCCTGACCCTGTTCATGTTTGAACTTACCGCCCTTATTGCGGTTCTGATTCTGTCTTTCGGGATTGCGGCCCTGATTCTGACCCTGCTGGCCCTGGGGCTTGCCCTCAGCCTGGGATTCCGTACCGTCACGCTTCTTACTCTCGCCGCCGCCCTGTCTGGGGCCGTTATTCCTTCTTCTGTGATTCTGATTACGTGACCTGGGTTTGCCTCCCTCCTGCTTCGAGGGATCAAATCTCTGGCGCTTCTCCCTGCCCTGATCGCTATTACGGCTATCTGCCGGCTGGACAGCTGCGCCCGGGTTATTCTCTGACATAAATTCCTCCATCTCTTCTTATGTGACGCTAATTATAAACTTTGACTTCTGATAACTCAATTATCAGCGCTTCCGATATAGGGACACTTCTTTGTCATCAGGGTGATCCGGTCCCACTTCTTTGATCTCCCTTAACGGAACGGTGACGAAAGACCTCAAATGCCATCTCGGATGCGGTATCGTCAGTTCCGGTTTCATGATCACCCTGTCGCCGTAGAAGATGATATCAATATCGATCGTCCTGGGTCCCCAGTGAATATCTCTTGTCCTTAAAAGTTCATTCTCGATAACATGGATCTTGTCCAAAAGATCAAAAGGCTCGATATCCGTATAGAACCCGACACAGGTATTAAGGAAATAAGGCTGCTCTTCAAGTCCCACCGGTTCCGTCTCATAAATGGAAGCGCTCCTGAATCCCTCAACGCCTGGAAGACCTTTCAGCGCTTCCTCGGCTGCCAGGATATTGGCTTCCCTGTCTCCCAGATTGCTTCCGAGCGAGAGAATAACAAATTCTTTCCTGCGCCTCTCGATCGTGACTTCCATTGTCTCGAAAATGCCTTTCACGGGTGCTTCGGGCTTCGATACCGTAACAACAACCTTCTCTATCCTGTCATCTGCATTGAGCACGCCGTCAGATATCTTCTGCGCGAGGCACTCGATAAGGTTGCCGGTGTCCGTACTTACAATGCCCTTGGTAATCTCATAGATCTGTGCATAATCAACGGTATCCTTCAGTTCATCGGTATAACAGCCGCCTATCCTGTCAATGAAGATGTCCAATGAGACGATAAATTTCTGACCGTCCTTCTTCTCAAAATCAAAACAGCCGGTATGGCCGAGGAATTCCATTTTCGCAATAGAGATCTTATCCATTCGCATCATCCTTAAGATCAGAAATTTGAGAAACAGTAGAACGTGCTGTCGAAACTGTTCAGGACCATTCTGGAAGCGGCAACGTTATGGACCCTTACCATCGAAGCGCCGACTGAAGCGGCGGTAAATGACAAGCCGGAAGTCGCATAATCGAGCTGCATCTCCGTAGCCGCATCACCGCCTGCGAAAAGCCTTGTAAAGCGTTTTCTCGAGGCCGCATAAAGGACAGGATGCTTTCCCTGAAGTCCCAGTGACAGCAAAGAAGCCGTGAGTTCCGCGTCCTGCGCCCTGGTCGTGCCGAATCCTATTCCGGGATCGGTCATTATCATGTCATCGGAAATGCCGGCTTTCTTAGCGATCTCAACGCTCTCAGTAAGCTCTCTTACCGCGCGTCTGCTGATGGGTTCGAAAGCAGGGAAATTATCCCCGTTAGTCCTGCAGTTGAACATCAGGATGCATCCGACACCGTTGTCGGCAACGATCTTCGCCATCTCAGGATCGCCCATAAAACCGGTGATATCGTTGATGATATCGCATCCTGCGCTAATAGCCTGCTTAGCAACTTCGGATTTAAACGTATCGACCGAGAGCGGAATATCGAATCTGCTCCTGATAGCTTCAAGAGAAGGCATTATCCTCTCGAGCTCTTCTTCGGCGCTTACAGGAACCGAATTAGGACCTGTAGCTTCTCCTCCGATATCGATGCAGTCCGCGCCTTCCTTGATCATGACTGCGCATCTGTCGACAGCGGCATCTTTATCGTTATATCTTCCGCCGTCGGAAAAAGAATCAGGCGTGAGATTAAGAATGCCCATAATATTCGTCTTCTTTCCCATATCGATGGATCTTAATCCGCACCTGTATATTCCGCTGAACCTTCCGTCAGTAGCGTTCATTATCCTATCCCCTTTTTATCAGATTCCGGCACGCTGTCTGTTGATGAGTGCCAGAGCTTCGTTTCTCGTCCTCAGATCGGATCTGCAGCCGCCGCGCATAGCGGACGTGACTGTCTTTGAGCCCGGTTTTCTGATTCCTCTCATTGTCATGCAGAGGTGCTCGGCTTCGAGGACAACGCATACCGATCTCGCATCGACGGCCTTTTCTATCGCATCGGCTATCTCGGATGTGAGTTTCTCCTGAAGCTGCGGTTTTCTAGAGAGCGTATCTACTATCCTAGCGACCTTTGAAAGACCGAAGATCTTTCCGTCTCTCGGGATATAGACTACATGCGCCTTCCCGTGAAAAGGCAGCAGGTGGTGTTCGCACATCGAATAGAATGGAATATCTCCGATAAGGATCATCTCGTCATTGCCTTCGCCGTGGAAGACCTTGATGTCCTTACTGATATCCCTGTGAAGTCCCGCAAAGACTTCGGCATACATTCTTGCGACTCTCTGCGGAGTCTCCTGAAGTCCCTCCCTGTCGGGGTCTTCACCGATCGCCTCAAGGATCTCCCTTACGGCATTCTCGACCCTCGGGAGATCCATATTCTTACGGCTCTCCTCAGGTATGGAACTGTCATTTGCGTAATCGTACATCTAAATCTCCTTTATCCTCACAAATACTTTTTCCTGTATTCCATAGGCGTCATGCCCATCTGTTTTCTGAATGCGACATTAAATCTCTGCGGTGACGAGAATCCCGACTGAAGAGATATCGCGGATACTTTGATCTCGTTATTCTGAAGGAGCTTGCAGGCCTTCTCTATCCTCTTCTTCATAAGGTAGTTCATAGGGCTTATTCCGGTCTCATCCCTGAAAGCGCGCGTGAAATATCCCTGGCTTAAATATACATATGCGGCAGCTTCCGACACCGTTATTCCCTGGTCGAAATTCTCATCCATAAACTGCTTTGCGATCGTAACGAGTTCTTTTGCCTTACCGTTCTTAACACTGAGACTCTCTTCCCATTCGCTCCTCAAAGCGCGCGAAAGTATGATCATAAGCTCTACGGTAAGCGTATGGACCATGAGGTCTTTGGCATAACGGTTCTCAGCCTGCTCTAAAACAATGCGTTCAGCGAGCTCGTTGATCTCTTTTTTCTCGCGGCCCTTGATAACGAAGAACGGAAGCCTTGTCATCTCATTGTCTTCGGCGATACCGAGATCTGCGAACTTAAGGAAACTCTCAAGGGAGATCTTTGCGAGCGATCCCGGGATAAATACACTGGGACCCGCATTCTTGTTCCTGATCTCTTTGTTCTTGGCAGAGCTGCCAGATTCTTTGGTGATCTTCAGGTCAGTGGTATCGTGGACAAAACCGAAATACAGATTGAGCATATCTGCCTTTTCGCTCTTGATGATCAGCTTGTGCCTTACAAGAGGCCTGATGACAACCACCGAGCCCTTGGTAAGCTGTATCGTCTCCCCGCCGATGACAGCTTCGATCTTACCTTCACGAAGACAAAGCAGTTCATGCGAATTATGCATACTCTCATCAGGGAGAGAATCCTTCGTATCATATGAGTGTTCCAATCCTTCGATTACGATCGGTACAGAACCCTCGGATAAGAAAACGTCATCTTCAATAGCAGAAAGAAGCTTGTTGCTCATAAGTTCCGATCCTCATTTCAGATAAAATTGATCGAGTCGATATAGATCTCGCCGTTACGTTCTTTGTCTTCAATATAGATCCTCAGTTTGTTAAGCCTGATAGGTCCGTCCTCGGAATAATCGAGGGTGATCGTCTGCCAGGTAAGCTGCTGCTTTATCTCAGCCTCACCGAAATCCTCGACGATGATCTTCTTTTTCTTCTGGTCGGGATTAAACACGGACAGCTGAATCCTTGATCTTCCGTATATCTCGATGGGTGCGAAAAGCGAAGCATACTCAAGGCAAGGCTCGAATCCGTACAGGGACTTATCAGTCTCATAACGGATCCTCAGCGAAGCGCCTCCCGTAAGCTTGTGGATATTATCCTGGGATATGATTCCCTTTCCCTTGAATGTCCTGTAAATATCCAGAGTCTCAAACTCCGAATCCGGCGTTCTCTTTCCGACAAATTCCAGGCAGTCGCAGCGCGTAAAGCTTAAGTCGGGTGCGAAATAAGCAGGATCCCTGTCGAATCTGAAAGGCAGGATCGGGAGATCTTCGCCGTTCTTCAGTGTCGCGTCGTGCGGGAAAGGCGTGAATCCGTATGTTATGGACTGCGGATCCTCGATATCGTCTCTCCAGACCATTACGCACATTCCGTAAAGGCTCTTCGCATGCGCCGGATAGAAGATCCTGTCAGGTCCTGCAATCGCGAATCCTGTTATATCGCCGGCTGTATCCGGAACGCTGATACCCGAACTCAGATTGCTGAATTTGATTATTCTCTTATTGCCCGCGATCTCGATGTCGTTAGGCTCAGGTGAAGATTTGCTCATTTTCGGCGAGAAATGCGTGCCAAGAGCGATAGTCGCGAGTCTCATACCGAGGATAAAGCTGATGGTCTTATCGGGAAGCAGCATATCATGCATGCTTACGATGCCTGAAGGCATGCTGAGCATTTTCGTAAATGCGGTGAAATTCTCGTTAAATTCCAGAACACTGTATGGATTCTCAAAGTCAACATCGTCCGGATGCATCGTAACGAAAAGAATGGACGGCATTACCGTATCATCGAAAACTTCCTTAGGTTCGAATACTTCCGCAAGAGTCGTAAGAAGGCCCATCAGGAAAAGATCATATCTTTCGAACATGAGCTCTCCCCTGTCAGGCGAGAAGATAAAACCTCTTACCGCAAGATTCTTCAGAGGAACGAGCTTCGTCCTGTAAAGGATCGACATCCTGTACTTGAGCTGTATGAACTTCTTCTCATCTTCTTCACTGAGCTTGCCCGGATTATCCTTCTTGTCAGGGATCATATTGAAATCGAGCTGGCTCGCGCTCGAGAATGAGATATTCTCCTTGTGTCCCTTAGCGGTATTAAGAGAGCTGTCACCAGTCGTCGGGAAGTCGATATCGAGCGGCTGGATGTCATCAGGGTCTTTGCCCTCGAGCATCTTGAGCTCGTCCTGCATGGAGATATCGATATCACCGATCTCTTTGGTCTTTTCGAATTCTTCCTTGAGCTCGACGACCTTCTTTTTACGCTCATCGATCCATAGAAGCCTCTCGTAGCCTTCCTTATCGAGATAGAGGCCCATATCTTCGACAACATCCTTAAGAGCTTCCACCCTGTCCATGGCAAAAGGCGCTATCCAGTTAATGATCGTCGAATCTTTATACGAGAGATCGACCACGCCGACAGGATAAGATATCTGGTCGCTCAGACGGTATGCAAATGCAAATGCCGAAGAAGATACTTCCGCGAGCTTCGCAGTATCAGTAACCTTTATCCATTCGGCATTCTTAAAATGCGTCTTGTCTTCAGCTGGATATGCTTTCTCGTCCTCTTCAAGACCTGATCTTACCGGCGAGAAGAATCTGAGATAATTCATGACCTTGCGCTTCAGCGGAGCCTTTGTGGCATTGGCCTCCTTCATAGGGATCGAAATGAAATCAGAACCCAGGAAGATCCACACGTCGCCGCACCTGATATCACTCAGCACGGTCTGATCCGTAAGGCACTTGAAAGTGAATGTGTACGCGTCTCCCGAAGCCCTGTAAGGCGGGATCGTAAAGCTGAACTTACCCTTGGAGGATGTCGTGGTCTCGCGGCTCAGGATGATACCGTAATCGGTATCGAGCTTACTGACCTTCCTGCCGTCAGTAGGATCCTTGACGATCTCGAGCGTAACCGTTGCAGAAGGAGCCGCAACACCTTCGATCTTAAGTTCTACTCCCTGCTGGAAAACACACTTGCTCGTGAGCCAGCTGGGTAAAATAATCGGATTGATCTGCATCTTCCTAACCTCATATAAGCGAAAATGTCTTCATCCGGATATTATACAATAAAAAATAAAAATATATAAAAAATGATTACACGTCAGCGATCAGCACTTCTATGCCCTTTGCGCGGCACATGGCAACGATCTCGGGGGAAGCGCCGGAATCCGTGACAAGATAATCGATCCTGTCGGCCGGAATGAACGAAGATGCTGAGTCAGCGCCGAGCTTTGTGGAATCGATCAGTGCGACGATCTTTTTCGCGCGGTCGGCGCAGAGCCTCTTAAGCTCGAGCTCGAAAAAATTATCACCTGAAAGACCGGCATCTGCAGAGAACCCGTTACCTGAAACGAAATAAAATTCTGCTGAAAGCCTGCCTATCATTTCTTTAGATGAAAGTCCCTCGATAGCGCCCGAATGCGGCCTCAACATGCCGCCGAGAATTATGATCGACTTGAAGTTGCTGTTCCTCTGGAGCTCCATCGCAGTATGGATACCATTGGTGATAACGGTAACGTCCTTGACCTTCTTGAGGTACGGGATCATATGAAATGTTGTCGAGCTTGCGTCCATGAAAATGGAATTGCCGCTTCCGACAAGAGTCGCAGCCTTGGCGCCAATGGCATTCTTCAGGTCAACGTGGGTAACGGCCCTGACCATATAGTTCTCGCCGCTGTAGGAAGGCATCTTGTGAGGGAGCTTTATACCGCCGTGGAACCTGACGATCGCGCCGTCACGTTCGAGCGCCCTGATATCGGTCCTTATAGTTGCGCCGGTAACGCCGAGACGCGTAGAGAGAACGGTCGTATTGATCTCGCCCTCTTCTTCAAGTATGTCCAATATCTGTTTTCGTCTGTCAGGAATTATCATTCCAAGATATTATCAAGTGAAAATCAAATAGTCAATTATCTTTCATTTGTCATGACAATTGAAAATGCTGATAATCCTTGGGGCTCGACCAGTTTCCGCCCCATGTCCAGCCGTAATCGGTAAAGAGCTCATACGCTCTGTCATATATCGTGATCATGTGATCGCCTGTATATCTGTCATAGACGTAATCTGAAGCATTGTCATGCGAGTAATGCGCATCGCCGTCGGAATCATATGTTACATAAGGGTTCTGCTGTGGATTGATATCGATCGCCCTGCCCAAAGCGTGCTTCGAGAGGTTCCCGGAACCCGTCGCAGTACGGTAGCAGAAAGCAGACGTATTATTCGCATCGATCGAATACCAGTCAGAATCGTCAGGATCGCCTGCCCAGAAATCGTCGATCAGATACATCGAATATATCTCATACCCTTCATCGCAAAGGATCTCAAAGATCTCCAGGACATCGGATGCGACATCCTCATTAACTATCATCTCTCCGACCTGGTAATCACCGTCAAAATTTACATGAAGCATCTTCAGGTATCTGAGTTCGTCCAGATCGATGTTGTAATTATCGACATAAGACTGCCCGTAGATCCTGTCGTAAACGCTGTCGCCCTCTTCGATCGTTTCCGAAGTGAAATATTGTGAAAGATTATCGGTGTCGATCTTATCGCTGTCGATGACAGTGCCTGCACTGTATCCTTTGATGCTCTTAAGCTTTTCTGGCACGGGGGAAGGTGTCGGAGTCGGCTCCTCGGTAGGTGTCGGCGTCATTGTCGGAGCGGGTGTATTAGTGACAGTCGGGACAAGTGAAGTCTCAGTAGTTGGGACCGTAGCCGTTATTAACGGATCAGCTGTGCTTTCAACTGAAACCGCCGTTATCTCGGTCACTCCCGCCGACAGCGGCAGAGAATCGCTGCCGCTGCCTGTATACTTGACGACAAAAATTATCGTACCGCCGATAACAATGCACATTCCGGCAATAAGAAGTGCGGTAATAAAATTCTCTTTGCGCTTTCTTTTGTCAGACACCGGCCGGCTCCTTAATGAAATACAACCTTCAACTTACCCGTCAATAATAACACAGTTTGCGCATTTACCATGTCTTTAGTCACAAATATGCTATTTAGTAACTAAAGTGTTATAATGTTCGCCGATAAGCGCCTGTGGTGAAATTGGCAGACACGCCAGATTTAGGTTCTGGTGCCGCGAGGTGTGCAGGTTCAAGTCCTGTCAGGCGCACCATTTTTATTATTTCACCGTCTGAATGTCAGTTTTTTCTTTCCGGTTATCCTCACGCATTAAACTTATATAGTGATGCGTAAACTCCGTCTTTGCTCATCAATTCGTCGTGCGTGCCGCTCTCCTCGATGCCGTTCTCAGTGAGGACAAGGATCCTTTCGGCGTTACGGATCGTCGAAAGTCTGTGAGCTATTACAAGCGTGGTCCTGTTTTTCGCAAGCCTTTCAAGAGATTCCTTTACGATATTCTCGCTCTCGTTATCAAGCGCGCTCGTGGCCTCATCGAAAATAAGGATCGGCGGGTTCTTCAGGAATACGCGGGCGATCGATATTCTCTGCTTCTGGCCGCCGGAAAGCTTAACGCCTCTCTGGCCGATATCGGTAGCATAACCGTGAGGCAGCGACATAATGAATTCGTGAGCATTCGCAAGCTTTGCAGCTTCGACTATCTCCTCTTCTGTCGCGCCCGGTCTTCCGTAGCTGATATTGTCATATATCGTGCCGGCAAACATATAGACATCCTGCTGGACGATTCCGATGTTGTCGCGGAGACTCTTCAGGGTAACGTCCCTGATGTCCTTCCCGTCTATCCGGATCGTACCGCCGGTGACGTCATAGAATCTCGGAATAAGGCTGCAAAGCGTCGTCTTACCTCCGCCTGAAGATCCGACGAGAGCTACATAAGAGCCGGCAGGAACTTCGAGATCTATGTGCCTTAAAACTCTGTGTGCACCGTCTTTGTATCTGAACGAGACATCATCAAATACGATATCGCCTTTAACGTCAGCCAGAACCTCTGCACCGTCTTTATCTTTGACATCCGGCTCGATGTTCATCATCTCGACAAAGCGTTCGAAACCGGTATACCCGTTCTGGAACTGCTCCGTAAAATCGATGAGCGTCCTGACAGGTTCAGTGAACACATTGATATACAACAGGAACGCGATGAAGTCAGGGGTATCCACTAGCCCCTGCGTCATAAGGATGCCGCCTGCCACGATCACGATTATATTGATAAGGAGCGTGAATGCGGTCATTCCGGAATGGAATATGCCCATGTTAAGGTAACTGGCCTTCTTAGCGGTGAGGAAGCCGTCGTTTCCGACCTTGAATTTCTCGTTCTCGATCTCTTCATTCGCAAAAGACTTTACCACGCGGATACCCGAAAGATTATCCTCGATCTGCGTGTTGATCTCAGCGATCTTTTCCCTGTTCTTCCTGAAAGCCTTTCGCATACGCTTATTGAGCACGAACGCGAACAGGAACATGAACGGCAGCATGATAAAAGCCGCGAGCGTCAGATACCCGCTGATCCCCGCGAGGATTATGAATGCTCCGACGATCTTTATAAGCGAGATAATGATATTCTCGGGACCGTGGTGCAGGAGTTCCGTGATCTCGAAAAGATCGCTCGTGATCCTGCTCATGAGCGATCCGACCTTCTGGTCATCATAGAATGAGAATGAGAGTTTCTGGTAATGCGAGAAAATTTCGGCTCTCATGTCGTATTCCATTTTCGCGCCCATGACGTGACCGATATATGTGATGTAGTAATTTGCGAAGAACTGGACTATCAGGAGTACCAAAAGGACGCCGCCGATAAAAAGGATCTTCCTCAGGCCTTCTTCCGGTGTCAGATCAGGTATCTCCGACGTGATACTCCTTACTACGAGCGGTATGACCAGCGCGATGCCCGAAGCTACGATCGCGAAAAACATATCCAGGAAGAATGTTCCCAGATACGGCTTATAGTAACTCATCATGCGCTTCAGATTATCCCGCATATCCGCTATCCCCTTTCACAAAGAATACAAGAAAATGTTACTATTATAATCATTAAGCCTAAAGGAGCAACTATGACTGTCACCGGAATAAAATTAAAAATCTTCTTTATCAGCAGTTTTTCCGACAACATTACCGAAGCAGAGATACCTCTTACGGGAGACGAACTCGTAATCACGCAGCTCTCCAGGGTTTCCTATGAAACTTCGATATACAAATATCCGCTTTCAAGGGAAGCAGCGGATCAGTATCTCGCCCTTATCGATAAATACAGACTCATTGAGAAGATCGGCAAAGAAGCCGCACCTCCGAAGCTTATAGAGAACGGCCATACAGGCTTCTTTTCCCTGCTCACCATCATGTTCGATGACGGGACATGCGGAACGGTCACTTTCAGGGAAGCACCCGAAGAAGAAGGCAAGGAAGCCGCTGAAGAATTCAGGAAGCTTTATTTCGGAATGACAAAAGAAGAGAATAAGATCTCCGAAGAAAAAACATATCCGACTCTGAAGGAATGCCGCGGTATCATAGAAAATCACGGCCCCGTAGTAGCCGTGGAGACCGGACACTATTCTTCAGGCATGATGTATAACAGCAACCAGACCACCACAAAGATCGTTGAGAAGGTCGAAGGAAAAGAAGGAACAGTGCTCGTTACCATAAAGAAAAAGGCAGGCGACCGTCCGGAAGTATCAGACAGCAAAGAGATAACTTCCGATATTCTTTCAAAGATTCAGGAAATATCCGATAAAGAGAATCTGCCCGGATGGAATTATTTATGCGTTGACCCTTCGAAGCCCAGAGATATGTCAATGGTCCCCCTGGATTACTCATCCAATTCCTGGCTCAACATATATTATGACGACTCCCTGATTACGGGCTGTCCGCGCGTAAAACGCACTATCGGCGATAAAGCATACGATATGGGCGGCAACGAAGTAGTACAAGCCATAAGAGATCTGGTCAGTGAATGTGAAGCTGCGTCAGGGATAGATGTCGCAATGCCACAGCTCAATCTCTTTGAACAGTCCGGAGGCATGCCGGTAACATCAGATCCGCAGGCCGGTTTTAACCCGTTTATGGGAATCGGAATGACCGGTTTCAAGCCTTTGTCCCAGACACCTGATAATGCACCGGCAACTTCGGATGAAAAAGCTGTGCAGGACACCGCTTCTGCTAATCCTGACGGATCATGGAACTGCTCATGCGGCGCGAAAAACCTTACGGGCAAATTCTGCCCCGAATGCGGTAATCCGAGGGTATAAATATGTACGTTAGACGCGCTGAGAAAAAAGATATCAAGGGACTGCTGAATCTTCTGGTCCAGGTCGATATGGTCCATCACGACGGCCGTCCTGACCTTTTCAAAGGACCCGCGACAAAATACAATGCTGAAGAACTGGAAAAGATAATCGCCTGCGATGACACGCCTGTTTTCGTCTGCACTGACGAGAGCGGTTTTGTATACGGTCACGCATTCTGCATAAGCAAACAGGTAATCGGAGATTCCGTTCTGACCGACATAAAAACGCTGTACATAGATGACATCTGCGTGGACGAGAATAACCGCGGAAAACACATAGGCACGATGCTTTATGAATATGTCCGCGAATATGCAAAAGCCGGCGGATTCTACAACATCACTTTGAATGTCTGGAGCTGCAACCCCGGAGCAGTAAAGTTCTATGAATCACTCGGGTTTGTTCCGCAGAAGTATTGTATGGAAACGATTCTTTAGGGCGTGTTTTTTAGAAAACCTATCCTAACCGGCCCGATATGCGGCCACTTCGATGAACTTTTCGGAAAAGTTCATCGGAATGGCCTAAAAACGGGGTGTTTTCGATAGTTTTTTTCAACGGCCCGGCTGCCGCAACGTCATGTCAATTATAATTGACAGTAATTTGGGCCTTATAGTATATTTATTCAGGAATAGAACAGACATAAGGGGTAGTGTTATATGGCAATTTGGGATACTCCGGCAGCAAATGCCGGCAGGTTCGGCGCATCAAAAACCAAGACATTCTCAGCTGATTCGTACAAGTGTCCGAACTGTGCTTCTAACCTGATCTACAACGTGGAGCACGGCGCATGCATATGCAGAAACTGCGGCGGCCTCTTTGATCCTGAGACGCTTGAGAAAGTAGGCTCTTTCGGTTTCGCTAATCCCGAGAAGAATTACGACGGAACAATTGAAGTCAGCAAAGAAGATGAAGAGCGAGTCGAGATCGTCTGCAATTCGTGCGGTGCGGAGATCGTAACCGACAAGAATACCGCATCAACATTCTGCGCATTCTGCGGCTCACCAGCGCTCGTATCCAGAAGACTTACCCGTGAGTTTAAGCCGGATTACATCATTCCCTTCAAATTCGATAAGGAAAAAGCTATCAGCATTTTCGAGGAATACTGTGCAGGCGTCGATCACCTTCCTAAAGACTTCAAATCAAAGAAGGTCCTCTCGAAGATGACCGGTCTTTATGTGCCTACATGGATCATTTCTTCTGAAGTCGAAGTTTTCGTTGCAGGCAAAGGCCGTATGGGCAAGATGGTCGACTCTGCTTATGCCGAGAACCATACATCGACTTCAGGAAACTTTGAACGTCTCACCTACGGCAAAGTAAAGTTCAGACTGAAGAACGTGCCTTTCGACGGTGAGATAAAGATCGCTAACCGCCTTATGGCAGCTGCAGAGCCTTTCGACTATTCGGAACTCGTCAGATTCAGACCGGAATTCCTTCAGGGATTTTTCGCGGAAAAATACGATGAGATGCCTCTTGATATGACTGACAGGATCTATAAGCGCCTCGACAAGTATGCATTGAAAGTATGCGACGAAATTACTTTCGGTTACGATGATTTCATGCCCGAATCCGATGCAAGCATCACAAGATACAACAACCAGGACATAAAGTATGCGCTGCTTCCCTGCTGGTTCTTAAGCATCGATTACGACGGAAGAAAATACCAGTACATCGTAAACGGACAGACCGGCAAAGTCTCAGGAGAGTTCCCTTACGCCAGAGGCTGGGAGACTATCGAGCGCACAGGACGCCGCGCAAGGATGGAAGCTGTCAGCCTTAATACGAGCTTACGCGCACTGCTGTATCTCACTCCCGTCATCGCGCTTGGAATACTCAGGTTTATCTCCGGTTTCAGCAGATCTTCAGCATTCATGATGTTTATCTTCAACCATCCTATGGAGCTGTTCCTTCTCCTGCTCACGCTCGGGGGCGTTACATATCTTTGCGCTGAGATCCTTCCGAAAGTCCTCAGAAGCAGAGAGAAACACGACATCGAGCTGCTCTCGCGTTCGAGCAGCCACGACCTTGCTCCGGAACCGGGTGTTGCAACGTATTACGATCCTTCTTTCCCCATCGAAGCATATGAGACGACAAAAGACTTTCTCTCTTTGGAAACAGGCTGGAAATATGCCGAGAAGAATAAATTCGACTACAGGAAGGCTATGCCTGATGCAGAAGATTCAGGCATCGACGAGAGTGCCACAGATTTCGAGAAGAAGGGGTTCGACCGCAGGATGATGCAGTGACAGGAGTTGCTACACTGGCGAAAACGGAAACCTTTTTTCCTTTGAGTGTTTCGATTTATGTCGGGATTTTAAAGCTTTCTCTGAAATCATGTCGGGAACTTGGAAAAAATGATTGTTTCCGACACGTATCTAAGGGTAATTCAGATAGCGAAAGGCAAAAATACGTCCTGATGAGCATTTTCATTTCGCACCGTGTCGGAAACACTGTCAAAACAAGCATACCCGATACAAATCTTTACAAAAATGATTTTTCCCGACACGGATTTTCATAAAAATGCTTTTTCCCGACATGAACCGGGATCATAAACCCTATTTTCGTCCGACTATAATGAAATGCGGGCTTATCCCCATCATCGTCTCATCTTTTTCGGAAGCGTGTAAGATTTCCAGAAGCCTTGCGCGGCGGTCAGGATCTTCCCACTTGGCATTCAGCTCGGGAGTGATCCAAAGGCAGCCTTCAACTGCGTGTTTTCCGCAAGTCTCAAAACCGCCTTCTGTCAGCTCTTCTTCAAGCTCACCGAGCGTGTGGAAATATGCATCAGCGATTATCCTCGGATATGTCTCAGGACGGATGTGTTCGCCTGTACTCATCTCACGTTTCAGCATATCCATGTAGACGTCATCATCGATGAAATCAACGCCGTTTCCGTAGACGGATAAAGCCCATGTAGCGGAACTGTATTTCGAGATACCGGCAGCAATAAGAATGCCGTCCGGACGAAGGATACGGTAAGCTTCAGATATGACCTTCATTCTGTCATCACGGTTCATCAGATGATACAGAGGTCCCATCAGGAGCACGACATCAGCGCACTCCGAAGGCATATCAAGTTCGCGGGCATCTCCTACCTTTGCCGTGTAGTGGCTCTTCATCTCCTTGATGGCCAATTCAACTGCAGAAGGTGCGAGCTCGATCATGGTAACATCATGCCCCATCTCCGCGAGCCACTCGGAATATCTGCCGACACCTCCGCCGACATCGCAGATCGTAAGTTTTCCTTCGGGAAGGTACTGCGATATGATCTCTTTCGACCTGTAGAACTCTATGACGCCGAGACCTCTTTCGAGACGGCCGACCTCTGCCCCGCCGTTGTAAAAATCATATACGCTGCTTATATCTTCCATAGCTTTACTCCGATATTAATATCAATCTACGATCACAGTAGATACGCGGTAGATCTCCTCACCTGTCTGCGCATCGATCGTGACCCTCTCATTACTGTCGGTGCTGTAGGCTCTCCACACGAGCAGTATAGCGCCGTCCTTTTCGGTGATCTCAAGAGAAGGATCAACAAGATTATACTCTCCCGTTATCTCATCTTCGGAGATCGCAGGTTTCTCATTAAACCCTTCAGGTATCTGAAGTATCCAGCTGTGCACGCTCTTGAACCCGGCATAAGTGGCGATTATCACTTTCGCCCAGCCGCTAGTCGGCACACCTTTGTAATACTGCCTGTAATCGTAAATGTCTGTATATGAGTCACCTGTAACACCTTCATAACGCATCTCGCAGTTATCGTTCCACTTTATGATCTTGCGCATCGAGTACAAGAGCAGATCCGACTCATGGGCAGTCTCAATTGTTGTCTCGCACAAGTCACCGGTTATGAAATAATCCGCAACAGAAGCAGTCGAATCATCATAGACCGACAGTTCATCAACGTTGTTCTGGAAAAAGAACAGCTGCTCCAGCACATCGTACTCATAAAACCACCCCGGATAATCCCAATTGTCAGTATCTATACCGATGGTCTCAAAAGCCCAGAGCTCGTCATAACCGTCCAGCGGCAGCACCTTATCCGTGCCTATGTCAGCGAAAACATCCCTCGCAACCCTTACAACATACGCAGCCTCAACTTCCGCGCCATCCTGTTCATATGTCGCCGTAAGGAGCACATACTTACTGTGATCATGCGGAGGCGTTACTCTGCCGTCGCAGCCGACAATGGATTCATCCGAACTCGCCCAAACGACACTGATGTCATCAACCTGAGTCGGAAGGACAAGATCTTTTGTAACGTTATAAGAGCAGTCCCCTTCCGCGAATTCCGGATAGGTCTGCGCAGCCCTGATAAGCACAGTCGGAGTTCTGTCACCCATCTTAAGATCATCTATAACACGGACATACACCTCTGAATTGGTGAAGTCTTCCGCAGCAACAGAATAGTCATCGACACCGGTAAGGATAAATCCCGAAGGGTGATTGCCGGTCACGACAGGCTGGGATGATTCATCTGAGGATGCTGTTGTGTCTGCTTCAGTTGTGGTTACAGCAGCGGTCTCTTTTGAATTGGCATTATCCGTTTCTTCTGATGATGTATTTGCCGTCTTAGAACAACCGCTCAACGCAACAGCGGCGACAATTAGAGCACAAACAATACGCCTTTTATTCATTTTCCATACCCCCATATAAAGAGTTTAACATATAGTCAAAGTTTGCGGAATCTTTATGCCCTTATCTTATGCTAATATATCTTCATCACTTCAAAGGCGGATGGGTTTATGAAGAAATTTAAGAGGGTTATTTCGGCACTGCTTGTTACTGCTCTGGCGCTCTCGGTATTCGGCTGTTCCGGATCCGGAAGCGCTGAAACTAATACAGCGAATAAGGTATTTCCGTGGGTCGATTCCAATCTGTTCGAAAACATCGACCAGATGGGTCAGATGAGCATCAAGGATGACTTTGCGTCAGCCGTTAATTATGAGTGGGCTTCAGCGCAGGTTCCTGATCCTACTTACGGTGTCGGTTCAGCCGCCGAAGCTTTGAGAAGTATCGTAAAGAATAAAAGAGCGATCATCGAGGATGAGTCTTTCCAGGACAAGAACATCGAACTGATCCGCACGGCAGACGGCCTGTTCTGCGACTGGGATTATCGTGATTCCCTTGGTGTTGAACCGCTGAAGAAGTATCTGGGTTATATCGATGAGATCGAGGCAATAGATGATGTCACCGAATACATGATCGACAATGAGAAAAACCCTTTTGCGTTATCTCTCATAGACCTCCAAATCTACAATAACGAATCACTTGATGATTACAGGGCTTTATTCATTATGAAACCTGATCTGACCCTTGGTGTATTTGATGATTATCTTAATATTTCCAACGATACCGCTGCGAAAAAAGAGACTGTCGAAAATGAGTTAAATTATATCCTTGGAAGATGCGGTTATTCGGATAAAGAGATAAAGAAGCTTACGAAAGGCTGCTTCAGGTTCGAGTCAAGACTTGCCCGTCTGGATATCGGAGACAGCGGTGTTTCAAGTCTGACTACAGAAACGAAAGACACTGTCCTTAAGCTTGCCGGTAATTATCCTTTAGGAAAAATGCTGGATCACTATTCCATCACGACCTGCGACCACTATATGGGTTATCTCAATTATCTTGATAATCTCGATAAGATCTACAAGCAGAATAATGTTGAAGATATGAAGGCATATTTCAAGGCGCGCCTCGCGCTCGAATCCTTATACTATCTTGACGCAGGTGCCTTTGACTGCGCTTTAGATGCCGGGGTCGACCGTACGGATCCTTTCTCAGAGCGTGAAGAGGTCGATACCGAATTAATGTTTTTCCAATATATTCAGGAATCACCGTTAACGGCAGCCATGGATCAGGCTTATCTGGATTATTACTACGATGAGGCTACTTATCAGGAAGTCTGCAGCTTCGTTCATCTGATCAAAGAAAAATACATCATACTGATCGAAGAAAATGAGAACCTTTCTGACGAGAGCAAGGCGGCGTTAAAGAAAAAACTGGAAAATATGGGCGAGCATATCATCAGGCCTGACAACACCGCTGATTTTACAGGCGTGGAACTGAAGTCAAAAGAAGACGGCGGGTCCTATCTTGATGCCCTGTGCGTCATCAGCAGGATCCGTTACGAACACATGGGCGATATGGTTAACGGAAAGATACCCAAGTCGTATTGGGATATCTATGAGCCGCGTTATTCCACTACGAGTGTCGCAGCGTTTTATAACGGAATGCAGAACACGATCTATATTCTTTTCGGAATGCTCGTAGAACCCATGTATTCACCCGATGCTCCGATAGAACAGAAAATGGCATCATTTGTTGCTATCCTGGGACACGAGGTATCGCACGCATTTGATGACACCGGCGTTCAGCGCGATTATATGGGAAACAGCAATCCGATAGTCTCACCGGATGAAATGAAGATCTGGTCTGAAACGGTCAAAAAGATATCCGGTCATTTTGCCGGATACCAGCCTTTCGAGGGATCCGCAACATATCCGAATGCAATGCTTATTTCCGGTGAAGTAATAGCTGATACCGAAGGCGTCAGGGTCAGCCTTATGATCGCCAAGGATTACGAGGATTTTGATTACGATCTTTTCTTCAGAAGCTATGCAATTATCTGGCGAAAACTGGATTCGAAGGAATACGAGAACAACAGGATAAAGACTGACTCGCATCCGCTTCACTGTCTGAGGATCAACTACACTTTAAGGCAGTTCGACGAGTTTATTGAGACATATGATCTGAAACCCGGCGACGGTATGTATCTGGATCCGAGCGAGAGAATCATTATTTGGTGAGGTGCTATATGTCAGAGTTGATAAAAGAAGAAATCCTGGGAACAATCAGGAAAAAGAGATTCATAGTCTTTATCGCACTAACTTTTATTGGAGCAGTCTTTTCAGTCTTTATGTCAAAAGATGATTACTGGAACGATCTCCTGTATATTTCAGCGATAGACGGATACCTGTTCATAGTGTTTAATGCATTGGCAGGTTCCACGCTGATCTTAAGCGCTTACCGCAAAAAATTCACCAGGAGTTCCATCCTTCAGATCGAGGAAAAAGGCGCGAAAAGATATGAGGGCGTCCTCTCCAGATTCATATCAGGATCAGTTATCCTCATCGGCTGTTATCTGGTATTTGCAATATTATTCCTTATTCTCAGTCTGGCTTTCGGCGCGCATAATACACCTGAACAGATCGGTCATTTTATCCTGAAGATCTCTTTGAACTGTATTGCATCCGTTGCCGCATATTCAGCAGCGCTCTTCTGGCTGTATCTTTTTGCTTTCCCGATAGTTCCGATATTCGGATATGTTTTATCAATGGTTCTTATTCCGATATTCTTTAAGTATTTTACAGGATACAGTGAAAGCATATACTGGGTCTTCTCATATATCTTCCCGAAGCTCACTGCAGATGATGCATATACGCGTATTATCTTTGCCAATCCTACGATATTAAACGCAGTCGCATTCATACTTGAAACAGCTGTCCCGCTGCTTCTTACAATGCTCGTGTTTAAGCTAAAGAAGCTCAAGCCGTTTAAGGAGAAAAAGTCATCGGATAAGGTCTAATACATATGGAGTATCTTTTCACTGAAAGAGCACATCTGATGTGTGCCAATATGTATTTCGGGATAGCCATGATCGTGCCTGCTTTGTACGAAAAGCAAAAGATCAGCGAAGCTGTTGATACACTTTCCAAGGCACATCCGTTTCTCAACGCAGTATTGGGTTATGACGAGAGCGACAATGCATACTTCTACGATGTAAAAGACTCGTCCCGTGTTCAGCTGTCATTCGAAGATGCCGACGTCGCTTCCATTGATTCAGGTGAGATCATCAGAAAGTACGAATCTGTTACCGGATACGACTGGGATATAACCAAAGAAGGCCTGCTGAAAGTGTCTGTATGGAAGGCCGGCGAAGACACTTGCTTCCTACTGGTTTTCCATCACCTGCTGGCCGACGGCAGAGGCGCTCTGGATCTTTGTCAGGAACTTGCAGATCTGTATGTAAAAGGCATTGCACCCGCGTTCGTTGAGGAAAAGCTCATATCTTCCGGGGGCGATTTTCCCAAAGGCTCAGAACTGCCTTTCGTCAGCAGATTTCTGATAAAGCAAGCCAACAAGAAGTGGGAGAAAGAAGGACATATTCCTCTCACCTATCAGGAGTATCACGAGTACGCTGACCGCTACATAAAAGAGGATCATACAGAGCATACGCTTATGCTTCTGGACTCTGCTAAGACCAGTGAACTCATCAGAGCTTGCAAGGATCATTCGGTCACGGTCAATGACCTCCTCATGGCCAGGATGTATCTCACTGAGAAGACCGAAAAGATCATCATTGCAAGCGATCTCAGAGAAAAGCTCAGCTGTTATAACAAAGGCGCTCTGGGCAACTATTCCACCGCGTTCAGCGTCGTCGTGAAAGCCAATACTACAGATAAGTTCGAATTGGCAGCGCAGGTTCATAAAAAGGTCCGTAAAGCGCTTGATTCACCGTCTGATCTTTATCTGGTTCTGCAATGTTATGCCGAGCTCAATCCTGCACTGCTCGATGCCGCATTTATGGCAAGCCGCGGTGCATTTAAAAGCGAGCCTGCTGAGTTCATCGGCAAGAAGTTTTTTGCTATGGATGTGGCTAAAGGTTACAGCATAACGAACCTCGGAAAGATTGATAACCAGAATATAAGATCCGCATACTTCATACCACCCGCTTCGCCTGCAATAAGAGTGACGCAGGGTGTACTGACAGTGAATGGGCGAATGATAATCTGCACGAGTAAGAGAAATGCCAAGCTCTGACAGCATTTATGCTTCAGCATATAGAAAATCTATCTAAAACTCCCCGATATGCGGCCACTTCGATGAATTTTTCGGGAAAGTTCATCGGAATGGCCGAAAAACAGGGTGATTTAGATAGATTCAACTACTCTTTATGCGTCTTCCTTTTTGCGCTTTTTCTTAATAACGATCGCCGTGCATCATCGATAGTCCTGCCGAAAACTGCAACGATGTCTCCGCCCAGGCCGTCTCCCGTCAAGCTCTTCAGATAATAAGATGCCGGCTTTGCGTTTGCGGTGAAGGCTGCGGTATAAGTTTCGTCACCTGTCACCTTAACTAACTCAGGAATCCAGCCGGAGAATGCATAAGTGTACTGTGCAGTAGCATTCTTGGCAGGTGTTGTTCCTGTAAATGCAGGAGTCTCACCATAACTTAAAAGGCTGCCTTCATCAGACAGCCCCTTCTCCATAGTTCTTAATATCCTTTACTCTTCATCCAGCTTCAATACACTCATGAAGGCTTCCTGCGGCACTTCGACAGAACCTACCTGTCTCATACGCTTCTTACCTTCCTTCTGCTTCTCGAGGAGCTTCTTCTTACGAGAGATATCGCCGCCGTAGCACTTGGAAGTAACGTCTTTTCGATATGCCTTGATAGTCTCTCTCGCAATGATCTTGCCGCCAATTGCAGCCTGTACGGGGACTTCGAACTGCTGTCTCGGGATGTTCTCCTTGAGTTTCTCGCACATCTTTCTTCCCCTGCCGTATGCCTTGTCGGCATGAACGATGAAAGAGAGTGCGTCAACCGGATCTCCGTTCAGGAGGATATCGAGTTTGACGAGCTTGGATCTCATGTAGCCTGCGGGCTCGTAATCAAGTGAAGCATAACCTCTGGTGCGTGATTTGAGCGCATCGAAAAAGTCATAGATTATCTCATTTAACGGCATCTTGTAGTGAAGCATTACACGCTTCTCATCAAGATATTTCATGTCAGTATATTCGCCGCGGCGCTCCTGGCAGAGCTCCATGATGTTGCCTACGTATTCCTTTGGAAGCATTATCGTTGCTTTAACGATAGGCTCTTCCATATAATCGATCGTCGTGGGATCAGGCATGTTCGTAGGGTTTGAACAGTCGACTACGGAGCCGTCCATGAGATGGATCTTGTAGATAACTGAAGGCGCCGTGCTGATGAGGTCTAAGTTGAACTCGCGCTCTAATCTTTCCTGGATTACCTCATAGTGAAGGAGTCCCAGGAATCCGCATCTGAAACCGAAGCCCAAAGCTGCCGAAGTCTCAGCGTCAAATGAGAGTGCAGCATCATTAAGTCTGAGCTTCTCAAGCGCGTCCTTAAGGTCGCCGTATCTCGCACCGTCAACGGGATACATTCCGCAGAACACCATCTGCTGGATTCCCTTATAACCGATAAGAGGCTCTGTTGCAGGGTTATCAGCAAGCGTGACAGTGTCGCCGGGAGCCGTATCCCTTACGTTCTTGATAGATGCGCAGATATAACCTACCTCGCCTGCCTTGAGTGTCTCTGTAGGAACAAGCTCGCCCGGATGGAACATGCCGAGTTCGGTTACGGTGAACTCTTTTCCCGAGTGCATCATCTTGATGCGGTCACCGGTCTTTACGGTACCGTCTTTTACTCTTACGCTGACGATAACGCCTTTGTATGAATCGTATTTGGAATCGAAAACAAGCGCCGCCAAAGGCTTATTCTCATCGCCTTCAGGTGCAGGAAGATACTGAACGACTTTCTCGAGGACTTCATCGATATTGATGTCACTCTTAGCGGAGATGCACGGAGCATAAGATGCGTCGATACCGATATCGTCTTCTATCTCCTGACGGACCTCTTCAGGCCTTGCGGAAGGAAGGTCGATCTTGTTGATTACAGGAAGGACTTCAAGGTCTGCATCTACTGCCAGATATACATTTGCGAGAGTCTGCGCCTCAACGCCCTGCGAACTGTCTACGACAAGAATAGCACCGTCGCATGCGGCCAGGGACCTTGAGACCTCGTAATTAAAGTCCACATGGCCGGGAGTATCGATAAGGTTAAGAAGATATGTGTTACCGTCAGAAGCTTCATAAGGAAGTCTTACGGCCTGTGACTTGATGGTGATTCCGCGCTCGCGCTCAATGTCCATGTTATCCAGGATCTGGTCCTGCATCTCACGCTTTTCCCTTACGTGTGTATGCTCGATCAGACGGTCAGCCAGCGTGGACTTTCCGTGGTCGATGTGTGCGATGATGCAGAAATTTCTTATGTATTTTCTATAGTTTTCGCTCATTAAGACTATTCCTTTGTCAGAGTATTTTTATCTCGTTGAGCGGATAGACTCTGATAACGGCGACACCCTTGATCCTGTTGGCCGTGAAGGGTCCTAAGTTACGGGAATCGTTGCTGACGGGCCTGTTATCACCCAGAACATAGTATTCGTTATCAGCAAGGGTTACCTCGTTATAGCCTTTCTTCAGGCCGTGTTCTCTCATGGTAGTCTGGGTTCCCGAAGGAAGATAGTTCTCCTGCAGGAGATAGAAGTCATCGGAATCTGCGGGTTTTATATAGACATTACCGTCCTCGATCCTGACAGTCTCGCCGGGAAGGCCGATGACTCTCTTGATCAGATACTCTTTAGATGAATAGCCTTCCATGTTCTTTCCGTCCAGGACGACGATATCGCCTCTCTTGTAAGAGTGAAAATATGTGGCTATCTTCTGCGTGAAAATGATATCTCCCGACGATAAGACAGGCACCATCGAATCGCCGTAGACATTATCTCTCTGGACAAGGAATACCACGATAAAGATACCGGCGAGAACACCGATACATATCGTGCGGAGCCAGTCAAAGACTTCATATGCGGGCGTACCCTTTTCGAGTTTAAAACCCTTGGAAAAAGGCTTCTTCTCGGAAGAATCCGTCTCGGAAGCTATATCTTCAGCGGTTACTTCAGCAGTTGCTTCTGCCTCGGAAGCATTCTCTTCAACAGACTCTTCTGCTGCAGAGATCGTCTCTTCAGGCTCTTTCTGATCTGCAAATATTTTCATTTCGTCGTTACTCATTAGTTCTCTCCGCTTGTTTCGTCTGTTACGGTTTTCGAGATGCTGATATGCAATTCTTCAAGCTGCTTGTCCGTTACATATCCCGGTGCATCCATCATGATGTCCTGTGCATTCTTGTTCATAGGGAAAGGAATTACCTCACGGATAGTCTCCTCGCCCGAAAGGAGCATTACCATACGGTCAACTCCGGGAGCGATGCCTGCATGCGGCGGAGCGCCGTAGCAGAAAGCGTTATACATTGCGGGGAACTTCTTCTTAACGTCTTCCTCGCCGAGTCTTACGAGCTCAAATGCCTTGATCATGATCTCAGGATCGTGGTTACGTACGGCGCCTGATGAGAGCTCGATTCCGTTGACTACGAGGTCATACTGGTCAGCCATGATGGACAGAGGATCGATCTCGCCTTTCTCGGCCTTGAGAAGGACATCGAGACCGCCTGAAGGCATGGAGAAAGGATTGTGGCAGAACTCGAGTTCGCCCGACTCCTCACCGATCTCGTACATAGGGAAATCAACGATCCAACAGAATGCGTACTGTTCCTTGTCCATGTGGCCGGGAACTGCAGCGCCGAATGTCTTTATGAGAACGCCTGCCATCTTCTGTGCTGCGCCCCTGGGACCTGCAGACAGGACTACGAGCGTGTCAGGCTTAAGGCCGAGCTTAGCAATGACCTCGTCCTTCTTAGGAGCTACGAACTTCGAGATGCCTCCGACGATCTCGCCGTTCTCATCCATCCTGAACCAGTAACCCTTGCTGCCGGACTGGATCTCGCAGTCAGCCATCGTCTTATCGATGAACTTGCGGCTCTCGTGGAAATCAGAGATCACGATAGCCTTTATCTCGCCTTCTGCGAAAGGTGCGAACTCTTCAGTGCGGAGCAGATCTGTTACATCAGTAACTGTGAGGTCGATACGGAGGTCGGGCTTATCAGTACCGTACTTCTCCATAGCCTCAAGATAAGGAATACGCATGAACGGAGAGCCTGACGCTCTGTTGTACTTGCCGTATTTTGCGAAAACAGGAGGCAGAACGTCTTCGATAATTGCGAAGACATCTTCCTGGCTCGCGAAAGCCATCTCCATATCGAGCTGGTAGAACTCACCCGGGCACCTGTCGCCTCTTGCGTCCTCATCCCTGAAGCAGGGTGCGATCTGGAAATATCTGTCGATACCCGATACCATCAGGAGCTGCTTGAACTGCTGCGGCGCCTGAGGCAGAGCATAGAACTTGCCGGGGTGCTTACGAGCGGGAACGAGATAGTCTCTTGCACCTTCAGGTGAAGATACCGTAAGGATAGGCGTTGTGATCTCCATGAAGTTGTGCTCGATCATGGCATTTCTAAGTGCAGCGATAACGTTGCTCCTGAGGATGAGATTCTTCTTGACCTCAGGGTTACGGATATCCAAGTATCTGTACTTAAGTCTTGCGGCTTCGTCTGCTTCCCTGCTGTGGTTGATCTCGAAAGGAAGCTCGTTATAACGGCAGCGTCCGAGAACAGTTACCTTCTCGGGAACTACCTCGATATCGCCCGTATCAAGCTTGGGATTCTTGGAGCTTCTCTCCCTTACAGTACCCTCAACCTGGATTGTAGATTCCTTTGTAATAGCCTTGAAAGTCTTCATCATCTCGGCTGTCTCGATAACGATCTGCGTTGTGCCGTAGAAATCCCTGATTACTACGAATCCCAGTTCTGCTCCGACTTCACGGAAATTCTCGAGCCAGCCTGCGAGCTGAACTTTCTTACCTGCATCTGTTATTCTCAGTTCTCCGCATGTATGTGTACGTGACTGCATATATTACCTCCGGCTAAATGCCAATTGTTATTTCTGTTTTTTCCGGCTTTTCAGGCCTGTTATTTTCCCGCCATGAAAGCTACAAGACCGTCGAGCTTTACGGGCGTCTCAGTGCCGTCTGCCATGCACTTGACCTTGACTTCGCCTGTAGCGAGCTCGTCATCGCCGATAACTGCGAGGAAAGGTATTCCCTGTTTTCCGGCATACTTCATCTGCGCCTTGAAAGACCTGCCTGCCATATCAGTCTCACAGCCGATGCCCTCAAGTCTTAAAGCATAGCAGAGCTTCAGCGCTTCGATCTTTGCAGCTTCCGACATGGTCGCAATGTAGATCCTCGTGTATGTCGGAGCCTGTGCAAGCACGCCCTGTGCCTCAGCTTCCAGAAGGAGTCTTTCTACACCCATTGCAAAACCGATACCGGGTGTGGGTGCGCCGCCGCAGTTCTCGACAAGTCCGTCATATCTTCCGCCGCCGCAGATAGTGCCCTGCGTTCCGACGTTCTCTGACACGAACTCGAAAACGGTTCTTGTATAGTAATCCAAACCTCTTACGATATTAGGGTCAATTGTGTAAGAAATGCCGATCCCGTCCAGCCTTGCCTTCAATCCATCAAAGTGCGCCCTGCAGTCGTCGCAGAGGTGGTCGATGAGCCTCGGCGCATTCTTAACTATATCCTTGCCGCCGTCGACCTTGCAGTCGATCATTCTCAGGGGGTTCTTCTCGAATCTTGCCTGGCAGTCCTCACACATCGAGCTTACGTGAGGTCTGAAGTAATCCTTCAGGAGCTTGTTATACTCGCCACGGCAATTAGGGCATCCTATTGAATTGATGTGGAGCGCGATATTCTTAAGCCCCATCTTCTTAAAGAAAACGTCAACAACGGAGATGATCTCCGCATCTATATCAGGACCTGCCGCTCCGAAAGACTCCAGACCGAACTGGTGGAACTCACGCATCCTGCCCTTCTGCATCTTCTCATAACGGAAAGCCGTGATGTTATAGAAAAGTCTTACCGGTGAAGGAAGGCTCGTCATTCCGTTCTCAATAAAGCTTCTAACGACGCCAGCGGTACCCTCAGGTCTGAGCGTTATGCTCCTGCCGCCCTTATCCTCAAAGGTGTACATCTCTTTGGTAACAACGTCCGTCGTATCTCCGACGCCTCTGGCAAACAGATCCGTCTGCTCAAAGGTCGGTATCCTGATCTCCTCATAGCCGAAGGAATGGCACACATTCGCAAAGGTCTGCTCCGCTTTTTGCCAGTTGTAAATCTCTGAAGGAAGTATGTCCCTCGTCCCCTTCTGCGCACTGAACTTCATTTCTTTTCTCCTAAATCTTTTAAATAACAAGTAATTGTATCACATATCGCGCGAGTTGTTTATTATAATATACGGCTTTGCGGGAAAAGAGCGTTTTTGGGGAATGCGCGTGTCGGAAAATGAGTTTTTGCGTAAGCGTGTGTCAGAAATATCTTTTTATCGAAATAATGTGTCGGAAAATTGCGCTTTTTCGAAAAAGTGTATCGGAAAATCGTGGTTTTTCGAAAATTTATGTCGGAAAGCCCCTAATTTTAAGCGTTTCCGACACATTATCTGCAAAAACTGCGAATTTCCGACAAAAACAAGTCTCAAAAGCTGCAATTGGGCAAAAAGAAACTTCAAATTACCAAAAAGCAATCAGCTTTTCTTCGCTATATACGCCATCCAATCGTTTTTTGACTGCTCGGCAATGATCTCCATGCCCGCGGCCTTCAAAGCCTCGATAACGCGCTCTTTCTTGTTGGCGATAATGCCCGAGCATACGAAAACACCGTCGTCGGCGAGGTCAGCGGGAATATCACAGGCGATCTCGGCGATGACGTCAGCGATGATATTTGCGACGATCAGGTCATACGGCGCATTCTTAACGCTCTTGAGCTCGCCTGTGTAGCATGAAACATTAGAACACTCATTGATCGCGCAATTCTCTTCAGCGACCTTAACGGCCAGCGAATCTATATCGACTGCATCTACCCGAGCAGCGCCCAGCTTGGACGCGATTATCGCCAGGATTCCCGAGCCGGTACCGAGATCAAGCACTGAAGTATCGGGCTTGATCACGCGGTCGAGGATCTCCGCACACATCGCGGTCGTCTCATGTGTACCGGTGCCGAAAGCAGAACCGGGATCCAGGATTATCTTGATAGCATCTTTCTCGAGCTCGGCATCGCCTTCTTCGATCCAAGAAGGACAGATGACGATACGGTCCGAGAGCCTGAACTCTTCGTAGTATTTCTTCCAGTTGTTGGCCCAGTCCTCGTCGTCGACATAACGGAAGCCGGCAAAGCCTTCACCGATATCAAGGAATTCGCCTATCTCAGCCAGGCGCGCCTTAATAAACTCCATCGCTTCAGCAGTCGGCAGTTCCTTATCCGTTATGGAACCGTAGATCATGCCCACACCGTCGGGATTGGCGAATTCTTCGCTCTTGGCGCCCATGCGGATAACACCGTCATCGGTCTCTGCAAAATAAGCCTTGATAACGACGTCCTGACCGTAACTTTCTATCGTTCCGTCATCGCAGTAGCTTAACGGATCGTTATCTACGGTCTTTCTGAATTCATCGGGATCCTGCGAAGCTATTCCGTCTGCACCTGCCTGAGCGAGCATCTCGCAAATGGCGTCAGAAGCCTCTTCCGTGGTCTTAATCGTTATCTCTGCCCATCTCATATTTTCGTCCTCTCAGTCATCGGAAACATCAAAAAACTATACATAAACACGCGGGGCATCCTCATAAGATACCCCGCGCAAAAATCACTTATTAAACAAATTCTTTAGCTTTTGGAAGAACTGGCTTCTCTTTGCGTAATTGCGGTCTGTAAGCGTGTTGTTGAACTGCGTGAGCAGCTGCTTCTGTTCGCGCGAAAGGCCTGTAGGCACTTCCAGAACAAACTTTACGACGTGGTCGCCCTTCATCTTCGGATTGCTCTTATTAGGAATACCCACACTCCTTAAGGTGATCGTGTCACCGGGCTGCGTGCCTTCCTTGAGAGTGTACTTCTCTTTGCCGTAGATCGTAGGGATCTCGACTTCTCCGCCCAGGGCTGCCTGCGCGAAAGTTATCGGAACGCTGCAGGATGTATTCATTCCGTTACGCTCGAAAACTTCATGACTCTTCACCTTGAATTCGATGTAGAGATCGCCGTAAGGACCGCCGTTTGTTCCGGGCTCACCCTCGCCTCTTATAGGGAGAAGATCGCCGGTGTCAACGCCTGCGGGAATATCAACGGTAAGGTTCTTAATGGTCTTAAGCCTTCCCTTGCCCCTGCACTGCGAACAGGGTGTCTTGATGACCGTTCCCCTGCCGTTACATGTCGGACAGCCTTTCGTTACCATGGTCATTCCGAAAAGGGTCTGAGTCTGCTGCTGTACTCTTCCCGCGCCGCGGCATGTGGGACATGTTTCAGGCGTTGTTCCGGGCTGGGCACCCGAACCGTTACAGGATTTGCAGATATCTTCCTTGGTTATCTGGAAAGATTTCTTGCAGCCGAATGCGGCCTCCATGAATTCAAGAGCCATGTGATACTTAAGATCGGCACCCTTCTGGGGACCCGTACGTCTTCTGGAGCTTCCTCCGAAGCCGCCTCCGAAGAACGAACTGAAGATATCGCCCAGGTCAACGTCGTAAGCGTTATAGGCTCCGCCGCCACCGCCGCCGAATCCGTTGGGATCGACGCCAGCATGACCGAATCTGTCGTATTTAGCTTTCTTATCAGGGTCAGACAATATCGAATAGGCTTCGTTGACTTCCTTAAATCTCGCCTCGGCCTCTGTATCGCCCGGATGAAGGTCCGGGTGGTATTTCTTGGCCTGCTGTCTGAAAGCCTTCTTTATCTCATCGTCGGAAGCACCTTTACTTACTCCCAAAACCTCATAATAATCTCTTGCCAAAGAGGAACCCCTCCGATCTTATTTTCGTGCTGCGAAAACAGCACACAATACTTAACATACATGTGTCCGGCACATCTTAAGAGCAGACGTGCCGGACTATTGTATCAGATTTTTATTCGATTAGAAGTCGCCGCCGGCATTCTTGAAGCCGTCGCCGCTTCCTGCTGAGTCAGAACCGCCTGCGGACTCTGTGCCGTATCCTGCGAAATCCTCAGCTGAAGGCTGACCCTGAGGGCCTGCGCCTGCTGCGCCCTGAGCGCCGCCTGCTGCCTGATAGATCTTTTCGCCGAGCTTCATAAGAACCTGCTGGAGATCCTCGGTACCCTTCTTCATAGCCTCTGTGTCATCCTTGGAGATGGCATCCTTAAGCTTTGTGATGCAGTCATTAACGGGAGCCTTGTCGGATTCGGAGATCTTGTCTCCGGCGTCCTTCATGGTCTTCTCAGCCTGATAGCATGCTGTCTCAGCCTGGTTCTTGACTTCGACCTTCTCCTTGTTTGCCTTATCCTCAGCTGCGTGCATCTCAGCTTCCTTAACAGCCTTCTGGATATCTTCCTCGCTCATGTTGGAAGAAGACTGGATCGTGATCTTCTGTTCACGGCCTGTGCCCTTATCCTTAGCGCTTACGTTAACGATACCGTTAGCATCGATATCGAATGTAACCTCGATCTGCGGAACGCCACGGGGTGCGGGTGCGATACCGTCAAGGATGAAGTTGCCGAGTGTCTTGTTATAAGCTGCCATCTCACGCTCGCCCTGGAGCACGTGAACCTCAACCTGTGTCTGACCGTCAGCAGCTGTGGAGAAGATCTGACTCTTCTTTGTAGGGATCGTTGTGTTACGCTCGATCATCTTTGTGCAGACACCGCCCATTGTCACGATACCGAGTGAAAGAGGTGTGACGCCGAGGAGCAGGAGGCCCTTAACGTCGCCTGTAAGAACTGCTGCCTGGATAGCTGCGCCGATAGCAACGCACTCATCAGGGTTGATGCCCTTGAAAGGCTCTTTGCCAAAGTAATTCTTAACTGCGTCCTGAACTGCGGGGATTCTTGTGGAACCGCCTACGAGGAGGATCTTGTCGATATCTGAAGGAGATACTGAAGCGTCGCTCATTGCACGCTTAACAGGATCCATTGTCTTCTGAACGAGGTCTGCTGTGAGCTCATCGAACTTAGCTCTTGTGAGAGTGATGTCCATGTGCTTAGGACCTGTTGCATCAGCTGTGATGTAAGGGAGATTGATGTTGGAAGATGTAACGCCGGAGAGCTCGATCTTAGCCTTCTCAGCTGCTTCTCTCAATCTCTGCATAGCCATACGGTCGGATCTGAGATCGACACCGTCAGATGTCTTGAAAGACTCTACGAGGTAGTCAACGATCTTGTTATCGAAGTCGTCACCGCCGAGTCTGTTGTTACCGGCTGTTGCGAGAACCTCGAAAACTCCGTCTGCAATATCAAGAACGGATACATCGAACGTACCGCCGCCCAGGTCGAAGACGAGGATCTTCTGGTCGGATTCCTTATCAAGACCATAAGCAAGGGAAGCTGCCGTAGGCTCGTTGATGATTCTCAAAACCTCAAGGCCTGCGATACGGCCTGCGTCCTTTGTAGCCTGACGCTGTGAGTCAGTAAAGTATGCAGGAACAGTGATAACTGCCTGTGTAACAGGTGTTCCGAGATAAGCCTCTGCGTCGCTCTTAAGCTTTGAGAGGATCATTGCGGAGATCTCCTGAGGTGTGTACTGCTTATCGTCGATGGATACCTTATAGTCGGAACCCATTTCTCTCTTGATGGACTGGATCGTACGGTCAGGATTTGTAACTGCCTGTCTCTTTGCTACCTGTCCGATAAGTCTCTCGCCTGTCTTTGTAAAACCTACAACTGAAGGTGTAGTTCTGTTGCCCTCGGGATTCGGGATGACTACTGTCTCCGAACCTTCCATAACTGCAACACATGAGTTTGTTGTACCAAGGTCAATACCGATTACTTTTGCCATTTTGTTTTTCCTCCTGGTTCATTTCCGAACCGCTAAATTAATCTATCTGCTTATTATGCTTTCTTGCTGTCGAGGATCTTGTCTACGATACCGTATTCAAGAGCTTCCTTAGCTGTCATCCAGTGATCTCTGTCCGTATCCTTCATCAGGGTCTCTAAGTCCTTGCCGCAGTTATCTGCGAGGATCTGGTTGAGTCTTACTCTCGTATCCTTGATGTGGTCTGCAGCGATCAGGATCTCTGTAGCCTGGCCCTGTGCTCCGCCCAAAGGCTGGTGGATCATTACCTCTGCGTTAGGCAGGATGCAGCGCTTGCCCTTTGTACCTGCGGAAAGAAGTACTGAACCCATGGAAGCTGCCATACCCATGCAGATCGTCTGGATGTCAGGCTTGATCAGACGCATGGTGTCGTAGATCATGAGGCCGTCGGAAACAGATCCTCCGGGGCTGTTGATGTAGAACTGGATGTCCTTGTCCGGATCCTCTGCCTCGAGGAAGAGGAGCTGAGCCGTGATAAGGCTTGCCGTTACTGCGTTTACCTCTTCGGAAAGGATTACGATCCTCTCCTTGAGGAGTCTCGAATAAATGTCATAGGCGCGCTCGCCGCGGCCGGTGGTCTCGATTACTGTAGGAACCAAACTTGATCTGATTAAATCCATTGTAAATCTCCTTTATTTTCGTTTTGTTTTTAACTTAGTTAGCTACCTGGACCTGAGCATGTCTGATGACTCTGTCCTTGTACTTATATCCCTTAGCGAAAACCATCGCTATCTCCTGCTCGCCCAGCTCATCATCGTCAACGTGCATCATTGCGTCGTGAAGGTTGGGATCGAACTTTGTTCCGCGCTCTGCGGGTATCTCTTCGACACCGATCTTTGCGAGAGTATCCTGTGCCTGTCTTCCGACGAGTTCCATTCCCTGAATGACTTTATCAAGAGAAGTCTCGTCTGACTTCTTAGCTCCGTCCACTGCCCTGTCGAGGTTGTCGATGAGCGTTAAGAACTCTTTTGTAACTGTAGCGATCGCATCAGCGTAGAGGTTGTCCTTTTCCTTCTGGGTACGTCTCCTGTAGTTGTCGTACTCGGCGTAGAGGCTCATATATCTTGCTTCGAGCTCGCTTGCGGCATCGTCTTTTCCGGCCTCTTCCTTCGGATCTGCCTTAACCTCTTCTGTCTCTTCCTTTTCAGCTTCTGTGTTCTCAGCTTCTTCGCCTTCTGCGGAAACCTTATCGGAAGCTGCTGCGTCTTCTACGGAGCTGTTGTCGGTATCTTCCTTTACAGGCTCGTCATCAGCTCCGAAAAATAACTCTTCATCTGCCATTTTTATCATCCTTTCCCTTTTATTTTCTATGTTACAGATCAGGTAAACTTCTGCATCTCTCTGTTAAGCTTCTTCTTAACGAAATCGATCTGCGAGATTACCTTCGAATAAAGCATTCTCTTAGGTCCTATTACTCCGATATTTCCCGAAACGGAATCGGTGAGATTATATGTCGCGGTAATGAAGCTGCAGTCATCAAGGCCTTCGAGCGTTATCTCCTGTCCGATCCTTATCATGAAGGAATCATCATTGCCGTGCTCTCTGGAGTTCTCCATCTCGTTCACGTAACCTGCAACCATGCCCGAATCGGAAAGCGTCCCCAAAAGATCCCTTGCGCGTCCCAGAGAATTGAAATCCGGCAAGCTTAACATCCTGTGCTCGCCCTCGAGATAGATATTGAGCTCATCTGCCTGCTTGATGGCGGCATATGCCTCATAAAGGACCTGCTTAAGGAGCGGCTCCGGAACGTCTGTACTCTTTCCGGCACTCTCAACGGTAACCAAAGTTATCTCATCCAACGGCTTGCCCGTGAGATTCTTCTCGATGGCACCCGAGATCTTCATTATCTGCTCGTCATTAAGGAAATTAGGGATCCTTACTACCTTATCCTTAACAACGCCCGCTGAAAGAACCATAACCACGAGAGCCTTGCCCGGTTCGATCATAAGGATCTTCAGCTGCTTAAGAAAACTCTTCTTGAGCCTGGGGCTCATTGCGAGCGATACAAAACCCGTAGTCTCAGAAAGCGTATGAGTGGCATTCTTGATAAGATCGGTAACCTCATCAACGCTGGAATCTATCCTCTTCTCGATCTCGAGCTGCTCCTTCGGAGACAATTCATCTATCGTCATCAGCGAGTTAACGTATTCACGGTAACCCTTGTCTGAAGGAATACGGCCTGCGGAGGTATGCGGCTTCTCGATGAGGCCCAGGTGCTCCAGTTCTGCCATGTCATTACGGAGCGTCGCGGAGCTGACCTGAAAGTTGTGACGTTCGATCAAAGACTTCGAACCGACAGGTTCATTAGTCGATACATAGTCGTCAACTATAGCGTGTAAGACTTCTTTTTTACGGTTATCCAACTGCATCTTCCGGTCTCTCCCCTCTCCGATTAGCACTCTATCTCTCCGAGTGCCAACAACAATATACTCTTAAAGTCAAAAATAGTCAAATGATTATTTGAGTGAAATCTGAGGCGTGCGGGAAAGGCCTGTTTTACACCATCCGCGCGCTTTTTTCTGTAATCGATCCGCCGGTAAACTTTCCAGCGGTCCCAAGGGCTGTTTGTTTTATAATGAAGTCCGGTGTCTCAACTTTTCAAATTCACAAAAATGAGACACCATGTTACTAGAACATAGTGTCTCATTTTTAAATAATAAACAATCTAAGACATGAAAAATGCCGATTTTCCGAATTTTGCTCAAAAAACGAAGATTTGAGACACAGCTTAGGTATTCATAACATGTCTCAAAATTGCATTTTCTGTTTTTTACGACACTTTAGAAATGCCTGATGAAGTTGGCAGCAGAGAAAAATGCCGCTGCTTTTGCACCGCGGGCTGCACTGGCTGCCGATTGTGCCGCAAGTCTGGCCTGTAATTCCATCTCTGAATTGTGCGAATCCATGATCATTACATTAATCGCTTCTTTAATAGTGTCAGCCCTGCCCAGATTGATCGGCTCACGGATCAGCGCAAGGATCCTGGGATTCGTATAAGATGCCGCGACGGGACAATAACCGTAATTAAGGAAATGTGCATTGAGTTCGTTTGCCAGTGCATCATATCTCTCCTCATAGTAAGCCAGCATCCGTTCTTTTTCGCTCTGTGCTTTACGGGCATAAGCACGCTTCTTAACACCGCTTAATACTAAAAAGACTATACCTAAGATCAAAATAGCTATCGGGACCATAAAAGCAGCGACCACGCCATAATCTTCGCTAGACATGCGTCCACCTGAAGACACCATCGAAATTGTCGCAGCCAAAGCAATTACAGAAAACAAGCTATATACACCGCCACCTATCGTCATGATAAGACCGAACACCTTAAAAAGCGTTCCGGCTACGCCGCCTTTGACCTTAACTCTTGATCTCGGATCACTGTAGAATTCGATCTTCTCGCAGCAATCATCATACTCATCATACTGTGCCTGTTTCTGGCTGAAATACTGGATCATCTTATTGATCTCGGCAATAGATTCCTGTCTTATATTACCCTGTTGAGCATAAGGTGAGACCGGAGCATAAACCGGCGCAGCTACAGGGGCATAAACCGGTGCGGCTGCCGGGGCAGAAGGTGCATCAACAGGACTTCCGCAGCTCATACAGAATCTGCTTCCGTCATCTACCTGCGCACCGCAATTAGAACAAAATGGCATATATAAACCTCCTAATCGGTTGTCATACTAGAATTATAAATTTCTTATGTTTCAAATAAAACTGTTTTTTGTAAACAGTTTAACCATATGTCTCTGAAAAGATGATCATCGGCATATAAGGTACCAAGACGGTGTGTGTGAAAAACCTCGATTTAAGAATCGAGTTTCGCAGAACATTTTGTTTTTCGAGTTCGGGAAATCGAACTAAGTGCCTTTAATAAGGGTTACAGCTTTGTTCAAAGATGCATACCATATTCAATGTTTTGGATCTTAGGAAATATATCAATAACTATACTTGAATATCCCATTTAACTTATTATCAGCATTTTGGGACATAAACTGTATCCCGTTTAATCGCTTATAGAAATGTGGGACGATAGGTTCTCAAATTTCAAAAAAATTATTACAATATGCTCTGAAAAATACTTAAAGCACATGGTGGTTACGTGAAAGGCATAGTTTTTGACATAGACGATACTCTTTACTGCAGGCAGGATATGCTGGTAAAGGCGGCCGAGATGGTATTATGTGTTGATATTCCAGACTGGCGCGAATTCATCAGGATCTTTTATGCGAAGAGCGACATAAACATGGCCGAGCTCGAATCCGGCGAGATCTCGACGCACGACATCAACGGCTGGCGTTATAATGAGACGTTCCGGCTCATGGGACTCCCTTATAAGACCGCGGACGGCGGCAACGCGGCAGATACGTATCTCGAACTGCAAAGCCACATGAAGTTGAGCGAAGATATGAAAAAGGCTCTCGATGCTTTTGCCGCTGATCCTGACATTAAGCTTGCCATCCTTACTGCCGGCGAATCAAAACACCAGTGGAATAAGGTGGATATGCTCGGTCTGGATAAATGGTTCGACCGAGCGAACATCGTCGTCACAGGCGACACGCCTTTTTCCAAGCCCGATGTCAGACTGTGCAGGATGATTGAAGACAGGCTGGGTTTGAAGCCAGACGAACTCTGGATGATCGGCGACAATTACGATAAAGACATCACGGCCGCGATCGACGCCGGCTGGCACTCAGTGTGGATAAACAGACGAGGCCTGCCTGAGCCGTATGCTTTACCTGATATTGAGGTTAATTGCGATAAAGATCTTACAGATACACTATTAAGTGAGTTCATATAATGTTCGAGTAAAAAACTCCCGCTATACGATGAGGAAAAGCGATCTGGAGAGTTTAATCTGACGTTTATTGTTCTTCCACAATTTCTTTTAATTTGTCAGATGTAAGTTCTCCGATGCTATAGCATTCATATATCTTATCTGAAGTCTCACTTGAGATGCGCACATATTTTGCATCTGTTATTTGTTTCAAGTCCTCTTTGAATAATCCCGGATTAAAGATCTCATGAATGCGCATTTTAATCAGGTCGCTGTTCTTTATCGGGTTATTATTTATAAACAGGATCCCGTCAATAGTTGTGTCTGATGAATCATAATCATCGCAGTTAAATCCGGTACCATAAAAATCAGGCTTCCCAAATCCGTATTTAAGATCAGAAATGCGTGTAAAGTATAATTTATCCATCTTCCCCGTAACATTATATGATAAGCCGTTTATACTATATACACGCGTAGTGGCAACCGGAGACGGCTCTGAAAAATAACAGTAAATTGTATTGTCTTCTCCGAATCCGTCATACTCTTCTATTACAGATTCCAGTACTTTCTGTTGATACCAGTCTTCCTGATAATTGAGATACCATACATTAAAATGAAAAATACCGAGAACTACAAAAACTATCGGCAAAAGATTTTGGATAGACTGTTTTACCGGAACGAAGCGTGACAAGGCAACTATAAATATAGCTATTCCAAATCCGGCTAACATGGTATCTCGACCGTCAACAGTAGTAACGGCTAATGTCTTTCCTTCACGAACGACCACATATGCGAAGATACCGGCATAATAAGTAACAATGCCAAGTATAAGGATTTGCAGCCATTTTCTAATGTAATTCTTGTTCAATCCTTCTTTAACACAACTTGTATCTTTAGATTTTCTATGTTTCTTTCGGATTAAAAGATATCCGGCAATTGCCGCCACTATCACGACAAGTGAAAACCATCCAAACTGAATCAAGTATACATGACCAATATCCACTCCGGTGAAAAATGCTGAAATGGGAGATCGAAGCAAACCGTTAATCAATGATTCTATTGTAATACGGTTATACTCGACCCAATCGCCATATGGCTTGAAGAACACTCTTTTGATAATGAAAAACACAAACGGGAGAACCAGATAATCCCAATAATGCCTGATAAACAGCCATGCTTTACGAATCAATTTCTCACTTCTGTTTTCTTTTTGAATATTGTAAAGAAAGAATAACCAGATCAACCCGGTAAATACCAACAGCGATTCCATCGAGTACGATCCGAGCAGAAAAACAAGAGATAATAAACGAATCAAATACTTCTTTATCCCGGAAAACAGTCTGAACTTTATTGCGAGAAGGAAACCGCACATAAAAAGGAATAATTCTAATGAGTATGCATAACAATTAAGTACGGTCCTTGCGTCATTGACCGGAACGGTCATTGCAATTGCAGCAATAAAAAACGAATCCTCTTCGGAGAAGATCTTTGTTTCGCGGAGAATCTCATAAAAGATCAGTGCAACTAAAAAAAACAAAACAAATACAACGATACGATATCCCCAATTAGGCAGCCACATAACACTCATAATGTAATATGCCTGCAATGGTATTCCGCTTGCCGTATATGATGCTATCAATTGTTTTGGACCGTTGATCCAGTAGCTCCAATCATCCCACCACTGACCGGAGATCAAACACAACATTAAGTGGGAAGCAGTATAGATTATAAAAAGATATATTCTGTTTTTACTAACGTCAGATGCCAAATTCCTATTCACTTCTGTTTCCGCTTGGCCTGATTTGTTTTTAAATGCCCAGTATTTTTGCAGAAAGAAATTCAAAGGCACTGTTATTACAAGACTCAAAACTGGTGCTACATATTCATTGATTCCAAGCACCCTGACCCAAAGCACAAGAAGCAGTTCGCTTAGGATCAGACTGGTAAAGGCATAGGCTGCGTACGTTTTAAGCAATGAGATAATAATATCTTTTTTTGATCTTATGCTTCCCTTAAAAACGAACCGGTTATTCCAGAAATATGACCAGGCTACGCTTAACACAAACATTATGAACTGGGCTATGTAAATATCGCATGAAGGCAGAACATTGAAATACCTCATGAAATTAAGAGATAAAGCATAGATAAGATAACCGATGACAGTATTGGATATCCCTACTAATCCGAATCGAATGAACTGCTTAAAAGTATTCATAAATCTAAAATTGGTTTATTTTTCCAATAACATAATCCTGTTCTTCATCCGACATTCCATTATACAAGGGTATCGAAAGTACTGTATTGGCATATCTCTCGGTAATCGGGAAACTGCCTTCTTTTAATTCCATATAACTGTATGCTTCAGAAAGATGAGGAGGTATCGGATAATGTATGATAGTTCCTATTCCGCTGTCATCAAGATAACTGATAAGTTCATCGCGGTAATCAGTCCTTATAACATACTGATGCCAGACATGCGTTGCACCTTCTCTTATCTTTGGCAAAATTATCTTCTCATTTTGCAGTTCTTTGGAATACTTTTCACATAATCTCTTTCTCTCATAATTCAGTTCATCAAGATGACTGAGTTTTACCCTGAGAAATCCTGCTTGAATCTCATCCAGACGCGAATTTGCACCAACAACTTTATTGCAATATCGTTTCTCTGAACCATAATTTCTGAACACTCTGACTGCATCAGCGATTTCTTTGCTATTAGTTATAATTGCTCCTGCATCACCAAATGCACCTAAGTTCTTGGAAGGATAAAAAGAAAAACAACCGATATCCCCGAATGTTCCAACTTGTTTCCCGTTCCATTTGGCACCATGAGCCTGTGCGCAGTCTTCGACCAAGCGCAGATCATATTTCCTGCACAACTCAGCAACAGAAGTCATATCGGATGCCTGTCCATACAGGTGAACAATAAGAATCGCTTTGGTCTTCGATGTAATCTTTTCTTCTATCTTTTCTGTATCAATATTGAAGTATTCATCAGGTTCCACAAATACAGGTGTAGCACCATTAATAGTGATTCCCATAACGCTGGCAATGTATGTGTTAGCCTGAACGATTACCTCATCCCCCGCACCAATCCCCAGGATTCGAAAAGCTATCCATAATGCATCCAACCCGCTTGCGAGTCCGACACAATAATTCACACCTGTATATGATGCGAATTCCTGTTCAAAGCTGTCGACTTCGTGACCGAGAACATACCAACCTGACCGGAGCACCTCAAGCGCTTTATCTTCATATTCATGCTGGAATTTATAAAAACCTCTGTCCAGACGGTTAGGCATTATTCTGTCCATATCAGCAGTTCCCTATTTGGTTTCATCAAACTCATCATTTAATATCCCATACCATTTCAAATCGACATAATTACCGTCAATCAGAAAATGATTCCTGAATTCTCCCTCGTAAATAAAACCGCATTTTTCATAAAGTTTGATTGCGGGTACATTATTCGCAAAGACATTCAGATATACTCTTTGCAAACCAATTTCAGTAAAGGCCTTTTTAAGAATAAGAATAGTTGCTTTGTGTCCTACACCTTTACCCTGAGCTGCTTTTCTGATTGCTATTGCAAACTCAGCGTTACAATTCTCCAAGTCAATATTCTTTAAACTGACCGTACCTAGATATTGATCATCTTCTTGATCAGCTATAGCGAAGTGAAGATCCATCCCTGAAGAAACGATTCCGACAGGTGCTGATTTCCTAATAAATCCTAAAACATCATCGAGTGTTAAATCAGCCATTCTTCTCTTAAAGCATTTTTGAATTTCAGCATCATGCATCCATTCAAGCATAAAAGGTGCGTCTTTTTCTTTCAATTCCCTTAAGACGATCATGGCCGATTCTCTTTCCGTTTTTCTCTATCTTCAATAATATATGGCGGCCGCTTTCTGGAAGCGTCAAATGATCTCCAAAGATATTCACCCAGAATACCCATAGACAACATAGTCACACTGAAACTGATGATATTCCAGATCAAAAGCGTCGTATAACCGCTAACCGGAATATTGCCGGTCAGTTTTGCAATCAACACAACTATCGTCCAGATAATGCCGATCAGAAATGAAATAACACCCACGATTTCCAACAATCTTATCGGCAGAGTTGAAAAGCTGAACAGCGTATCAGATACTAACCGGATCTTTTTCTTAAGTGTCCATTTACTCGTACCTATTTCGCGCGCTTTTCTTTTGTAATAAACGATACCTGTTCTGAATCCGCTCCACAGGATCTGTCCCGTTATTGCACTGTTCTTTTCATCAAGCTTTTCGATAACATCTATGACTTTCCTGTCGAGAAGATAGATATCAAATCCATTCTTTGGCATATTGGGAAGCGAAGTTTTTCTGACCAACCAATAATACATATTGGCAAAACCGACTTTCGACTTACTCTCATCTCTTTCTTCCCGGCAGGCCAAAACAACATTGTTCCCGGACTTCCAGCTTTCAACCATATCATGTAACAATTCAGTTGGTTCTTGAAGATCAGCTGCTTTTATCACGGCACAATCTCCGGTAGCATTAGACAATCCGCAAAGACAGGCAGCATGGGAACCGAAATTTCTGGACAAAGAAATAGGCCGGATGTTATGATCTTCCTCAGCCAATTCACATATGATCTTGTAACTGTTATCTTCTGATCCGTCATTAACCATGATGATCTCGTAATCATAATCTATCTTTTCGATAAATTTCTCTTTAATATCGGCATATAACGGACGAAGATTATCTTCGTTATAATAGACTGGAATGATTATAGAAACCTTCATTTCTCTTCTCCGGTTTCATTTACCACTTTTATGTATTCATCATAATCCCTGATATATTCATCCGGATCATAGTGTGTGTTTGTCAGGCACAACAATATGGAATCTTCACTAAAATCATACATTTCCTTCCATACCATCCTGGGCAGATATATCCCGGTATGAGGACGGTTCAGAGAATAAACTGTCTCATTTCCCTTTCCGTCCTTTACTTTTACTTTACTGGTACCTGCAACATTTATCAGGACAAACTCACTGACTCTATTAGCATGTTTTCCTCTGACAACATCATTATCTGAACCGTAAATATAGAAAATCCTCTTGATGTCAAAAGGAATATCTTCCATGCCTTCAACAATAACAAGATGACCGCGTTCATCACCTTTTTGTGAAAACTCAATCATTTGCGCAAGTTTTAATACATTCTTCATAAATACACGTAATACATTATGCGATAAAAAGCTATGCTATTCGAATAACTCTGTCTGATTCTGTTTGTTTTCAAGCATTATACATAAATACATAACAATAAGCAAAAAAGCCCCCATACCATTTCGCTCTTTTCGACCGGCATATAGAAGTCAGGACCGAAGTCGAACTGACATCGGTCCTGCTGAATAAATTCAATTAACAATTAGACGTTTACAATACGGTAACTCTGTTTCTGCCTGCCTGCTTCGAAGCATACAGAGCTTTGTCCACCCTGTTGAACGCTTTGGTACTGTCATCATCATCCTTAAGCTCGGTAACGCCGATAGAACAGGAAATATGGAAGATCTTCGGGAATTCATAAGCATCAACTCTGGTTCTCAGTTCCTCAGCAAGCGCACGTGCCTCTTCGAGATTCTTATCGCGGCAGACTACGACGAATTCCTCACCGCCCCAACGGCCTGCCATGATCTTATTCTCGGCTGCAAATTCACGCAGGATGCTTGCGAACTGCTTCAGTGTTGTATCACCGACTGAGTGACCGTAATTGTCGTTGACTGCCTTGAAGTGATCGAGATCGATCATCATCAGGGATACAGGAGCACCGTTCTTCTGGAAGTATGCCAGAGAACTGTTGAACTGAGACTCGATCTCGCCGTGATTATATACATTCGTGAGCGGGTCCTTGATCGCCTTTTCCTCATACTTCTGAAGCGTTGACAATACTTCCATTGTAGTCTCGTTATTATCCTGAACAAGGAATACGAATCTGTAATCTTCATCGCTGAATGTCTGTGCGCGGCTGAAGATAAGCTTGACCCAGATGAATTTGCCCTCAAGATTACGCATCATGCAGTCATAGGATGATGTCCTGCCCGGAGTGAAATTCTTCTTGAGATATTCGGGATCGGTGCGGCGGAGAAACTGTTCCTGATCTTCAGGAAGGAACATGTTAACGATCATCATACGCCACTCTGAATACTTCAGGTTGTAGTTAACGACATCCTCTGATATCTCAGCTACATTGATACTGCTTGTGGTATCTGCAATAAGATCGATATACATCGAGAAAAGATAAGAATTCTGGATAGTGTTGATCTTCTTGGTCGTAAGGGATTCCTGAAGGGATTCATTATCATTGAACTCATCCATGATGAAGATATATTTCTTGCCTTCTTCATAAGGATATACAGTCAGTTGGATCAGATGCGGCTCTGACTCATCTTCAAGAACGATCCTTAAACGGCGGCTGTACTTGTGCTTGAACACGCCTGTGTTATCAGCGAAGATCTGATAATCTCCTGACACCTTCTCGTTCGAATCATTAAAATGGAACCAGAGATCCAGGATGAGGTCGTGATAGCTGCCGGAATCACTCAGGAAAGCGTCGAAAAAGCCCCTCTTAACAATGGTCTTGTATGTATCTATCTCTGAATCAACTACAACTATAGCGCCTACATTGTCATAGAAAAGCTGCGAAACTTCCTTGTTAGTAAGATCATATAAACTCTTATTATCCATGATTCTCTCCTCTTGAAAAATATACCTTAATGCATAAACCAATATTCAGGCTTTTATTCCTGACCTGATAAAATTGTAAATCACGAAATAGACAAAAGTATTATCTAAATGAAAACAAAACGTATATGAATGTAAAACAGATTACAGATCGTAATACATCTCGTATTCCATCGGTGTCGGCATCGTGATGTGGCGGCCAAGATCCTTTCTGCGGTTGGCGATCCAGATGTTGATCAGTTCGATCGGGAAAACGCCGCCTGCGGTCAGGAAGTCGTGATCTTTTTCGAGAGCCTTAAGGGCTGATCCGAGAGACTTCGGCAGACCCTTGATCTTTTTCTTGTCCTCTTCGGAAAGATTGAAAAGGTTGAAATCATAAGGACCGTAGCCTTCTGCTTCAGGATCGATCTTATTCTTAATGCCGTCCAAACCTGCCATGAGGATAGCTGCATAGCAGTAATAAGGATTGCATGTTGCGTCAGGGTTCCTTAATTCGAATCTCTTCTTGTCAGGTGTTTTCGCGTACGCCGGGATACGGATAACGGCGCTTCTGTTAGCGGTTGCATATCCGATCGTAACGGGTGCTTCAAAGCCCGGAAGGAGTCTCTTATATGAGTTCGTTGAAGGGTTCGAGAAAGCGCATATCGCGGAAACGTGCTTCAGTATGCCGCCGATAAAATAGAGAGCGGTCTGCGAGAGTCCTGAGTATCCTTTCTCATCATAGAAGACCGGCTTGTTGTCCTTGAACATGAGCATGTGGACATGCATTCCTGAACCTGCTTCGCCGTAGATCGGCTTAGGCATAAACGTAGCCGTCTTCCCTTCCTTTACAGCTTCATTCTTAATGATGTACTTGGTGAGCATCGTCTTATCTGCCATCTCGGTCATGGGCGCGAACTCGACCTCGATTTCCATCTGCGCGGAACCGACTTCGTGATGGTGATATTTAACCTTGATACCCTGGTTCTCCATCAGCATGCAGACGCGGCTCCTGTAGTCGTACTGGACATCCTGCGGAGGCGCGATGTGATATCCGCCCTGATGAGGTGTCTGGAATCCGAGGCTTCCGAATTCACCGGTGTTCCAGAATGCTTCAGCCCCGTCGAGAGTAAAGCCCGAGCTGTTGGGTTTATTGCTGTATGTTACTTCGTCGAAAACATAGAACTCGAATTCGGGTCCGAGCAGGAACGTATCTGCCACACCGAGTTCCTTCATGTATTCTTCAGCGCGCTTGCTGACGTTTCTCGGCTCCTGGTTGAAAGGAGTATTATCCTTCTCACCGATGATCCTGACATCGCCGATCATGGAGAGCGTCTTTATCTCACAGAAATCATCGATCGCAGCACTTGAGAGATCGGGAATAAATACCATATCGCTCTTTTCGACCGGTGCAAAACCGTAATTGCTTCCGTCAAAACCGATACCCGCAGTCATTATCGATTCGGTGAACCTGTCGGCAGGTATAGTCAGATGGTGCCATCTTCCGTTAAGGTCTATCATCCTGAAATCGATCATCTCGATATCGTTTTCCTCGATGAAAACCTTCGCCTCTTCAAAGTTACTCAGCATATATTCCACCTCCGCTGAAAGTATTAAAAATATCATAACATATTGACATATTGTAAGTCGCCTTCGATTGGAAGGATTGGTGGTGAAAAATATAATTTTGATGTCAAAACAGAAGAACACAGCACGTGCAGTCTTCGCATTCAAGGGACGGTACCCTAACCTGCAGTTCCCTAGACAGCTCGACTTTGCACGTGCCTGTTTGGTGAATAAGATGTCGGTTTCCCAAGCGAGCTAAGAAAGGATGGCTGTTCAAGTAACAGCATTTATGTTTCTGCATATAGAAAATCTATCTAAAACTCCCCTATATGCGGCCACTTCGATGAATTTTTCGGGAAAGTTCATCGGAATGGCCGAAAAACAGGGTGATTTAGATAGATTCAACTTCTCTTTATACGTCTTCCTTCTTGCGCTTTTTCTTTATAACGATCGCTGTGCCTGCGGCTGCAGCTGCAAGAAGTACGCATGCGCCGCCGATGAACAGTGTCTTGGCGATCTTCTCGCCTGTTGAAGGAATATTCTCGGCTTCGTTGGAAATATGCTTGACCGTGTATTCCAAAGATACAGACTGACCGTCCTTGAAGTAAACAGTCAGCGTATGTTTTCCTTCGCTTAAGGTATCAAGGTATTCCTTCTTCAGCGTGATGATTACGCTTCCTGCTTCTGCCGTGTAATCCTTGTCTCTCGTCAATGCCTTGCCGTCTGACTCGACTCTGTCGAGATAACTGATCGCATTAGCATCGTCGATAGTCCTGCCGAAGACTGCAACAATGTCTCCGCCCAGGCCGTCGCCCGTTAAGCTCTTCAGATAGTAAGATGCAGGCTTTGCATTTGCGGTAAATACCGCGGTGTATGTCGCGTCGCCGGTTACCTTATCTAACACAGGTGTCCAGCCGGAGAATGCATATGTATACATCTCGTCTTCTGCCTTCACAGGCGTTGCCCCGGTGTAAGAAGGCATCTCGCCGTAAGGAACCTTGCCAGACTGGAGAACGGTTCCGTCAGCATTGACGAATGTTATCGTGTACTCGTTAACAGTGCTCTCGAAAACTGCCTTATAAACAGCATCACCTATAACTACAGGAAGCTTATCGGAAACGCCATACGTATTCTTTCCGTCGTTCCATCCGATAAAGGTATATGTGTACTGTGCAGTTGCTTCCTTCGAAGGATCTTTTCCCTGATATATAGGGACCTGTCCGTACAAGACCATGATCGTCTGGAGCACATTGCCTTCGTCATCCGTAAACTTGATCTCGTACTCTTTTTGAGTATCAGCATATACAGCAGTATATACAGCATCTCCCGTTACTTTAGGGAGAGTAGCAGAAGTGCTGTACGTGACCGTTCCGTCAGTCCATCCGACAAATGAGAATGTGGATTCATCTGTTGATTCCTTGGTCGGGGTCACTCCCGTATAAGAAGGATTCTGACCATATGCAACCTTATCAGACTGGAGAAGGGTTCCGTCTTCATCTACGAACTTGATCTCGTACTCGTTTACTGTAGCTGAGAACTCTGCAGTATAAGTTGCATCGCCCGTAACGTCTGCGATCGCAGGCGTCCATCCTTCAAATGTGTAAGTATACTGTACAGTCGGAGCTATCGTAGGATCAGCAGGAACAACGATATCAGCAGCTGCCGTTCCGTACGGGTAATCCTTAGTGGAAATAACTTTGCCGTCGCTGATGAATGTGACCGTATACTCATTTACTGTTGAGGTATATACAGCCGTATAAACAGCATCTGCCGTTACATCAACGATCTCAGCGTCCCAGCCCTCGAACGTGTATGTATACTGGGCAGTAGCAGCCTTCGAAGGATCAGCAGGTCTTACGATATCTGCTGCTTTCGTACCATAGTCGTATACCTTTGATGAAAGAACCGTACCATCTTCATCTAAGAACGTTACCGTGTATGCATTTATCGTTGAAGTATAAACAGCCGTATACGTCGCATCACCTGTTACTTCTTCAAGAGCGGGTGACCAGCCTTCAAACGTATACGTATACTGCGCCGTAGGAGCTATCGTCGGATCAGCAGGAACTGTAATATCTGCAGCTGCTGTTCCATAAGGATAATCCTTCGTAGAGATTACTTTGCCGTCACTGATAAACGTTACAGTGTACTCGTTGACCGCAGCCTTGTACGTTGCTGTATAAGTAGCATCAGCAGTTACATTTGCAATCTCAGGTGTCCAGCCTGAGAAGGTATAAGTGTACTGAGCAGTAGCCTTCTTGGCTGGTGTTTCGCCTGAATATACAGGAGTCTCACCGTATGCAACCTTACTGCTCTGCAATACTGTTCCGTCTTCATCGACGAACTTGATCGTATACTCGTTGACCGCAGCTTTGTACGTTGCAGTATATGTAGCATCAGCAGTTACATTTGCAATCTCAGGAGTCCAACCGGAGAAGGTATAAGTGTACTGAGCAGTAGGAGCCTTCGTGGGATCAGCAGGCTTTGTGATAGCTGACGCAGCTGTTCCGTAGTCGTAATCAGCGGAAGAAATAACTGTGCCGTCCTCATCAACGAATGTAACATTATACTTATTAACCTTTGTTGAGAACTGAGCTGTGTATGTAGCTTCTCCTGTTACTTCTGCAAGCGCAGGCGTCCAACCCACAAACGTGTAAGTATATTGTGCTGTAGGAGCTATTGTCGGATCAGCAGGCTTTATATCGTCAGCTGATGTTCCGTATGGATAATCCTTTGTGGAGACCACTTTGCCGTCACTGACGAACGTGATCGTATACTCGTTTACTGTAACAGTAAACTGGGCTGTATACGTTGCATCTTCAGTAACGTCTGCAATCTCCTTATCCCATTTCTCGAAAGTATAAGTGTACTGTGCAGTAGCAGTCTTCGTAACGTTTGTCGGTACAACGATATCATCAGCAGGAGTACCGTAATCGTACTGCTTGGATGTCTTATTGCCGTCACCGTCCACGAACGTGATCGTGTACTTATTTGTCGTTGTTAAATATGTAGCAGTATAAGTTGCATCACCTGTTACTTCAGCTATTACCGGAGTCCAGCCTGAGAACTTGTACGTATACTGTGCATCTGCCTTCTTGCTCGGATCAGTAGGCTTTACGATAGCTGCAGCAGCTGTTCCGTAGTCGTATTTCTCAGATGAAAGGACAGCACCATCATCATCAACGAATGTGATCGTATACTGATTTAATGTGCCGGTATATACAGCAGTATAAGTTACGTCACCTGTTACTTTAGGAAGCGCGGCATCTTTATCGTATTCAGAGTCGCCGTTCTTCCAGCCGGTAAACGAGTAAGTATACTGCGCATCAGGCGCTTTTGCAGGTGTCGTTCCTTTATATTCTGGAACTTCACCGTATGCTACCTGCCCTGACTGAAGTTCAGTTCCATCCTCATTTACAAACTTGACTTCATACTCATTTACGGCGCTTGAGAAAACAGGTCTGTAAGTTACGACTGCTTCTGCTGCAGGAAGATCTACTGTAAGACCATATGTATTCGTGCCGTCTGTCCAGCCTGCGAAAGTATACGAATACTCTGCATCAGGAGTCTTGGTCGGAGTCTTTGTGCCTGTGTACTTAGGAACAGTATTATAAGCTACATCTCCTGACTGAAGAGTAGTACCGTCACCATCAACGAATGTGATCGTATAATTAGCAGGTACCCACTGTGCATAGAGGATAAGACCTTCATTAGAACTTACATTGACCTTTGCTTCATCGGCATAAGGATCTCCGGTTCCGTCAGCCTTTGTATTCCAGCCGGTGCATACATAATCTTCATGGGTAAATGTGTTCTTTCTGAGAGCAGTATCCGTATTCTTGGGGATTATCTGCGAACGCATCTTGCCGTCACCGCCGTTAGCATTGAAGCATACGGTTGTATAGTTTTTAGAGTACAATCCTCCGTCTATTGCAGGCTTTTCGATCGGATCAGGGTTAAACTCATTATCTTCAGCAATATAAACATTATTGCCGTCAGATTTTGATGTATTACCGGTGACCGTACCGCCGGCCATATTGAGTGTTCCTTCATTAACACATACGCCGCCGCCATTTGTACCGGCTTCGTTTCCTGATATTACACCGTCCGAGATCGTTAATTCTCCGCCATCTAAATAGATGCCGCCGCCAGCACAATCGGCTGAGGATTTGTTCCCGGTGATCTTGCCGCCGGTAATCGTTACTTCTCCGCCGTTAACATATATGCCGCCGCCATCATAGACAGCTTCGTTTCCTGAAATAGAACCGCCGTCCATGTTGAAAATTCCACCTTCAACAAGAACTCCTTCTCCGGTTCTGATTCCGTCATCATCCTTTAAGTGTGTGATAACACCGCTGTTATTAGTCAGGTCATAAAGGTAAAGAGTAGCATCAGAAGAAACATAAATAACCGCGCTTTCATCTGCTGACTGAATTATCTTGTGACCGTTAAGACAGAGGTGTGTTACGGCAGGAGGTGCCATCCATATTTCAGCTAACATCACGTCTTTGGTAAGGAAATAATATCCCGGTTCATTAGGAAGTGTCTCGGTTTCTGTCCAGGCAATCCAGCCTTCATGGAGTGAGCATGTTTCATCGTCCTGTTTATCATGATCCTGATGCGGTTCAGCCCACAGTGCATAAAGATTCAGATCCTCGTAAACTGATTTATCCACATATACACTTGCACCATCGGCATAAACTTCGCCGGAACCATCGGCCTTAGTATTCCAGCCGTTAAAATCATAACCTTCACGTGTAAATTCATTTAGTTTTAACGGAACATACTCGCCCTTCTTTATTATCTGCGAGGTCATTTCATCTGTGTCATCACCATTTACATTCGAGTAGAAACATACGGTTGTATAATCTTCGGAATATAATCCGCCGTCTATTACGGCATCATCTCCGGGATTAATTGCTGCGTAGTCATCCTTAATATATACATTATTACCGTCGGTATCAGCAGTATTTACTGTGACCGTACCGCCTGACATATCAAATGTGCCTGTATAAATACATACTCCACCGCCGTAGCCTTTTCCTTCATTCTCTTTACCAAGGGCCTGATTATTTGTAATAGTTCCGCCGGTCATGGTAAATGTACCAGGGAGCACAATATATACTCCACCACCTCTGCCATTATTGGCTGTGTTTCCGGAGATTGTACCGCCGGAGATTACTATTGTTCCGCTGCTGCTGCATACATCGCCACCGAATCCAGTATATTCCGTATTTCCATTGACAGTGTTTCCGGAGATAGTTCCCCCATACATGTTGAAGGATCCACTAAGATTCTCAATACCACCGCCATTGGAATTGTTTGTTGTGTTTTCAGAGACTTTTCCTCCGTACATGTTAACAGTTCCGTCAGAAATGACTATGCCACTACCATTTTTCACATAGGTACCGGTTATGTTTCCGGAGACAGATCCTCCGTACATATTTAAGGTTCCACCTCTAAGCAAAATACCTGTGCCTTCTTTTTTATTATTATTGGAATCTTTCGAATGGGTTATGAGGCCGTCGTTTTTACTCTCATCATAAAGATTAAGAGTCGCACCGGATCGAATATTAATCGTTTCCATACCATTTGAATTTTCCAATATCTTGTGTCCGTTAAGACAAAGGTTTGTAGTACCTTGGGGAACATACCAACATGAAGATGTAAGTGTAACATCTGTCGTGAGATAATAATATCCCGGTTCTGTCGGCAGGCTGTCTGCATCATTCCACGCAGTCCAGCCTTCATGGAGTGAGCATGTTTCATCGTCCTGTTCCTCATGAACTTTGTGGTCTTCAGCCCACTGAGCGTAGAGTGTCAGGTCATCGTAAATTGATTTATCTATTTTAACAACTGCACAATCGGCATAAGCTGTGCCTGTACCATCAGCCTTTGTATTCCAACCGTTAAAACCATAATCTTCACGGATAAACGGATTTACATTCAACTTAACATCCTCGCCCTTCTTTATTATCTGCGAGGTCATCTTATCTGTGTCGTCGCCCTTTTCATTCGAGTAAAAGCATACGGTTGTATAGTCTTGGGAATATAATCCGCCATCTATTGCAGCTGTACCGCTCGGAGAAAAATTATCAATGGGAGAATAAACATTATCACCATTGATATCAGCAGTATTTCCTGTGATCGTACCGCCTGACATGTTGAATGTACCTTCGGAATAAACACCACCACCACAGCCTATTCCAAAATTTTCTTCATCATTATCTTCATCAAAGGATTTATTATTTATAATAGCTCCGCCGGTCATGGTAAATGTGCCACCACTTTCAACATATACACCGCCACCTTTTCCATTATTTGCCGTGTTTCCGGAGATAGTAACGTCGGACATCTCTATTACTGTTCCCATTGAAATAAAAATACCGCCGGAATCATTAACGGATTCGTTACCGGAGATTTTTCCACCAGATATTTCTACGTTTGCACAATGAAAACCTATGCCTGCAATAAAATCTGCTGTGTTATCTGATATAGTGCTACCGGAGAAAGATGATTTTGCGTATTCAACATATACACCGCCGCCCCCACGGGCTTTATTGCCGGATATAGTACCACCGGAGAATGTTACTGTTACACTATCTAGTCCATTATTTAGATTATTTAAAATATATACTCCGCCGCCAAACTCAGACGCTGTGTTTCCTGAAATAGAACCGCCTGAGATTGTAAATATTCCAGTTCTAACATATACACCACCGCCATTATCGCTTGTATTTCCGGATATTTTTCCTCCGTACATGTTAAATGTTCCACGATAAACAGAAACTCCTGAACCTGGTTTGGGCACATCATTATTATCTGTCGCATGAGTGATAGTTCCGCTGTTATTACTTTCATCATAAAGGTTAAGAGTTACACCGTCACCAATATCTATCGTGTGAAATTTGCCTGCAGCTGTTATTGAATGTCCGTTAAGACAAAGGTTCGTTGTTCCTTCAGGGACGGTCCAAGCAGATGATATTGTCACGTCTGTCGTCAGATAATAATTTCCCGGTTCTGTAGGAAGGCTCGAAACACCCTTCCACCCCACATGGCATGAACCATCTTTATCCTCACCTTCGTGATCAATATGCACGCTGTCCGCATGTACGGTATTGACCGCATCAGGAATTATATCCACTATGTTCGACAACAGCACTGACGCTGTCATCAGTGCGCTGAGAACGATACAACCGATCTTTTTGGAAATTGTGATCTTCATATAGATTCCTCCTACCCTCAAGTAACTAAAACAATGTGTCTAAACTAAATATGCGAAAAATCCCCTAAGACGCCCTGCCAAAAAGCAGGCGTTGACAAGGATCACGATAAGAAAACAGTTGAGAACAGACTCAAATAAAGAGCCGGGGAAACAAGGATACAACGGGTCATAAACATAGGCACGCTCCCATAGATCATAAAAAGGCTATTAAGTTAAATTGATGAAGTATTCCCCACCGAATATTTATATCAAAAAATCATAAGAAGATAAAGTATTCAGGCGCAAAGTTTACAATTAGAGCCACCACAAACAGGTTCCTTGCCACCGTCAAATCAGAAGTAACCCTCAATTATATTAACGATTTTAGTCTTTCATCATATTGCTGATTGAGAAAAGGTTCCCAATATGTAAAATAGAAGAATCTTATTTTTTCGGAGCGCTATATGAAGGTTGAATTCGGTTACGGAAAAGGCGTACAGACAGTAAATATTCCCGATAAGAATCTCGATCAGATCCTTGTCGCAAATGATATAGAACACGAAAGGCGCGGCCCTGATGCAGTCGTTTATGCTCTCGAGAACCCGATCGGTTCTTCGCGCCTTAAGGACCTCGTAACGCCGGGTCAGCAGATCGTCATCATCACGAGCGATATCTCAAGACCTATTCCCAGCTTCGACGTTATCCCTTCAATCCTCGATGAGCTCTATCTCGCAGGTTGTGACAGGAAAGATATAAAGGTCGTTTTCGCGCTCGGATCACACAGGACGCACACTGAAGAAGAGAAGATAAGACTCGTCGGCGAGCGTGTTTACAATGAAGTAACCTGCATCGACAGTGATCCTTCTGACTGCATCCATATGGGAACGACATCGAGAGGCACTCCGGTCGATATTACGAGGAGCGTTGCAGAGGCTGATTTCAGGATCGGCGTCGGCAATATCGAGTTCCATTATTTTGCCGGTTATTCGGGTGGCGCGAAAGCACTTATGCCTGGCGTTTCCACACCTTCCGCTATTCAGGCAAACCACCGCATGATGGTCGACGAGAAAGCCTGCGCAGGCAACCTCAACGGCAATCCTATCAGAGCGGACATTGAAGAGTCTGAGACATTCTGCCACTTAAGTTTCATCGTTAATCCTATCCTCGACGAGCACAAGCACATAGTATATTGTGTTGCGGGCGATGTTACCGAGGCGCACAGGGCAGGCTGCAAATATCTTGATAAGATGTACAGGAAGCCTCTTAAGAGAAGAGCCGACATCGTTATAGTCTCACAGGGAGGCGCTCCCAAGGATGCAAACCTCTACCAGACACAGAAGGCTCTGGATAATTCTAAATATGCGGTTGCTGACGGCGGTACGATAATAGTTATCGGCGCGTGCAACGAAGGTCTCGGGAGCGCGAAATTCGAAGAGTGGCTCACGACTGCGGAGACGGCTGATTCTCTTATCGAGAGAGTCGGAAAAGATTTCCAGTTAGGCGGTCACAAAGCTGCCGCTATAGCCATGGTATTAAAGCATGCCAAGATCGTTCTTATATCAGAAATGGACGATGACTTCGTGAGGAGTATTTTCTTAGAGCCCATGCATTCCGCGCAGGAAGCATTCGATGAAGCTTACGCAAGATACGGCGAAGACTGTTCAGTCATCTGCATGCCGTTCGGCGGAGCGACGCTTCCCATGCCGCCCGAAGAGTAAAATTTCATTCATTTGTAACCTGAATTGAAACGCGGTTATATTACAATTATTTTGTAAAATAATGTTTCAGCGAGGTTGATATGGGCTGGGAAGCAGATTTTCTGCTATTCATACAGGAAAACATCAGATCGGATCTTCTGACTCCGTTCATGACTGTATTTACTCATTCGGGTGACTACGGCATCTTTATGATCGTTCTGGCAGCCGGTCTGCTGATAATGCCCCGCACGCGCAAGATCGGCATGATCGCCAGCATAAGCATCGCCCTGGAATCGCTCCTGAATAATGTTCTGATAAAAAACATCGTCGCCAGGACAAGGCCTTACGATGACGTGGACGGACTTGTCAATCTGATAGAAAGGCAGCCTGATTACTCCTTCCCTTCCGGCCACACCGGTTCTGCATTTGCGGTAATGGGCGCGATACTCGTAATAGCTATGTTGGGACTTCCCGTTGTAGCGAAGACCGGTGAACTCTCGCACTCGAAAATGTCACTTACATATAAGCTCGTCTCAGTGCTCGCCATGATGTACGCTTTCATTCTTGCTTTTTCGAGATTATATGTGGGTGTCCATTATCCCACCGACGTCATCGGCGGGATCATCCTCGGAATGCTCACAAGCTTCATCGCGTATATGATCTTCTTCGCAGGCTTTAAGTTCTTCGCGAAGAGAGCGGAAAAGAAAAATACCTGATTACGTCCTACCCGTCTTTTTTCTGATCTTCTCCTGATACAGGAGCTGGTCTGCGTTATTCATCGCTTCATAGATATCGATCTTGCCGATGATCTTGAACTTATAGATACCGGTGCTCATCTCGATCGGATAAGGCTTATCGGCGAACTGGTTATAACGCTTTGTGACCTTCTCTATTCTCGCCTTCATCGAATCAACATCGCAGTCAGCTCCGGTGACAGCAAGAGAGATAAACTCATCTCCTCCGATACGTCCGATGATGTCCATATCCCTGAAGGATTCCAAAAGGACCTGTGCAATCGTTTTAAGCGCAAAGTCGCCGTCATCGTGACCATACTGGTCATTGATCTTCTTGAGGTTATCCATATCCGCATAACAGATGATCGCGACCTTACCCTGGTTGGCAGGTTCTTCCAATACGCGCTCGGCATTGGAGATAAATCCTCTTCTGTTATAAAGGCCCGTTAACTCGTCCTTCTGCGCTATCTCTTCAAGCTTGGTGTTATCGCGGATAAACCTTTCGAGAGATATCTGCAGAGACTGCTTGACCTTGTTCTGCTCTTCGATCATGAACAGCGATCTGAGAGTTACCGACAACTGAGTGGCGGCCGAAGAAACACTGTAAGATCTGGAGATCTCGAGTTCGTTTACCAGAAGACCGTAAAGATCTGCACCGACGAACAGAGGCGATACGATCATAGTCCGGCGTCCGTCATCTTTTATGAATTCGTTCTCGAAAACGCTTTCAGTACGCAGGAGCTGCTGCTCTTCAGGCAGCGACCTCAGGCCGTCTTCGTCACTTATCGCCTTAAGGAGAATCGAAGCCGGCGGCATCCAGTCGAATGACCCGTGGTTCTTTACATTACCCTGGAACAGATAAAGCAGTGACTTCTTGAATCCTATACCGTTAAGGCTGCCGAGCAGCTGCTCATAAGGGATCTCATTCTGGTTCTCGATCAGGAAAACATCGCCCACCTGACGGTTGATGACTCCCTGCATCCTCTCAGTCCTTCTCCTCGCAGAATTGGCAGGAAGTATACCCGAGAATGCCAGACGTCTGAAATACTTGGAAAAAGCTTCATTTACAAATATGCGCTCACTGTCATCACTCAATAAAGCCATCGCCCTGCTCTGCAGAGTCTGAATGATATTGAAGCATTTTTCACGCGTTGAGAGAACAAACAGATCTGTCCTTAGCAGCTGCGAGAACTTATCATTCATTACTTCAAGAGATTTCTTTCTGTCGCTTGATCCGAGCATGTCTATATACGCGCCAAGGAAGTTTTCCAAAGATTCGGAGATGGATCCGGAATCAACGAAATCATTGAAAAGATAGCTCTTTATCTCGTTGACGAATGCTTCCTTTTCGATCTCATTGCCCTTAAGTCCCAGCCTCTCACACATGACGTCCGCATCAAAGTCATCACACCCGCAGGAATTCCTCTGGACAAGATGCGTCTCTACGGTCATATCATGCAGAGCCGTGCCGTTGATATAGTTCTCCGCATTAAGAACAGCTTTATAAGCGAGCGACGCGGAACTGGCCTCGACAGTCGTAAGAGGCGGTTCCAGAGATACCGCGAAAACATCATCGTCAAAACCTGAGATCAGGATATCTTTGCCGGGAACGAGCCCTCTCTTCTTCAGGGCATTGTATCCTCCGACAGCCATCGAGTCATTTGCAAAAACTATCGCATCAAGATGTTCATTGCTGTCCAGAAGCTCTTCAACAACGCTCTCGCTAGCCATCGAGAAATCGCCGTAAGCGACCTTCGCCGGATCATACGGAATACCGTATTCCTTCAGCGTGTCTTTATAGATATCAAGCCTCTCCCTGGCATCACGGTTCGTAACAGGGCCTGATACAAAGCCTATATCTTTGGCATTATGCTTCACGATAAGATGCTTCAGGAGTCCGTTCAGACCGGAACGGTTGTCGAAAGTAACGGAATGATAGCCTTCAAAGTCCGAGAACAGACATATTATCGGGACTTGAGGCATCTTCTTTAAGAACCTGGTCTGGATCTCCATAGCAGCCCTTGAGCAGATCAGACCCTGAAGGATATAGATGATATCAACATTTCTCTCAGTCGGAAGATTGAAGATAGAATTATACTGGTATTCGTATTTCTTATCGGCATATCTGCTGTCGGTCTTACCGATGTAGTGCCCCGGGAAAACGAACAGATTCGCATCCAGCGCTTTCGCGGCCTGCTCGGCGCCGATCGCCGCCTGGTTAGAAAAATAATTGTCTATATCATCAATAACTAAGCCGATATTGAGTCTGCGTCTCATACTCAGGTTCTCCTTATTAATCCGGACGACCAAAATTATAAAGATATACTAACATAAATTTGAGGATATGAGTGGCTGCTTGTGCTGAGAACCTGTCGGGGTTAAGTCAGCACATCATAAAGGCATATCGGGCCAAACGAACCGCAAAACGAACCGCGCTGCGGGTCAATCCGCGGTTCAAATCCCTGTTTTCGTACCAAATGAACCGCAAAACGAACCGCGCCGCGGGTCAATCTGCGGTTCAAAAAGGCGAAAACCGAAGTGGAAAACTTGACTTACACTCCCCTGAATCTCTTCCTCGCCATCTTGTCCGCGTACATCTTGGAATCGGCTTCGAGGATCATGTCTTCGATATCGATCGAGCTGTCGATAACACGCTCGGAGACGCCGAGGCTCGCGCCGACTTCAAACGGCTTATCAAGCAGGGCAGGATCGCTATCAGCAGCATCTTCGATCTCGCTCCTGATATTCTTGATCTCACCTTCGAGCTTCTTGTCGCCGATGATTGCAAATGCGAACTCATCACCGCCGTATCTGGCGGCAATTCCGTCGTCCCTGACATATTTTAGGATGGCTCTCGCAAGCGTCTGGATAGCGACATCGCCGTGCTCATGACCGTATGTATCATTTATCGTCTTGAGCTTATCCATATCGATGGAGAACAGCGAGAGGATCCTGCCGGAATTTGCAGGCGCATTGAGGAGCTTCTTAAGCATCGTAAAGAATCCTCTTCTGTTATAAAGACCGGTAAGGAAATCCTGTTCGGACAGGAGCTCATTTGTCTTGCTCGTAGCGATCAGCTTGCGGTTGTTGTTGACTGCGTTTACGGCAGCGTTTATGAAGTGGCCGAACTCCTCGAATCTCTGCTCGGATCTCATCGTGACTTCATAGTAACCGTTTACAACATAACCGAATGATTCGGTGTTGGATCTGATCTGCTTGAAAAGAAGCACATTGATATTACTGTCTTTGCAAAGGATCAGATCGTAATCCGGTATCGGATGTCTCAACCTGTAGAACTTCTGCGCAAACGTATACTTGTTCGCCCTGCCGTGGAAAATACTGTGGCAGCATCCGTCAGGCTCGGTAACACCGACGAAGTAATACTGGCTGCGCCACATCCAGATCGAGTTCTGGAGGTTATCTGCAGCCTCGTCGAGATTATCTGATGATGTCATCCTCGATACGAAACGGCCCATCTCGAGCATGTGCCTGAATGAATCCTGGTTCTCTTCAGCGAGTTCGTCAACGATCGTAGACCACGGGAATTCAGAGCGGTGCTTGCATCCGCAGGACTGCAGGAACATCGACTTGTAAGGGATCAGGAAAGAATCATCTTTAGCATCCTCTATCTTATCCCAGTCGCGGATCCTCATTAATATCTGCTCTGAGATCTGCTTGTAATCGAGCTCGCAGGTCGTTAAGACCGGATCGTTATACTGGCCCTGCCAAATGCCGTCAAAGCCCGTAACTATTACGTCTTCAGGGATGTTCTTGCCGTTTTTGCGCAGAGCATCTATAACACCTATCGCCATTGAATCGTTGGCGCAGATTATGGCATCAGGAAGCTCGTATTCACCGCTCTCGAGAAGTTCATTCATAACGGTAAATGCAGGTGCCTGCCAGAAATCGCCGTAATAGATATTCGCAGAAAGAGGATCTATTCCGTGCTCTTCGAGGACTCTCTTGAAAATGGCGATTCTCTCTTCGGAGAACGGATTATCCCTGAATCCGCCAAACATATCGAGCCTCTTCGCGCCATGCTCTTCTATTACATGCTTAACTATCGTCTCAAAGGCCGAACCGTATTCGAAATCAGCATTTATGCATCCCTTGACCGGATGCTGGAATGTGATAACAGGTATCCCCTTCTCGTGTCCGATCTCGGCGAGCCTGTCGATTACTTCTTTTGTCTTTATCATCTCGCCGAAAATAATGATGCAGGCGAGATCCATCTTTAAGAGGAGATTCGCAAAATTCAGTTCCAGTTCGTTCTGAATCGGATCCGGGTTATCAACATTAAACGTAAAGCTCGAAACGATATAGTCCTTGTTTATCTCTTCTGTCTGCAAAGATCTCAGGAAAAGGCTGTAGTTATCGGAGTCATCCCAGACACCGCACACTGCGATCTGCTTACGCGTTTCTTTAGGACCCTGTCTCTTTCTGAGCAATATATTGCGGATATGTATAGATGCCTTGGAGATAGCATTGATGGCAAATACTATTGAGGCATTGTCATAATCTTTTGGAGCTTCGAAAACCATCCTGTGCTTCTGCCAGTTGCGGTCAAGCCTGATGATGTAGGGCTCGGTGATCTGCTCGCCTTCGTCTCTTTCTTCATCGGACTTAAAGATGCATCTGATGGTGCGTTCCTCATCTGCTCTTCCGTCAAAAGAGAACTCATAGTACTCGCCCTTTTTGAAGGGGAAGCCGCCCTGAAGGAGCCTCGTCTCGCCCGACACGCCTGAGATAAATGAAGGTGTTATGATCAGCTCGTCTTCCATGAAGCTTACATTCGCGTTCAGATCGCCTTCGGCAACATAGAAAGCATTATTCTTAGCCGCGCTGTCCCCGCCCTCTGTATTGAGCGTCAGGACCCTTGCAGGCCTTACTACTTTTCTGTTATAGATCGGCTTCTGATAGAGCCTTACATAATCGACTAATAGCTTGGCATCGTTATTCTCGATCTCAGAATTTGCATCGCCCTTCCTGCTCATTCTGTCATCACCGGCAGAGACTCCGATAACAACATGGAAAGGCTTGTTAAACGGTGCCGGATAGGGCTCTTCAGCCTCACCGTTCCTGGCGAACCAGTAAGATGTTCTGTAGTATTCCTTGCCGTCGCAGGAGAATATGATCTCGTCCTGATCCCATTCGCATGCGAAGATATGGAATTCATTCGCGAAATCGGTATTAAGTCTGTGATAGTTTCCCGAACGCTGTGTATACGGATATCCGAACGCAATGCCTGAGAAAGCTTCATCGGTCCTCGAGCCCGAGATCTCGACCATATTTATCTGGCCGTGAAGCGGAAATTCCTTATAGTTATCTGCTTCCTCATCGTAGCCTTCCGTAGGCATGAGACGGATATAACTCAACAGGCCTTTGGCCTTCGGGACCTTAAGCCTTACTATAAGTTTGCCGTATGTGAAATCCTTCTTACCGAGAGTGGTAAGCCTTCCGGATAAGTATCTCATCTCACCGGAATTATTGGTCGTGATCTTAGGTCTTATACTGAGACAGCCGTCACTTACCTCAATGCACTCTTTTCCGCAGTACTCCTGGCGTTCACCATTAAACCATCCGGGCGCGCGTGTTTCGGCGCTCCAGACCGTATCATTTACCGCATTGCTGTTAAACTCTTCGGACCAGACAATATGGTATCCGTCCGGCAGAGAGACCTTGTTACTCATTCAAAAAGGACCAAAAGATCAGGTGTTATTATTCGTCAACTTTATATACATCAGTATCGCTGTTGTTACGTGCCATCATGTACTTGTAGCAATCGTCGGCACTGACTTCAAATGCTTTAAAGATATCCTTAACTGCGTCATAGATGGCCTTACATCTGATGATATCGACAGTATCATGAGCCTGCGAGAAAAGACCGAAGATAAGCATGTCATACATCTTATAGAAATCGACCTTGAATGCATCGAACTCATTGATGGCTCTGATGAACAGTTCCTGCTTCTCAGGCTCATATGTGCGCATGAGATTAAGAAGGTGCATCTCCTTCTTAACGCAGCCGGCAATGGCATTAACGCTCGCCTTAATACCCGGGCTTACTGTTCTCGTATTGTAACGGACGATCGTCATGGAGAGCTCGTCGAGCATATCAACGCAGTCTTCGATATGTCTTGCCATTTGGAAGATGGTCATCCTGCGCTCGGGATCCTGTTCGACGGAATGAAGTCTGTCAGCGAATTCATGGAATACATGATCACCTTCATCTTCGAGCTTATTTATGCGTCTTGAGATCGCAACTCTGTCTTCGATCTTTTCGAGCATTCCGAGAAGCTCGACACACTCTTCGTTCAGGATCTCAGATAACCTCTGAGCCTGATCAAATAAATATTCGCGATCTTCAATAGTCATTATAATAAGCCTCCTGCGCCATCTTCCAAATCATTATATAGTAATGACTAACCTTAGTTCAATAGAACACATTTGTCATTGAGACGTGTGCAAAGACAAAAAAATGCTGTCTCCGATATGCTTCGGGGACAGCATCTGTATTTGTATTTTATATTCGGATCAGAGTGCGGAAACCTTTGTACCCATCTGCTCAACTTCCTGATTCTCAACTACGAGATTAACAGACTTAGGTGTGCAGACAAATGTTGTCTTAACGGGTGTAGGCTCAACTCTTCCGCCCAATGCATAAACACCGCCGGAGATGTAGTCAACTACACGCTGATTCTTATCTGTGTTTGTAAGATTGCAGATAACGATATGGCCTTCACGGATGTGATCGCAAACGATCTGGCTTGTTCTGATGTCATAAGGTGTAAGCATAATGACTGTCGCATTCTGCTGCATTACAGGTGTTGTAACTGCGGGCTCCTGAACGAAGGTGCGGGGCTGCTCCTCTACATAAGCTTCCTCTGCGATAGGCTCTTGCTCGTATGCATCTTCTTCAATGTAGCCCTCTTCCTCACCGTAATAGTTTTCTTCCATCTCATCTTCTACAGGTGTGAACATGCTTCCGAAGAAATTCTTAACGTTAAAAGTGCCCATTTGTTTTTTCCTCCTTAAATATTCGCCCGACCAAGGACATTCAATAACATAATCGGATATTAACGAAAATTGATTTTCGCCTCAATAGTTTTGGGCAATATGACACAAGAAGGTAACTTAAAACGGGGTTTTATTACAAAATGTAACAAAAATATCAAAGGGGCAATCGAACAATGTTACACAGGCTTATATTCGGCACGGTTTCCGAAGATCGCAGTGCCTATCCTGACATGCGTGGATCCCTCTAAAATTGCACTCTTATAGTCCTGGCTCATGCCCATCGATAACACTTTCCAGGACTCAAGGCCGGTATATTCCTTAAGATCCTCGAATATTACTCTTGTCTTGGCGAATACTTCCCTTGCCTCTCCTTCATATGTCTCGATAGGAGCCATCGTCATAAGACCGCATATATTAATAGAAGGAAGATTACATATCTTATCTATAGCCGGCTTTAATTCATGAGGTGCGAATCCGTGTTTGCTCTCCTCTCCCGATACGTTTGCCTGCAGCAGAATGCTCGAAGTAACATTGTTACTTACAGATCTTTTCGAGATCTCCTCGGCGAGTTCCACACTGTTTACGGAATGGATAAGGTAGTTCTTTCCGATGATGTACTTTACCTTATTCTTCTGCAGCGTTCCGATAAGATGCCAGTTCGCATCTATGCCAAGACTGGAAAAACGCTCTATCTTAGGTACCAGTTCCTGTACACGGTTCTCACCCAGATCCTTAAGACCGCTCATGGCCGCAGCTTCCGCATACTCTACGGGAAAAACCTTGGTAACGCCGATAAGAGTTACGCTGCCTTTCTCACGGCCTGCTGTTCTCTCTGCATCTTCTATGGACTCTTTTACGGACAGGATATTATCCGAGATCTTATTCTTAAGTTCTTCAGTAAAATCAAATTCCATATCAGTCGACCTTATCTCCCGGCTTTACAGTTTTAGGATTGGTAATGATTACCGTATTAAGATTAGGAACAGAAGACTTTCCGACCTTATCGATGATCGCGAATTCCCTGTCGTTATCCAGAACAATTACACGTACCTCTTCAACGAAACCCTGGTTATTCGTATAGACAGAAGCCATACCGGAGTATTCGGTTACGACGATCTTATCTGCGGTCATACCGAGACCCGTAGCAGTATCGACAAAGGATGCCATATAGCCGTCAGGATAGAGCCTGTCTATCTTTCTAAGGCCTGAATAATCGTTAGGAGTCGAGAATGCCACGACATAACCGCCGTTCTCCTGAGCCTCCGTATGGATGACCGTGCAGCCTCCGACGGACAGATTCTGCTGTTCAATCACATTGCCTTCCTCGTCGGTCTTCTTGTTAGGGATGATCGTTACATTAAAGATCGCACCGTCTCCGAATGTATCGGGTCCGACATTTGCACCAGGCGCAAGATATACGCAGAACGCGGGATTGCCCTTAGGCGCGTAGACTTCGTTTACAAGGCTCGGAACAGCAACTCTCATGCCGTCAGTCTCAGTGATAACGATCTCGATATCAACTGTTCTTAAGTCAAGGAGTGCCTCAACGCATCTCGATGTCATGAAAGTTATGAGCATACCCGAATTGTCATTCTCACAACGTACGACCTTGCAATCGTCGATAGAGATACCTTCCGTACGCACATTTATGTCATGGAGAGTTCCTACGGCGAAATCCGATACTGCCGCATCATTAGATGACAGATATACCGACAGGTACTGGCTCTCGTTCTGGGCGATCCTTACGACCGGAGTATCAGCTTCCACACTCAGGTCTGAAGAGATGGCGCCTACAGAGCTGTTGATAAAACTCTTTACCTCCGAAGCAGGCATCGACAGGAAATTATCATAGTTCAGATCTTCTTCCCTGCCGTCAAGTCTGAAGGATACGATGCCCGGTCTGTGAGCCGTGATCCTGGATGCATACTTTTCGACCTGGGCTTCGTATACGGCTTCATCATTTCTCAGAACAGAGATACGCTCATCATCGAAATTGATCTTACTCATCTCATCCTCACGCTCGTCAAGGATAACGTTGACCGAAGATCCGTAAGATGACATATTGCTGAGGTTACCGCCCATAGAGTCAAATCTGACCGAATCAAGGATAGCGGAAAGGTTCTTGTTATAGTTCCTGTAGATGACGTCAGCTTCCGATACCCCGCCCGCAAGGATGATCTCCTGCTGGACATCAGAGATCTGTGACTGAACGTTCCTCAGATCCTGTACAACGGATTTCATCTCATCGGGAACAACGATCGCGAGTTCCTGGTCTTTAGCGACTCTCGAGCCTTCGGTAATCTGCGTAACGAGTTCTCCGGAATTCACGCAATTGATAGTGTCCTCATCTCTTACGATGAGAGCCCTCGCACCGATCGTATGCTCTACCGCGCCTGTCGTAACGAAAGAGAAATTCGGTTTCTCTGCGATATAGTCATATAAGTGATGGATTACGAATACGAGTACGAAAAGAGCCGAAGCCACTGCAACGGCGCCTAAGATGCCGTTTCTTATCGCACGGCTCTCAGCGCTCTTCTGAGACGGATTCTTGCGCTTGAATTCGTTCTTCTCGATCTTTTGCTGCTCTTTGAGTTTAGCCTCTTCTTTGAGCCTTGCCTGCTCCAGGATCTTCTTCTGTTCCCTCTCCGTGGCAAGTTCCTTAGCCCTTGCCTTATCCATAGGCTTCTTGCCCGTGCTGTTTACAGGATAGCCTTTTGAAGACACGTTCTTATTATTCTGATTCTGCTTGGCAAAACCTTTGGAAGATGCTGTCTTCTTAGAGCCCTGCTTATAATCAGCACCCGGTCTCCATGAAGGTTTTTGTGTCTTTTGGGAGGCAGCTGTTTTTTTATTTACGATGCCGGGCTTTGCCGTTCCGGTCTTCAACGGATCCATATCAGGGATAATGCTTGTTCCTGACTTAGGTTTATTTCCTTTGTATGCCTGATCCTTCCGGGATGCTTTTGCTGCATTGGGGTGTTTGATGCCTGGCTTACCTGAAGGAGCAGGCTTTCCTGAATTCGCAGCATACTGCTTTCCTGCAGGCTTGCCTGATGAAGTGGCAGGCTTTTTCCCGTTCTGATTAACACCGGGCCTGCCGTTCTTCTTTGCAGGGTTACTCTGCTTTCCGGTCTTGTTTCCGGAAGGTCTTTCTTCGGGACTGTTATACCATTGCTTACCGTCAGCCATATCAGTTAACCTCCGACAGCAAGCATGCAGGCGAGCTTGGCCTGCTCTTTGGCAAGGCAGCCCTGCATATAAGCAATATAAGGCGGCTTCATCGGTCCGTCACATGAAAGCTCCGTAGTGGCGCCCTGAACAAAGGCACCTGCCGCCATAATTACCTGTGAATCATATCCCGGCATATCTCCCCGCACAGGCGTAACATAGCTGTCAACCGGAGCTGCCGCCTGAATCCCTTCACAAAAGGCAATAACTGCATCAGCAGATCCAAGCACAACCGACTGAATA
>JAZSFQ010000041.1:0-37773 GCA_045532275.1 Saccharofermentans sp. | reverse complement strand
CAAGAGAAACGCTCTTCTCGAGAACGTAACTGTTGACGCAGACGGCAAGATCGACTTCGCAGATAAGTCTGTTACAGAGAACACACGTGTTTCTTATCCTATCGACCACATCGAGAAGATCGCTAAGAACGTTAACAAGATCTCTGCAGGTCCTGCAGCTGAGAACGTAATCTTCCTTTCCGCAGACGCTTTCGGCGTACTCCCTCCTGTATCCATCCTCACACCTGAGCAGACAAAGTACTACTTCCTCTCAGGCTTCACAGCTAAGCTCGCCGGTACAGAGCGTGGAATCACAGAACCTACACCTACATTCTCCGCTTGCTTCGGTCAGGCATTCCTTGAGCTCCACCCTACAAAGTATGCAGAAGAGCTCGTAAAGAGAATGGAGCAGTCCGGCGCTAAGGCTTACCTCGTTAACACAGGCTGGAACGGCACAGGCAAGAGAATCTCCATCCCTGATACACGTGGAATCATCGATGCTATCCTTGACGGTTCCATCAAGAACGCTCCTACAAAGAAGATCCCTTACTTCGATTTCGAAGTTCCTACAGAGCTTCCTGGCGTATCCACAGAGATCCTCGATCCCCGTGATACATACGCTGATGCAGCTGAGTGGGATAAGAAGGCTCAGGATCTTGCCGGCAGATTCATCAAGAATTTTGCTAAGTATGAGACAAACGAAGCCGGTAAGGCTCTCGTTGCTGCAGGTCCTAAGCTCTGATACTTACTTTCAAATCAAAAACCGAAGGGCTGTCGTAATGGCAGCCCTTTTTCATGCCTGTAAAAAATTCTATGAAGTTTATTCATATATTCCGGCTTTGTAGCCGCTTTTTAACAGAATTAAAAATTTTTTGCGAAATTGGCTCAACTCTTTTTTCAGAGTGGTATATTGAATGTATAAATCTTAATGTTGCAGGTTCTTGAAAATGAAACGATCAAGGGACATAAGAGTCATCCGGACTCAGACATCATTACTTGAGGCTTTAAGAGAGCTGTTATCGTCAAAAAAACTCTCCGGCATCACGATTACTGATCTTTGTTCCGAAGCAAAGGTCAACCGCAACACTTTCTATTATCACTACAATAACATCATTGAATTCCTTGACGACCATAAGAAGCTCGTCATTGATGAACTGAATCAGATCCCTGAGGTCAGCAAGACTCACAGCTTACAAAATCTTATAGATGTACTGACAGTTATAAAACAGCATCCTGTTTTCATGAGCATACTTATATCTCCTAACTGCGATCTTGATTTCTTTAATGATATCTTCACCATCGCTGCCGAGAAGGCCAAGGTAAATATAGATAACCCCAGCGGAATTACATCTTCAAGAGATCTTCTCTTCTGCAATTACTGCAATGCCGGCTGTAACGCTGTCATATGTTCATGGATCCTGAACGGCATGAAGGAGTCACCGGAAGAGATAGCAGACATTATTTCGCAGGCATCAAGAAAAGGCCCGATAACAATACTCTTTCCTGATAAGTAATTGTACCGGGCTGTAACTGATTTATTCAGATATTAAGGATCATCATTCCTCGTTATTTATCGCGTTCCAGATCATGGTCAGCAGGATAACTACTGCAGCCAGTATCAGCAGCACATAAGCAGGACCGTCGACAACCTCGTAATTGTATTTTGATTTAGCATCCAAAGATGACAACAAATTGCTCGTGGTTTTAACAATTGCCCACGCTCCCGTCTGGCTTAAAGCCGAATAAGCAACGGAATATATCGTAACTCCGACGCTGACTAAAGAAGCTATGACATATCCCTTCTTAACTCCGGCAAGCGCTGTGACGATGATGACCAGGTCAGCAAAAAGTATCACAATGCCGTAAAAGGACTTTATAAGCAGAGCACTTCCGCCGGATACCGTCTGTCCGTTCAACTGAAGCGAATAAACCGGCAAAAACAGTCCGACAACTGAAAGCAAACATCCTATAAACAAAAACACCTTTCGAATATTCATTTTCGTTCCTCCCTTATTCCGATAAAATATTCTTGACAGATAGTTTACCATAAGAATTGGGAGATTTATCAATAATCTGTTTCTTACATAGTTTACAGGCTGAATAAACGGCGGAATGAACGGCGGCGCCGTTGGTTTAGCCGTTATTCCGAGAGTTATACACCAGCATATTTTTACCCCAAAGCAAGAGAAATGTCATTTCCTCAACAAAATAAGAGGCTACCCTTTACGGATAGCCTCTTACCCAAAAAACTTAATATCCTTTACGCCGTTACGATCTTATTGGCATTCTCAAGGCCGTGCCTCTCGACTGCTTCCTGTCTCATCTTGTACTTAAGGATCTTGCCTGCAGCGTTCATCGGGAAGCCGTCAACGAAGTCGACATATCTGGGGACCTTGTGCTTGGCCATGTGGTCCATGACATATTGCTTGATCTCTTCTTCAGAAGACTCTTCGCCGGGCTTCAGAACAACGGCAGCCAAAATCTCTTCGCCGTAGTCTGCATCGGGAACGCCGATGACCTGGACATCCTGGATCTTTGGATGTGTATAAAGGAAATCTTCTATCTCCTTCGGATAGATATTCTCGCCGCCTCTGATGATCATGTCCTTGATACGGCCGGTGATCTTGTAATAGCCGTCTTCAGGTCTCTTGAGAGCCAGGTCTCCCGAGTGGAGCCAGCCTTCTTCATCGATGGCAGCTGCTGTAGCTTCGGGCATCTTGTAGTAACCCTTCATGATGTTGTAACCGCGGGCGCAGAATTCGCCGGGAACGCCGTCAGGAAGCTCTTTTCCGGTCTCGGGATCAACAATCTTTGTCTCAACGCCGAAGATGGAAGGTCCTACAGTATTTACTCTCTGCTCAATAGTATCAGTCGTTTTACTCATAGTAGTTGCCGGAGATGCTTCGGTCTGACCATATGTGATAACGATCTCAGGCATATGCATCTTCTCGATTACTTCTTCCATTGTCTTGATCGGACAAGGCGAACCTGCCATGATACCGGTTCTCATGTGAGAGAAGTCGGTTTTAGCAAAGTTCTCATGCCCCAGCATAGCGATGAACATCGTCGGAACGCCATGGAAGCATGTGATCTTCTCCTGATTGATGCAATGCAGGCCCTTTCTGGGTGAGAATGCAGTGATAGGAGACATCGTAACTGCGTGAGTTACGGAAGGTGTCATTGCGAGCACCATGCCGAAGCAGTGGAACAACGGAACCTGGATCATCATGCGGGCGAAAGAAGACAGATCCATGCAGTCACCTATCGCCTTACCGTTATTGACGACATTATAGTGTGTGAGCATAACGCCCTTGGGGAAACCTGTCGTGCCGGATGTGTACTGCATGTTGCAGACATCGTGCTTGTCGATCGTGCGGCGGATCTTCTCTACATCACTGTAAAGAACTGTCTCTGCGAGCGCAGGGAGATCTTCCCAGTGGAAGCATCCCGGAACGCGAGATTCACAGGTAATTACGTTCTTTAAGACAGGAAGTCTTGCCGATTCGAGCTTGCCCGGCTCTGAATCCTTGAGTTCAGGGCAGATCTCGTTGATGATCTGGATATAATCAGAATCCTTGAACTTGTCGATCATGACAAGAGTGCATGTATCAGACTGTCTCAAGAGATACTCGATCTCATGGATCTTATAAGCGGTATTGACCGTAACGAGTACACATCCGATCTTTGTTGCTGCCCAGAAAGTGAGATACCACTGGGGTACGTTCGTTGCCCAGATGGCGATGTGATCGCCCTTCTTACAGCCCATTGCAAGGAATGCGCGCGCAAGGTTATCAACGTCATTCCTGAACTCGGGATATGTGCGTGTGTAATCGAGCTCTGTGTATCTGAAAGCATACTGGTTCGGGAAAAGCTCGCAGATCTTATCGAGGACATCCGGGAATGTGAGGTCGATCAGAGTCTCTTTGGGCCAGGGATAGTAACCTGTTCCCCTGTTGTCAATCTGGAGCTCGGTCTTCTGCTTCGGACGGTAAGTCTCCATGTAGTTTGCGAACTGAGGGATAACGATACCGGCGCTGTCCAGGTCTTTAGACCATCTGTAGACCCACTCAAGTGAGATATAACCGATATAATCTATAGACTGGAGAGCATCGAACATCTCCTTTAACGGCATGTCGCCGTTGCCCATAAGCTTATAGGAGACTTTGCCGTCGACCATGACGGAGTCTTTTACATGAACATGCTTGATGTATTCGCCGAGATTATTAACTGTCTCTTCAGGTGTTTCACCCATAAAACGGTAAGGATGATGCATATCCCAGAGAGCAGCTGCCTTGCGCGAGCCGATTGCATCAAGGACTTTCTTAAGCCTCTTGGTATCTGCATAAACGCCGTTGGTCTCAAGGAGAAGCGTAACGTTCATCTCCTCTGCATAAGGGATGAGCTCCTTCATTATTGAGATAACGACTTCATCGTCGATCTCTTTCTCAGGCGCGGGATTGCGGTCTCCCAATACGCGGATAAAAGATGTTCCGAGCTTATTTGCGAGCTCGATATATGCCCTGATCTCAGCGATCGCCTTATCTTTAGTAGCCATATCGTTTACGGGCTCTCCTGAAGAAAGACAAGGGATCGTAAGCTTTAATTCCTTAAGTTTTGCGACTGTCTTGGGAAGATTAGCCTCAGTAAAAGGCGGAGCCTTTACCGAGAAAATATCCTGGCCTAAGCCTCTGATCTCAATTCCGTTGAAATTGAAATCCTTTGCCATCGAGTAGATGTCCTGCCATGAAAAATCCGGACATGCGAGTGTAGAAAAACAAGTTAACATAATATATTCCTCTTCATTAACTTAGTAACCGATAGATTATATAGGTATAAGGGATTTTTGTAAAATTCCCGCGTGATTTTCGGCCCTGGCGCGGGCAAGCCGTAAACTAAATATGGCTGCTTAGCAGCCTAGCGTAAGTCGGAGGGTAAGAAGGACAGCAGAAGAAACGCCTAAAACGACGCTGCTATTCTTAATAGAAATACTGTTCTTCTCTGTCTTCATCAATTAACCTGCTATATACGAAACTGCGCTTTAAGAAAACGCAATAACGTAATTATATATATTTTGTCCGCCTAAGCAAGAGAAAATTTCAGCTGAAGGCAGTTTTGACTTGATAAGTTCATTCATACCATCAGCCAAAGCCTTATCTTCAGCATTATCGGCAAAGATCATGACGGATTCCATAATATCGGAATCGGGGATCTTGGAAATAAACGAAGACAGGCAGTTACTGAGATCCCGGTCAGCGCAAGTGATGATGTCATCATCAAGCACACCGATATAATCGCCTATATCAACGAACACGCCGTTATATGTTCCTCTCTTGTCAGACTTTGCGATCAGGCCGGTATGAACACCTTCCAAAGCCTTATTCATTGTTAATTCTATTTCTTCATAAGAAGAATTGATGTCGATCAGCGAGAGCGCAAGATATCCCTCAGCCATGGACTTGGTGGGAATGATATGGATCGTGGAATCCTTGAATATCTCCTTCACCTTCTCGGCTGTCATTATTATGTTCTTGTTATTGGGCAGAATGATTATGTGCTTTGCAGAAGCATCATTGCACGAATCGCAAAGACTCATTACGGATACGTTATTTGACTGGCCGCCGCGGACGATCTCCGTTACGCCCATCTCTTTAAAAAGGGACTCGAAGCCATCCCCGTCAGCAACAGCAACGATCGAAACATCCTTTTTACCTGCAATTAAAGTCTCATTATGCTGGATCGTCATGTTCTCGATCTTGAGCTTAATGAATTCACCGTATCTGTGATAATAAGCCATTACAGACTCGGGCTTTAATGTATGGATATGAACCTTGACCTGATTGCCGTCTCTTACCAGAACAAGAGAATTACCGAAATCTCTCATATCGGATGTAACGAGCGTCTCGTTGAAAGAATCAGCTTTCTCGTCGTCTAACTTTACGATCAGCTCGGTGCAGTAACCGAATTTCTCGAGACCCTCACCTGCCACAGCTGTAGCAGCGCCGGAAGAGACATCGGCAACTGATTCGAATTCGGAAAGATCGATAGAGAAAGACTCATCAAGAGCTTCGAGCATACCTGTAACAAGGCATACGAAACCCATCGCGCCTGAATCCAGGACATTATATTCCTTAAGGACAGGAAGCAGCTCGGGAGTGTGCTTCAGTGATTCTGCCGCACCCTCAACGATATCCTTCATGAACTGCTCGGTCGTGGTATCTTCGTCAAGGTTATCCTCGGCATTTTCCTGAGCCTGACGGCAGACCGTAAGGAATGTGCCTTCCACAGGCTCTGCAACTGAATTATAAGCGTTCTCGGTACCTGCCAGGAATCCGGCGTATAGAGTGCCGGCATTGACTTCATCGAAGTCTTTGAACGACTTGAGAAAACCTTTTAGCCACTGTGAAAGGATAACACCTGAATTACCCTGCGAGTTCATCAGTGCGCCTGTGTAGAGCTTATCAAAATCTGAAGATTCGAGGTCCCTGTCACCTATCTCAGCCAGCCCCTGAAGGACGCCGGTCATTGTCTTATACATATTGGTTCCCGTATCACCGTCCGGTATCGGGAAAACATTCATATCATTTAATTCTTTTTTGTTATCAAGTATCTTTTTGGCACCGCCAATGAGCATCTTCTTTAAGACAGATAATTCCATGACCCTTATTCTCTTCCTGAATGATTAAATTTTATTATTTGATGTCAGACATCTGTTCGGATTTTGACTTACCGAAATAATTAACGACCAGCGTACCCGGGCCTGCCGAAGCGCCGATTATCGAACCGACTACATATTTCTTTATTGTAGCTCCGGGGATCTTTTTCTTAAGTTCCATCTCGAGTTCTTCGGCATCAAAGAAACAGTCCGCATGGCCGAGCCAGATGGTCTGTTTTTCGGGAGATACGATATAATTCGACACACGGTCAGCGATCTCGATAAAAGAAGATTTCCTTCCCTTTACCTTTGTGACCGCGAGATTCTGGCCTTTCGTATCGCTGATAATGATTGGCTTTACGGCAAACAGATTACCGAAGAATGCAGATGAAGCAGTGATCTTTCCAGCTTCCTTAAGATAAGACAACGTCTCGAAAGTATTGCACTGGTTATAGAAAAGCTTATTCGCCTCAACCCATTCCTCAGCTTCTTCAACGGTCTTTCCGGCATCTCTCATTTTCGCGCATTCCATGGCGATCATGCTCTGTGACATACCGCAGATCAGGGCATCGATGCATACGACCTTACGGTCAGGGAATTCGCTCTTAAGATCATCACGGATCTTATATGCGGATTTTACCGAAGCGGACAAAGCAGAAGAACATGCGATATAAATGACATCGCGGTGGGCTGACAGATGAGATCTGAGCTTATCCGTCATTGTCTTCTCAGGCACCTGTGTTGTCTTATATCTGACACCTTTGCGCATTGATTCGTAGAAATCATGGGCGCTGATCTGATCCCAGTCAAGCGACGCAGTATATCTCTTATCACCCGTATAAAACTCGTTCGCGAAATAATCGATCGAATACTCCTGCCTTATTTCCAAGGGCATATCAGATACAGAATCAACAATTACGTCAAAAGATGCCATATTGATCATACTCCATAATTGATAAAGTCGCTTACGGCTTTATCGTATGCCTCGAGATTTCTGATCCTCAGGTGCGAATGAGCGCCCTCGTCGAACCATACCATCTGCTTCCTCTTTGACCCGCTCGCCTCATTGATCTTATCGAAATACTTGGGCAAAGACGATACGTCCTTCCTTCCGCAGATCATGAGCTGAGGGACCTCAACATTCTTAATTGCCTTTATCGGAGTATTGCCGAAAATATCTATCCCTGCTAACTTCTTAAAGAGAATGCCCATCTGCAGGCATACGGGAAAAGAAGGCTTGCCGAGATTTTTCGTCCTCTGACATAATACATTATAGAACGATATGAACGGTCCTTCCAATACGATAGCGTCAACATAAGGATTATGCTCGGACGCAACATAAATTGCAGCGACGGATCCGATGCAGATTCCGTGGATAACGAAGTGCTCTATTCCGAACTGTTCGTGAACGGCATTGATCCATGAAGCAACATCTTTACCTTCGAGCATGCCTGCGCCGGTATACTGTCCTTCGCTTAGACCGGCAGCTCTCGGATCAACAACGATGATGTTGTAATTATTCTTCTGGTACAGATCGGCAAAATAATAACAATACTTGCATGTCTCGGCACGTCCTGCCATGATGAGGCAGGCCCTGTCATGACCGAAATCAAAGTATTCTCCCTTCATCTTAAGCCCGTCGAAAGAAGTCATCTCGATCTCCTTCATGTATGAAGCGTTCTCATTTCCCCACTTCATACCGGTATCGAACATGACCGTGTGCTCCGGATTATCAGGAGCGCTGTTCCCTCTCGCCCACTTTTCTTTCGAATCGCGGATGAACATGTTGGCATACTGCTTCTTTGCGATCTTCCAGCAAAACAGCCACATGTACACAAAGCCGCCACCTATTACGACAACAAGAACGAGAATGATTATCAACGGGATAGGATTAAAGCCTGAACCTGACATTATATTTTAGCCTTGATCTCCTCTAAGAGCTTGGTCTCTTCAACGAGGCCTTCGGAGATCTCCTTACCCATATAGAATGCAACTACCATACCGGGACCGATCGAAGATCCGTTCGCCATGTTAACAGTTGTAGGAATGATCTCTTCGGGGTGGAATTCCTCACGGATAAGCTCCTGGAGCTGTAACCACTGAGCCTTACGGAAAGAGTGTGATACGAAGATCCTCTTAGGATTAGGCTCGATAGTTGCCTTCATGTATTCGATCATGGCAGCGAAAAGCTTCTTATATCCCGTAACCTTGGTAAGGATCTGGTTCATACCGTTGCGGTCGAACTCAGCCATAGGCTTTATATTGATGAGCGAACCCATGAATGCGGATACGTTGGAACAGCGGCCCATCTTTGCGAGGAACTTAAGATCGTCAACAGTACCTGTCTGGTGGCATCTGTGCTTATTGTCCTCGAGCCACTGTGCAACTTCCTCAATGGATTTGCCTTCCTTCTTCATGTCGCCTGCCAGAGAGCAGAGAAGGCCGTCACCGCCGGAATAACGGAGTGAATCAACAATGATGATCTTTCTGTCAGGATATTTCTCCTGAAGATTGGATGCAGCCTTGCGGCAGTTGTCAAATGTATTGGAAAGAGCATGAGACAAAGAAATGTTAAGGATGTCCTTACCCTGCTTAAGATACTTCTCGAAGAAAGCTTCCTGGATCTCGATATTCTTTACACCGGTTGTATACATGGAATCCTTGCTCATGGATGTATAGAAATCCTGAGGTGAGATGTTCTCCCAGTCCAAAGTGGAATCTTCAGTGTGTCCGTCCGGGAAAGTGATGTTACCGGGAAGGTAATCATCAATACCGAATCTTTCTCTGAGATCCTTTGTAAGATCTGTTGAGCTGTCTGTGAGAATTACATAATCAGCCATTTTCTTTACTCTCCTTATATAAACTGTTTATTTTGAATACTCTATCATTGTTATTACATCACCGACACAACGCGGTTCATGGCCGCTATATACCGGTAATGATACATCCATACGGGATTCAATGTTCATGAGGATAATGTCCATGGAACGGTCATCAATGCCCAGATCTTTTAATTCGGAATCTTTGGTGATGATCTCGAGAGGGACGTCAAAAGTCCTGTTCATGGATCTGTAAGTATCACAGATAATGGAATATAACTCAGGTATCATTTCCATAATCCTATTTCCCGCCCGCCTTGTTTTTCCTTGCCTCCTCGATCTCGCTGCTTATCTTTGCGAGATTCAGCTTCATTTCGGCTCTCACCTTCTTGATGTAGCTGTTCATCTGAGGCTTGGTCTCGGAGATCGCCTGACGCTTCAGCGCATAAAGCGCCTCACGCATTATTTCATTGGCTTTCTCCACCGATTCATTATCTGTTACAAGCCCTTCTTTGTCAAATTCTATAGGGTCTCCGACAACGAAAAGAGTCGGTTTGAAAAGCTTGTAGGATGTATGGATGTAAACAGGAACAACAGGCTTTTTCGTATAGAGCGAGAGCATGGCGGGACCCTTCATGAATTCAAGGAACTCGTCATCGTAATTCATATGGCCTTCCGGAAAGATAATGAAGGGCTCGTCTTTCTTAAGTCCTTCCATCACCTGCTTCATCGCTTCCCAGTCAAAGCCTGTCCTGTCGAGGAGCACGCACCCCATTGTCTTCTCAAAAAATCCCCACGACTTATTAACTTCAGCAACGTCCTTGGCAGCAAGCGTCCTGCAGTAAACGCGGCGGAAAACATAATAGAGCAGCGGAGGATCGATCCACCAGGAGTGATTGGAAATGATAAGCATTCCCTTATCCATGTATCTGGTACCTCTCGCGAGATCACCGCCGTATGAGATCTTACATCTCATAAGTGTCTTGATCCCGGGCCACCCGGTATATCTCATGAAGTTATAGAGAAAAGATGCATATTTCGGGCGCTTATGTTTCTTTCCTTCAGCTATGCGGAAATTCTTAAGATAGAACTGCCTGTACAGTTCAGTCCTCTCCTGAAGTTCCTTAGTAAAGACATTTGCCCTGTCCTGCAGAGTATCCAGACCGTCGCGTGTCAAGTATGTATCAGGATACATAAGGCTTCCGACGAAGATCAGGTCTCTTTTACCGGGCCCGATCCTTCCGTTATGGAATACGGGTACAATAGGCACTCCCGCACTTAAAGAAATAAGCGCTGCCGCCTGCTTATACTCAAGGAGTTTTCCTTCAGTCTCGATGTGTCCTTCAGGGAAAATAAGTATCGAATGGCCTTTGTTTATCTGCTCGACAGCCTTGTTTACAGCGTCCATGTTACCGGTCACTGAATCGACCTTGATAACGCCCATCGCTTTCATCAGGAAGGTCAGTACAGGATTGTAGTTATAGAACTGTGAACCGACGAGCACATATTTCCTTCTGCCCGGGAATGCCAGAAGTGCTTCCACATAATCCAGGAAAGCCGTATGGTTCATTGCGATAACGACGGGTCCCTTATACTTCTCTTTTTTGTTTTTGCGAAGATATATCTTCTTGATTGGAAAGAGGATCAGCGCAGGTATTATGCTGTTAATGATAAGGAGCCATCTGATAAGAAACATTAATCTTTCGTCTCCTTATTCTGCTCGATAAGGTAATCGGCGATTGCCATAGGCGTAATGAGAGGCGTCTCCGTCATATTGATCTGCCTGCCGGTAACTTCGGTTACCTTGGAGAGCATCTCGACATACTGCATCGAATCGCCGCCAAGAGATACGAAGTTCGATGTCTCGGAAATCTCAGAACGTTCCTTATTAAGGATCTCAGCGAAAACATCACACACCTTGGCGATGAGCTCGGTATATTCGGCACTTCTGGTGCGCGTGACTTCCTCGTCTGTAGGACGGGTGCATTCGGTCGCGAAAAGCTCGGATCGCTCGAGTTTTTCTGCAAGAGCTTTACGGTCGATTCCCTTAAAGTTTTCCGGCATGGTACCGATAAGGTTAACTACCTTAACAGGTCTTTCGGACATCGTAAGATTATCTATTGATGCGAAAATGCCCTTGAGCGATGAAGCCTTCTCGAAAGCTCCCATCGTACCGTCATCGGAAAGGACCAGTACCATCTGCTTCTCGGTCGTTCCGGGAAGCTGAACATTGATCATTGCTTCCTGAGTGAACGATCCCTTAGAGATCCTCGATTCGATCTCCTCAGGTGAGATATTCTCGCCGTTGGCTCCTATAATGACATCATCCAGACGTCCTATTATATGAAGACGGCCAGTCTCATCAATACTTACAAGGTCATTGGTCGGATAGAACTCATCTGCAAATTCAGTAAACTTTCCGTCTACATAAATGCCGTTCATCGTATGCTCCTTAGGGATAAGAAGCTCGCCTTTATCACTTAGTTTATATGCGACATTGCTGAATATCTTTCCGGTACTGGTTCCGCATCTGAACTGTGCCTTGCGCGAGAGCTCAACGCAGATAACGCCGCACTCGGTAAGTCCGTAACCTGAATAGATGGAATAACCGAGGCCGTTTAAGACTTCCAGCGTGCGCGGAGAGATAAAGCCGCCGCCTGATATGAGGAATGTAAGCTTCTCGCCAAGAAGCTGTCTTCTTACCTTCCTGAATATTATCTTTCTTACGATAATGGGGCCTAGCAAAGGTAAGATGTTCTGCAGTTTATTGGAAAACCGGATAGCCTTATTGAACTTTTCCGTCTTGCCCTGCTTTGCAACTTCACGCTCCAATGCGGCAACCGTCTTATTCCATACTAGAGGGATGGAAAAGAAATGCGTAACGCCTATGCGCTTGCAGACGAACTGTATGCTCTGCGCGTCGTATTTCGGAAGGAAAACGAATCCTCTTCCGAAGAACATGAACCACATTAATGTCGCGATAAGTCCGAAAATGTGATAGAACGGCAGGAACGCAAGATTATGGATATCGAGCTTGGCATTATACTGGATCGACTGGTTGGTCCTTACTATCTCCTCGCTGATCTCGACCTGCTGGCAGATCGTCTTTCCGCTGTGCGAGATTATCTTCGGCTTTGAGGTAGATCCTGAAGTGATGAGTATTATCTCATCAGCCCAGGAGATCATGGACTTGTCGAACTTCACGCTTTTTCCGGCTTGCAGAAGATCTTTTACGGATACAGCCCTGTCCACGCGCACGTCCTCGGACACGACGAAAACAGGATCCATATCCCTGATGATCTCATTGGTGATACTGATGTTATGTCGTGTATTAAGAAGTATCGGTCTGAATCCTGCCTGCAGGAGACCCCAGAAAAGAGCTACCCAGTCAGCGGAGTTCTCAAGGAAAACCCCTACGAACCCTCCCCTGCTGTCAGCGCCGTACGTAACAGCCGCCTTAGAGAATTCATCAACTCTTTCGTAAAGCTCATAGTAAGACATCTTCCTGATGTCCCCGTTTTCGAGCCACTCGCCGAAAGTCTCACTGGAAAAGCGGTTCTTGATTATTCTGTATATCGATTCAAATGTCTGTGGAGAATTCTTAAGCTCTGCAATATTCTCTATAACAATACTTGAGACCATTATCCCTTGATATCCCAAACCTTTCTTACTTGATCACACATCTCGAGTATCGCAGCCTGCGCCTGCAGCAATATACCGAAATAATCTAAGAAAGCATGTGATACGCCTCTGTATCTTATATGCTTATTGGGAATCCCCTGCTTGTCCAAAAGCCTGGAATAATACTCTGCCTGAACGCGGAGTCCGTCGTACTCTGCAGCAAAGATACCGGTAAACGGCATTCCGCTTAAATCAGCATAGATAGGGCTTACGTCAGGATTGCGCTTTACTTCGTCATATCTTCCGCCGGAATATGCGGTAAGGATAGCAGCCATAAGGCCGTTGTTTCCCTTGCCGTCGGTCCTGCCGAGCTGCAGTCTGGAAGTGATGAGTTCTTTCTGCTCTTCACCGATATCGTACATATCGATCGACCAGTCATACATCTGGTCCTGCGAATAAAGATCAACACAGGGATAGAACAGACCTGCATAACTGATCTTCGCCTCTGTCTTGTTGTCAATGATGGCAGCCAGCACAAGGTTCGCGCCTGCGCTGTCACCGAAAAGACCTATCCTGGAGTTATCGGCTTTCAGAGCTTCGGCATTCGTATAAATATATTCAACTGCAGCAAGAACATCTTCTATTGCAGCCGGATAAACATTCTCGGGTGCCAGCGAATAATCAACATTAAACACCCTGCAGCCGAGATTCTCAGCCGTATAACGGCAGGGTTCCTTATAGAATTCAGCCTTCGAAGCAAGGAACGAACCGCCGTGGATGTAGATCATTACAGGAAGTATTTCATCTGTTTTATCTGCGGGACAATATGAGAACACCTTGACGTTCCTGCCGTTTGCGCTGATCTCGAAAGAATCTTCAGATACAGGTACCGTACAGCAGTCGATACAATATGTCTTTGTCGTCTGGCGCATTCCTTCAATGGAGAACTGCATCGGCATGGACTTCTGGAAAGCATAGATCGCGCTTCTTATAAAGAACTCGCGGGGATCCATCTTCCCTGCAAAATCGCCGTCAGGAACAGACTTAATAACTATCTCCTGCGCGCCGGTATTAATGACTTCGCCGCCGTTTACTATTTCCGATACCAGTTTAATATCACATTTATCCATAGATCATACCTTTCCCAATATTCCGGATCTCCCAAATATATAGCTTAACACTAAAATAACCAGGAGCGCTATAACACCGCCGAGAATCATGATCCATCCCTGATAATAGAAAAGCATCATTATGAGAGTTGCAATGCAGTATTTGATCGAACACGTAATGTAGTAGATTACGCTGATCTTCTGTCTGTGCCTGATGCCGGCCGAAAAGACATTAACGACAGCATGCATCGCAGTGACCCAGACAAAGATACCTGCGAGCCAGTAGAAGAAATGCGGTATGTTAAACCATACAAGTATGGATATTGTCAGAATGTAAAGGAAATACATAAAAGCCGAAATAAGACCATAGGACCAAAGCGACTTCTGGATCCTGATAGTGTCCTTGATCGGCCTGAAATGGGTATTCTTATTGTTGTTCTCATATATCGTCTTTATGTCGATACCTGTTACCTTCATACCCTCTTTATGAGCGGTAACAAGGACATTCAGTTCATACTCATATTTATTTCCGGGAATATCCTGAAGCCACATGCAAAGACGAACAGGGAAACCTCTGAGACCGGACTGGTTATCTCTAAGATAGACACCGGTGACGATCGTATAAACGATCTTGGACATGTCATTTCCGATCCTGGACTTGATAGGGATCTTCTCCGACAGGTCTCTCATTCCCAGGACGATACCGTCAGTCTTTCTGGTAAGCTTGGCAACACGCTCAATATCTTCTATGGCGTGCTGGCCGTCGGAATCGGCTGTAACGATATAATCGACCTCATCGCTTAAGTTGTTGCCGATATATTCAAAGCCGCGCTTCAACGCAAAGCCTTTGCCCTTATTTATCTGATAACCGATGACATCGGCATAGGCTGCCGCGCGCTTAAAGTATTCATCGCATTTCGCGAGACTGCCGTCATTAACGGCAACTACCCTGAACCCGCGCTTATGAAGCTCTTTGACAAGGCGGAGGAACTTCTCGTCAGGATTATAAACAGGCAAAAGCACGGCTGTCTTCATTAACGATTCTTCCTTACACCTTCCTCTTAAACCCGAAGCACATTGGATCCAAGCAAAATCTGACAACATATTTTACTATAATAATTTAATAAAATATATGTATTTTAGCGCATCAGTTTGCGCAGCAAAATCGATGATGTTATTATTCATGCATGGAATAAGGAGGATAATAAAATGTTTTGTACTAATTGTGGAGCTCCATTCGACGACAACAACTCTTTCTGCCCTAATTGCGGAACAAAGGTCGAGCGCATTGCGCAGCCATTCGCTGCTGCAGCTGTAGCCGCTGCACCGCTTGAAACTGAAAGTGTCCAGGCTGCACCTATTCAGAGTGAAAGCGTTCAGGCGGCGCCTATTGAAACAGCTGACGTTGCTGCAACACCGATTGAGGCTGAAAGTGTTCAGGCAGCACCTCTCGTACCCGCTCCGGCACCTGCCCCCGCACCTGCCCCCGCGCCTGCACCTCAGCCCGTATCATATCCGGTTGCACCCGTATACAACAACCAGGCAATACAGGTTACTCCCATAGGTGGGACTTTTGAGCAGGCAGCAGTTGGAACAGCTGATCCTGAACTGGCAAAAAGCATATTGGTCATGGGTATTCTTGCTGTCGCTTTTGCCGCCTCATCTGTATGTGCCTTTATGGGGATTATTTTCGGTGCAATCGGTCTTTCAAAAGCAAAGAAGTTCACGGAAGGCTGCGGAGAACTTTTCGGCAAAGCCAAGGTTGGCAGATGGCTATCTTTAGGCGGCCTGATCGGTGGCAGTGCAATAACCGCCCTTTTTACCTTCCGCTTATTGATGACAATTATCAGCAATTTGTAATATCATGTTTTCAGTTCATGAAAAGGGGCTGCCGCAAACGACAGCCCCGCAATTAAACGTTCAAAAACGACTCAGTTATCAACTGATCAGATGACCGTTGTTATCGAATGTGTACCTCGTTCCGTTTATGGTAACAGTACCTGTTACCATAGCACCGGTTGAATCAAAGTAATATGTATAACCGCCGATCGTCTTCCAGCCTGTTACCATCGCACCGGATGAGCTCAGGTAATACCATTTACCGCCGGACTTGAGCCAGCCGGTCTTCATGGAACCATTGCTGTTCAGATAGTACCAGACGCCGGAGATCTTCTGCCAGCCGGTCAGCATTACGCCGCTGCCGTTGAAGTAATACCAGGATCCGGATATCTTCAGCCAGCCGATAGCCATGCGGCCATTGCTCTGCAGATAGTACCAGCTGTTGCCCCACTTAAGCCATGTGCTCGAATACATAGAACCTGAGGCTCTGAAGCAATACCAGTAACCGGAGATCTTCTGCCACCCGGTCTGCATAACGCCCTTATCACTGAAGAAATACCATGAAGAGCCGATCTTCTGCCAGCCGGATACTTTCTGTCCGTTCGCATCATAGTAATACCAGTTTCCGGCAGAGTCCTGAACCCATTCATTCTTGTATACGGGCTCAGGATTTGACGAACCGCGATATACATAATCCGTAGAAGACAATGTTATAGCAGATCCGTAATAATCGACCATAAACTCATCATAACGGTAAGGAAGAGTATATCCATCAGCAGAAACATAATACAAATACTTGTTGTAAGCTGTTCCTCCCTTTAGGAAAAGATTTGGTCCTTCATCCATATTTGTGGTGTCAACCAGATAAGTCTTTCCGTCATCCATATGGACTACATTCCACATATGCGGTCCGCCGCAGTCACCATATGCGCACAGAGCATAAATCGAACCACTTTTAAAAACTGTATTATCGCAAAGGAACTGGAAAGCCTTTGAATAACCTTCGCAAACTACATTAGTGTTCGGATCGCCGTCGAAGACCCAGATCATCTGCCAGGGATTACCGTAAGGTGTCCTATTATCTCTAACAGCCTGGTAATTATACTCTGTCAGATTACAGATCGCATTGGCATAATTCCAAAGCTTGTTGTAATCATCGAGACCTGCGTTTGATCTTATGATCTGCTTTGCATTTTCGACTGATGCGCTTACTGCTTTTCCGTAAGAGGTATCAAAATAAAGATAATTGCCGTTTTTCTGATATTCCTGCTCAACCGGGAAAATAAAAGCGAAATTATAAACTATAACTTTTGTCGGATTGGATGAATTATTAAAATCATAATCCCAGTAATAATTGAGATATGAGGTCTTATCCATCCAATACAACTCATAAGGACATGCAAATAGCATATAATCAATGACCATGCCTGGATCAAATCCGTAATTCAAAAGAGCCTGAGAAATTCCGCTTTGAATTTTCCTGGAGGAAGCTGATCTTATATCCGTAAGACCGAGGTCGGAAGCAGTGAACTCAAATCTCAAAAGGTTGCTCGGCATAGTGAAATAAGTATAAGACTCATTGCCGGCAGCAACATTAGCGCAATGTTCATGTAAAAAGTCAAAAGCAGTACGGCTGGGCGTTGCAAGATCTCCTCTGTAATCATAACTCTGATCCAAGGCCTGACGACCGAAAGTCATTTCCCTGCTGATATAACCTTCGGCAAGCTCATAACCGTCATAATCATAATCAAAGCTGCTGAGATCGATGGTTCCTTCAAAGGTCTGAGCAGTAGAAGAAACAACATCACTGTCATCAGTCTCGAAATAAACATCTTCTCCGGTGCTGTCATCACTTGCAAAGATATCGTCATTCACCTTACCCGGAAATCTCTTTCCTGTCTCTTCGGCAGTAACTTCTTCAGGATCACCGGGCTTAACAACCTCATCTGCCAGCAGCTGTCCGCCACACGAAAAAACTGTTGAAGCAGTAACAGTCAGACAGACGATCTTCATTAATTTACTCTTTAACATTCTTAACCTCCCCGTGTTAAATATACAACATAATAATTATACAGAAAAATAAGGGATTCGAATATACAATACGGGGCCAAAATGTATTAAATATTATTATTAATCGGGTAAAACCTTCCCTGCGATAAGCCGCGCCAAAAGACATACCAGGATGCCGATAAATGCTCCCAGGGTATTATGTATTATATCGTCAAACTCGAAAAGCCCGCGGTGCAGGACCAGCTGAATGATCTCGATGCTGCAGGACATAAATATGCTTAAGATAAGAGCGATAAATGCCCTTCTTTTCGAGAAGAGGAGCGTAACAAGTATCCCTATCGGAATAAACAGAACTATATTCCAGAAGATCTCCTGTCTGAGATCCGTCCTGCCGTTCTGTATCGCTTTATATGTCCAGAAAACCGCCAGTTCATACTGTGCTTTGACAGTAGGGATCCTCGAGATGAGAGTAATGGTCGATACAAAAGAAAGATAGAAAGCCAGAAGCGGCAGAGCGATAAATGCACTGAGCTTTATCTTTCCTTTTCGGTAAAACAGGAAAAATACAATGCCAACTACAGCGGCAATAATCAGCCAGATACAGACCGACTGGACAGTAACTTTGGATATCGCATATTTAAAGTAGCCGTCGATAGATTATCACCGTCCCCCAATAATGGCCGTTACCTTATCCATTCCACTGATATCTCACGGACATTCAGATCGTCACGCTTCTTAATATACTCCGGAGCGACCTGCGGAAACATGGCACAACTGAGGATATCTTCTTCGGATCTCGCAATATCACTGTATTGCTTTCTGATCTCTTCGAGCTCAGGCTTCAGAAGATCTGCAGGACGGCACTTGATGACGTCGTCTTCCCCGATGGCTTTTCTTAAGACTTCCTCATTTACTTCGCCCGGGAGCTGCCCATATTCACCGCGAAGAAGGCCCTTGGATTCCTTAGTAAATGTCTTATATCTGCCCATGAGAACGTTAAATACTGCCTGTGTGCCCACGATCTGGCTCGTAGGAGTTACGAGCGGCGGATAACCGAAATCTGCCCTTACCCTGGGCACTTCTGCGAGCACTTCATCCAGACGGTTCTCTGCATTTGCCTGCTTAAGCTGCGAGATAAGATTTGACAGCATTCCGCCCGGCACCTGATAGATAAGAGTATTCGGATCTACTCGAAGGACCTTGGAACTGATAAGGCCGGCATTCTCCATTTTGGAAGCGACATTCTTAAAGTGAACTGCGGCTTTATTGAGTTCCTTTAAGTCTAATCCGGTATCCCTGTCGGTGCCCTGCAGAGTAGCCACGAGAGACTCGGTCGCAGGCTGTGATGTTCCGTTTGCGAAAGGCGACAGAGAGCAGTCGACAATATCGACACCGGCCATTGCAGCCATGAGATAGACCATCGATCCTGTACCGGTCGTATTGTGTGTATGAAGATGGATCGGAACAGATACTTTCTCCTTAAGCTTTTTCACAAGGCTGTATGCGTCAGCGGGCAGCAGAAGATTTGCCATATCCTTGATGCAGATCGTATCAGCGCCCATCTGCTCCAGAACGACAGCCTTATTGACGAAGTACTCTTCGTTATGAACGGGGCTCGTCGTATAGCTCATGGCAGCTTCTACCATACCGCCGTATTTCTTAACTGCTTTGATGGCGGCTTCCATATTACGGACATCATTCAATGCGTCGAAAATACGGACAACGTCAATTCCGTTCTCAATAGATTTGCGGCAGAACGCATCAACCATATCATCAGCATAATGGCGGTAACCAAGAAGGTTCTGGCCTCTTAAGAGCATCTGGAGTTTAGTATTAGGGAGAGCCTTGCGAAGCGTGCGCAGACGCTCCCAAGGATCTTCATCCAGGAATCTCATGCATGAGTCAAAAGTAGCTCCGCCCCAGCACTCGATAGACCAGTAACCGATGCTGTCAAGGATCTCACATGCGGGAAGCATGTCTTCAAGTCTCATTCTTGTAGCAGCCTGTGACTGATGCGCATCTCTTAAGATCGTATCCGTAATTTGAAGCTTCTTATTCGTGTTAAAAAGTTCAGACATCAGATCAGACCTCACTTAACTTCAAACAGTAAGTCACCGCCTGCAACTGTGCTGCCTGCAGCAAGAGAAAGCGAAGCGATCGTCCCGTCGGCAGGTGCAGTAATCTCGTTTTCCATCTTCATAGCTTCAAGAACGAGAACAACCTCGCCGGCTTTTACCTGATCTCCGTCAGCCTTTAAGACCTTGAGGATCGTACCCGGCATAGGCGCAACAACAGAACCAGAACCCGCTTCTGCAGGTTTGCTTGCTGAAGGAGCTGCAGGAGTCGCGGCAAGTGCTGCCTTGGGCGCACTTGCGGCAGGCTTTGCTTCTGTCTTTACAGGCTGCGTTACAGCGCCGTTCGAACCGATGAGTTCAACGTCCATCTCATATGTTTTTCCATCTAAAGTAATACGGTACTTGCTCATTTCATTATTCTCCCAACTGATATTTGTGATAATTGATCTTATTGTCTTCTATGTACTGCTCAAGGCTGCTTTTCTTAACTTCCCTGAAAGAACGGACCACAACGTGATTAACATCTGTCCCGTTCTCTTCGGCAATCGCAGCCACGGCCATTACCAAAACCTGTTCCAATTCCATAACGGCCTCCTTATAACGGTATATTGCCGTGCTTCTTATAAGGAAGATCACGTTCTTTGGTCTTGAGCATATTAAATGCTATAGAAATCTTCGCCCTTGTCTCCTCAGGCAGGATAACCTCGTCAACATAGCCGTGCTCTGCTGCGATATAAGGATTCATGAACTTATCGTTGTATTCATTAAGAAGCTCTTCCCTCTTTGCCGCAGGGTCCTCAGCTGCATCAATAGCCTTTTTGCCGATGATGCTGACTGCGCCTGAAGCGCCCATTACAGCGATCTCAGCGATCGGCCATGCGTAAACTACATCAGCTCCCGTGCCTTTGCTGTTCATGGCGATATATGCGCCGCCGTATGCTTTTCGCATGATGAGGCTTACCTTCGGAACCGTTGCCTCTGAATAAGCATAAAGGAGCTTCGCGCCATGACGGATGATTCCGCCGTGCTCCTGCTGTGAACCCGGCAGGAATGCCGGAACATCAACAAGCGTCAGGAGCGGGATGCTAAAGCAGTCGCAGAATCTGATAAATCTAGATGCCTTATCAGATGCGTTTATCTCCAGAGAGCCTGCCATATAAAGGCTCTGGTTCGCGATGATTCCGATCGTCTCATTATCGAGTCTCGCAAAACCGACTACGATATTTCTCGCGAAAGATTCCTGAACCTCAAAGAAACTGTTCTCATCAACGATAGCGTTGATAACGCTTCTTACGTCGTAAGCTTTTTTCGAATCTGCGGGAACGATCTCGCTTAACGAACTGCTGTTATCGACCATATTTCCGGGAACGGTCATTGATATCTCTTCATTGGACTGCGGAAGATATCCCAGAAGCTTTCTGACACCGTTAAGGCATGAGAGATCGTCAGGGTAAACAAAGTGAGCAACGCCCGAAGTTGAACTGTGTACTGCTGCTCCGCCGAGGTCTGCCGATGTAATGACCTCGCCCGTAACCGACTTAACTACCGCAGGACCGGTGATATACATCTGGCTGTAATCAGTCATGAAGATATAGTCGGTAATGGCCGGCGAATAGCATGCGCCGCCTGCGCAGGGACCCATGATGACCGAGATCTGCGGAATAACGCCGGATGCGATGGTATTGCGGTAAAAGATATCTGCATATCCCGAAAGGCTGTCAATACCCTCCTCGATCCTGGCTCCGCCGCTGTCATTGATAGAGATAAAAGGTGCCTTCATCTCCATTGCCTTATCCATGGCACGGCAGATCTTCATGGCATGCGCTTCGCCCAGCGAACCGCCGCCGACAGTAAAGTCCTGCGAAGACGCGAATGCGATCCGTCCGTGGATATATCCGTAACCGGTAACTACGCCGTCGCCGGTCTTTTTCTTCTTATCCATACCGAAATCAGTTGACCTCGATGTGATCTGGTCATTGATCTCTACAAAAGTCCCGTCATCGAAAAGCGCTTCCATACGCTCTCTTGCCGTGAGCTTACCCGAAGCGTGCTGCTTTGCAATTCGCTCCCCGCCGCCTGCCTGTGCAACCGCTTCGCGGCGTTTATTCAGACGCTCAATACTTTCCTGCCATTTCCGATCCATTATTTTCGATTCCTCCAAACAGTCAAAATCCTTCTCAAACCGTTATAAAATCAGTTGTCCGGATAAATTTCCTTTGATTATCAAAATATTTTCCTAAACAATAATAACACAACATTTCCGAAATAAAATAGGCATTTAAGAAAGAATGTGAATTTGAGGGGTAAACTGTTGGATTACGTCAGCTAAACCTCTTGAAATAACGGCAAACCCAACGGCACCGCCGTTCATTCCGCCGTTAATTCGGAACTTAAACCTTCAGAATCCTGCGGTACAAAATCTCAATATCACCCTCATCAAGCAGAACAGGGTGATTCTTTAATCTGACCGGGTTAACGGAAGTCTTCAACACTTCAATCTGAGCTTCAGAAGCACAAGGAACCTCAAGCTCCAGCGAATCAAAGATCACATTCAGCTTGTCAGCCGCTTCTTCAGCATTCTTGCAGCCCAGAGCGTGACTTAACTCATCAAGAGTCTTAATAAGATATTCCTCCCCGCGGGGATCGATGCATTTATCAGTATTAGCGATCATCCACGGGAAAAGCATCCTGTCACAGAGCATCGACGCATGACCGTGAGCGCAGTGGAAAAGGCTCGTGATCTTATAACACATCGCATGACCTGCCGTAGTCTGTGAAATATTGATCGCCTTCCCTGCCAGATGCGCTGCATGGAGCATGCCGGCATTGCCTTCGTCAGTATTTGCGAGATACCCCGCCATATTATCGAGAACGCCGAGGATGGCGGCCTTACTGTATTCCTTGCTCTCATCTGTGCTGTTGACGGACCAGAATGATTCGATCGAATGGCAGAGCGCGTCACACATCGTTGCTTTCTTCTGATATAAAGGCAGCGTCTTTAGTGCATTCGGATCGACGAAAACCGCCTCTGGAATAAAGCTCTCGCTCGTTATGCTCTGCTTAACATCGTCATAGTACAGAACGGCATAACGCGTTGCTTCGCTTCCGGTTCCGGCGGTAGTAGGCATAGCGATAAAAGGAATGTCATTCGGAATGAATTCAGCCTTGAGCCATGAACCGTTTTCCCCTTCACCGGGCTGATTATTATAGAGCTTGATACACTTTGCTACATCGATAGCTGACCCGCCGCCTACTGCCATGATGGAATCGCACGAATCCTGCTTATAAAGCTTTACGCCGTTTACGACGCTCTCGAAGAGCGGATTCGACTGAAAGTCCTTGAAATAAAACACTTCAACACCAAGTTCGTCCAGGTGCTCGAGATGCTTCTTGAAAGAATCCATGAACTTGATTGAGTCATCGCAGACAAGGAAAAGGCGCTTACAGCCATTCCCCATAAGGAAATCGTCAAACTCGGAATAGTCGCCCTTAAAGAAGATCAGTCTTTGCGTCATCAGGCGAACCTCCGGCAATTTCCGGGTAGATCATCGAATCGATCCTGGCATACTTGGGATCATAATAATACGGGTATTCCACGAGTTTTCCGCCATAAGAAGCCAGGACAGACGTTACTTCGTCACGGATAGGACGCTGGAAACCTGTAAGCCAGTCATCGCCGTGGACTACGATCGCGGGCTTATATTTTATGAGGTTTTCGGCATAGGAAAGCGTATTCTGGTCAACGACCTTGTAAACGCCCGTAATGTTTTCGAACATCATCTTGCGGTCAGAGGCAGGGATCAGAGGCTTTCTCCTGTAGGATTCCACCGCTTCATCAGAGAGCACGCCGATTATGAGCTTTCCGAGTTTTCGGGCCTTCCTGATTATCGCAATATGCCCGCCGTGAATGATATCCGTAGCAAAGCACATATAAACCTTACGGTTCTCGACTTCATTGAGTTTATACGAAACGACCGCGAGATCATCAGGATTATCGATCTCGGCACAAAGAAGATTCGTGATGTCCAAAGCGGAAATATTCACCCTGCCGTCGAGTTCGTTGAGCGCATTCTCTGCATAGACCTTTACATTATTGCCCTCGCAAAACTCGGAAATCTTATCGAGCCAGATCTTCCAGTCGTCCTTTAAGAGCTTATAAAGCGGCTGGGCATACATCGCATCATTAAAGAACTCAACGCCTACCTTTACTACCTTACCATCCTTGATGACGGCTTTAAAATCCTTCTCCGGCAAAGCCATTGTAGACGAGACAGTCATGCAGGAGACCGGTGATGCGAGCACCTGATCAAACACCTCATTCTCGAAAACAAGGTCGCCGTGCATCAGGATGATATCGTCATCAAGATATTCACGGGCACAATAAATGCTGTAAATGTAGTTCGTCTTATCGTAGACGGGGTTCTTTACGAAAGTATAATGGATCGGCAGATCCAGGCTGTTGCAGTAACTTACCAGCAACGCATCATAATAACCTGTCGTAATAACAACTTCCCTGACACCTGCTTCATAAAGTATATTCAGCTGACGCGAAAGGATCGTCTCATGTGATGAGATTTCCGTCATGCATTTGGGCTGCTCCGAAGTAAGGACACCCATTCTGTGACCGAGGCCGGAGTTAAGGATCAGTGCTTTCATAATGTTGCTCCAGACAAAAAGTTAAAAATTCTTGCTGATATTATCGCACTATTCCAAACCCTAAACAATGATAAGGTTTTCCGTTAAGTCCTTCCTATGAGAGCATCAACTTCTTCGGGCCTGTCAAACACGCCTAAGTACGCATCTGTAGCCGGATCACATCCTTTTTCGTAATACACATGGAATCTGCCATCCAGATAAAAGATCAGATACTCCTCGCCGCTGAACATATAACGGTACAGATCACCATTCTCATAAGACGTGCACTGCTCCCAGCGGCAAACAGATGCTTTTTCGTTGATCACGGAATAATTTATTTCTTCAAATTGATCCGCTTCCTCGAACATAGGCACATTCACATAGTTTTCTTTTCCACCGTTGATCTTATAAACTTTAGCGCTGCTTATCTTTATCGTCTCGCCGTCCTTAAGCTCAAAGCCCAGAGGCTTATTCTCGAAGTTCATGTCGAGAAGCGGCGTCCACTTATTAAATCCGTAATGCCCGGAATAGGCATAATACACATCACCCATCTGCATGACATAGAACGGCAGGCTGGTACGGCTTCCGTATTCGATCGTATTATCAGCGTCATCATCCAGAAAAGCCGCGCAGGCCATTGAGGTGTCATAAGTACAGAGCAGATTCATGGTATCGTCGTATAGCCTGTACTTTAAAAGCGGGTCTCTACACAACAGGTAGTTCTTATTATCCTGCTTGATCAGACGCAGACCCGAAAACGTGCTTTCGCTCTTATCGTAAAGAGATATTATCCTCATATCAACAACATCATTGAAAGTGAGACTTTTCTCGTCATTGATCTTCTTAACACGCTTATTTCCCCTATATCCTGCGACACCGCCGTATGCCAGATCGTACTCGGCATCAATGTGGACAAACTCTCCTTCTTCCAACTCGAGAGGCGCTGAGTACAATTCCGCCCATTCCTGCCGGCCGTCTTCGCAGGCATAAAAGCAGACCCCGCACTTAAACACCGTCAGTGAGCACGTTCCGCCTTCGATATACTTAATCTGATCAGGATAATCGAATTTGATGTCTGCTATATTAACTGTTGTTGAATTATCTGGCGAGTGGCCGATCTTCGCATTACATCCGCACGCGAAAACGATTGCAAATACAGTAAGTAAAACAGGTAACTTCTTCATACGACCTCCCCAAAGCCGGACCCGTCCGTAAACATAATTTGGGCTTAGTTATACTATAGATACAACTAAGCCCGGTAAAATGTTGCAGTTTTTTTCACGCATCAGAGCGAACAATGCAGGAAACGTCCGTACGTCTTAATGACCAGCTCTCCGTTTCCGGCGATCTTTTCAGCGAAATATGCTTTTATCTTTTCCCCGTTCTGCGCAAAGAATTTGGACTGACCGTCATAAAAGTCTTTCATGCTGTCCAAAAGATCCTGCGCATCATCAAAGCGGAATGAACTCGGAAGCTCTAAGGTCTCCACTTTGGAAAAATACTTTCTGACCATACCGATAAATGCGTCGCGCTCTGCTTCCTTTTCTCTGATCTTTTCATCGATAAAAGGGGCATCGATTCCGGCTTCTTTCATCGCATCTTTGTAAAAGAGGTTCCAGGTAGAAAGATCCGGACCGTTGACGGAGAAAAATCCGCCCGGAGCCAGCACCTCAGATGCCTTAGCGATCAGAGCCTCAGGATCTTTCAGTTCACTGTATACATAATGCGCGATGATCCTGTCGTATTTTTCTTCACTGCGGATCTTATCCCATGCCTTATCTTTCTCGAGATCTTCAAAAGTAAGATCTATAGAAGTCTTATCGGAAAGCTCTTTCGCGTTCTCCTCAAGATATTTCTCGAAATCATCAGCCCAGCCGCCGCGTATATCATAAGCATAGATACTGGTATTATCAGGAATATCCTTCCAGTTGTTTCTCCAGATCTTTGAGTATCCGCAACCGAGATCAAGGATCTTCTGCCCTGCTGCAAGATCCATGGATCTGTATACCGTCACATACCAGTCTTCACCGGGAACGGTGTGGTTAACAGCAATCCAGTGACCGCGGTCCGCCTCCTGGTCGATCGTTACGCTCTGAACGATCGAAGCTACATCATCCCAGTCAAGCGATTCTTCTTTGCGGGCAAGCGTCCTGTTGATAGCGTCAATTACCATCTCTATGCGGTAACGCTTTTCTTCCATGACCTTAAGCTGCATCTTCAACGCTTCCTCGATATCCTTTGCATCACCGGAAGTAAGGTTATCGCGTATCTCTTCAAGCGAGAATCCTATCTGCTTTAAGGCAACGATCTTTTCGAGGATAGCGAGCGCTTCCTTGTCGTATAAACGGTAGTTGCCATCGGAATAATCAGTGGGCTTTAACAGGCCTTTTTCGTCGTAGAGGCGCACTGCCTTCTGCGATACTCCGGCTCTTTTCGCGATTTCGCCTGATGTCATTTTCTCTTCCATTTTTCAGACCTCCTAATGTTTGATAACTACACCTTAAGGGGTGCCCCAAGGGAAGAGTCAAGAGGGTTTTTCAAAAAGTTTCCCGGCGCTTAAAACGCCTCACACATTCTCGAAAACAGCGACATCACAAGCCATTCTGCCCTCGCATATATGATAACGCACATTTTCAATTCCCATATCAGCGAAAAAATCTCTATAAGTGTTCTCGTCAAAATGTCTTTTAAAACCTGCGCCCGCCTTATCGAAAAGTCCCGCCGCGACGCTCTTCTTAAAATGAATATAAGTCGGAATAACGATCAGCCCGCCCGGCTTAACAACTCTTCTGAGCTCATCGACCGCCTGCTTCGGATCATCAAGCAGGTGAACGACGTTCGCCGCAACCGCCTTGTCAAAACTGTTATCTTCATACTTAAGATGCGTTATATCGCCGCCCTCGGTTTTAACATTTTTATACTTCATGCACTTCTTCGCAGTCCTCTTCAGCATCCCGTCTGAAAAATCAGTCGCCGTGAGACTCCTTACACCGGGCGCCATCTTTACGCTGAACATCCCCGTGCCGCACGCGCACTCGATTACGACATCGTCTTTATCCATCAGCGAAGCCACATAGTCAGTTGTCGCCGCGTTCGTCTTGCCGTTATATATTTTTTCAACCAGATCATAAATTCTGGCTATCTTATTCCAAAACATACCGCTCCTCTTATATGAATGATTGTTCATATGAATATTTGCTCATATGTTATCACAAACGGGAGCGGTGTCAATGAATAAGCTGTTCTGTATATAGACAATTTTCTTTCCCTGTAAACAGGTCGAAAACGTCATGCATATTGTTTTGCGAAAACTGTTAAAACAATATGCATGATTTCTCGAAAAACAAGCTCTAAGTCATATTTCAAAGTTGAAAATACATATAAAATCACGCAATCTTTGAACACAATATGTATGTTAGTGCCATGAGCACCTAAAACATACATATATTTATTCGCAAAACAGGAAATAAATATGCATCCGTTAATTATCACCAAAAAAGATAATCAACCCGGAAGAAATGCTTTATATCTTCACAGCTTATATATCTCGTCAGCCGAGGGAGCGGGCATCGGTCTGACGACGCCGTCGAGGCCGATCGTTTTCGCGCCTTCAGAAACATCAGTAAACTCACCGATAACAGTAGCCTTAATGCCTTGGGCAGCGAGCGCGCCGATAACCCTTTCGGGCTCAGACGAAGCGATCATAAGGGCGCCCGAAGAGATCAACCTGTAAGGATCGAGCCCCAAAGCATCGCAGATGGCCTTAGAGCAGTCAGTAAAAGGAACGAGACGCTGGTCCAATGTAACGCCAACCTTAGAAAAATCGGCCATCTCAAAGGCAGCGCCCTCTACACCGCCTTCAGTGACATCGTGCATAAGATTCACGCAGGATCTGGGAAAACCGTCATCCCTCAACGCGCCGTTAGCAGAAGAAAGAGAACCTAAAATGTTTCCCTCTTTTACAACGGAGATCAGTTCGCCATAGGTCCTGGCCTCGTCAATAAACGAAGCGGGAACCTTCCCTTCCAACTTGTCCGAATGCTCATTGGCAGCGATAAAAGTTCCTTCGATCGCGCCGGTCTTCGTAATTATCAGTTTATCCCCCGGAAGAGCATGACCAAGAGGCACGGGACTTCCCTTCTCCACTACACCAAATGCGGTAGAAATAACCACAAAACGATTTACGCAGTCAGAGACTTCCGTGTGGCCGCCAACGATATCAACTCCAAGACGGCCTGCTTCGCGGCTCGCCTGATCGACGATCGAGACTATCTCTTCTTCGGTAGCAGACGGCGGCGCAATGATAACGATCAGTATTCCGGTAGGCTTTACACCGCACGCGGCGATGTCGTTGCAGGATACGTGAATGGCGAGAGTGCCGGATTCGCTTCCGCCGGCAGTGATGGGATCCGACGAAGTAACCAGCAGGTTTTCGCCGGTCTTGAGCCATGCGCAGTCGGCACCGATTCCGGCGCCTGATAACGTATTGCTGGACAGCTGAGGAAGCCTGGACAATACCAGTGATTCCAGCTGCTCGTCTGTAAGCTTTCCTATTCTCAAAACCTTGCTCCTCTTTCAGATCAAACCGGATCGGTCAAAATCGGCAATTCCCACTCCGAACCTGTCAGAACGGATCAATAACAATATCTTCCGTCCCTGCCACGCCGGCTTCAACGAGTTCTTCGATATCGAGATCTTTCTCTGCCTCGATTATATCCTCAGGATGAGGATGTGTCTTCGGGTGTTTTGCTACAAAGACCGTGCAGCAATCCTCATAAGGAAGTATGGAAGTCTCGAAAGCCCCGATATCACGTGAAATATCGCAGGTCGCCTGCTTGTCGATTCCGATAAGAGGCCTTAATACAGGCATCTTAACGACTTCGTTTGTTGCAGCGATCGCTTCCATCGTCTGGGAAGCCACCTGACCCAGGCTCTCGCCGGTTATAAGGCATTTGCAGTCATTTTTCTCCGCGAGGCGCTCGGCGATCTGAAGCATGATCCTTCTCATCGTGACCGTGAGCATGTCCTGAGGCGAATGTTTATAGAGATGGAGCTGGATCTGCGTGAAGTTGACGACATGGAGCGTCATGCGGCCCGAAAAACCGGATACGATCTTTGCGAGATCGATAACCTTCTGCTTCGCAAGGTCGCTTGTATACGGATAAGAGTGAAAATATACCGCGTCCAACGGCATTCCTCTCGAAGCCATCATGAATCCTGCGACCGGGCTGTCGATACCGCCTGACAAAAGCAGCATACCCTTCGCGCAGGTGCCGACGGGAAGACCTCTGTGAGCCATCATTTTTCCTGAATATACATAATTTGATTCGCGGATCTCGACATTGAGGATAAAATCCGGATTCTTGACCTTTACCGTAAGCTGCGGGAAAGTATCGAGGATAAAGCCGCCGAGCTCGTCGCAGATCTCGGGCGATGTCATCGGGAAAGTCTTGTTTCCGCGCTTACTCTCGACTTTAAAAGTCTGATAGCCGGGATTGCACTCGAGCAGCTCCTTAACACATGCGGCGGCATTCTCTTTTATCGATTCGAAATCGCCTTCGAACTTTCTCGCAAGGCTGACAGATACAATGCCGAAAACCTGGCATACCGCCTTCATGATCGCCTCTGCAGATGCCATCGATGCGAAATTCGGATTGTCTTCCTCTTTCGGTTCGATCCAGATCCTGCTCTGGCTCTGATAGATCTTCAGGTTACCGAACTTCTTAAGCCTGTACTTAAGATTGCTCTTGAGCTGTATCTCGAAAGACCCTCTGTTGAGGCCTTTGAGGGTTATCTCTCCCATTCTTGCCAAAAGGACATTTCCCATCTTCCTATCCTCACTTAACTAAAAACTGATCGTATATCTCATCAACGCACTTGATGAATTCTTTCGCCTCGTCCATCGTATTATTTCTGGAAAAACTGAGCCTTACCGCATTTGCTGCGACCTTCCTGTCCACACCCATCTCGAGCAAAACATACGAGACCTTCTTCTGCTTCGCGGAGCATGCGGAAACCGTTGAGACATAGATATCGTAGATCTCGAGACAATGAAGCATCGTCTCGGATTCGAAACCCTTGAAAGACACATTGAGCACATACGGGAGTGCGTCATCCGGCGAAAGGATCAGGGCTCCCCTGTCAGACAGCTCTTTGCGCAAATAAGAATTGATCCCGCCGATCTTCGCAGCGCTCTCCTCTATTTCTGTGCTGACTTCCTTAAGAGCCTCGAGAAAAGCTCCAGCTAACACGGGACTCTGGGTTCCCGAACGCATACCGTCCTGCTGACCTCCGCCAAGGATCAACGGATCGATCCTCACGCCTTTACGGACATATAAGACGCCGTTGCCCTTTATCGAATGGATCTTATGACCTGAGAAAGAACACATATCCGCACCGAGAGATGCAAGATTCAGAGGCATCTTCCCTAACGCCTGAACGCAGTCAAGATATATGACCGTGGAGGGCGATAGTGTTCTGATCGTTTTCGCGATATCAGCGAAAGGAAGCACCGCGCCTGTCTCGTTATTTACGAGCGTAAAGCATGCCAGAGCGACACCGCCTTTTCCGAGTTCTTCTTCAAGACTATCTGCAGTCGGCTTTCCGTCAGCACCGACCTTCACATAACGGATCTCGTAACCGTTTTTCGCCAGATATTCCAGGCATTCCAATGTCGCCTTATGTTCTGTCCTCGTGGAGATAACTGCATTGCCTGCTCTCTTATTGCGGCTCATGTAACCTTTGATAGCAGTATTTGCGCTCTCGGTGGCACAGGACGTGAAGAATATCTCTTCGGGCTTTGCGCCAAGAAGAGATGCTGTCTCTTTGCGAATATTTTCGTATAACTCATTCGCCTTATTTCCGAGCTTGTGAAGAGCTCCCGGATTTGAGGAAAATGAATCCTCCGTGAGTTCGTTGATCCTGGCTCTGACGCCCGCGGACACAAAAGTTGTTGCGCTGTTATCAAAATAGATCATGACCGTTCCCTAAAAGCAATCAGCCCAAAAGCGGGCTGATCACATGTTTCTCTGATTAGACGTCAGTATTATATATTATCGGTGACTTAACGCAACCTTTTAATGATTTATCTTCGAAGAATGACGACGCAGAAGCTGGTGGGATCTATTTTCGAAAACGGTGGTCTGATGTCTCAAATACGCAAAATTCGAAAAATGAGACATTACAATAATCAGCATCTGAAGACAGGCTGTGTCTCAAATCTTCGTTTTTCGATTATAAATTTGAAAAATCGCGATTTTCGTGTCTCAAATTCCAAAAAATAAAAAAGTAAGACATTGCGGCAATGTCTCAAATTCATGTTTTACAGATTTTAAGACACCAAAACATTCTCACAAGGCAAATGTTTTTCATATATAATGTAGAACTAGTGAATCACGAAAATTTGGAGGACCCCGTCATAATGTTTAAACTCACCATCAACCCCAATATAGAAAAAGGTCATATCAATCCCGAGATCCAGGGACATTTTTCCGAGCACCTCGGAAGATGTATATACGAAGGTGTCTATGTCGGCGAGGATTCCGACATTCCCAATACTAAGGGCATGCGTAACGATGTCGTAGAAGCGCTGAAAGAGATGAAGATTCCGGTCCTCCGCTGGCCGGGCGGATGCTTTGCCGACGAATATCACTGGAAGGACGGCATCGGCCCCAAGGAGACCCGCAAGAAGATGATCAACACCAACTGGGGCGGCGTTACCGAGGACAACTCCTTCGGAACGCACGAGTTCATGGAGCTCGCCGAGCAGCTCGGCTGCAAGACATACATCAACGGCAACGTCGGCAGCGGCACTGTCCAGGAGATGAGTGAGTGGGTCGAGTATATGACCTTTGACGGCGTCTCCCCTATGGCTGATCTCAGACGCGCCAACGGCAGAGAAAAGCCCTGGACCGTCGACTATTTCGCAGTCGGCAACGAGACATGGGGCTGCGGCGGAAACATGGTTCCCGAGTATTACGCAAACCTTTACAAGCACTACCAGACATTCGTTAAACAGTTCAATCCCGACAAGAAGATCAAGAAACTCGCGGTCGGCCCTTCCGACAAGGATTACAACTGGACTGAGACGATGCCCCGCGAGTGCTTCAGACAGCAGGGCACTTTCCCGCAGAACTTCGGCTACATGGACGGACTCACGCTCCATTACTACACCCTTCCCTACGACTGGGACAAAAAAGGAAGCGCCACGAAGTTCAATGACAAAGAATGGTACATGACCCTCGCCAAGACTTTCGCTATGGAAGAATTCATCGAGAAGCATTCAGCCATCATGGACAGATACGATCCCGACTGCAGGATCGGCCTCATGGTCGATGAATGGGGTACCTGGTATGACGTCGAAGAAGGCACGAACCCCGGCTTCCTCTATCAGCAGAACACTATCCGTGACGCCCTCATTGCAGGCATCAATCTCAACATCTTCAATAAGCACTGCAAGCGCGTAAAGATGGCTAACATCGCGCAGCTCGTCAACGTTCTCCAGGCCGTCATCCTCACGGAAGGTCCGAAGATGATCAAGACACCGACATACTATGTTTTCAAGATGTACAGCGCTCACCAGGACAACGTTCTTCTCGAGAGCTCGATCGACACCGAGCCGATAGGAATCGAGAAAAATTACATGGTCCCGAACCTCACCGAATCCGTCTCAAAGGACGAGCGCGGCAATATCCACATCACTCTTACCAACCTCTCTGCAACCGATTCTTACGAGATTGAGACAAACCTTCTCGGCAATGAGATCGAGTCTGTCACGGGCGAGATCGTTGCGGGCGCAATAACCGCTCACAACACTTTCGAAGATCCCGATGTCGTAAAGGAAGAGGCTTTCGATGCATTTAAGACTGATGGCGACAAGATCAGCTTTACCATCCCCGCTTCCAGCGTAATGCACATCAAAGTAACGCTATGCCAAAAATTTGCACAAGATGTCTTCTCAAGGACTTAAGTAAAGAACAGTATGAGGCCATTATCGTTAATGGCCTCTCTTCTTTGCCGGGCGAAGACCTTGTTGATGCGAGAGTATCCGAGAATCGGCTTTGTATCTGTCAGGCGTGCGAGCGGCTCAATCAGGGCACATGTTTAGCATGCGGCTGTTTTGTGGAGATACGTGCATCTTTGAAAAAAGGCAACTGCCCATACGGGAAGTGGTAAGTTTCATTATAAATGTTGTTAAAATAACGGCAGAATGAACGGCGGCGCCGTTGGGTTTGCCGTTATTTTGGGTGTTCAGGCGGGTTGCGAATATTAGCGATAGTAGTAAAGACCGGCACCTCATCATTACAACTCCACAGCAGGCACCAAACTCCGCCTACTCTAGCGCCCCGACATACTCCAGATACTTTCCCATGTCTTCAGGCGTTTCGAAACTGTATCTGAGGTTCTGGCTGAAGCTGCAGAGGTACGTGACGCCGTCGATCTCAAACCAAATCTCCTTAGTGTAGGAAGAATCATCCCGGATTTTAATCTCGCCGGAATCCTGCCAGCCGCTCAGCGCATGATCATCGGAGAACCGTTCCTCATCGGGATCAACTATCACCCTGACGAATGCTATATTCACGTAATTCCCTTCAACGAATTTCAGCTGATTGAAGCCCGTCATGTATTTGCCGCCGAAAAACGGGACATTAACGAGTTTGTCATAGATATATGGCTCTTTTCCGTTATCCTTCTGAAGGTGCTTGAAAACATTCTTACACAGTTCAACATACTCTTCCCTCTCACTCTCAGTAAGCGGACTGTTATAGTATCTCATACTCAAGGTATAGACTCTGCGCCCTATCTTTTTCGCGAAGCAGTATGTGTAATGATCATAAGGCGAAGCTTCACTGCACGATAAGCAGGAAAAAATATACCCGGAAATCTTTTCGATTATTTCCGGACTCGCGGAATACTTGTTATGGCAAACATCATGGTATTCCTCAGTAGTCTTCTTATAGTCATTCCAGTAAGCCGAGAGCGAAGAATATTCGGTATCCTTCAGATCCAGCCCGAAACGCGTTCCATCAGAAGTCCTGTAACTGACCTCATTTATGCAGGAATAAATATTTTCTTCGTAATCCATGCATATAAATGCGTGCTTAAATGAATACTCGTCGCAGGCAGTACATATCAGCGTGGAACGCTTAAGTTTAATGGCGTATTTCTCTTCAGCTTCCTCGAGCGTATATGTTTTCTTGAGCTTCCGGCTCTCATCCATATACCTGATAGTTTTCGGAAGCTCGGTACGTTTATCGTAGTTATATGACGTCGATTCTTCATAAACTTCGAATTCCATGTCGCCGGTTGGGATGCGGGAATCACGCTTCGAACAGCCACACGCAGCAAATACCCCGGCAGTTATCACGACCGCCAAGAGTAAACATTTAGCCCTTGCAGCTGTGCGGCTTTTCATAAGATCCGCCTTACGTATCGTATGAGATCAGATAAAACTCGCCGGACTGAGAAACACCGACGGTCGCCGTTCCTTTCCCGACATAACTGAGCGACTTATCCTTTGAGGCCTTCTCAGGAGAAAGTCTGTAATATCGGTCGATCATCTTACCGTCAATTCCTGAAAACAACTCGACGTCGATCGAATAGATGGTGAATTCGAAAGCCAAAGTTCCGTCACCGTTATCCTTTGCGGAATCGACGATACCGATCAGATTATTGCTCTCGCCGTCGGCGGCCTGATACCAGATCTTTCCGTTCTCGTAATAAGGGCCGGCCGGCTGGTCACCAAATGAAGACGGAGGAGCGGGCAAAGCATTGCAGTCCTCATCCTTAAGCAGGCATCCGAAGTACCTGCTGACGAGTTCCCGGGCCTTATCCACAGAGAAAGTCTCATATGAAAGTTCGCCCTTCTTCTCATAACCGATCTGATTTCCGTCATTTATCTTCAGATACATATGGACAAAGTCCAGGCGCTGATCGATATCCTCGTAGTCTTTCTCGTAATCGAAAAAACGCTGCTCAACAAAGCTCGAGATGAAGATGTTGGCATTTTTCTGAAGATCTATATTCTGTATGATGTTACCGTCTTCGGAAAGGAGCGAGCCGAAATACGTATTCGATTCTAAAGATTCATACGCCAGTGAAGCCTCAGTTGAGGTTTCGGCCGTAACATCAGATGTTGATGAAGTCTGCTCTGTGGGAGCAGTAGTTGCTGCGGTCGTTACAGCAGGCTTACTATCTTTCGAGCAGCCCGAAAACGCACCCATTGCCAAAATAGCACTTAATGACAGTGCCGTGATCTTTATCCTATTCATATTATCTCCTCATAATAAGGCTGCAGTTCTCCGGCAAGCCTTTATTCATATACATTTCTTCTAAACTACTACCAATTTTACTACCAACAGGCTGATAATCAATTATAATTTTAGAATGGGATTTTCGATAACCGCCACTATCTGAAGCATGCGGAGGCTATTTATGTTTTGCATTAATTGCGGCTTAAGACTATCTATTAAGGATAAATACTGCAGATGGTGCGGCCCTGTTAAGGGGTGCAGGACTCCGTTTGGGAAAAGCATATTTGGTGAAAGAGTTACCAGGAAAGATTGGGATAAACAGAGTACCGCAGCAACTGAGTCCATACTGTCTCTTAAGGATATTCAACAGGGAGACAATATACCTTTGGGCAAAATTAATAGAGAGAAGATATATTGGAGAGTGCTTCAGGTTGAAGATGATAAGGCACTTATCTTCAGCATTACGCCGGTTTGCATTATGCCATATCACATTCCGGGAGGTCCCATCACATGGAGTGACTGTACACTCAGGGAATGGCTGAACAATGTTTTCATTAACAGATTTTTTAATATAGAGGAAAGATCGCGGATGATACAGACAACCGTGATCAACGAAGACAATCCTGATTATCATACCCCGGGCGGTCCGCCGACAACTGACACAGTGTTTTTGCTAAGCAAAAAAGAGTTTCATTTAGTCCCAAAAATCGGATATATGGATGACGGACCTACGTGGTGGTTACGGACTCCGGGAAACAAGCCGCAATATGCTCAAATTATTAATCACGAAGGCTTTATATATCCGGGGACAGACGTCGATCGCAGGTTAAGCGTCTGTCCCGCTATGTGGATAAAGATCACGTAAATATCGGTTTTACCGCGTTTGATAATAATATAGGCTTCCCGCAAATAACACGGAAAGCCTTGAAATCTGGTGCAGATGGCGGGACTTGAACCCGCACGAGATTGCTCCCACTAGCACCTGAAGCTAGCGCGTCTGCCAATTCCACCACATCTGCGTGCGCGTTTGATTTTATAACAAGAGGACAGAATTTTCAATAAGGACGTATAACAGCATGACATAAAGCCTCGTTGGGTTATAATCTCCTTATGAATAAGATCAGCGTTTCCGTTACTGAGCTCTCAGCCTATATCTCGCGCCGCGGCAATCTTGCCGGCGGTTCGTACGGGTCTGTGTCGGCCGTTGAGGGAACGAGGCTTCATCAGAGGGTTTTCGCCGACCTGAAAAAGGCATACGGCGACGTCGTCGTTACCGAAGAAGCCCTGCTCTACGACTTTATATCCGAATCCGGGATCGTTCTTTCCGTAAACGGCAGGTTCGACGCCATGATGCTTAATCCCGGAAAGCCGCCGATGCTCTTCGAAATAAAGTCATTTAACTCGACTAAAGAGAGCTTCGAGGCGCTCGTACGCCCTGAGCACGTGACCCAGTTGAAGCTCTACGGCGCGATGTACCTCCTGACGAATTCCGAGACTCTGGACATCTCGCTGACATTGCGGTACGTGTCTATCACAACGCTCGAAAGCTATGAGAACACTTATCACATGTCTTTCGAGGAAGCCGAGAAGTTCTGGGAGGACATGTGCGCGGAATACTGTGTTTTCGCGAAAACGCTGCTCGACTACCAGAACAGCCTGACGGATTCGACTTCACAGCTGAGATTTCCTTTCGATACGATAAGGCCCGGACAGAAGGAGTTCATGAAGAAAGCCCTGCTGGCGCTGAACTCCGGCGAAGCATTCTTCGTCGAGGCGCCGACC
>JAZSFQ010000047.1:0-69805 GCA_045532275.1 Saccharofermentans sp. | reverse complement strand
GCATCAAGAGCGCTCGTCGCCTCATCAAGAATGATAATGGACGGATCCTGCGCGAGGACCCGGGCGATCTCCATACGCTGACGCTGTCCTCCCGAGAGATCCTTACCGCCGCTGACAAGCTTATGCTGGTAACCGTCAGGTATCTTCATGATGTCATCGTGGATCTGCGCATCTCTAGCCGCAAGGATCATCTCAAAATCCTGTATGGAGTTGTCCCACATCTTGATGTTGTTAGCTATCGTATCTTCGAAAACCGTTATATCCTGATCTACTACGGCGATCGAACCTGTTATAACTTCACGGGGGTAACTCATCCGCGGTTTCCCGTCGAAAAGGATCTCTCCGCTCCAAGGCTGATAAAGACCAGACACGAGCTTGGAAATTGTTGACTTACCGCATCCCGAAGCCCCGACCAGAGCTATTCGTTCTCCCGGCTTCATCTTGAGACTGAATCCTTCGATAAGAGGTGGTTCGAGTCTTGAATAACCGAACGTGATATCCTTAAGTTCGACATTACCGCCAAGTTTACTCAGTTTTCCTTCTTCGCAATCCGCAGTGTAAGTAACGTTGATATCATCCGGATATTCCATAACGTCCTCAACACGCTCCATCTCTGTACGCATCTCCTGAATGGTCTGTCCCGCATTGACGAGCGTCATGGCCGGCGACATGAACGAACCTAAGAATCCCTGGAACATCAATACCGCGCCCAGAGAGAACTTGCCTTCCATGGTAAGCCATACTCCCAGGATAAGAACTACGTTATTAGCCAATATACTGAAGAATGCAGGAATCATTCCGAGAAACTGGTTAACCTTTGCGCTCTTCACATTCTGTGAATTTACCGACGCCTGATATCCTGCCCACTTTTGGAAGAATCCGTTCTCCGCACCGCTAGCCTTGATAGTCTCGATCATCTCGATACCCGTTACTGTGGTAGCAGCAAGTTTGCCGGCATCACGCATCTGTACCCGGGTTACATTGATCCTCTGTTTTGAAATGATCCTCGACATAACCGCGTTGACAGCCAGAGCCGAGATTCCGACGAGCGTCAGCAGAGGACTCTGCCATATCATCAGAACAAGATAGAAGATCATCATTATCGTATTGAGCATCAGCGGAGCAAAGGTATTGATAAGCGTACCTGCAATGGAAGCGTTCATCTCGGAACGGTTCTGGATATCTCCCGCAAGTCTCTGAGAAAAGAATTCCATAGGCATTCTTAAGACTTTCCACATATAGGAAGTGCTGCCTATAACAGCCATCTTACCGTTGATCTTCAATGAATAGATCGTCTGTGCCCAGGCTATTATAAGCTGAATGACCGCCAACAGAACAAGTACCGATATGAACGGATACAGCCAGTCCCTGTTGATGCCTGTGAGAAGCCGGTCCATGAAGATCCTGCTCGTTACCGAATTCGCGATTCCGAACAGGTAGCTTATGGCTGTCGTTAACATAACAAATGCGATCGCCGCACCGGTTCCGATAAGGCGCTTTCTGGCGAATTCCACCGTACTTCTTCTCTTTCCGCCCGGCTCGAATTTATCAGACGGAGTCGGGATAAGAACGACTCCGGTAAAAGCTTTGTCGAACTCCTCCCATGAGATCTTTACAGTACCTCTTGCAGGATCGTTAATATAAACATGTTTGCCTCGGAATCCGTTGAGAACAACAAAATGGTTCATATTCCAATGAATTATACAGGGGTACTTACCCTTCTCTTTTATTGATTCGGGACTCATGGAAAAAGCTTTGACATCGAAACCGTAATGCTGCGCGGCTATATAAATATTCTTCGCCTTCGAACCGTCGCGCGAAACACCGCAGTCAATGCGCACCTGTTCCAAGGGGACCCATTTTCCGTAATAAGCCATTACCATTGCAAGAGCAGCCGCACCGCACTCCAACGCCTCGAGCTGCATAACCACCGGCACTTTGGCAACGCCTTTTGTCAGCGTCGGTCTAATCTTTTTCCCAGCATTTGCCATCAGTTGTCACCAGCGTTAAAGAGAAATGATATAGGATGCATCTGATCTGTCACTACTATACCTTCATATGTTCCATCGGGGAGCGGGATCTCGGCTATGCCGACTTTCCTGCCGTATTCGTCTGACTGGATATCTGCGATGACAGCTTCTTCACCTGCCACCCGCACAGGCATTCCTTTCTCGATGAGACCGGCATCATTAGTAACAACAGCAGCCCTGTGATCAGTCACGATGACAGAGGCATCAGACAAAGTCTCAAGCGTTCCAACAGCAGACCAAACGAAGATACCGCCGAGCAGAACAATAACAGCGATAAGCACAACCCAAATACCGGGATTTGTCACCTTAAGATAATCGGTAAGATCTTCAGGTGAGGAGATCCGGTCCATGGTCTTCTTTCTGAAGATCGTTTGTCCTTCTGATGCCATATATCAAAACCTCCTAATCTATTTATTCAGTTTCGATGGTAAAGATATCGTCGAATCCCGTAAGGCTGAATACATCCATGACTCTCTCATTCGGATTTCTCACTTTCATCTCACCGCGGTCTTCCATAGCCTGTGCGGCTCCGAGAAGCACACGGAGTCCGGCACTGGAGATATATTCAAGTTCTTTCAGATCGAATATAAGTTCCTTTATCCCATCAAGTTCAGGTTCAAGCTTCGCTTCCAGTTGGGGTGAGGTCAATGTATCAAGACGTCCGGTAACCTCAACCGTAAGCTTATCCTCCGACCTGTCCATTCTTATTTCCATGTTGATATTCCCTCCCAAGGTTTCTCTAACATATTATAAAATAAAAAATAATTAACGGTTATGTCAATTATATTGACGATTGCACATTAGCGTTAAAGTATTTCAATTAATCCTATTACAGCCATGTGCAGAGGGTAGAATATTGAATACAGGCCGTTGAATGCTTTGTTCCTGGGACCCAACTTTCCGTTATAGGATGCAATGATGATCATTGCCGCATAGTGTCCGAAAAGCCAGGGATAGAACTTCCTGAAGTTTTCGAGCCAGGCCGGGAATCCGCCGAAATTAACTCTTGCCCAGGTGTAAAGGAAGAAATATATGGTTATAGAGGGAATAAGGATGAAGAGCTTTTTCCAAAACGGCATCTTCTTCGTATGCTTAATATAGAAATAAAACGCATAGATCAAAAGCACGCCGACGAATTTGTAATTGAACTTTCCGAAATAGTTGACTGCAGCGGAAGCAGCATAATAGAGAACTATTATCCAGGGCTTTTTTGCAAATCTTTCCGTAATGATAAGACCGATAAAACCAAGGAACAAGACAGGCATAACGCTCTGGGAACTCCAATCGATAAGCTTTCCTTCTTCCATGAAATCGTATGCAAACTCAGATATAACACACAGTGCACCCAGTTTGATCAGATGTGTCTTTACCCTGTCCGGCTTGTCTTTTATATGGAAGAAGCCTTCAGCGATCATGAAAGCATAGAGCAGAAAAGCTATTCGTCCGATAACCCGCATTACCATCATGTTATCGAAAAAAGCGCTGGCTACATGATCCGTAGTCATTGTAATGATCGCAATTATCTGAAGAATAAAAGTTGTCATGGTCTTGTTCCTCCCTGCATTGCATGTATATGTTGATGGCTAAATTATTGCAATTGCAGGGAGACAGACCAATCATTAATGCTTAAGCGATCTGATGCTTAAACAACACATCAACGTTCAGGTGTTGTTAACCGATAATAAAAGGCCTTGGAATTGAGGTTCCAAAGCCTTTGATTTGTTGTCAGAAATTGTCCTTATTTATCTGGCCGGGCTGTTTACGTAGAGATCCGCGTATTCCTTTGAACGGTAAACTCCGTCTTCTCCGAGATAATATACGGCTCCCCTGGCGGTAACAAATGTGGTTCCGTCTCCTTGTGATATCAGTATTTCGGTATTTCCGTCTTCATAATATGCAACGACCATTTCATTCGCGGCACCGCCTTCTCCTCCGGAAACGCCCTCCAGTTCGTTAGCAGAAAGAACCTTTCCTTCCTGCTCGATGTTTTTGATGTTTTCTTCTGAGTTGTCCATTTTGTCTTACCTCCCTGATTATGTTTTGTATGATATCAGATAATATTCACCGGATTGGCTGACACCGGCGACTGCGCTTCCTGTTTTTACCGCACTGAGTGTATCGTCTGCTTCTGCCATGGCAGGAGTCATCTTGTAATATGCCTTAAAATCATTATTATCCATCTGCCAATATGTCTCTAATTCAATCGAATAAACAGTAAAATCTATTGTCAATGTACCATCACCGTTATTGGTAACCGAGTTAACGATTCCAATCATATTGTATGACTCGCCGTCACCAGCCAGATACCATATCTTTCCGTCTTCATAGAAAGGTCCGGCAGGCTGATCGCCAAATGAAGCCGGAGGGGCAGGAAGATTTTGAACCTCATCATCATTCAGCAAAATTCCAAAGTATTTACCTGCAATGCTGCGCGCCTTCTCAAGAGTGAATGTCTCATATGTTAAATCGCCCTTATTAGCGTAGCTGATCGAATCTCTTGAATTGATCTTCAGATGGATATGGGCAAAATCCAGGATACGCTCAGCATTGGCAGTATCCCGATCATAATCATAGAAAAACACCTCAACGAAATTAGTTATAAATGTATTGGCATATTCCTGATCAATATCTTCAAGAACGTAAACATATTCATCATTACTATCCGGTTCAGTATCCTGTGAAGGCTCCGATGCTTCCGTTGCTGCAATCGTTTCTTCGGAAGGCTCACTTCCCGAAGTGTCTGTAACACTCTCTTGTGTGATCACATCAGAACTGCTTGTTACTGCAGGATCCGGACTCCCGGTCGTGCTGCACCCGGCAAAACATCCCAAAACCAACCCCGCGCCCAAACAAATTACACATAATCTCATCTTTTTCATACTATACTTTCCTTCTTCTATCATCACATATACAACTTTACAGCTTGATCGTCTGGATGCCTTTACCGTGATCATCGATAATTAATATTCTGTCAATGTGATTATGATACGAAAACATTCTATTGCATCTTTCACATATGTAATAGGCAGTGCTTTTGGATGTAGCAAGTCTGTAATGCACTATTTCATTGCTTTCCTCGCCGCAATAAGGACACATGATCTCAAAACCCTTGATCCATTCCCACGGTCCCTCTCATTCGAAACCGCCTGAAACTTTTTCAAGTTCTTCTTTTGATAATCTATGCAGATCGTCTGTCATGATATTATCCTCCCTGAGTCTATTTCTTTGTTGCTCTCATTATTGCAGTTACAAGGGGACAGACCAATCAGTAATGTCTGGCTTATCTGATGATTAAACAACAATTAACTATACAGATGTCGCCTAAACAAAAATATAAACAGCAGTCATGACTTACTCAGTACGTGATCATCATTATCCGTAAATTCACATTACCTTCTCAACACTGGAATCCAGTTCAGCCAACACCTTAACAACAAAATCCTTCGACTGTGCCGGTTCATCTTCTATCCATCTCGTCAGAATGGCAATACAGCCCTGTGAGCGATAGCTTGTCTGATAGGAGAGTTTGACATTCTTAATATCAGTACCCTTCTTCTCGGCTTCGATCTTTTGGAGCAGGCCTTCAAGGAGCTTCTCAAATCTGATACTGAGCTGGCCCGGAGCATAAGAACCGAATACCATCCTGAAGACATTTCTGTTCTTATCAACGTAGCTGACAAGCTTATCAAAGAAATCTTTGCTTCTAAGATCCTGCATTTCGAGGACCAGCATTCCCCAATCGATCAGAATGTCCTGCTCGAGTTTATCGTAAAGGTCATAAACATCAAGGAAATGCTTATAGAACGTAGTGCGGTTGATATCCGCCGTATCGGAGATCTCCTGAACGGTAACCTTGTGAAGTTCCTTCTGCGCAAGAAGATCTATTAAAACATTATAGATAGCTTTCCTGGTCTTCAATGTTCTGCGGTCCGGTTTCTTCTCTTCCATTTTCCTTCTCCTTATGTGTTTAATTCTATTTTTATTATTATAATCATTTATCAAGGAAATTTGTTTAATATGAGTAAATTACTTGTTAACTCATTCGAGAAAGCATAATCAAATCCACTCTGTCTGCTATACTTACGTAAATAATGCATTTGAAGAGGTTTGATATGAGAACCGAATACAACACCCCGGCGATGGATCCTTCAGGCTTTGTCCTGCTGTCTGATCATGTGCCTCACATTATTCAGGAGATCCGGTATTTCTCGACATATAACTTCATCGGTGAACGGATCGACGGCTATGAGGAACCTTGCGCCATTCTTACAATTGAAGCTGCACGCGCCATGAAATCAGTATGCAATGAACTTTTCGTACAAGGTTACCGTGTAAAGGTCTTCGATGCATACCGTCCGGTATGTGCCGTAAAACACTTCGTTTTATGGGGCATTGAAGACCAGGACATAAGAATGAAGCCGTATTTCTATCCTGATCTCCAGAAACAGGAGCTTTTCGCCAAGGGTTATATCGCGAAGCTCTCTTCACACAGCAGAGGGAGCACGATCGATCTCACATTGCTGGACATGAAGACCGGCAAAGAAGTCGACATGGGAAGCCCTTTTGATCTGTTCGACGAGAGATCACATCCGGATTACAAAGGCATTACCGATAAGCAGTATGAAAACCGCATGATCTTACAAAACGTAATGGTTAGAAACGGATTCAATCCTATAGATTGCGAATGGTGGCACTTCACATTAAAGAATGAACCATATCCCGATACTTATTTTGAATTTCCTGTATCCTCGCAGTATTTGAGAAGATAGATCACATCGTGATGGATAAAACGTTTAAGCCAAGAAGCGGATGATATTCCATCTCTTTGCATGTTTTTCTGACGAGACGGATGCCGATATTTTTGGCCGGATCTTCCGGAGTAAAAAGATCACCTATTTCCTTAGGGTTAAATAATCTGCAGTTATCCTTAAGTTTAATTATCAGTTCTTCATCACATTTGGTAACGCTGATATCAATAACGCCTTTCTTATTTTCCGGGAATCCGTGTATTACTATATTTCCGGCAAGCTCCTCAATGCAAAGACCGGCTCGGTTAGAAGTAATATCGTCGATATTATGTGCTTCGCAGAATTCAATAACCTTTTCCGATATGTTGATCACTTCCTCCATATTATGGATCGACAGATTGAGCCGGTTCGATTCATCAACACCGAAATCATCCGGATAACAGCATAGATCAGCTATAGTAGAAGGTAATCTTCCGTTCATTATCCAGGCCATGATATATACGATCAGCGCAAGCAGTACGCATCCTCCTGCCTGAGCTATCCATATGCCGTTCATACCCCAGAATACCGGAAGGATGTATGACATAGCAGTTACTATAAGGATACCGTCGCAAACAACGATTATATTTACTGCAATCTTATGTCCCATGCACCGCCAAAGATCTCTCATTCCGACTATAAATGTCGAGAACGGGGTATAGAACGGGAACACGGCAAATCCAACCAGTGTCATAAAATAGACGGGGCCGTCGAATTCATGAAAGAACAGATTCGTCAGCGGATATGCCAGCAACGCGAGCATCACCCCGACTCCGGCAACAACGGGAATTGCCTTCTCCAGATAGATCCTCATAAGCAGTTCAATGGCACTTTTATCTTTCTCGCCTGAATAGATACTGGCAAGACTTACCAGAGCTGAAGACATTCCTGCCGGAACAGCCCAGTAAACATAACCGAATGAGTTGACCGCGGCAAAAGCAGCCAGGCCATCGCTGCCTGCATATTTGCTTACTACAAGATTAATGAGTATAGCCTTAAATGCGAGCATGAACTGTGTGCCTGCCATCGGAAATCCGTTCCTGGCAATATCCGGAAGTTCCTTGATATGGAGTTCAGAGAAATCGAGGAAAAAGACAGATTTTCTGCTGAAAAAGTACGAGGCACAGATTAAAACAGGAACCCAGTTGGATACTGCCGTAGCAAGACCCAAACCGAATATTCCCAGATCTAAGACCTTTATAAAGATATAGTCGCAGACAGTGTTTGCCAGAAACATCCCGCCGATACCGAAGTATCCGAATTTCTCTTTCTTCTCGAGCTGGAGAAATGAAGTCAGCTGGGTGCCCAGAAGAAACGGAATAACGCCGCTGCTGATTCCGTTCAGATATCGGATAAGATCGCCGAACAAGGGATTGCCGGGATCCGTGCACATGCCCGCTCCAACCGACGGAAAGAATGCAAAGATGACCGTGAAGATCACACCGACAATAAGAACAGCAACTATATCAAGTGTAAAGATCCCTCTCGCACGTTTGACGGTATTCTCACCCAGATACTTGCCACACAGGATCTGCGCTCCTCCGAAAAGCAGTGCATTGATCGTATCCAGCACCTTGGCCAACGGCCCGTAAAGGCCTGTAACCGCAATGGCATCCGGTCCGATCATGTTGCTCGCGAACCACCCGTCAATGATGATATTAACACCGCCGCACATTACAAGAAGTATCTGTACAGGCACCATACTGAAAAACAGTTTCCTGGTTATCTTTTCATCATAACGGTTGATCATCTTAACTGCCTTATTCTTTCACTCATGCTCACCAGATCACCCGGGCACTCAGCTATCCGGGCAATAGTATCCTTATATTGCTGATCATTCTTATAATTATATGTATAAGCTTTTTCAAGACAGTCGTGATTTACCGTATACATCGCACTGAAAAGATCTATCGCATACCTGATCTCTTCCCTGGTCAGCCGGGAGTGTGAAACAACATTTGTTGCATTCTCAAATACACAGAAATTATCAGGTGTAATATCATCACTTTCCGTAAAGTTATATTCCGTATATTCATTGAATGCAACGATATCGCTGTTGACCGCTTCGGCATATCTGTATGTCTCATGCAGGGTTTCCCAGGTGTCTTCAGGAAAACCCAATATATAGAAAGCCATCGTGAGGATACCTTTATCCTTAAGCATCCCGACTATTTCCTGCTGTCTCTTAAGTTCTCCCTTATGACTATGGTACTCTTCAAGAATGCTCTTATTTCCGGATTCAACACCGAAACAGATAAGGAACAGGCCAGCTTCCTTCATAAGATCGATAAGTTCTTCATCAAGACTGTCAAGCTTCGTCTCGCATATCCATGAGAATCTGATATTCTCACTGATTATCCTGCTGCACAATTCTTTGATCTTGTTCTTATCGCAGGTGAAGAACTGGTCCCTGAACTGGATCACTTCTGCACCGAAACCGATAAGGGCCCTGATATCTCCAATAATCTTATCCACGTCTCTGGATTCATATTTGCTGTAATACTTGATATAAGGACAATACAGACAGTTCATAGGGCATCCACGGCTAGCAAGCATAGTAAGTCTGATTCGGTTGCTGTTATCGCAGTAATTCTTATAGTTTACAAGTGAATAATCAGGAGTCGGAAAATCATTGAGTGATCCGTCCTTACCGTAAACATATCTGTAAATGAACTTATCAAGCGGTTCATCAATGATCTGATCGATCTCAGTATTGAGCAAAAGCCATTCTTTCAGGTCTTTTGCCACCTGGCCCGCTGCCATAATATAACTTCCGGGATATCTTTTCTTTATCTGCTTTATCAGTTCTATATCACTCTTGACAGAAGCAGTAGTTACCTTGATTATAAGTTTGTCGTATCTGATCGAAGCAATCTTTTCGATAAGCTCGTCAGGCAGCATGCGTTCTTCTACATAGGCATCGATCATTTTGACTTCATGATCATCTGAACGGTCAAGTATAGTGGCAGAAACAAGCATAGGAAGATCCGGATAGATCTCTTCACTGAGCAGCACAGTTCCGTATTCGCCCTGAGCATCTGTATGTATATTTACGCCGTAGTACGGGCGGACCATAAGGAATTTTTCTTTCATCAGCCGTGTCCCTTTTTTCTGAATCTGACTAGATTCTAACAATTGTCAACTATTCTTTCTATTTTCTTGTATTAAATATTTGTTTAGAAATGTTAAGAATTGTTTTAATCTTTTCAGAATATCCTCGCTACGTCAGACAAGCTGAAATATAATATTTTTATATGGGAGGCAGGTTTCACTTATGAGGATCCTGGTTACAGGCGCTAACGGATTTGTCGGACACAAGATAATGGAGATGTGCAAAGATGCGGTCGCCTGTCCTTCACTGCGCAACAAATCTGAAGATGATATCAGACGGATCGTAAACGAGAGCGGAGCTGACGTTATTATCCATACGGCAGCAATCTCAGATATGCGGGTCTGTGAGTCTGACCCTGATGCATCCTATAAGGCAAACGTTATTATCCCCACAGCACTTGCGAAGGCATCTTCCGACCGTAAACTCATATGCTTCAGTTCCGATCAGGTCTACAATTCCTGTGAGTCTGAAGGTCCATATACCGAATCAGATGCCAGACCGGGCAATGTTTATGCAAGACATAAGCTCGAGATGGAAGAACGCGTCCTTGATATACTGCCATCCTCTGTAATGCTGAGAGCTGAATGGATGTACGACTTCTATGAAGGAAGACCGGATTATTTTACGCTCGTCTTAGGATCCGATGCCTTATCTTTCAGTTCCGGGCAATACAGAGGGGTTACTTACCTTAAGGAAGTCGCTGAAAACATGGAACGGGTAATAACTCTTCCCGGAGGAGTTTATAACTTCGGTTCCGAAACAGACAGATCGATATATGAGATCACTTCAGGATTTCTTACTTATCTTGGCAAAAACACAAAGCTGGTTGATGCACCGGGCGGCCACAATCTGTGGATGGATTGCAGCAAAGCAAGAAAGTACGGCATTGATTTCAGCAATGTATCAAACGGTCTTATCAAGTGTGCGGCGGATCACAATTTCGGCAGCAATTATTTCTCTTCACGCTCTAAGAAATGGCTTACTACCAAAGGCAGCAAGATAGTGGATCTCAAGGGAAATGAAGTCTGGCTCAAAGGCATCAACTGGTTCGGATACAACACAGGCGAAAACGCCTTAGGCGGGCTCAAGCATTGCAATCTCTCAGATATGGTAAGTCAGATCAGTCAACGCGGATTTAACTTCATGCGGATCCCGGTTTCGTGTGAGCTACTGCTTCAATGGAGGAACAATACCTATCCGGCCGCAGTATTTGATCCTGAAATCAATCCGGAACTTACCGGTTTGAACAGTCTGGAAATCTTTGATCTTGTCCTGTCTCTATGCAAAGAAAACGGCATCAGAGTAATGATCGACATCCATTCGACAGAAACCGGACTTATGGGTCATCTTTATCCCTTATGGTATACGGATAAGATAAGCGAGAACCAATTCAAGAATGCCCTGGCCTGGATATCTGACAGATATAAGGAAAATGATACAGTCGTTGCATATGACATCAAGAATGAGCCTCACGGAGGCGCAGAAGAATCTTTCAGAGCAATATGGAATGATTCAGATGACGTCAATAACTGGAAGCGGTTCGCCAAAGAAGCTTCAGAAGTAATACTCGACAGAAATCCCCACGCCCTTATAGTAATAGAAGGAATTCAGATATATCCGAAAAATATTGAAACGAATAACTTTACGTCTTTAGATCCTGAAGATTACTACAACACATGGTGGGGCGGAAATCTCATGGGCGTCAGGGATCATCCCATAGATCTTTCAGATCCCGGACGCAACAGACAGATCGTTTATTCGGTCCATGAATACGGACCTTCGGTCTTTATGCAGCCGTGGTTTGAAAAAGACTATACCTGCGAGTCACTGCTTAAGGATGTCTGGCATGAACGTTGGATGTATTTGGTTGAAGAAGATATCTCACCCGTTCTTATCGGAGAATGGGGCGGCTTTATGGATAAAGAGACCTTGAAATGGCTCAAATGCATTAGGCAGCTGATTGCCGGATACAGACTGAATTTTTCATTCTGGTGCTTAAATCCTGAATCTCCCGATACCGGCGGTCTTCTCACAGAAGACTTCAAAACCTGGGATGAAGACAAATATTCGCTCGTAAAAGAAGTACTTGATATGGAATAAAGGAACCGGTTGCATATGTATATGTAATATATTTGCTGTCATTTAGAGGTTATAATGCAAATATTAATACCTTATGAGGTGCATATGTCCTTAGGAAAGAAACAGTTTAATATCAGCGCACTGCTGGCATCATTGTTTTTTATTTCATGCATTGTTATAGGAATTTACAAGTTTCTGACAGTTCTACGCACAGGGTCTTTGCCAGTAACAAGTATCATAAATATTTCCGCTGATATATCCTGCATGGCTTTAGGTTATGTACTCTTTATCTGCAGCGTGGTTGATAAATCCCGGAATGAAAAAAACCTGAACAACTACCTTATTTTGCTGTTTACAAGCTTCTGTTCAGCTTTTTTGGATGAGGTCTGCTGGCTGGTCGACGGAGATCTGTCACAAATATACCTCAATACTGTTGCCAACACGTTTTACTACATGGGGGCTCCTGTAATGGCTTTCATGTTCTGGCGCTATGTCGTTTCTTATCTCGGATTGGATCATAAAAAGCTCAACAGATTCAACTTCATCCTTGCAGGCGGTCTTATCGGAGCCGTAGTCATGAGACTGGCAAATCCTTTGTTCGGTTACTATTTCTCGATCTTAGCTGACGGTCATTATCAGCGCGGTCCCTGGTATCTGCTGTCTAATCTTTATGCTTACACTACCATGATACTTACACTTATTCTTGTGTTCATGGCAAGAAAAAGATTCAAGACATATCAGATCGTCACCTTGTATCTCTATGCCTTCTTCCCGCTTGCGGTCGGTATCCTCACCGTCTTTACCTACGGACTGTCTTTGTCGAGTCCGGTAATAATGCTCGTACTGCTTTTAATGTACTGTGTGTTAAATGTTATCCAGAACAGGGAACGTTCGATTTCCGACAACGAACTTAAAATGGCCAATACCATTCAGGAGAATATGCTCCCTCATATTTTCCCTCCGTTTCCCGAGAGAAAAGAATTTGACCTTCACGCTTCAATGAATGCAGCAAAAGAAGTCGGAGGAGATTTCTATGATTTCTATATGCCTGATGAGGATCACCTGGTTATCACAATAGCCGATGTATCCGGTAAAGGTATACCAGCCGCTTTAATGATGATGGTCACGAAAACGCTTATCAAGAACAGAGGTCTTTCAGATTATAATGACTGCTCGAAAATACTGTCTTCCGTTAACAATCAGCTTTGCGAAGCTAATGATATTAATATGTTTGTCACTGTATGGATAGGTGTACTTAAGATTTCGACCGGCGAACTGAGATATGCGAATGCCGGTCACGAGTATCCGGCAATTATGAGAGCCGGAGGCAAATTCGAACTTATAAAGGAACACCATTCGCCGCCCATAGGATGTATGGAAGGAATTCCATATAAGGAAAAGTGCTTACAGCTAAATCCGGGAGACATCATCTATACTTATACTGACGGAGTAACAGAAGCCAATAATACATCAAAAGAACTATTCGGTGAAAAGCGGATGCTGGAAGCGCTTGATCTGCCCTGCGACGGTGACGTTGCAGTACTAGATCAAAATGTAAAGGACACCATTGACAAATTCTCCGGCGATGCCGAGCAATTTGATGACATAACAATGCTGTGCATTAAGTATAACGGGGTTCAGGAAACACATGATATAAGGAGTAATTCTATGAAACAGCTCAAAGTTACCGCCGACGTCTCAGAACTCGATAAGGTATTGGCTTTTGCCGATGGCATACTCGAGGAAGCAGGGTGCTCTGCCAAAGCGCAGATGCAGATCGATGTAGCCATCGAGGAGATCTTTGTTAACATTGCCCATTATGCTTATCCTTCAGGCAGCGGAGAAGCAACCATTTATATAGAAACCGATCCTTCTTCTAAAAATGCAATGATTACATTCGAAGACGAAGGCATTCCCTATGATCCGTTGAAAAAAGATGATCCCGATATCACGCTTTCAGTTGAAGACAGACCCATCGGAGGTCTTGGAATATTTATGGTCAAAAAGAGTATGGATGATGTCTCATATGAATACTCTGACGGAAAAAACAGGTTGACCATCAGGAAGAGTTTTTAATAAAATAGATGAATAATTCAAGGAGGATCAACTATGTTGAACATCACAAAGAACGCTAATGCAAATGCACTTAAGGTCATCCTGGAAGGAAGACTCGACACAACAACGGCTCCTCAGCTTGAAGCAGAGCTTGGATCCGCTTTATCAGGTGTTACAGATCTTAAATTTGATCTTGAAAAGCTTGATTATATCTCCAGTGCCGGCCTGAGAGTTTTTCTCTCCACACAAAAGATTATGAACAAGCAAGGCAAGATGGTTATTTCCAATGCATCTGCCGAAGTTAAGGAGATCTTCGACGTTACGGGTTTTTCAGACATTCTTACGATCGAATGATCTGTCACCGGTTATAATCAATTAATTGGATGCCCAAAAGAAAACCGGCCGGAATGCCCGGCCGGCTTTCTTTTTTGTGTCGTGAATCAGAAATCGCCGCCCATGTTCTCAAGAGAATCGATAAGAACTACGCACGACGGATCAACATGCTGCATAACAAAATACATCTGATCCATCGGGATTGCCACGCATCCGCCTGTTCTGGGTTTTCTGTCACCTAAACAGTGAAGAAAGATCGCAGATCCTGCGCCGGCAGTACCATCTGCGTTATAGCTGATATTAAGACAATACTGGTATTCATATGAGTAATCGACAATGTGTTCGCTGTCATCCTTGTTAAGATCAGGATAGTCTTTAATGTCAATAAGTTCATTGTAGCGGTAATTCACATCACCTGACCAGTATGTATCGTCATCGACCTTAACATATGAGATCTTACATCCCGGATCATCAGCAATACCGAAGGCTCTGTTAAAAGAGAATGTTCCGACAGGCGTCATGCCGTCACCTTCCTTTGTTTTACCCAGACCGTTCCTTCCGATATATCCGGGAGTAGACATTATCATGTGCCAGGTTCCGTCAGAAGACTTCTCATGCATTGAAACCCAGGCAGTAGTATCCGCGCTTACCTGAGCTACAATGAAAAGCTGCGTAGCTGTAGCTGCTTCGGGCAGCGAGGTAACCCATTCAGGTGAAACAGGAGCATCAAGACCGAGTCTTTCCCTGGGTGTAACCAGACCTTCCGATACCGGATCGCTTTTAACTTCTGTATTTGCAGGATTATCTGTGGCTTTGGCGGTTTGAACCGCACATCCTGTCAAAGGAAAGATCAGTAAAGCACTGATAATCAGGGCTGATAATATACGTTTCATGCTTTTTGCCTCCTTGCATTGTAAGTATCATCGTTCATTTTTGATTATGCTTTTGAATATGTTGTTTCCGTCATTGTAAGTATGTTCGTATGTGGAAGATGCTTTCTTTATGAGAGCTGAAGACAGTTCGTTGCCGTTTTTGACGGGATCGAAGCTCTCTCCGCCGTATGAAGCCACGAAAGAGATGCCGCCGTCGGATTCGGAATATTCCGTTACGATGTTGATCGGGAAGACATTCTCGCGGGATAAAAGCTCCTGCTTTACAACTTCTTCGAATAACAGTTGGAGATTTCTGATTGTCCTGTCAGCAATGGCATTATCCTTGCCGAACATCTCGATCTGCGAGATGTAAGAGATATAGTCGAAATCTGCATTTTCGATGGTAAGCGGCTGCTGCTTGAGGCGCTTGATAAATATGCGGGTCTTTTCCTTTTTGGGCGCTCCGAAGATCTCTTCAGGCGTACCCTCTTCGTAGATTCCGCCTTCATCCATATAGAAGATACGGGTGGAAACATCTCTTGCAAACTTCATTTCGTGAGTGACGATCATCATCGTCATTCCTTCTTTTGCCAGCGAACGGATTACCTGCAGAACTTCGCCGACCATTGTAGGATCAAGTGCGGATGTAGGCTCGTCGAAAAGGATCATGTCAGGCTTCATGGCAATCGCACGGGCGATGGCAACACGCTGCTTCTGTCCTCCTGAGAGTTCATCAGGATAGTTGTAGGCTTTTTCTGCAAGACCGACACGCTTGAGAAGCTCCATGCCTTCATTGAAAGCTTCTTCCTTGGACATTCCGAGAAGCTTGACCGGCGCATTTGTGATGTTATCAATTATGTTCAGATTCGCGAAAAGATTGAATGACTGGAAAACCATTCCCATCTTTTGTCTGACCTTTTCCATTTTGCACTTTGGATCCGTAATGACTTCTCCATCGAAAGTAACAGTGCCTGATGTCGGTTGTTCAAGCTGGTTAAGGCATCTTAAGAATGTGGATTTACCGGTTCCCGAAGGTCCGATAATGGAGATTACATCACCTTTATTTATCTCACAATTTACATCTTTAAGAGGTATAACATTCGGATATTCTTTACGGAGGTGTTCAACCTTGATCATACTCATGTTTTTGCAGCCTCCTTTGCCTTCGATTTCTTTGCTCTCGGATCTATCTTTAAAAGGACTGCGTTAAGTATCATCGAGATGATCCATGCCAGGATAAAGTATATGATTGCCGTTGCAATAAGCGGGAAGAAAGCTTCATAAGTGCGGCTTCTGATAATGTCACCCATCTTTGTAAGGTCCTGTATCGCAATATATCCTACGATAGATGTGTTCTTAAGAAGCGAAATGATCTCGCCGCGGTATACAGGAAGCTGGCGGACGGAAGCTTGCGGGAAAATAAATTTAAAGAATGCCTGATTCTCTGAATATCCCAAAGCTAAAGCGGCTTCCCTCTGACCTCCGTCTATGCTCTCGATTCCTGAACGTAAGATCTCTGATGTATAGGCAGCAAAGTTAAGTGAGAAGCCTATTACACCTACCCATATGGCATTTATTCCGGATTTGCCGAAAACGACATAGTAAAGGATCATAAGGAGTACGACCATAGGTGTGCCTTGTAATAACTTAACATACAGGTCTGCTATCTTATTTGCCAGAATACTGTCAGTTCTTCTGAACAGACATATGAAGAAAGCGAGGATCGAACCGATGATCACTGAAAGCCCTGTAATTATGCATGTCGTCCCGACACCTTGTAATATCAGTTTATATCTTGCTTCTGTAATGAAGTTCTTCGTAAAACCGGCTTTGACCGAATCAATGAATGATATTTTTCCAGAGTCTACTGTACTAAGATCAAGATCAGCTGATCTTGCTACGACTACGATACCTCCGTTGTAGAAAACATCAGAATAATCTATGCTCTCTGCTCTCTCAGCGGTGTATGAAACGCTACCGGCGAGCATATCGTATTTTCCCCCTGAGAGGCCGGCAATGCATGAAGCTACACTAGCCTGTTCAAAAGTGACACCATAGCCGTATTCCCGGGCAAACATATATGTCAGTTCTACGGCAAATCCTTCAAGTTTGTTATCAGAAGTGTAAGAGAAAGGGATGAGATCCGGAATGACTGCAACTAACAGAGTGCCGTTTTCTCCTGTAAGATCATATGAACCGCATTTTCTCGCAGATTCTTCACCCTCGGTCCATTTGTATTTTAGTTCATCAAGCTTTCCTTCACTTTTAAGTCTCGCGATATATTCGTTGAACTGACCCTGTAGCATTTCCGAACGCGGTGTATCCTTCTGGAAACAGAAGCTGTAATCGTCATCAATCAAAGGCTGCCTTATATAATCTACGTCGGGCTGTTCACCATGAATAACAGCAGCTACCGGTTCATCTTCTAGAAAACAGTCTATCTTATTTGTTTTAAGTGCTGTTATCAGATCACTGGTGGAATCATAATAAAAATATTCGGCATCCGGATAAAAATTCAAAGTTGCCGGTTCAAAGTTTGATCCTGTTAGTATGCCGACCCTCTTATCATTGAAAAGCTCGTGCTTAGACGCACTCGCAGAACCTGACGTGCCGAGATCTTTTGATCTGGCAACCATAACAACACCGCCGTTATAAATAACATCAGAAAAATTAATGATCTGACTGCGTTCCTCGGTAAATGAGAGAGTTCCTGCACCTATATCGTATCTGCCGGATTGAATTCCGGCGAGCATACCCGGAACAGGTGTCATCTCAAGTTCGTATGCATAACCATGCTCGCGGCAGAAGATAGTTAACAGCTCAATGTTATAACCTGTAATCTCATTGTTGGACATGTATGAGAACGGAACCTTATCAGGTACGACAGCTACCGAAAGAGTTCCGTTCACGCCTGAGAGTTCAGAATTATCATACGTCTTGACGGATTCATCTTCACCCGTCCATTTTGCTTTCATATTATCGAGTTCACCGCTCGCCCTGAGATTTCCAAGTGTCTCATTAAATTCTGCACGTATCTTTTCCGATCTTTCGGAATCTTTTTGGAAACCCCAGAAATAATCGTCATTTACAAGCAGATCCTTCATATAGTCAACATCTTTGTGTTCTATATGCATCATGGCCGCTACCGGTTCATCAGCGAGGAATCCGTCAATTTTATTACTCGTCAAAGCAGTAATAAGGTCGCTGTCGGTTTCATAATACGAATATTCGCTGTCAGGAAAATATTCGAGAGTCAGCGCTTCGAAGCTGGTTCCAGTTCTTATGCCGATCCTTTTACCATTGAAGGATTCATATGTGATCTCGGTATCTGTCTCTGCCGTTTGCAGCGAATTCCTGTTTTTGTTGGTTTTGTTTCCAAAAACACAGAGAGCAGTTCCGATAATAAGCAGCAATATAATCGAAATAATAATATAATCGGTCCGTTTAAACCTTTTCATTAATGCTCTCCACTGTCTTATTGATTTATTTATTACTCAAGATTAATTGTATTTTTCTGAATAATTATATTCAATAATTTTCAAGAACAATTAACAAAAGTTCTACACTTCATTTTCAAAAATCACATAAGCATTATTCAAAAGCTAAAGTGTAATGTTTAGCATGTTTTTCAGATTACATCGTATGCCAGGAGAGGATCTCATCCATGGAATAAGTTGCTCTAATGTAGTCTAAAAACTGATCTTCATTCAGCATTGTTCCATCAGGCATTTTGAATACAACATCTTTATTGCCATTGCAAACACAGTGAAGATCTATTTCGATACCCGTAAGCTTTTCGATCTTTTTCATAAGTTTGAAGCGTTTACCGAGGTCTACTTCAAGGTCATCAAAGTCTCGCCACATTTCAGCACCGTTAAAGATAACATCCAGGGCTCTCCACATCGCCATATCTCCGCCGCTGACTGCCTCAAGTTCTTCGAGTGACAGTTCCTTGTTATTCTTATCCATATCATTGTCTTTCATTGTTGTGTCCTCCTGAAAAGTATTTTTGTTTGATAGCTTTATCATCTCATTTTCCTGAAAACAAACAAGTCAGTAATTCTGTACTGATCTGATGCTTATGCAACAGCTCAGGGCTCAATTGTTGCTGATCGGTAAACCGGAATAAAAAACGACCGGACATTCATCCGATCGTCTTAAACTTTTTGGCGGAGACGGAGAGATTCGAACTCTCGTGCCGGTTACCCGACAAACGCATTTCGAGTGCGCCCCGTTATGACCACTTCGATACGTCTCCGTGCGCGCCTTATTGTAATTGATTAGCGCTGATTATTCAACTAAAAAGGCGGTATAACAATGTTAAATCGCACCAAACCGTATGTTTTTCCTTAATTCTTCCTTCTTTTCCTCTCCACAGAGGAAACCGACAAGAGCGAGTCCGAAGTCGACTGATGTGCCCATCGCCTGGCTTGTTATGATATTACCGTTGACAACGACTTTGCTGTCTTCGATAACATTTGCACCGTTTGCGCGGAGCTCTTCCCAGAAACCCGGGTTGCAGGTAGATGTCTTACCGTTAAGGAGTCCGAGACCTGCAAAAACAGTAGGAGCAGCGCAGATCGCAGCTATTCCTTTGCCCTGGTCATTAAATCTCACAAGATTCTTCTTGAGTTCCTCGCAGGCATTGAGGTTATTGGTTCCGCGGACACCGCCGGGAAGGACCAGCAGATCATAATCATCAAAGTTTATCTCATCCAGCAGTTTATCAGCCGTAATCTTTATATCTCTTGAAGCAGTGATCTCAAGGGCCGGCATGACCGATACCACATCAACATCCACTTTTGCTCTTCTCAAGAGATCTACGGGCGTAATAGCCTCAACCTCTTCACTGCCGTCTGCGATAAAAACTGCTACTTTTGCCATATTGATCCTCCGTTCTTATAGGCCGAAAATGCCTTTGACAAATATCTCTATTCCGATAAGTATCAGGAGCGCGCCGCCGATTACCGTAGCAACGCTTGATACTTTCTCTCCGATCTTCCTGCCAAAGATCAGACCAATTAAGCATATCACAAGAGTAACAACGCCGATTATCAAAGATGAGGCAAAAGCTTGTAAAACAGAGTAATCAGAAATTGTAAAACCAACTGAAAGAGCATCGATGGAAGTAGCTATTCCCTGAACGATGAGAGCTCCCCAGGTAAGTTTTGCCGTAGTATCTTTCTTTTTCTCCTTCTTACCTTTCCGCTCTTTAATACCTTCAATGACCATCTTGCCGCCTATAAACAGGAGCAGGATAAGTGCGATCCAAGGTATGAATATACTGAAAGATGCGAAGATACCTTCGAGTGTAGTTACGAGAAACCAGCCTGTCAAAGGCATTAAGAATTGGGCAACAGCGTAAACACCGGCGATCTTAAGCATCCTGCTCTTCTTCATATCCGGCTCTAAGATACCGTTGGCAATAGATATAGAGAACGCATCCATTGCAAGTCCTATACCCAAAAGAACAGAGTTTATTATCAGTTGTACCACTTTGTTCATCCTCTCTGCCCGGGCAAAAAAATAACCCAAGGCACCTTAATGATCGCCTTGAGTCTCGCAAATGAAGAATAAGCCAGGTTATAACCAGTATGTTGACTTAAACAACGCCATATAGCGTCTGCTACTCCCTCAATGGTCAAGATTTTAGCAATGGATTCTTGGGTTAGTCAATTGAAACTTTGATGCCGGCTTTCTATCTTAAAATCCGAAAAAACCTTGTCAGCGACAGATTTCAGCGTGTTTTCTATCGTAACCGCCGATTTTTCGCGATTTGCGACAGATTCGGACACAGGGCAGCTGTGAGTTAGTATATATTAAATAAGCACGCGCGCGAAAAATGTTGTATAATACTCAATCGCTATAAGTATGAAATGCACCTAATCATCAGGAGGCCAATATGAACGAATACATTAAGCAGATATCTGACAGGATCAGAGAGCTTAGAGACATCCTTGACTTAACAGCCGAAGAAGTAGCTGCAAATATCGGCGTGAGCACGGAAGAGTATTTAGCATATGAGAATGGCGAGAAGGAGATCCCTATCAGCCTGCTTTACAAGGTGGCAGGCGTTTTCAAGGTGGATCCTACCGTCCTGATGACAGGCGATGTCCCGAGAATGGACGATTATACAGTGGTAAGAGGCGGAAACGGAGTTAAAGTCGAGCGTTATCCCGGCTATTCTTTCAGCGCCCTTGCCTTCAATTACAAGCACAGACAGATGGATCCTATGATCGTTACCCTGTCGAAGTCCGAGACAGCCGAGCTCGTTCGCCACGGCGGTCAGGAGTTCAACTATGTCATCGAGGGAGCGATCAAGGTCGTCGTAGGCGACAGGGAATTCACTCTCGAGGCAGGAGATTCCATTTACTTCAATCCTGAAAAGCCTCACGGACAGAGAGCCGTGACGGAGACTGCTAAGTTCCTCACTATAATCAACGAGTGATTTAGCAGTTCTACCCCAAAAACACGGTAAAATTGAAGTAGAAAAGGAAGTATATACCCATGGATTTATTGAGCAGATTTGTTAATAGAATTGAATTTGACAGTTATCAGGACTTTAAAGAGAATTTCAAGATCATAGAACCGGAGGATTTTAACTTCGGATTTGACGTTGTAGACGTTTACGCCAAGGAAGATCCTGAGAAGGAAGCACTTATCTGGTGTGATGACGACGGCAACGAGAGGCATTTCACATTCAGCGATGTAAGCGAAAAAAGTAACCGCATCGCAAACATGTTCAAGGATTTAGGCATCAGGAAGGGCGACAGAGTCCTCATGATGCTCCGTCAGCGTCCTGAAGTATGGTTTACGATGGTAGGTCTTCACAAGCTCGGCGCAGTAGTTATCCCTGCCACATTCCAGCTTCTCTATCACGACATCGTATACCGCTGCAATGCCGCAGACGTTAAGATGATCGTTTGTGCTGACGATCCGCAGATCATAGAGCACGTTAACAAGGCGCGTCCTGACTGCAAGACTGTACAGTACTGCAGCGTTATCGGAGAGGCACCCGAGGGTTGGAGATCACTGACCGACGATATGAACAACGCCTCCCCTGTTTTCGAGCGTCCCACAGGCGATGAAGCGACACACAACAGCGATCCGATGATGATCTACTTCTCATCCGGTACAACAGGCGAGCCTAAGATGATACTGCACGATTACACACTGCCTCTTGGTCATATCGTTACCGCCAAGTACTGGCAGCAGGTTTACGACGGCTGCAGGCATCTGACACAGGCTGACTCAGGCTGGGCTAAGTTCGCATGGGGCAAGATCTACGGCCAGTGGATCTGCGGCGCAGTTAACGTTACTTACGATACACAGAAGTTCACCGCTTCGAGAATGCTCGAGATCATGGAAAAGCTCAAGCTCAATTCTTTCTGCGGTCCTTCCACGATCTACAGATACCTGATCCAGGAAGACCTCACAAAGTATGACTTCTCTTCCATCAAGCACTGCTCCATGGCAGGTGAGCCTTTGAATCCTGAAGTATTCTACAAATGGCAGAAGGCTACCGGACTTGAGATCCGTGAAGGTTTCGGTCAGACAGAAGGAAGCGTTCTTTTCGCCAACTTCCCCTGGATCGATGTAAAGCCCGGTTCGACGGGAATGCCTACTCCTATCTACGACATACAGCTCGTTGACGACAACGGCGTTCCGGTAGAAGACGGTATCGTAGGAAATATCGTTATCAAGAATGCTTCTTCACGCCCGACGGGGCTTTTCCGGGAATACTACAAGAATCCTGAGGCAATGGAGGATCAGTGGCCCGGTGCAGACTACAGCACAGGTGATACAGCCTGGAGAGATCCGGAAGGCTATATCTGGTTCGTAGGAAGAAATGACGACGTTATCAAGTGTTCCGGTTACCGTATCGGACCCTTCGAGGTCGAGAGTGCTCTTATGACTCACGATGCAGTCCTTGAGTGCGCTGTTACGGCAGTTCCCGATCCTATGAGAGGCCAGGTAGTTAAGGCTACCATTGTCCTCACAAAGGCATATAAGGAAAAGGCTTCACCGGAACTCGTAAAAGAACTCCAGAACCACGTTAAGCAGGCGACTGCTCCTTACAAGTATCCGAGAGTAATAGAGTTTGTAGATGAGCTTCCCAAGACCACAAGCGGAAAGATAATGCGTACCGCTATAAGAAAAGCCGATGAAGCAAAATACAAAGCTGCACAGCAGGCTCAAGGATGATCAGAGGAAATCCTCTATAACTTTATTAGCAAGATCAAGACCGCTCCGTGTTAATCGGAGCGTTCTTAATCTGCGCTCCAGTAAACCCTTTTCGATATTGGTATTCACTGCCCTTTCGAAAACATCTTCAAATTCAACGCCGAATATTTTTCTGAATTCATCCAGAAGGATCCCTTCAGTCGTTCTGAGCCTTAGGAAAGGCACTTCGCGCATCTTATCCTCTTCGGTAAGTAACTCTTCGACATAAAGCGATCTGAAGTCCTTTTCACCGCCGTTCAGAAAGACCTTATAATCTTCTGCGGTAAGTGTCTTCATCTCTTCTATATAAGCCTTCACATCATCTTTGTGGCCGTATCTGACATTGCCCAGATATCCGTGAGCTCCGGCGCCTATCGCAAAATACTCGCATGAATTCCAGTAGGAGGAATTATGTATGCTCTTATACCCCGGGAGCGCGCTGTTTGATATCTCGTATGTCTCATATCCCAGGCGTTGTAAGTATTCGCGTGTACCGTGATACATCTCACGCTCGGTGTCGGGATGGACCAGCTCTTCCAGATTCTTACTGTATCTGTCGAAGAAAGCGGTGCCTTCCTCCAGCATAAGAGAATACGTGCTTATGTGTTTTACTCCGAGTTCGTGGAAAATCCCGATATCTCTTTTTATACCGTCAAGAGTCTCACCCGGAACTCCGGTGATAAGGTCTGCAGATATGTTTTCAAACCCTGCATTCTTTATCTTCTTGACCGCCTCCAAAGCGCCGTTTGAATCATGAAGTCTTCCGAGGGTCTTTAGCACTTCATCGTCTAAAGACTGAATGCCCAGGGAAATGCGGTTAAAACCAGCCCGTTTATAGTCAGCCAGTTTCTCTTCCGATACGGATGAAGGGTTGGCTTCTATCGTTATCTCCGCTTCTTCAGAAATACCAAAAGATTCTTTTATCTCATATAACAGAGCACATATGAGTTTACTGTCTGGAAGCGTCGGGGTACCGCCTCCGAAATAGACTGTATCTCTGTTGTCCGTATCTGTCAGAGGATTCATTCCGCAGGAATCCGTGATAATGCCGCCAAGAAGCCCTGTTTCCCTTATAGCGGATTTATAGAACTCTTCTGTCAGAGAAGGATCAACGATCGAATAAAAATCACAGTAAGGGCACTTCCGGGCGCAGAACGGATTATGGACATATATATGTCTTGCCATCAGAACTCGCGCCTCCGGTAGATGGGAACCGGATTCTTCAATGCAGTTATAAGGGCCATCTTAAACGTATTAAAGCTTGGCGAGACGTTCTTCTGAGGAACCATATACCTTGAGATGTTCTCAGCCCACAAAGCCTTGTAATGACCGATCGCGGGATACCCGATCTCAATAAGTTCCTCGGCATTGTCGCTTATAACTCTACAGAGGACCTCCCATGTCCCGCAGACAGAATCCTGAACGTAGGCATCCAGTATCTCTTTTTTGCAATCGGGATATGCGTCATAGACAGCAGCTTTATCACCGAGCATCCATGCCTCGACCTCTTCCGTGCTCAAACCGACGACGCTTCTGATATCAGGCGCAAAAACCGACGCGCATGAATAGATCTCCTGCCGTATGGTCTGAGGATCGTTGTCATCCGAATCAAGAGCGATTATCAGGATCACTTCTTTCCCGCCGTAGACTTTGTTATAAGCTCTGAGCTTTGCGGGAAGAAGATCCAAAAGCGAGCTTGCGAACTTCGGCGGTTTTTCCTTCATGTCTTTAGGAAGGCTGCCGCATCCCCTGTGGGGATGGACATTAACATTAACGCTTATTCCTTCATTCTCTGCTATGCGTTCGGCGAGGCGCTGTACAACGACTGCACCGGACTTATCTTCTGAAAGTATTTCTATCAGCATAAATATCGCCTTTATAAGTCATCTTCAGGTCTGGAATCCAGGTGTCCGCCATACCAGATAGCGCCCATTCCGACACCCTGATTGAACATCTCCATAACAAGAGGATCTTCTCCTGCGCAGCGTATCCTTACGTCGCCGTCTTCTTTTTCGAAAGAGCGTTCGAACATCCATATCTCCTTCGGAGACAATGACTCGATAATGTACGGATTATGCGTTGAAAAGATTATCTGACAGTAATGGTTCTTCATCGTATAATCGCGCATCTCATCGCTCAGGACATCCACCATGTCATGGTAAAGATCCTTATCCGGCGTCTCGATAAAAATCGTCGATCTCGGATTGGAATCACGAAGGAGCAGAAGATACAAGAAGAGTTTATCCGGGCTCTCTTTAAGTGCCAGCGGAAGATTCTTTTTGCGTTTCATCGCGGGGATCTTATCCTTGATCTCGGCAACGATACGCTCATATTCTTCTTCATCCTTCATCTTGATATATTCAAGCACGTTTCCGACATTCGAGCCCGTACTGTTAAGGTGCTTGTGACCACCCGGCGCGCCGCCTTCATAGAAATATGAGCTCTGCTCTTCCGATGAAAAACTGCAAAAGAACCACCCGGATATCTCTTTATATAATGAGACGAAATCCCTGTATCCGGTTATCTTTCCGTAAAGACTCAAAGCAGTCAGATGCTCGTCCTCGACGCCTATATTCGTCTTATCCGCAACGTCCTCAAGGTTGATGATATATCCTTCACCACCCTTCATATCGAGAATGGTCAGAGGCTTCTTCTCGCCTTCGATATCAACGGCCATGATGATCCTTTCCTCATCTATGACCGGGCTCATGTACCTGCTGGTAACTATTCCGAGTTCATACTGTATGAACTTGGGCTCACCTGTCTTTTTATCTTCAAGTTTGAAAAACACCCTGAACACGGAAGGCTGTGAGATGTCCGGCGTCATATTCGCAAAACCCGGTCTTCCGTAAATGATCGAAGCGACCGCGCAGCCCTGAGTAATACAGTCTTTCAGGAATGCCATACACCCCATAAAAGAAGTCTTGCCTGTATTGTTACGGCCGATAAGCGCATTAAGACCGCGAAGCGGATTCGAAGTGCTTCCTGACTCCCTCCCGGCGATAAGATCATCGATCAGTATTCCGGCCTTATCCTTGTCGAAAACATCGAAGTTCTGGATCTCTATTCCAAGGATCATGAAATACACCTCCTTTGGCATTTTCAAAGCGTATTTTTTAATATTTTACGACATATGAAGCGGTTTGGCTTCAGAATATTTAAAACAAAACGGCCGCAGATCATCCGCAGCCGCTTTAAAAACTTAAAACTTAAAAACCGTTACTCTTTATCTTCAAGAGTGGAATTGATCTCAGAAAGATTTGTCTGGATCTTCGCAATATTATCTGAGAGAGTCTCATTAACGTTCTCAAGCAGGGTCTTTACGTAAAGGTGTGCATTTCTTCTGAGTTCTTCAGCCTGGGCCTCGGCATTGGCAATTATCTGCGCAGCTTCTTCCCTTGCACCTCTTGTGATCTCGTGATCGTTGACCTTCATGGCATACATGCGGTTAGCGTCATCGATGATCTTCTTATTCTTCTCTCTGGCCGTGCTGATTATATCCTGCGCTCTTGCGACAATATCATTTGACTGTGCGACAGAAGCCGGAAGGTTGTTCTTAAGGATCTGAAGTGAATTGATAGTCTCTGTTCTCTCGATAGAGCACTTATCCGAGAAAGGAACACTTGATGCATCCTTGACCATATCGATAAGATAATCAATATGTTTGATTGCGTCGTAGCGCTGTCCGCCCTGATTGAAATTGCTGTTCTCCATTATTAATTCCTTCCTTTCAAAAGTTTTTCCTTAACTAAATCCAATATCTCAGCAGGAACCATCTTTGAAATGTCTCCGCCGTATGAACCGACTTCCTTTACCATAGAAGAACTGATAAGCGACAGATCGTCTCTGCAGGGCAGAAGGACCGCATCGTATCCTGCGAAAAGCAGGCGGTTGGCAAGAGCATGTTCCGATTCATATCTGAAATCGGACTCGGATCTGATCCCTCTTACGGAAGCGCAGCAGCCGAGCTTCTGATAAAGATCGACCAGAAGGCCGCCCCAGGCCATTACTTCGACGTTATCCAGACCATCGTTCTTCAATGAGAGCTTAATGAGTTCAACTCTCTCTTCCGGAGTGAATAAAGGCTTTTTGGCGGCATTCTCCATAACAGCGACAACCAACTTATCACAGAGCTTTGAAGCTCTTCTGGCGATGTCCCTGTGACCTCTTGTAAAGGGATCAAATGTCCCCGGGAAGAGCATTACCTTCAAAAGTCCTATCCTCCGATATTTATATCTTAAAAAATGTTATCACTGTAAGACCGTAACTACAAGAACGAACACACTTAAGACCGCCTATTTCCTCAGGCATTTCGCAATCTTTATCGTGTTCGACGATAAGCATACCACCGGGAGCCAGCATACCGAAATCCTTAATGAACTTCGCAGTCTCTTCCAGCCTTAGCGGCACGTCCTTGTAGGGAGGATCCATGAATATAATATCAAATTTCTCGCCGGCTTGCCCTAAAAGCTCCAAAGCCTGGGCAGTACTCTTCTTATGAACCCTTATCTCGTCAGAGCCTTCCATCCTGATCTTGATGATATTCTTTGCAATTACGGATGCTGCCTGGCCGCTCCTCTCAACAAGTGTCACACGCTTGGCACCGCGGCTTAAAGCTTCTATACCGATCTGTCCGGAGCCCGAGAAAAGATCCAGAAATTCAGAACCCGGCACATCAGCCTGGATAATCGAGAACAGTGCCTCCTTTACCTTGTCAGTGGTAGGCCTTGTCTTGTCCCCCTCAGGCGCCTGCAATACAGTTCCTCTGAACCTTCCCGTTACTACTCTTGGCATCAGATCTGCTCCATCTTCCTTGCGAACCTCAGTTCGAACATTTTCTTTATCGCATCATTCAGGCGGTCAGCTTCTTCGCCGCCTGCTTCAATTATCCTGTTAACAGCCTCGGTAGCCTCCGTGGCGATCTTCATATCAGTATACAGGTTCGCGGCTCTTAATGTAGGAATACCATGCTGTCTTGTTCCGTAAAAATCTCCCGGTCCTCTTAATTCGAGATCCTTCTCGGCCAGTTCGAAACCGTCTGATGATTCGCACATCATCTTCATACGCGAGAGCGCCAGTTCAGATCTGGACTCGGATACAAGAAGGCAGAATGATTTCTTATCTCCTCTTCCGATCCTTCCTCGCAGCTGGTGAAGTGTCGAAAGCCCGAAACGGTCAGCATCCATTATTATCATTACATTGGCGTTAGGATTATCGACGCCGACTTCTATTACCGTTGTGGATATGAGTATCTTTATATCGCCCGAAATGAACTTTTCCATCGTATCGAGCTTATCTTTTTCCTTCATTGAACCGTAAAGGACCGCGCTCGAATACTGCGAGAGATTACTCATTGAATCCACGATCTTCTTCATCTCGAAAATGCTGGTTACGGAATCATCTCCGGTAACGGGTTCGCCTATCATATTGTCGGCGCCTGCTTCAGCCTCATCCGTATCGATCTTGGCGCAAACGATATAGACCTGCTCACCAGCAGCGAGCTTTATGCTCATCATCTCTTCTATCGCTTTGCTCTTCTTAGAATTGACAAACCATGTAGTGATCTCCTGGCGTCCCTTCGGCTTCTGCCTGATCACGGATGTCGCCATATCCCCGTAAATGACCATGGCAAGAGTCCTGGGGATCGGCGTGGCAGTCATGATCAGATTATGTACGCTCTTAACCGTTCCGTCTTTTAAAGTATCCTTGAACAGGAGCTTCTCCCTCTGCTTAACGCCGAAACGGTGCTGCTCATCCGCAATTACAAGAGCAAGGTCATTGAACTTTATATCATCCGTAAGCAGCGCATGCGTTCCGATGATAACCCTTGCCCTGCCGTCAGCTATCTTCTCTTTTATCTCTGTCTTCTCTGAAGCTTTGGTCTTGCCGAGCAGAAGGACAGGCTCCATTCCGCTGTTTCTCATAAGATTTGAGATCGTCTTATAGTGCTGGGTCGCGAGTACGGAAGTCGGCGCCAAAAGCACTGCCTGCTTGCCCATCAATGCGGTTATCAGCATTGAGAGCGCTGCGACCATTGTCTTACCGGAACCTACGTCCCCCTGGATCAGTCTGTTCATCGGAGTGGTGGACATAAGATCCGTCTGGACATCGCGGAATGCGGCGGTCTGGTCATCCGTGAGAGCAAATCCGAGATTGCTCTTGATGACTCTCCATCTGTTCAGTGAATCACTGTCTATGCCGCCTTGGCCTGAAGGGATCACCTGTTCCGCGATCTCTTTTACGCCATGGCCGGAACTGTAGAGCTTCATTCCGATACCCAAAAGTATAAGTTCCTCATACGCGAGCTGTTCCCTGGCTTTGCGGGCTTCTTCGAGTGAAGCAGGGAAATGCGCTGTCTCATATGCCTGGCGCGGCGGTACAAACCCTTTCTGCTCCGCTATGCTGACAGGGATGCATGACAGAAGCTCGTCTCCGCATAACTTCAGGGCCGTCTTAACCCACTTGGAAATATTGTTGGAAGTAAGGCCTGCCGTAAGATGATATACAGGTCTTACAAGCGCGCTGTCTTCCACTTTCTCGGTCTTCTCGATATAGGGATTTACCATCTGCATCTGTCCGTTAAAGAGAGTAACGGAACCGTGCACGAAGCATTCATCACCCAATGCGAATTTGCCCGAAAGATACGGAGAATTAAAAAACGTAAGCTTGATCCTTCCCGTGCCGTCACTTACAAAGAAACTTAAAGGCTTCTTCCTGCTCGTGACATTAACGGAAGGATTGGTGGTGATCGTTCCCCTGAACGAAAGATCATAACCAGCATTGTCATCAAAATGATCTGACACATCAAAAGATGAAATCGTTCCTATATTCGACCAGTCATCGTAACGCCAGGGAATAAAAGTTATCAGATCATATATCGTATATATATCCAGCTTCGCAAGTTTCTCTTCAGCCGAAGGACCGATACCGTATAGATCGGTAACAGGATTAGACAAATGAATCGTCGCCATTGTTCTATATCCTCCTTCTGCAGAAAGAAGCCAACGGACATTCATCACACTTGGGAGATCTGGCCGTGCAGTACTTTCTCCCGAGATCGACCGAAAGATGTCCGATGCTGATCCACTGTTCTTCCGGAAAAGCCTTCATAATATCCTTCTCAACACCGGCAGGATCATCGCTGTCGGTTATGCCTATCCTTTTCATTACTCGCTTGCAGTGCGTATCCACAACGACCGCAGGTGTTCCGTAGATCTCTCCTACTATGAGGTTGGCGATCTTCCTCCCGATTCCCGGAACTTCCATCAGCTGATCAACATCATTCGGAACCGTTCCGACCCATTCTTCAGTCATCTTCTTCGCAAATGTCATTACGGATCTGGTCTTAGATGCCGTAAGACCGCATGGCTTTATAACGGCTGCGATCACTTCGGGATCTTCTTCCGCAATCGATCTCATATCGGGGTATCTCGCGAAAAGAGCCGCTGCAGTTATATTAACCCTCTTATCGGTACATTGTGCGGACAATATTCCCCTTATGGCGAGGTTTTGCGGACAATCGTAGTCCAGTGAGCATGCACTGTCGGGAAATTCCGTTGACAGGGCGGTATAGATCTGATTTGCAAGAGCCTTCTTTTTCGAGTAATTGCTGCCCAAGATCACTGCTCCTGCTTCTCAGGCGGATAAGGGAAAGAGAAAACGAATTTTGCGCCGCCCAGTTCTCTGCCCTCATCGCATATGATCGTCTGACCGTGACCTGCGAGGATCTGTTTGCAGATATAAAGTCCAAGACCGAAGCCTTCCGACTTTCTGGAAGGGTCTGCCTGATAGAAACTCTCGAATATCCTCTGTCTCTTGGATTCCTCTACTCCGGCACCCGAATCTTCAACTGATATGAATACTTTCCTCGCCTTCGGATTCGTCTCGGTAGATATCTTGATCTCACCGTTCATAGGCGTGAACTTGATAGCATTGGTAATGATGTTGATTATTACCCTGCATAGCTGCTGCGCTTCGCCGTATACCATAATGCCGGGGCCGGGATCCAGCGACTTGATGACTCTGATCTGCTTATCGGTAAGCTGAGCTTCAAGGTTATCAACGATATCATTGATCATGTCGTTGATATTGAATTCCTCCATCATTTCAGGATCCGGATGTGATAGCGAAGAAGCTTCCGTCATCTGCGTTACAAGTGTCCTGATCCTGTCGGTCTGCTGCTTGATAAGCTCGAGATAATGCGGAGTCTTATCTTCAGGTATGGTTCCGTCGAGCATCGCCGTTACAAAACCGTTTATCGATGTAAGCGGAGTCCTTATGTCATGGGCTATGGATGATATGAACATCTCCCTGTCATGCTCCTGATTCTCCAGAGATTCGATCATCTTATTAACGGTACGGCCCATCTCCGTGAACTCTGAGGATACGGACAGTGTCGTATAGTCATTCGGATCTGAATATTTCGGGCTGACCCTGACAGAATAGTCGCCCTCTGCGACCTTTGCAATCGCCTGTGAGATGTCTTTTACGGGCTTAAGGCTGAAATAGACGAATACTACATAAAGAACGATGGCGATTATCATGGCGACCATGGAAGGAATCAATATGATATTTACATATTCCATCTTCGTCTGCTTAGTATCTTCGCTGTTGCTGACGATACAAAAATACGGCGTTCCGGATATCTTGACGCAGTTAACGGAAACAACTCTTCCGGTATTGCTGGATCCTGTCCTGGCGAAACCGTCTTTATCGGCCTGTTCAAGGAGTTCCAGCACATCCGGCTGGGATATCATCATCGGACCGCTCTCAGTAGTCAGAAGGTTATCCGCCACATCTATAACAAAGGAATTTCGGCTGTATACCTTCCCCTGTTTGTCCGTAATATAAACCGAACCGTTCGAACGGTATGTCTGGGAATTAACGAACTTATCTATGATCCTGGAATTCTTGAAATTATCAGAACCGTCATCGTTTATCGTATATTCGAACGGAATGCTCTGAAGAGAGGTAATGGAGGTAATGTCCGAAGCCAGGTCATTTGCAGCAGATCTGGTATCGGATTCCACCTTTACTATGAGGTTGTTATACATATTCTCATACGAAAGAAACAACAAGACCGCAAAAACAATCAAAGTCGTCAGTACAAGAAATGATATGAGAAAAACGGCAAAGCCCGCCGATATCTGCTTACCGTCAGCTCTCGGCGCCATTAATCACTTACCTCGTCTCGAATTTATAACCCTTGCTCCAGACAGTCTTAATGCTCCAGTTCTGCTCCCTGTCGGGATTCTCTATCTTCTCTCTGATACGTTTGATATGGACATCTACTGTACGTGATTCTCCGTAGAAATCATAACCCCAAACGTTCTCCAAGAGCTGCTCTCTGGTAAATACCCTGTTCGGATTGGAAGCAAGGAAAAACAGAAGTTCAAGTTCCTTGGGCGGCATATATATCTCATTGCCGTCAACACTTACAACGTAGCGGATCTTATCAACTGAAAAGCCGGGATAGGTAATAACATCTGTGGAACCGTCTTTGCTCTCTGCAGCGGCAGGCGCTGCGTCACGCTTATCCGTACGTCTTAAGACAGCCTTTACTCTCGCGAGGACTTCCTTAGGCTCAAACGGCTTGGGAATATAGTCATCAGCACCAAGCTCCAGACCGACGATCTTATCCAGGGTATCAGTCCTGGCCGTCAGCATGATGATAGGACAGTCAGAGGTCTTTCTGATCTCACGGCAGATATCGTTACCGTCCATGCCCGGAAGCATGAGATCCAATATAACGATGTCAGGTGCGAAACTGTGGAAAGCCGGAACGGCTTTGTCGCCCTGCATACAAGAGGAAACCTGATATCCCTCTTTCTCAAAATAAAGCTTAAGTACTTCAATGATGCCCGGATCATCGTCAACGAGCAAAACCTTGTTAGCAGCCATAAGATCACCCCTGCTCTATAACTTCTTAGGTTTTCCTGTTTGCGACTCTGGCCGCAAACCTCTTATCCTTCGCCGTCAGCACCGCTTGAGACGTCGAAATTGTTGATCTCGGCAGTATAAGAATCCAGATCAGTGAAGTTCTTATATACCGATGCGAAGCGGACATAAGACACGCGGTCTATATCCATAAGCTTCGACATAATAAACTCGCCTATCTCTGACGAGGTTATCTCTTTATTAAACCTTCCGTCCACCAAATGGGTAATGTCAGAACAGATATTCTCCTTGACCTGCTGTGACACGCCGCGTTTCTGGCAGGCAACATCCAGACTTCTTAATATCTTGTCCGGATCATATGGCTGCTTGGATCCGTCCTTCTTAACAACCATAGGCTTTAGGCCTTCTATCTTTTCGATAGTGGAGAACCTGGCACCGCAAACAAGGCAAACACGTCTTCTTCTGACTGCAAACCCGTCATCCGTCGGTCTTGAATCCAGGACCTTGTCATCGTTCTCGCCGCATTTGGGACAGATCACGCAACTTCTCCTCTAAATTACTGGCCGTCCTTACCGAACATGAACCAGGGCTTTGCAGATTTCTGAGCCTTCTCATCAGCCTGGGGAGCTACGTTAGCCTGAGGTCTGCCGCCCATCTGAACCGGCTGCTGAGCAGGCATCTGAACGGGCTGCTGGGGAACCTGCTGAACAGGAACCTGTTGTACCGGAACCTGCTGTACGGGTACCTGCTGAACAGGTGCGGGTGCAGGTGCGGGCTGGGCTACGGAATCATCTCCGAATCTGAAGCCGGGCTGTGCTCTCTGTACCGGTACGGGTGCAGGCTCAGCCTGTCTGGGAGTATAGTCTGTTCTCGGCTGGGGAGCTGCAGGCTGTCTGGATGTGATCAAGGTAGGATTCTCTCTGGAGAGAACCGATGTGCTTGCTCTGTGTCCTGCAGAAGCATTTACAGTTCCGTCAAAGCCGGAAGCGATTACTGTGATCATGAGCTCATCTTCGAGTGAATCATCAACAACGGCACCGACAATGATCTCAGCTTCGGGAGCTGCTGCCTGACGAACGATGGATGAAGCTGCATCGATCTCGGAAAGACGCATTCCGCGTCCGCCTGTGAAGTTAAGGATAACACCTGTAGCTCCATCGATCGTTGTGTCGAGGAGAGGTGAATTGATAGCCTGCTTAATGGCAACGGTAGCTCTGTCCTCACCGGAAGCGCGGCCGATACCCATGTGGCAGATGCCTGCATCCTTCATAACACGTGTAACGTCTGCAAGGTCGAGGTTGATGAGTCCGGGGATAGCTACGAGGTCGGAAATACCTGCGACACCGAACTTCAGTACCTGATCTGCCATATTGAATGCTTCTTCGAAGCTTGTATTGTCATCTACTACGTCGAGGAGCTTATCATTGGAAACTATAATGAGGGAATCAACTGACTTCTGGAGTTCTCTGATTCCGCGCTCTGCGTTAGCGGCTCTCTTAGCGCCCTCAAATGTAAACGGGCTTGTAACAACTGCTACTGTGAGGATTCCGAGATCTTTTGCGATCTGGGCAACTACGGGAGCAGCACCTGTACCGGTTCCGCCGCCCATGCCTGCCGTGATGAAGAGCATGTCTGTATTGGCAATAGCTTCTGCGATCTCATCTCTGGACTCTTCTGCGGCCTTCTCACCGACACTGGGATCTGCTCCGCATCCTAAGCCTCTTGTAACCTTCTCGCCGATCTGTATCTTGATCTCTGCCTTGTTGCGTGCAAGAGCCTGATTATCTGTATTGATAGCGATGAACGTGACGCCCTGGACACCACTCTCGACCATGCGGTTTACAGCATTGCTTCCGCCGCCGCCTACGCCGATTACCTTAATGCTTGCAACATTAGATTCGTCCATTGAATAGCTGTGCTTGCTCTCAGACATCCTTTTGTTCCTCCGTACTCTTTTATAGTTCCAACCGATAATTGAAAGAATTCTTGATTAAATAAATATTATTAACCATTCAAAATTTTAACCCAAACACAAGTTTCAATCAATACAAACCATAAGAAATACTTAGTGAATGTAAAGAAACTTTCACATAAAGCTTATCACTAAATCTTTAAAACCGTGTATTTTCAATCATATTCGTCGAAAATATACTCATCTCCGGTCATATCAAGGGCCCCGTCCACGGTTACTTTGTCAAATGCGTCGGCATTAAATGCATACAAGAGCCAGGCCATATCATCTCCGATGGAATCCGTACCGTTCAGCTTTATCTGGATAAGGTTGCCCGAAGGAGAATATATCGTAAGGAAGATATATCCGCTCGGAAGGATCCTTACTTCGGAAGTATTCTCGAACATTGAATAATCCCCGCCGACACTCGCGTTATCGGCCGCCAGGATAGCTCCGAGCACGATTATCGCTTTCTTGTAATCCTTTATGTTGTCGATCTTTACGGGTTTTCCGAGTTCAGCATACCTAACATTAAGGCCGCAGATAACAGGCTGAACCTTTCTCCCCGCATCAGACGAAGAAAGTTCCAGGACTATTCCGTCCCTGTCCAGAGCGGCATAGCCGTCAGGCGTCCTGATATAGCAGACTTTGCTTCTTTCCCTTACTGTGATATCTACCGTAGAGGGCAGTTTTATGGTGATCCTGATATCTTCGATATAGGGATTTTCCTTTTTGATCTTCTGTTCGGTCTTGCCGTAATCAAGCCTTAAGATATCGATTATATTGCCGCTCACGCCGCTCATAAGATGTGCATCATATTCAAGTCCGGCAGCTTTAAGTATCTCCTGGTCCGTCAGGACAACATTACCCTCGACATGGGTATTTCTTACCCTGAACGCCGGAAGGAACAGGACCAGAACGACCATTATTACGACCGCAAGAGCTAATGCAATTGCAAGGATGCTCTTACCGGAAAGAGGAATCATCTCGCGCAGGTCCTTGATCCCGTTATCTTCTTTACGAACAGGCTTTTTGGTCTGAACAGATCTTTTCTTCGGAACGAGCTTCGGAGAAGGCTTTATTTCCTCAGCTTCGCGCTCTTCCTCTTTTTTGTCCTCTTTAGTCTTTTTTTGGGGAGCTTCATCCTTTTTCTCAACGGAACTCCCGGCGTCATCAGAGCCTTCTTCTTTTTCTCCGGAATCCTTACCGGATTCTTCAGACACCTCTTCCGGCTCCTCATCAGACAGCTTATCAGAGACCTTGTCATCTTCTTTCAAGGTCTCGCCGGAAGATTCATCTTCTTTGCCGAATAATCTGTCTAATTCGCTGTCATCCATAGGTACTATTTTAACAGTTTAAGGATTATTACCAAGTGCCGCCTTTATAGCGTCGGTTATACGCTTGCCCGTGTCTTTGACAGCGAGTCCTAGGCTCGCTCTTCTGATAGACTCCTGCTTCTCAGGATCGTTCAGCAGATCCGTCAGAACGCCTTCCAGCCTGCCGACCTTCACATCATCATCCTTAACTACTATTCCGGCACCTTTATCTGCAAGGGAGTTCGCATTGAAGCTCTGGTGATCGTGAGCAGCAAAAGGATAAGGCACCATGATCGCGCAGGCTCCCGTTGCAGTGATCTCCGCGCATGTAACCGCTCCGGCACGGAGGATCGAACAGTCTGCTGCGGACATATAAAGGTCCGGTCTTTCGATATATTCCCTTATCTCCAGGTTTGGAAGATTCCTGACTTCATCCGTTATCTCGACAGAATTGTGCTTTCCTACGGAAATGACAAAATGGACATCCTTGAATCCGGGTTTTGCTGCCGTGGCGAAAACGAAGTTCGTAAGTGTCGCAGAACCGAGGGAACCTCCCATAACAAACACGAGTTTGCTGTCAGGACCTATCCCCAGTTCCTTTCTGGATCCTTCCTTCGTCCTGCCGAACATATTGCTTCTTACGGGATTTCCCGTATAAACAACACTCTTTGCTTTGGCAAAGATATCTTCCTGGCCGGGGAAGCCTGTCATTACCAGAGCGCATCCCTTTGCGAACAGCTTATTGGCTCTTCCGGGGAATGCGTTTGCTTCGTGGATCATTACAGGGATCTTTTTCTTTTTTGCAGCCATTATCAGCGGAGCGCTTACATATCCTCCGGTACTGATAACACATTCCGGCCTTATCTCATCTAACAGAGCGAGACACTGCTTCTTGCTGCGCATATTCGCGCTCATCGCTTTTATAGCTGCAGGCGTAGGTTTATAAGGCATCGGAAGAGCTTCGACATTCCTGAATTCATAACCTGCTTTAGGGACCAATTCACCTTCGAGACCAGTCTTTTTACCAGTAAAGACTATCCTACATGAATCACCGTTTTTATCTGCGTCTTCCTTAAGAAGATCAGCTATGGCAAGCGCGGGATTAATATGTCCCGACGTTCCTCCGCCGGTTATCATGTATCTTCGTTCCATAAGGGTCACGCTCCGCGCTTTAAGGCACGTGCGGCAGCCAGTGCTTTCTTCTTTTCCCTCTGCAGAGTTCCGCTTCTGGATACTGAAAGGATGAGTCCGTAAGCTATAAGAAGACTGATCTGCGCTGTTCCTCCGTAACTGATAAACGGCAACGTTACACCCGTGGCGGGAATGACCTGAAGCTCAACCGAGAGATTCATCAGCACCTCAACAAATATCAGCGCCGTACATCCGGTCGCGATCGTCCTCGAGAAGACATCTTTCGCCTTCCAGCACACGGCCAGGCACATGACGAACATGACAAGATACATCAGTATCAGCACTACTCCTCCGATAAATCCCGTCTCCTCAATATAGATCGAAAAGATATAGTCGTTCTGCGCCTCTGAAACGTAATTGTATTTTGATCTGGAATTACCGAGTCCGACACCCCACAGACCGCCTGAGCCCAAAGCATTGTGGGCATTATCTACCTGTCTGGTATCGTCTCTTGTAAGTCCTTCTTCTTCGTTATCCAGTTCCTCTTCATCAGCAGTAAAGATAGCCAGACGCTTAAAAACGTGAGCGTAGTTTTTCATGAATCTGTCACGTCTGTCGGCTGGCGCAGTCGCAAGTATCACGGCACCGGCGGCACCGCCTGCGAGCGCAATGATCAGCGAACCGACGATCCATGACTTGAGCGGGATCTCGGAAACGAGAGCGCACATGAAGATGACGGCAGCCACTATAATGAAACATGATACGTGAGGCTGGAGTACGATGACAAGGTCGACCAGAACGCAGAAACCTACGGGGATGATGAAATCTATCGCAGCACTCTTAAGATACTTTGCAAGATCAGACTTCGGTTCCTTGATCTTACCTTCACTCCTGAGCTTCGCTATAGTTGAACGGTAACCCGCAAACGCAACGATCAGGGCGACCTTGATGATCTCCGAACTCTGGAGCTGGACAGGACCGATATTGATCCAGCGGCTCGCACCGTGCTCACGTCCTACTCCGAGCGCCAGCGTAGCAAAAGCAAGGCCGAGACTCAAGACATATGCAGAAAAAGCAATCCATTTCTGTCTGAAGAAATCAATCGGAATGAATGCGACTATGATCATCATGACCAGCCCGACAATGGTAAATCTGATCTGTCTGGCAAGGAACCATGATGAGTCCTGGAACTGTCCGTACGCGTCCGGTCCCGATACGGAATAAAGGATGATCAGGCCGAAAACGATCATTACGAATATCATGAGGATCATCGGGATATTTGCTGATTTTACAGCCTTTTCAATAGCAGCGGCATTGATGCCTTCGTTCTCATGCTTTGCAGGAGGTTCGATAAGACTGTCGATATCATTTATGGAAGACCCCTTGACTTTAGGCGAATGATCCCTATCATTCACTTTAGTTACGGGCATATCCGGTATTATCGAATGTCTGTTTTTTTCAGGCATCTGTCAGGCATTTCCCTTCGCAATAAAATACTTGGCCACATCCTCGAATCCGAAGCTGTGCGAGGCCTTGAAGAGCAGTGCGTCGCCGTCTCTGATATAATCCTCGAGACGCTTTTTCACATCTTCCGTATCTTTACATTTTACTATTTCGAGCTTCATATTTATCATGTGTGCTCCTCTGATAAAATCATCTGAGTTATCACCTGTTACAAAGACTCTGTCGAAAGCATATGAAGCGCATTCCTTACCGGTAAGCTCGTGCAGACCTGAGGCAGCATCGCCCAGTTCGAGCATTCCTCCCAGAGCAAGCACTTTACGGCGTCCTTCAGCCTTTTTATAGAAATTCAGGAAGGCATTTGACATCGATTCCGGAGATGCATTATACGCGTCATTCATGATCATGTATTTAGCCGTCTCCGTTATCGCTCCCCTGCCGTCCATGGCGCTTCTTTCTGCAATAACTTCAGCGATCTTTTTCTGTGTCTCAGGCGATCTGGTTATCCCGGTCATATATGCGCAGAAGATCGCAAATAAGGCATTTCTGACATAGCTGGGACCGTATGTCCCGACGCTCAGATGAACAGGGAACTCAGATCGTTCGCCCATCCTTCTTAATACTGCGCCGAATGTCGTTCCTTTATCAGTCTCTTCAACATCGGAAGCGGAGATTACTATCGGACACGGAAGTTCATCATCGGAACCTGCCATGATACCCGCTATGAGATTATTGATGGGCAGTTCCTTTACGCAATGGTCAAAGAGCTTTCTGTCATCAGCATTGACCGCTATGATACCGCCGTCCGTGAGGCCTTCGCAGATCTCCATCTTAGCATTCATGATAGCTTCTTTGCTGCCTAATATACCGATATGCGAATAGCCGACATTGGTGATAATCGCGATATCAGGCCTTGCGATCTTAGTAAGATATGCGATCTGTCCTGCGCCTCTCATTCCCATCTCGACAACGATCACATCCGAATCTTCAGGAGCGGAGAGGATGGTCTTTGACATACCTATCTCGTTATTGTTATTCGCATGTGTGGAATGGACTTTAAGTCCGGTCTTCAGGACTTCAGCAATCATATTTCTGGTAGATGTCTTTCCTACAGAACCGGTAACTGCTATGACCTTGCAGCCGATCTTGAATCTGTAGTGATTGGCAAGCAGGCCGAGCGCTTCGACAGTATTATCAACAACGATGGCGACAGCATTGTCAGGAACCCTTTTCTCATCATCGGTTATTACCGCAGATGCGCCGAGTCCGACCGCTTTTTCGAGATAATCATTACCGTCGAAATTCTCACCCTTAAGCGCGATAAACAGATCCCCTGGAACCAGAGTCCTGGTATCCGTCGATACCCCGCTTACATCTATAGATGTCGCGAAAACTATGGAACCGGTCGTTGATACCAGTTTTCCTCCGACAGCTTTCTTAACTTCCTCAAGTGTAAACATCATCTGTTTCCTTCCAGTTCTATTACAGCATCTCTCGCCTGTTCGCAGTCATCAAAATGTATTGTCCTGTCCGCAAATATCTGATAATCTTCATGTCCTTTTCCCGCGATCAGCACCGTATCGCCTTTTTCCGCAATCGAGACCGCGAGTCTTATCGCCTTACTCCTGTCGGGTTCGATCTCATATTTCCCGTCAGTCTTAGAAATGCCCGTGACTATGTCGCCGATTATTGCTCCGGGCTCTTCGTTTCTCGGATTATCCGAAGTGATTATCGTGTAATCGGATAATCTTCCCGAGACCTCGCCCATCTCAAAACGTCTTGTTTTCGAGCGGTTACCGCCGCAGCCGAAAACAGTTATAATCCTGCCCTCCGTATACTCTTTAAGAGTATCTAGAACGTTCTCGAGCGCAGCGGCGTTATGGGCATAATCGACGAGTATATTGACGCCGGAGTTATTCTCGACAGGCTGCATTCTTCCTGGAACGCTTATGTTTTCCAATGCTTTCTTTACGGCATCGATGGCGATGCCTTCCCTGTATGCGGTGCAGATTGCGCAGAGCGCATTATAGACATTAAACTTGCCGGGAAGCGCCACGAAGATATCACCTCTGTAATACTCTGAATCGAGTTCGAAGATCGTTCCCGTCACATGCCCCCTTCTCTCAGGTCTCAGATTTCTTGCAATTAGATTCGCTTTCCCTTCAATCGAATATGTCAGCAGATCCACCCTGTCTCTGCAGTATTCCAAAACCCTGTCTGCAGCACTGCAGTCAACATTCAGGATGCCTGTATCGCAGCTGTCAAAGATACTGAGCTTGCAGGATATGTAGTCTTCCATATCAGGATGCTCGTTAGGAGCGATGTGGTCTTCATATATATTTGTGAAAGCCGCAGTCCTGTATCTGATGCCTCTGACACGGTCGAGCTTAAGAGCCTGTGACGAGACTTCCATGACAAGGTCTCCGGAACCGCTCTTTTCAAGTCTGCTCATCATCTCAAAAAGATCTCTTGATTCGGGCGTTGTGTGTGATGAATGTATTTTCTCGCCCGCGATGATATTGCATACGGTTCCGATAAGACCTGTCTTTTTTCCTGCGCTTTCCAGGATCTCCCTTAACATAAAAGCCGTCGTGGTCTTACCTTTTGTTCCGGTTATCCCATATATGGCTATATTTTTCTCAGGATGTTCATACAGATTCGAACTGAGGTCTGACAGATGTTTATGGGTGTCTTCTATCTCTACGATACTGATATTATAAGTGTCAGCCAGTCTCTTTAATTCCTCATCCGGAAAACCTTCCCTACCGGCATCGACCACCAGAGCAGAAGTTCCCTGTTCAGCGGCTTTTTTGGCAAATGAATGCCCGTCTACCGTAAAACCCTTAACACATACGAACAGCGACCCTTCAGAGATCTTGCGCGAATCATATTCAACTGAAGTGATCTCTTTATCAAGATCACCGGAGATAAGTCTGAAATCTGTATTTTTAAGAACTTCAACGAGTCTCATCTCTTTTTCCTCTGTCAGATCCGGATGTTTGTTTTCCGGAAATCGGCCGTCACTATATTAAAACAAAAAATATAAACTCCAATGTGGCAAAAAGGATGAATTTGTTGTTCCGGCGCTGCTTTTGTTTGTGCGTCAGTCAATTAATCATCCTCTTCATCGTGATTCTCGGGCGGAAGCGCATCCGTTCTTCCTTCATCTCCGGAACCGTCATCCGTGCCAGATAATGTTACATAAATGATCTCACCGGCTTTTACTGTCGATCCGGAGGGTACGCTCTGTGCGACACACAAGCCTTTGATATCGCTGTCACTGTCGATCTTGCAGTTGAGGTTCATCTTAAGACATGCCTCTATGCATTCGATCGCAGACATTCCTATCATGTTCGGGACCCTTGTGGTAAGCATATCTTCGTCTTTGATCCCATCCGGATAAAGAACAACAATACCGGTCTTATACAGCGTATGATAGAAATCAGGATAGGTCCTGTAGATTATCGTATCAGGTGTCATATCCAGAGTGCCGTAAAGAGTCGACAGACCGTTGATCGAGATCCTTGAAGCCGCCTGTGATGCAGGCAGTCCGTCAACCTCCTGAACATACCATTCTTTGAGAAGCTCTGTGTATTCTTCATCAGTAAGCCTTCTCTCTACGCCCATATACGAGAGTGTGCCTTCAACGATCTTGGCTGCAGTCGAAGCTGCTGAAGAAGAACCGACCGCATGATCTTTCGGCTTGTTGATAACGACGAGCACCGCGATCTTCGGATCGTAGGAAGGAGCATAGCATGAAAATGACAGAACGTGCGCTCCCTTGAGTTCACCGACGTCAATAGTCGATGTCGATGTCTTACCTGCTACGGAATAGCCCGCTACTTTACCTGCTGAACCTGTACCGTCGGATACAACGCCCTCCATCAGCACTCTTACACGCTTACAAGTATCTTCAGAGAATACAGTACGGACTACTTCGGGTTCGATCTCATCTACAATGTTTCCGTCCTGATCGGTAATATATTTTACAATGTGAGGTACGAGAAGATCTCCGCCGTTGATGATGGCACAGTATGAAGTGATCAGCTGGATCGGGGTTACAGTCGAAGACTCGCCATATGCAAGAACGGCCATATCGACCGTGGTCGGATCGCTGTGGAAGATTCCCTTACCTTCAGCGGGAAGATCTATTCCTGTACGGTCATAGAAGCCGAGCATTCTAACGTAAGAATAATACTTTGTAAGCCCTATCCTGTATGCGAGCTGTGTAAAGACCGGGTTGCACGAATTATGGAATGCATCCTCCAATGTCTCCATGCCGTGGTTATAACCTCCGGATTTCTGGAGCCAGCATGATATCGTGTGCTGCGATGAGATCGCAATAGGTGAATCGCTGAACATCTCATCTTCTCTTGCAAGGTTCTCTTCGAAAGCCATGCAGGTTGTAAGAGACTTGAATGTGGAACCCGGCTCGTATGTATCGGAAACACATCTGTTTCGCCAGGCATTTGCCATTACGAACTGAACACGGTCATCAGCGCTCATAAGGTCCCACTCGTTGAGATTTGTACCGAACGGCATCGCATATGGATCGTTACAGTCATAATTCGGGAGAGATACCATTGCGTAGACCGCACCCGTATACGGGTTCATGACTATAGCGCAAACACCGTCGATAGGATCATATTTTTCGTATGCTTCCTTGGCAGCTTCCTCCGCGATCCTCTGAATATTGATATCAATATTGGTAACTATGTTGTATCCGTCGGATACCGCGATGGAAGTGGCATCAGAATAAGGCAGCACGCCGCCTGTGATCTCATCCGTCTCTGAATATCTGTATCCGTCTTCACCGGATAAGACATCGTTGTAATAAGATTCAAGACCATAAAGACCGTTAAGGCTTACACCGTCATTTCTTGCATAGCCGATTACCTGCGAAGCCAGAGTTCCGTAATTATAGTATCGCTGCGGAACAGCAACAAACCCGAAACCTTTGACCTTGTTGTCCTTAAGGAACTTATCGAATTCATCTTTCTTCTCTTGCGGAACATTCTTTACAACGTCGCACCCGGCAACATCATTTCGCTTATCATCCTTATCAGTGACATCCACCGGTATTATCGAATCGATCTTCTCATAAGATACTCCGAGAATGGATACAACGCCTTCCATTATCTGCTCTCTCGTAAGTATCGTGGATGTAACCATCTTCGGCGAGCAGATAACCGTAAAGTCATATGTATTTGATGCCAGAGCGACAAGATTCGAATCGTAGATCATTCCTCTGTTCGCACTGTAAGTCATCAATGTCCACTGTTCGTCTGCAGCAGCTCTTGCGTACTTGTCGTAATCGGTTACGGTAGTGCGGTACAGATTATAGATCAGATAAAACGAATATAAGATTACGGATGCGGCAACGACCGCGATCCAGACCTTTGCAAACACCGAAGACCACGGGCGTCTGCTGACCTTAGCCGCCTTCTCTTCAGCGATTTCCTGAGCAGCCTTTGCCGGCTCGCTCATCTGAGATTCTTTCCGGGCAATGAAAGTCCCCTTGCCGGGCTTCTTATTGTTATTTATCGGGATTTGCTGCATAGTAATCAGCCAATGCATCTTTGGAATCATTGAATGCATCATCATTGATTCCGTCGGAATTATAGCTTGCTTTTGTCTTGAGCGAATCTGTGTTAGGAACAGGTAAATTTATTACCTGATTCTGGTTCGGGTCCTGCATACCGAGCGCGATCGCCTGTGCACGGATCACGTCCATGTCAGCGATACTATTTGCATTCTCTTCGGCATTTACGATCTCTCTTTTGGCAGTATTTATCTGGTCCTTGAGATTGGAATTGTCTCTTGCGAGTTCTGAAACTTCAGTCTGCGGATAGAGCAGCAGCATTACGAAGAATCCCAAAAGGATTACAAGCAGGATAGAGAATACTGTCTCGAAAAGCTTTCTCCTGGTAAGTCTTCTGGTCTTTTTCCTGTTCTCGATCTTAGCCTTTGCGTCCTCATGTTCTATTGCATATTGGACAGATCTTTCGTGAACATCTTCATAGGATACCAGCGTGGGATTTTTCTCAATGATCAGCGAATTGTCTTCCATCAGAAGAGATGTATCCGGAAGCACTTCGCCGTTCTTATAAGTGAGATTCTTTTTTCCGGCAGACAGCACTTCGATGAGCGCCTCATCTTCTGCGCCTACATCGAAACTCTTTATCTTTTTTCTCGATGCTGTCTTTATTGCCATTGCCGTTATCTCATCCTGTTATCAGTTATATTGCTCGTTATCGTTCCTCTCGAAAACTCTGAGTTTTGAACTTCTGGCTCTCGGATTGAATTCTATCTCCTCATCCGTCGGTTCGATCGGTTTCTTCGTTATTACCGTTCCGAGAGATTTCTTTCCGCAGACGCATACCGGGAAATCACGGGGACATGTGCACGGACTCTCAGCTGTTCTGAACGCTTCCTTTACGATCCTGTCTTCCAGAGAATGGAACGATATGATCGCGAATCTTCCGCCCGGTTTAAGCTTTCTTATTCCGTCCTGAAGCAATGCTTCAAGTCCGTCGAGTTCGTGATTTACTTCGATCCTGATTGCCTGGAAACATCTTTTTGCGGGGTGCTGGTCCTCGCCTCTTCCGTGGCCCGGCATAAAATCCTTAATTGCCTGTGCGAGTTCAGTCGTCCTTGTGAAAGGTTTTGTCCTGCGTCTTTCGACGATACCGTCAGCGATCCTTCCCGCATGATGTTCTTCACCGTACTCCCTGAATATCCTTTCGAGATCATCTCTCGAGTATCTGTTAACGACTTCTGCAGCTGTAAGCCATTCATCGGAATCCATTCTCATATCAAGAGGGCCGTTCTTCATGTAAGAGAACCCTCTCTCCGCTGTATCGAGCTGATACGAAGAAACTCCGAGGTCAGCCATGATCCCGTCGACCTTACCGATCTTCAGGCTGCGGATGATGTCATCTATATCTTTATAATCAGACTTTACAGGCATCCAGTCGATCCCTGCAAATGCGTCTCTGCGCTCCATGCAGGCTGCAAGAGCCGCACCGTCTTTATCTATAGAGACAAGTATTCCCTGTCCCTTCATCCTTCTTGCGATCTCAGCACTATGACTTCCTCCGCCCGCGGTACAGTCAACATAGATCCCGCCCGGTCTGACGTTCAGCGCGTCAACCGTCGGATAGAGTAATACGGGAATATGGTCAAAATCAGAGGCCTTCAACATAATACTTTGTCTCCAATCCTTCTATGCCGCTCAAGTTGTGGTCTTCAGTGTCATAGAATTCTTTAGTGCAGATATCCAATTTTCCGTCATCATTAAAAACACAGATCTCATCACCGGGCTTAGCGCCGATCCTGTCCCAAAGCTCACTGTTAACCGAAATACGGCCCTGGGAATCGACAGTAACTTCGCACGCCTCGCCGATAATGGCTCTCTTGATCTTACGGACATTCGCGTCCATCGAATTGAGCTTGCTGAGCTGTGTCTTTACCACATTCTCAAAATGATCCTTTGAATAAACGCAAAGATAACCGACATCGAGACTGTTCGTAACAACAACCTCTTCACCGATCGTCTCTTTCTGCTTTGAAGGGATAAAGAATCTCCCTTTTGCGTCTACCTTCTTAATATCTCTCATTCTGAGTCTCAAAAAACCTGAATTTGTGGTAAAGTGAGGATCGCGACCCTAAATCAGCCACTTTCCTCCACCATAGTGGGAAATATCTCCCCAAATCACCACACAACTGTATTCTATTCGTAACTTTCTTTTAATGCAAGGGGAATTTTGTAATTTTGCGGAAATTTGTTAAAGATTTTTTCTAACCGTTATCAGGGCATGCTTAAACGCCCTTCAGGTACTCTCCGAGGGACGCAAAAAACGTATCTTTTGACTACTTATGGAATAGAAAACAATTAACGGGCTGCCCGAGCTACTGTTCGACGATTGGTCGACGAAATCAAGGAAAATCGTCATCATCTCCGTCGAATCCGGCCTGATTCGACGATCATGTCGACGAAAAATGCCATTTCCGTCTACGTTTCGTCGACTGCTCAGGCGCCAAAGAAAAAGCGGGGTACGATTGGCAAATCCCACTGATAATCCGAAGAGCAAAATAAATTATCAGAGATTTCTTGACATTGAAATATTCAATATGATGCCGAATGCAAGATAATTGATCAGCATTGCGGAACCGCCGAGGCTGATAAACGGCAGAGGGATTCCGGTAATAGGAAGAAGGCCTACTGCCATACCCATATTCTCGATATAGTGGAAAGCAAAATAAGCGGCTAGACCGGTAAGTGCATATGACGCCGATTTGGACTGGATCTTGGCGGCAACATAAAGACATCTGCAAAGGAAAAAGAACGCGAGAATGATAACGACCGTCGTTCCGATAAATCCCATATGCTCTGATATGGCAGCAAAGATAAAGTCACTTTCCTTAACGGGCACGGTCGTTAAGATTCCCGTGTGATTTCCCGTGAGACCTCCCGAAGCGATCGCGGCCTTGGACTGCATCAGGTTATACTCCGATCTCGGGTCGGAGCCCTGGAATACGAGTGAGAGGATCCTGTCCTTCTGATAAGGCTTCAGATAGAACGTCCATACCGCAGGGATAACGATAACGATAAAAGATGAGAATGCCAGCAGGAAGTATCTGTATCTGACACCCCACGCAAACAGCATGCACACAAAAGTAAACGCGATGACCATTGCCGTACCGAAGTCTGGCTGGGTAAGGATCAGCAGCATCGGAGGGGCATAGACAGCCGCCATTATTCCGAAGCCTTTGAGGAAAGAATATTCCTTATTGTGCATCGATTCGAAGATGTCAGCAGCGACAACGATAAGACCGATCTTCGCAAGTTCCGAAGGCTGGAAATTACCTACGATAGGGAGATTAAGCCATGAGTCCGCGCCCCACGAAGCGGCAAGAGAATAACCGTCGATCGGGACCAGGATAAGAAGGAACAAGGATACCGCATAAATGAGACGGCCGACGATCCTTAACAGGTGCTCATCAAGAAGACTTATGATAAGGGCGCCGATAATGCCGGCCACGGTAGCAGCTATCTGCCTGTAGTAGTTCCCGGGGTATGCGGCGTAGCCTTTGGATAATACTTTCTGAAGGACATAGAGACCTATTATAGTCATTGCCAGGACCGGAACGACAAGATAATAGTCAACGGTCTTAAGACCGTTTTTCCCGCGAAGCTTTACAACGCCGGAACCAGCCTTATCCATTATTTCTTCTTTCCTTCTCCTGCAGAAGATTCAGCATAAAGCTTTTCAGGGAAATCCTTCTTCTCGAACTTCTTACTTCTGGCATAAGCAATATAAAGAAGCGCAGCTACAACGAAGATAAGAGATAAGAGCTGTGAGATCCTGATGCTTGTGTGGCCGAGATAAAGAGAATCCGTTCTCAGGCCCTCAATGAAGAATCTTGCCGTACCGTAAAGCGCAAAATACGCACATGAAGTCTCAAACGGTATCTTAGAATGCTTCCTTATGTAAAGAAGGATGAAGAAGATCGCCAGATCTGCAAGGGATTCGTAAATGAATGTGGGATGCACCGGCATAGTCGAAACCAATGTCGGGCAATTTGATCTGAGATAGCTCTCGATAGTGGAACTCGTCATTCCCCAGGGAAGGGTAGTCGTAGTACCGAAGCATTCCTGATTAAAGAAATTGCCCCATCTTCCAATAGCCTGTCCCAAAGGCAGATAAACGACACAGTAGTCGGCCAGTTCCCTGAAAGGGATCTTTCTTACATAACACATTATGAATACGCCGATGAATACGAGGATAACTCCGCCGTAAATGGCAAGGCCGCCGGATCTTAAGTCGAATATTGCTTTAAGGTCTTTGCTGTAGTAATCCCAGTTGCAGGCGACAAAGTATGCTCTCGCGCCGATGATGGCACAGGGAATGATCATGAGGATCGTGTCGTAAACAAGTCCCTCGGGGAAATTAAGGCTCTTAGCCTGCTTAACGGCAAGAACGACGCTCAGCACAAGCGCAAAGGCGATCAAAAGGCCGTACCAGTATACTTCGATACTGCCGATCCTGAAAGCAACAGGATTTACATTCAGTACCCAGCCGAGTCCGGGGAACTTTACTTCAACATAATTTATCATTTTTCCTTATCCTCCCTGCCCTTCATAAGGGTCAGCAAATCCCTGATATATTACCACAAAAAGAAGCATATGAGATTTACATCATCATTTCACGGCCTAAATGAGGCTTTTGATAAAATCACGCGCCTGTTTTTTGTTGTTTTCCACTGCATTGATCAGTTCGTCTTTAGACTTGTATTGTTCTTCCGGTCTTAAGAAATGCATGAGTTCGACAGTGAACTTGGCTCCGTAGATATCCTCCTCAAAGTCGAAGATAAAGGTCTCAGCCACATCATTTACTGCATCTTCGAGAGTAGGTCTCCTGCCGACATTCGTAACACCATAAAGCACGCGGTGGCCCAAAAGGATACGGGAAACATATACGCCTCTGCGGACTACGAATTTGTCATCCGGAATATTGATGTTAGCCGTCGGAAATCCCATGGTCCTTCCGAGTTTCTTTCCGTGAACACAGTAACCTGAATAAGAGTAATATCTTCCGCCGCAAAGATCTTTTGCAAGATTCACGTCACCTTCGCTCAGAGCCTGCCTGAGCCATGTAGTCGATATCTTTTTTCCGGTCCCTTCAAGCATACGGTCTTTTACGACGATCACGCGTATGTCGTTTGCCTTCGCGAATTCCCTGATCATATTGACATCGCCTTTGGCGTTCTTGCCGAACCGGTAGTCATTACCCATAACGATAGTATCTGCGACTGCCCTGTACAGGATGATATCCGTAAGGTACTGTTCAGGCTCCATATTCTTGACTGCATCAAAGTCAAGCACCAGCAGTTCCTGCGCGCCTATATTGCCGATGATACCGAGTCTCTCCTCCGGCGTATATAAAGACCTTGAATCGGATTTGATCAGGTTTTTAAATGTCTGTACAGTAGGTGTCAGACCATCTCTTTCTGCTGTCGCGACCGTCTTGGAAATAATGTCTGTATGTCCCTGGTGAATGCCGTCGAAAAGACCCAGAGCAATTACTCTTCCCTTTGTCCCGAGCGGGAGATCCTTGAGACTGAATGTATTGCACACTTTAATCATTAGCGTAAAGCCTCTCGATCCGCATTATCAATGAGCCGTTTTCCTCAGAAGGATAGACGACTGCTATCAGCTTCCCTTCAAATGTAGTCCTGTAATAGGTCCTCAGATCACCGTTTAACTCAACAGGGAAAGGAAAGGCTATCTTTCTGCCGAACTTGATATCTTTTGTCTGCTTTGCATCAAGCTTTATCTCAGGAAGAAAACTTACTGTCTCTGAGGCATCTCTTACGAATGAGAAGTCACCCTCAGCTGCCATCTTCTCCAACTGTTCCGGAGTATATGCATCTTTAACATTGAACTGTCCATTCACGTTCCTTCTCAAAGACTCGGCATATGCTCCGTAACCGGTAACAGAGCCCAGATCCGAGCAGATAGTTCTTATATATGTTCCTTTCGAACATATGCAGTCAAAATCAACCGCAATTCCTTTTTCGCGTTTTTCGATCCCGGTTATATCAAGCGAATAGATGGTAACGGGCGCAGGTTTGAGATCGGCCATCTCGCCTTTTCGTGCGAGCTCATATGCTTTCCTGCCGCCGATCTTCTTTGCCGAATATGCAGGCGGGAGCTGTTCTTTTGTTGCCTTCACTTTTTCAATTGCAGAACGGATCTGTTCGTAGTCAGTATTCTCAAGAGATTCAATATCAGATGCTGAAGGATAATTCTCTGATATGATCTCACCCGTCTTATCCATCGTATTAGTCTCAGCGCCGAAAACACATTTACAGGAATAGCCCTTATCGAATCCCTCACAAAACCTTAAATATTTCAGACCTTTGCCTGCAAAGACAGGCAAAAGTCCTGTAGCAAACGGATCCAATGTACCGAGATGGCCTACTTTGCGCGTGCCGAGAAGGCCGCCGATAAAACGGTCCGTCTTAAAGGAAGTCCACCCTTCAGGCTTATCTACAAGGATGAATCCGTCCTGAATCATAAGGTGTTCTGAACCTTCTTTATGATCTCTTCGGCAACATCATTTATATCAGCGTCCCTGACGGTAAAACCTGCCGCCCTCATATGTCCGCCGCCGCCGAAGCTTTCTGCAAACTTACAGCAGTCAAAATACTCCTGGGATCTGACATTTCCCCTGATCTCACCGTTTTGAAGCTGTCTTAACACTATGGCAAGTTCGACGCCGTCAATATCACGCATAGCGGAAACGACATCATCGACTCCGTCAGGTCCGGCTCCGTAAAACTCAAACTGTTCATAAGGAACAACGGTTAGCGCGAATTTGTCATCACAGAAGAATCTGACTTCTGATCTGGCCTTCGCGGATAAACGGAACTTCTGCTTTGTCTTACGGTCAAAAAGATTGTAACAGACATCTGAAATGTCACCGCCGAGATCGATGAGTGCGCCGGCTGTCTCGAGCGTTTCGGGACGCGTATTCTTGAATGTGAATCTTCCTGTATCCGTTACAATTCCTGCAAGGACTGCCCTGGCGGCGTTGTGAGAAATAATATCCTTAAGATCTTTACCGGAAAGTTCCGCAACCATCTCGGCTACATAAAAGACCATCTCGCTGGCCGAAGATGCTTCCGGATCGATCCACAGATTATCTGATCTTGAAGTCACTGATGCATGATGGTCGATGACGATCTTTGTTTCCACGGAATCAAATATCTCACCGCTTACTCCCATCCTCGAACTTTCCGAAATATCAGTCGCGATAGCCGCGCCGGTTTTCTTCCCTCCGATGGTCCCGTTCTCTCTGAATTCCTTTGCCGCTTCGGAATCTCCGTCAGGACGGAAGAGCATATCGCCTATGCCCAGGAAAGACATATTCTCAGGCAGTTCTTCAGGAATAGCCACGTAGGCGTCTACTCCAAAAGACCTGATAATACTAACGATGCCGGAGGACGAGCCTACGCAGTCCCCGTCAACGCTCCTGTGGAGAAAGACGAGGATGAGTTCGTTATTTGCCTTCGCCTTCTCTATAACGCTTAAGATGTTCTTTGCGCTTCTGGCGCTGCCTTCTTTATAGCGTTCTCTCATTCATTAGCTCCGTTCTGATCGGAGTCAGGCCTTAATTGTCCTGACCTTCTTCCTTTTTGCCTTCACGTTCTTCTCTTGCAAGTCTTCTTGCTTCGTCGTCCCTGATCGTCTGATCGATCAGAGCCTCCATCCTGAGGGCATTATTCAAAGTGTTGTCAAGTTTGAAGCTCAGCTCCGGCGCTACCCTGAGATTGATCTCCTGCACTGTCTCGTAACGGATAAATCCTTTCGCGTGCTCGATAGCTTCCATGGCTTCTTTCTGTGTCTTCTCATCACCGTAAACCGAAATGAATACAGTCGCATGTGAAAGATCACGGCTCATCTTGACGGATGTAACCGAAGTAAGTAAAGGAACTCTCGGATCCTTTAATTTCGTCGAGATGATAGTCGAGATGATCTTCTGTATCTCATCTCCGACTATCTCAGGTCTTCTGTTTTTCATATCAGTCCCTCTTTACTTCGACATTACCGAATGCTTCGATAATATCTCCGATCTTAATGTCGTTATATCTCTCGACGGTAAGACCGCACTCATGTCCTGAAACGACTTCCCTTACGGAATCCTTCTCATGCTGCAGAGAACCGAGCACACCGGTATATACGACAACGTCATCTCTGATGACCCTGACGTTCGAAGATCTCTGGATCTTACCGTCGGTAACATAGCAGCCGCCGATAGTGCCGATACCGCTGACCTTAAAGAGCTGTCTGACTTCCGCATGGCCCCAGATAACCTCTTCGATCTTCGGAGCGAGCATACCCTTCATAGCATTCTCAACATCTTCGATAGCGTTATAGATGACGCTGTAAAGTCTGATGTCTACGCCGGTTTCCTTGGCTTTATCAATGATCATCTGTGAAGGTCTTACATTGAAGCCGATGATGATGGCATTCGATACGTCAGCAAGAACGATATCCGATTCATTGATAGCACCTACTGCTCCGTGGATAACGTTGATCTTAACTTCTTCGTTTGTAAGCTTCTCCAAAGACTGCTGTACGGCTTCGACAGAACCCTGAACGTCAGCCTTGATGATGATATTAAGATCCTTAACATCACCTGCTGCCATCTGGGCAGCGAGTGTATCAAGGCTCATCTTGGATGATCTGTGGAGCTGTTCTTCTCTCTGCTTGATCTTACGCTTTTCAACGAGCTGTCTTGCCGTCTTATCATCGTCAACAGCAAAGAGGATCTCACCTGCCTGCGGAACCTCAGGAAGTCCTAAGATCTCAACAGGGATGGAAGGTCCTGCCTTCTTGATAGGCATACCCTTATCGTCATACATGGCTCTTACATTACCGAGAATAGGTCCGCACACTACCGTATCGCCCTGTCTTAATGTGCCGCGCTGGATGAGAACGGATGCAACGGCACCTCTGTTCTTATCGAGTTTAGCCTCAATAACGGCACCCTTTGCCTGACCCTTGGGATCCGCTTTGAGTTCCATGATGTCTGCTGTAAGCAATACGTTTTCAAGAAGGTCATCGATACCTGTGCCCTGCTTAGCGGAGATAGGTACCATGATAGTCTGACCGCCCCACTCTTCGCAGATAAGTCCGTAGTTTGTAAGTTCCTGCTTAACTCTGTCCGGATTTGCGCCGGGCTTATCGATCTTGTTGATAGCAACGATGATCTCTGTATTGGCTGCCTTTGCGTGGTTGATAGCTTCGATCGTCTGAGGCATTACGCCGTCGTCTGCAGCAACAACAAGGATCGCGATATCAGTAAACTGAGCTCCTCTTGCTCTCATCGTAGTGAACGCTTCGTGACCGGGGGTGTCGAGGAATGTGATCTGACGTCCCTTAAGTCTTACGGTGTAAGCACCGATCTTCTGTGTGATACCGCCGGCTTCGCCTTCAGTAACGTTAGAAGATCTGATCTTATCGAGGAGTGATGTCTTACCATGGTCGACGTGACCCATGACAACGACTACCGGAGGTCTAGTCTCAAGGTTCTCCGGATTATCCTCATCATTGAAAAGGATATCTTCCTCTGTCTTCTCTTCGAGAAGCTCTGCATTGATGCCGAAGCTGTCTGCTACGAGGCATGCAGTGTCGAAATCGAGTTCCTGGTTGATGGTAGCCATAACGCCGAGCTTCATCAACGCCATGATAATGTCAGAGCTCTTCTTGCCGATACCTTCAGCGAACTCCTTAACCGTGATGAATGCAGGGATCTTGATCTCTGTGATAACCTGCTCAACAACTGCCTGCTGAGCCTCCTGCTTCTTTTTCTTCTTCTTGAATGAGAAATCATCATAGTCACCGTCGCTGTTAACACGACCCGTGAACTGTGAAGTGCGCGACTGCTTTCTCTTATCTACGTTAGCATTCTTCTCGCCGTCTCTTCTGTCGGCATTGTTATGCTTCTTATCAAAAGCACTCTTTTCAGCATAGGAAGATCTGCTCTTCTTTGCATCTTCGATAGGAGCTTCAGCTCTCGGCTTGGGCGCTCTCTTAAACTGCGGACGTGAATTGTCGTCGTCCTTATCCTTGTCAAAACCGCCGCCCTGCTTCTGGAAACCTCCTCTGTTCTGATAGCCGCCCGGGCCGCCGCTCTTTACGGGACTCTTCTTATCGCGTCCGGCATATGTAATAACAGTTGAACTCCTGATAGTCTCACCTCTTGCGGGAACATCCGGGAGCGAGATAACCGCAGATGATAATCTGGGCTTGGGCTCCGGCTTAACCTCGGGCTTCTTCTCTTCCTTTACGGGTTCTGCCTTAACTTCAGGCTTCTCCTCAGCCTTAACTTCAGGTTTTACTTCTTCCTTGACCTCGGGTTCCTTGATCTCAGGAGCCTTAACCTCAGGTTCTACCTTCTTCTCGGATTTATCTTCTTCCTTTACAGTCTTGGCTGCAGCTGTCTTTTTAGCGGGTTTCTTTTCTTCAGAAGCCTTTTTCTCAGTCTTAGCCTCGGTTTCTTTTTTCTCGGCGGTCTTCTTTGCAGTCGTCTTCTTTACTGCAGGCTCTGCTTTATCGACTGCTTTCTTAGCCGTCTTCTTCTCCTCCGCAGGCTTTTCCTCAGCTGGTTTTTCTGCGGGCTTTTCTTCAGCCGGCTTTTTAGCCGCCGTTTTTCTGGCAGGTTTAACTTCAGCTTCCTGTACGGGAGCAGGCTCAACAACTGCAGCTTCGGTCTTTACTTCTGCTGCAGGAGCTTCAGGTGCATCTTCCGTCTTTTTCTTATGTACGCGTCCGAGTCTCATCTTCTTGCTGCCGGATACGCCGCCGACAGTCAGACCGCTCTTCTTGTTCTCATTATCTTCACTCATCAAGTATCTTCCTCCTCGTTGATATTCTCGAGTATGGCGGAAATCCCTTCCGCAAAGCTTTTGTCCGTAATAGCCGCAACTGTTCTGTTTGGCTTGCCTAATGCATCTCCTAATTCATCTGATGTAGCAAATCTGTAGCAGATGATCTCTTTATCACCTGTAAGGTTTTTTAAGATCTTATCCAGAGAATTCCTGGAAATATCACGGGTGATTATCAGTAGCTTCACATTGCCCGAACGGATCGCTCCGGCCACGGCGTCACTTCCCGATACTGCTTTTCCCGCGCGGGCTGCAAGCCCGATCATTCCGAATGCTCTTTGTTTATCTGTCATCAGTCTGTCTGTAAGCTCCCCAAAAGTGATCTCGCGAGTTCTTTGATCTCATCTTCCGTCAAAGGCTTCTTTAATCCTTTGGAAAGCTTCGCTGCCTTCTTAAGCTCGGTCGTTATGCATTTCTCGTCACGACAAAGGTATGCTCCCCTTCCGGAAAGCTTGCCGGTCGGATCATATACGACATTTCCGTCCGGTGTCACGACAACACGCAAGAGATCCTTCTTATCCCTTACGGTCCTGCATGATACACAACTTCTCTGCGGCTTCTCTTTCATATTTCAAACGCTCTGCGGCAGGATCATTCCTCTTTGCCGGATTCATCATCAACGACAGTAAAGTCATCGATAAGTGCCTTGGATGCTTCAACGCTCTCGTCAGATTCCTTCTTGATATCGATCTTGAAACCTGTAAGTCTTGCTGCGAGGCGGACATTCTGACCGCTCTTGCCGATAGCAAGGGAGAACTGCTGGTCAGGTACGATAACCTTCGCATATCTCTCGACTTCGCCGTTCTCATTTGTCGTGATCTCGGTATCAACCCTGGAAACCTTTGCAGGCTGCAGAGCCTCACTGATAAAGAGAGCGGGATCTTCCTTCCAGTCTACGATGTCGATCTTCTCTTCTGCCAGCTCGTTCATGATCTGCTGGACTCTCTGGCCTCTCTGACCTACGCAGGAACCCTTTGCATCGATATCGGGATCCTTAGAATAGACTGCAACCTTTGTTCTGGAACCGGCTTCTCTTGCAACTGATCTGATGATTACGTCTCCAGCCTTGATCTCAGGAACTTCGAGCTCAAAGAGCTTTGTTACCAGTCTTGCATCCGTTCTCGAAAGAACAACTGAAGGTCTGCCGTTGGCTTCCTCAACGCCCATTACGAGGAACTTCATGATCCTGTCCTGATCATAATGCTCATTACGGTTATTTCTGATCTGGCCGTCATGCTTAACAATAGCCTCGGCACGGCCGATATTTACATATACATTTCTTGCATCCTTACGAACGATGGTGCCTGAAGTGATCTCGCCGATCTTACCGGAGAATTCCTTCTCTATCTTCAAAGATTCGGCGTCTCTGAGCTTCTGGTTGATAGCGTTCTTAGCTGCGCTTGCTGCAAGGCGGCCGAGATCTTCAACATCGATACCGATCTCGATCTCGTCTCCTACTTCAACGTCCTCATATCCCAATTCCTTAGCTGCTTCAATGGAGATCTCGTTAGCCTCATCTACGACATCGTCAACTACTTCGGCAAGCTTATAAACATAGATCTCGCCTGTCTCTCTGTCGATCTCAGCGCTTACGGACTTGATATCCTGCTTGTTGCCGCCAAACTCACGTCTGTATGCTGCTACAAGACCGCTCTCGATCGCCTGGAAAACTTCCTCCTCATCGATGTCTCTTTCTTCTGCAAGGAGCTTAACGAGACTTACTATAGTATCCTTAGGTTCCTCTTCATTCTTCTTTCTGGGCATTTTTATATTCCTCCTAACTTAAAAATCTATGTGACGTACGGCCTTCGCTATATCCTCAAAACCGAGAGTGATCTCATCGCCGTTATCAAATACAAAAACTGCTTTGCCATCTTCTGCGCCCTTGATTGCCGCAGTAAAACTCTTCTTGCCTTCCATGGGCTTATAAAGTGATACATCGACCTTTTCTCCGGCGTATCTGTTGTAATCCTTCTCCGTCTCCAAAGGTCTGGTAAGTCCCGGAGAAGATACCTCAAAGAAGTCCGGATCGATAGAAGCTTGTTCGTCGAACAGCGGATCCACAGCCCGGCTTACAGTCTCACAATCATTGATCCCGACACCGCCGCGCTTATCGATATAAAGCGTAAGGACCATTCCCCGTGATTCCTTGACATAAGAGCAGTCAACAAGGTCAAAACCCAGTTCTGTCACTACGGGTTCAGCCAGTTCAAATGCTTCCTGCGCTACTTTTGATCTCTTAGCCAAAATAAACTCCTTTTACAACAAAAAACGGACACGCATTACGCTGTCCGTTCGTAAAAACCTTTTTATGAACTGGCTAATTTTACCACACGCAGATAAATTGTGCAAACCGAAAAATGTTCCTGTTTTTTTACATTTTTATATTCATTTCGGGTGTTAATTATACTAAAATAACTGTATCCAAATATCCAATGGAAATATGATCCCCAAAGGAGACATTCTATGATTAAAGTTATTGCAGGACCTAAAGGTACGGGTAAGACAGCTAAGCTTGTCGACGACATCAACGCAGTTGCAGCTTCTGACAGCAACGTCGTATGCCTTGAAAGAGGTAACAGATTAGACCAGCTTCTTAAACCCACAGTACGTCTTGTAAATATGAAGGAATACCCCATCGAAGGTTTTGACCAGGTTCTCGCATTCATCTGCGGCATCTGCTCCAAAGATTACGACTTAACACATATCTATGTTGACGCAATCTGCAAAGTTGCCAACAATTACGATCCTGAAGGCCTCGGCGCATTTCTTTTGAAGCTTGACGCATTCCTCAAGGACACTCCCGTTGAAGCTACGATCCTTTTCAGCGGCGATATCAACAGCCTTCCGGAAGAAGCAAGAAAATTCGCGTAAGACAATCAACAACGTAAAACTTCCCGGGTCCGGACAAGAGGCCCGGGGTTTTAATATCAATCCATCAGGAGGGAAAAATATATGGGTTTTCTTAAAGAATTCAAGGAATTCGCGCTTAAGGGCAACGTAATGGATATGGCAGTCGGTGTCATCATCGGCGGCGCGTTCGGCGGAATCGTAGGCGCTTTGACAGATGACTTCATCAATCCGCTTATCAACTCATTCGGCGGAGCTGAAGTTGCCGGCTCTATCGTTCTCCCGTGGTCCAAGCTCGCTTCGAGCACCGATCCTGAAGTTCTCGCAACTATTTCTTTGAATTACGGACACTTCATTACACAGATCATCAATTTCCTGATCCTCGCTATTGTCCTTTTCATCATAATCAAGAGCATGAACAAGCTCGTGGCTCTCGGCAAAAAGAAGAAGGAAGAGGAAGCTGCCGCTGCACCTGCAGAGCCTTCTGATGAAGTTAAGCTCTTAACAGAGATCAAGGATCTCCTCAAGGAAAAGAAAGCTTAATAAGTTTTTTGTTATTACAAGATAAGGATGCCGCCTCGGTTATCGGGGCGGCATTTTTCAGTTCCGGTTATTCTTATCTATCTCGATCATCTGCTTTGTGATCTTTTGGAACATCGGATAATCGTCACAATTACGCGCAATGGCTGCAAGCCGGCGGAAATAATCCTTATCGTTGCGGTGATGAGCGATACCTATGCCGAATAATCTGTTCAGATATTCCTTGTGGTCGGTCCCCTGCTTCACGGCGATCCCGACCAGTCTCTCATAATCTTCTGTTTCCTGCAAATACACATTATGATTGCCGATAATACCTGAAAGCCTGTGTAGCAGTTCCGTATCCGCGATCAGATGTTTCTCTTCCCCGGCAGTGTTATCCTTCAGTCTTTCTGTCTTAGCGAAAAGTATATGAGCCTGCGAAAGCAGTCTCAACGAATCAACGGACTCATCATCTTCTTTTCTCTTTTCACAAGAAGAGATAAAGTCAGAAAGGATCTTCTCTGCCTGACCGAATTCCCTTTTCTCAATAAGTCCGTTAACAAGAATGAACTTAGGGATCATAGTCTCTTTCTCGGTGAAATCTACTCCTTCTTCCTCAAACCCTGCTGCCAGTTCTATTGATCTTCGCGCATACTCTTCTGTCTTTACGCTGTTCTCACATGAGCTGCCATTAAGATGATATATGCTGTCTGCCAGTTCACCGTAACAGATCACGAGACTGTGTTTTGACCTCTTGGCATATTCTTTGTTGCTGAGGGCACAACACTCTTCAAACCGCGTTATGAGATCTTCATATCTGCTTATTGCTTCCGGCCAGACTTCTGCTTCTCTTTTCGACTGCGCCCGCAAAAGATCTGTCTGCGCCGAATAAAACTTCCTGAATTCTTTTGCTTTAGTCTCTTCACCATCTGCGAGCAGATCAGCGCAAATCTTATCGATATACTCATCAGCAGCTCTCGTGTGCGGTTCTATTACGTAGTACAGATGTGCTTTCTTATCATTAAGAGAAATCTGAGAAGCTATGATCGAATTCTCAAGCAGGATAGTATTCTCCTCAATCGTCATCTTTCCTTTGTTGTATTTATACATCTCCACACACATATGCCATGCTTTATCATCGCGGAAGATGTTGTGCCACTTAAGCACGTTTTTATTGATCTCTCTCAAAAGGCGGACTCTGGAATTCTCTCCGGCTTCTCCGCCGGCAAGGCGTCTTTCCAAAAGTCCGACATACTTCTCATGCCACACCGCGCCATAATAATAACTCCTTTGGACACCCTGACCGTTCTCATACATTGTTACGAGTTTAAGGATCGCTTCATCGAGATCCTGTTCAGCCGCATCTGTTATCAGACTTAACGCCCTCTCATGATCGGTCTCAACATCTATTCCGGAAAGATATGCAAGACCCATAATGTATTTGTGCTCCGGTGAATCATCCTGACGGATCGTAAGGGCTTCACGGATGAGTTTATCAATATAGTCAGCATTATCTTCACCGGCATTTACCACTTCGGGTATGCCGGGATAACAGCGCTTAAGATCTTCACCATCGGTCTTAACGGGCATAAAAGGAATTATCTTCTTGCCGTTATCTAAAGCCATTGGGTATTCGACACGCATTACATAATTTGCCTGTTCAAGAAGATTCGGCGTAACTACGAGCGCAAACAGATCGGATTTCTCAAAAGCATGACGTATGGATTCATTGAAATCCTCACCCGGAGTCAGATACTCGTCATACCATATGGCAATATCCCTGGCAAAAGGATTGCTGTGGATAAGACGCATTACTTCCTGTGCGTACTTCCTGTCTTTCTTACGGTAACTGAGGAAAATATATGCAGCAAAAGCCTGACGGATCTTTCCGATCATCTCATCTTTAAGGAGAACGGTATCCATGAAAAGTTTGAGTTTTTCCTCAAACGGCAGTGACGTGGGATCGGGATCGTTCCTGTCAAGAACATGAAGCTTGCCGCACACCTCGGAAAACCTCGATTTTGAGATCTTCTCGAACAGGATCGGCAGAACCGGAATGCCGTTTTCCATGGCATATATCATTTCCGTGTTTCTTGCTCTGGATTCCCCGTTCAGAAAAGCCTGGGTAACAATAATAACGAAAAGATCCATATCTGATAAAAGAGATTTATATGCGTCCCCATCATCAGATGTTCCTTCATTTTCTACGGGATACCAGATCGAAATATCAGGCTGGGCTTTGAAAAGATCACCGGATAATCTGTCAAGATACAGATCAATATCCTTTTCAACGGCACAGATAAACACTTTCTGAAGGTCCTTCAGATCCGCATTACCCTTAACTATATAATTCAATCTCAGACCCAACGCGTCACCTCTGTCCTGATCAGGATGAACATCTATTTGAACTTATATATGTATATCCTCAATCCGTCGTATTTCTTGAGAAGCATAAGCATCGTATTGAACGGCTTCCAGTCTTTTCCTTTATCCGCCTCCGAAAGGGAAAGGTAATGCTCATATATATTTTCACTTGTGAGTTTTCCGTTCATCGCGAGCTTGTGGCAGCGCATCTGTTCTCTTAAGTCCCTTTCTTTCTCAGGCTGCCCCAGATCCATATAAAGCGTGCCGTATGTCCATCCCATGGCCCTGTGTTCGCGTATCCACCTCTCATGTTCCATAGGGGCGATAACAGCTGCCTGTTTTCTGTTGAATTTCGTGATCATCTGATAATCGACCGGTCTGTCAGTATAGAAACAGTTGATCGCATTGAGATACAGACTGAAATTCTTTGCACGGTTGATCGTAGACAACTGGTATTCGAGAGAAAGAGCTTCGAACTGTTCCTCAAGCACAGCGATAGTGATATCAGGAGAACGGTTCCGTCCGTGGAGAGCCACCGCAAAATCGTACAGATGCAGGAAATTGCTGTCAGACAGATAAACGTGCTTATTTTTTCTATCTATTCTCCGCAGATCAGGCTTAACTTCAAGCGGTATTATGGAGTTATTAATGATGTGCTCGATATCAGCGGTAAACCGCTGTTCCTTTTCTGCCATATCACTGTATGCTTTAAGTCTGGGCGCAGCTCCGTTTTCACCTGAATCCTCCCACTCCTTATACAGTCTTTTGAATGCGTTGATCTTCTCTTCTTCATCTTTATCGTAATAGTAGACTGCAGAAATCTTATTATCCGAGAAATCAAATTCCGCATCCATGGGGTGAAGTTCGGTTCTCGAATTCCTGCCGTACGCCGTTCTGTCCCAGCACTGCAATTCATCACAGAGCATAAGAAGATAAGCCAGCGGATGAAGTTCAGCATCCAGTGGAGCCTTCTTCTTTTCCGGATCCTTGTAAAACGAGATCTTAAACTTATACATGCTGTTATGAAGGATTATTGCAGTCAGTGCATCAACATGTTTTTCCGTAATGCGGTCAACACCAAGTGAATTGACCAATTCCCTGTAGAGCCTTATAGAGCTGAATACCGCATGATCCATGAAATACCCGTATTTTTCGGGATTACAAGGTTTGGAACAGATAACGCTATATATATATTTCTCTGTAAATCCGTATGCTTTACCCAGTTTCAAAGCTATATCGTGTGCGATAAGTTCGTTAACGGATTTAAAGCTTTTTCCGAACAGTTTCCCGAAATGCTTAGTCTCTGCTCTGCCGAGATCAGTCAGAGTCTCCATCGCGTGATATGCCAGGAACGGAGTATCCTTTCCTCTGCTCTGTTTGTTGACTTCAAAATACGACATGACCTGTTCAAAAGGCAGTTCAAAGGGATAGCCTATGTCATGGAAAAGCGAAGCCATTCCCCAGTATTCGAGGAATATGTTTGCAAGTTCGCTTGAAGAATATTCTTTCCCATCCTTTTCTTCGTAATAGTTTTTGAAGATCTCTCTATAGTTTTTATTGGTCTCATAAACAGCCAGTCCCAGCGCGAAAACATAGACCGAATGGGAATAGTGGTCCCTGTGTTTCATCAGAAGCGAACTGCCGTTTGACTCATATTCCGAAAGAAGTTCGATCATCTTTTTTGACTTGCCGTAATGACCGAAGAAAATCTCCAGATAACAGTAATAAACAAGGTATGCATCTTCTACGGAACCCGAATCGATAAAATCGCCGAGACATTTCTCAAGGCATAATCTGTTGATATCCATCTGCATGTTGTAAGGGATCTGATTCGGCTTAAGACTCGTTCCGAGATATTTTCCCGCCTTATCTTCTTCGATCTCTTTTAAAGGATCAAACTTAAGTCCCTCGCAGCTGTTATGGATGAACCGGAGCGCCGCACATTTCAGACTGTTTCTGTTTTTGGACACAAACAGCTTAGGTTCCTTCGGACCCACATCCACACCGTAATTCTTATAGTTCTTTTTTCTCATTTTCGCGAGAGCCGTATAAGCCATGATCTGTCCCTTCTTTATCAACTGTCCTGAAATGTTTTGTAAAGTATATAGATTATTGTAACCTATTTTTGACAAAATAACTTCCGGATAAAAAGAAACAGTCCGGATAAGCTTTGCTGCCATCCGGACCTTCTGTGGATTTATTCCTGTTTAGGATTAATCTTTTTTCTTTTTCTTGTTCTTATCTTTCTTCTTCTTTTTCTTGCCCTTCTTCATTTCCCTGTTATCCGCATCGGTAACATCATTTTCCCCGGAAGGTTTTTTCGGGCTTGATCTCAGAGAAGATATTCCGCTTATAACAAAATCTATTGTCTCGTTATTGACCGAATAATAAGCAAATCTTCCTCTGCGTTCGACATTTACGAGTCCGGCCTCAGTTAAACAGGCCATATGGTGCGATAGTGTCGGCTGTGTAAAATCGAATTCCGAAAGAATCTCTTTGGCGGTAAGTTCACCCTTGGATGCGATCAGAGACAGTATCCTGAATCTGACATTTTCCGAAAGTATATTTAATGCTCCGGTAAACCGCCCGTCATTAGTGTTCATTTCAGTCTTTCATCAGGCAATGAGCTGGTCTTTCAGAGCTTCCTCGAATTCGCCGAGATTAGCACATGCGATGATCTCAGCATTATCTTCAAGAAGGATCTCATCCTCGCCTCTTACGAGGACAGTCATAGGAACGCCCATCTTGCGCAGGAGGATAAGCTGGTATTCCTTGGATGTTTCGGTCGAAAGATACTTGCAAAGAAGTCTCAATACCTGCTTTGCATCCTCAAGATAGATTCCAGAGAGCTTCATAAGATGATCGATGACATACATTGCGAAAACATCATTGAAATCAAGAAGCTCCTTCATCGGGAAGACCGATGTGAAGGCTGTAAGTGACATTCTGCCTACTATCTCAAGATCCTTGAAATCCTGCATGGGGATCTTAAAACTCTCAACATTCGCAGAAAAGAGCTCCTGCATCTGATCTACGGATAATTCATTCTTAAGGCCTTTGATCCTGCTGATCCTTGCAGTGATCTTTTCTTCGGGGAAGAATGTTGCCTGACCGATCTCTGTAGCCTTATGGATAAACCAGCTCTCAGGGATCAGGCCCTGCCTCTTCCAGCGATAGAGCGTTCCATAAGAGATTCCTTCCTTTGTGAGCAGATCTTTCTTTGAAATAAGTCTGTCATCCATATAAACATCCCCTTCTTTTCTTAGCTTGATTATCTCGATTGTAAAATAACAATGTTACAGACATGAGACATCAGGATAAAAAGAATACAACAAAAAAGCTGTCCCTTTGCGAAACACTTCGTATCCGGGACAGCTACTTAATAAATCTGTTTATATGGTGATCAGCCGATGCTTACCGAGCCTGCGATCCTTCCAAGCGATAAGAGGATATTATCCCTGATATCTGACGGGAGTAAGCATCCGATCACGATGATCGCGATGAGACAAAGCACCAGACCGATTATGTAATAAGCGAGAATAGCCTTCTCAAAATTCTTTACGTTCCTGTTGCGTCCTGCGATCGAAAGGAGGAGGGTAACAAAGAATCCGATAAACGGCAATGCGCTTAAAAATGCGAGCCAGAAATACTTTGATGTGGAAACAGGTCTGTATTGCGGAGGGCAGGCATCGATAAGAGCCTGCTGCGCTGCTCTTTTCTGTCTCTTCTTCTCCAGTTTGGCTTCAGCCTTTTCCTTAGCAGCCTTAGCTTTTTCCTGTTCCTTCTCGAGAGCTGCCTGTTTCTTAGCGGCATCCTTGGCAGCCTGTTCTTCAGCCTTTTTAGCAGCTTTCGCGGCAGCCTCTGCATCCTTTGCTGCTTCCTTGGCAGCCTCGGCAGTTGCAACCGCAGTTGTTGCGGCAACAGCAGCTTCAGCCTTTGTCTCTTTAGCTTCTTTTGCCTTTTCTTTAACCTTTTCTACTGCAACTGTTTCCTTAACTGCCTCAACAGCTTCAGAATCAACAGAGATCTCGGGTTCCATCTTTTTATCCAAATCGTCTGCCATAATAGAGCCCCCTTATCGTCATAATAAATTGAGTATATCACAAATGAAACGACTTGTTTACTTAACAAACCAACGGTGTCTTACACGGTATGCCTTTATGACCCTGACCAATCCGTCACATATCGCGAGGACGCCGACAATGATCATGTATCCCATAAGGGTATTCTCGGGCGCGAAGAGTATGTAGATTCCGCTTACAGCCCATACGGCGCTCAGTATTATCAGCACAGCAGCATATTTCCGGCTGCGCGTCTTTTTTGCCCGCGCCATGCCGTTGTACGAACATGCGAAAAGGAGCGCTGCAAATATTCCGCTTGCCATAACGAATAATGCGCCTTCTTTAACAAAAGTAATAACAGTAGTAGCCAAAAGCGCAGAAGAAACGGTGGCATCAACCAGGTGAGCCTGTAAATTCCAGTTATCCTTTTTCATCTTCTTAACGGTAAGCACGATCGATATAACAGTAGCTGCGAGCAGAAGAATGCTCACCATAACGAACAGGAATTCTTCCGGTATCAGGAAGATCATAAGACCTGCAAGTATCATGGCAAGGCCTTTGGCGAGATCGGATCTTCTGAACTGTTTTACAAGTTTTGATCTCGTTATCTTCTTTCCTTCGCCGTCAAGGAACATCTGATCCGGTAACGCTGCAGCCGCAAGCCTAAACCCTTCATCATCACCCAATACGACCTTAAGGATCCTCTCCCAGCCTTTTGTTCCCTGGGCAGTGAACTCTTCAATGGTCTGTGTTCCGTCTTCACCCATGGAATCAAAGAAAGCATTTATAAATCTTTTTCTCTCTTCGATATCCACTGAGAATACCCACTTGTCGATTCCTTTGTTGATCCTCTCCGCAAGCGGATCCATCCCTTCAGGCGCTATCAGGAGGTCTCCGTGATCTATCCCCCACGAACAGAGCTCATGCTGTTCCGCCATCTGCTTATCGCTTTTTATGATGTAACTGTCATCTATCTCGGGAGCGAAAACACTTCCGACAACAGAGAACTGCGGAACGATCCTTGTTGTCTTCGGATTAGCCTTTTTGACCAGATCAGTGCTCAATACTTCAGGACAGAATCCCGGGCCGTCATTAGTGTAAATATGACCTATCCTTTCAAACAGGACATCGGGAAGGACAGCAGCAGCATACACGGCCAGATTGCCGCCTTTCGAATGGCCTCCGACAGTAACGATATCGAATGTCCCGAGAGCCGAACGCAGATATTTTTCTGCCAGGACCTGCGAAGACGTGAGCTGGAAACTGGTCATAAAATCCTCTTTCCAGCCCGCAATGGTACTGTCCGTTCCTCTGAATGCAACAAATGCCCATCCGCCATCAGGAACTGACGAAAAAGTCATGGCAGAGAACTGTATCGAATCTTCCTCGTTTAGGATATCCATGAAAGATGAAATATAAAGGTCACCGAATCTTCTGGAGGCAGCAGCCGCTTTGACCAAAGCGGTGAATCTTTCGCTGTCATCGGGAGCCATCTTGCGGATCGAAAGACCGAGCGTCGTAAGGCTTGATACTGCTTCACGCAAAGTCATAACCCCGCCTTCGGCATATATTTCCGGAATATCTTTTAAATCAAGATAGGACAGCTGGCAGAGTACGATATTATCGACTCGCGAAAAGGGTCTTCCTTCAAAATCCGTTCCGCCTACCCAGCGGACATAATCCGTAATGTTATCCATCCTGATCCGTTCTTTATTCAGTTATTCAATCGAATAATAAACTACTCCGTCTTCAAGACCGCCGCGCTTAAGTATTCCCATCTCCTCGACGGTAACGAGCTGAAAACCGTCATCAAGCAATGCGGGAACGATCCTTTCTGTCGCATCTGCAGTAGCCTGATAAAGGTCATGCATGAGGACAATGTCACCGTCTTTTACCTGGCCTATAACTTTGCTGCAGATCTTATCTGCATCTCTGCTCTCCCAGTCACGTGAATCTATACTCCACATAATGATCGGACAGCCGCAGACCTCTTTCAGCGTATCATTCCATCTTCCTTCCGGAGGTCTTAAACAGGTAGAAGGTTTTCCGCTTATCCTTATAAGCTCATCGTCAGTTCCCTGAAGCACCTCCAGCTGTTCATCCGCATCAAGGTCTGTAAGCCTGTTATGCCCGTATGTGTGATTTCCCTGTTCGCATCCGAGCTCGGCTTCACGTATCGCCTGATCCTCATTCCACGAGATCCTGTCACCGACAATGAAGAATGTGCATCTCTGATCATACTCTTCATAGACATCAAGGATCTGGTCCGTATAAATGGAAGGGCCGTCATCGTAAGTCAACGCGACCATGGGCTTACCGCCGTCTATATCGCGTACGATATTCCCTTCATCGTCAAAATAGTAAAGGTGATTATCACCGACTGCTCTTTCATCCCTGATCATCTTGCCAGCGATAAATCCGTGCCTTGAACCTTCGATATCAATGATACCGTTTACGCCCTGTCCGCTTTCTTCATCAAAGTAATACTTATCACCGTCGATCTCTGTCCAGCCCGTTATCATAAGACAAGTATCAGGATCAAAACAGTATTGTCTGTCATCAATAATCGAAAGCCCTGTTGCTAATCTGCCGTCATCAGGATCGGCATAATACTGTCCGTCTACTGTACTGAACGGTCCTTTTTTGAGGTTTCCGTCATCCGTCGAAAAATAGTAATGTGAACCTTCGATCTCTGCCATACCGGTCAGTTCATTACCGGTTGTCTTATCAAAATACAATGTGTCTGAACCGGTCTTATACCAGCCGGTCTTCATTATTCCCGTATCAGGATCATAATACCTCTTATTGCCGTCCACGGTAATGAAACCTGTCTGCATGATACCTTCACTGTCAAACAGATATTTGTTTCCTTCGATCTCGGCTTCACCCGTGACCATTATATGTGTCTGTTCATCGAAATATCTTGTCGTCCCGTCATCCGGCATAACATGCATTCCGGAATATTCATTGCCGTCATCATCATAGTAATAAACATTACCGTGTGATCTGATCCATCCTTTTTTCGAGCCGAATCTGAGATCACATCCGTATGCAGCCACAGTAAACACAAATACCATGACCGCCGTAAAAATGACTGAAAACATCCTTTTTTTCATAATAACCAAATGCCTCCGGAGCATCCTAAAATCCCACGATAGTTTATCACGGCATTATATTCGTTTGTGGAACAATTATGTTACAGAATGCCCGATATTATCTGCCTCGCACTTCTTTTAAAAGGCGCTTTAAGAGAAGATATCTCTCATGTTTTTCTTCTTTCGCGAAATGAACTTCCCTGCTCTGCGGATTGGTGTTGTCAAACACAAGCGTGCCGGCTTCTTCACCAAACTGTTCTATGGTCAGATCATATTGCTTTCCGCCTATAACGTTATAGCAATGGTAGTTTCCGCCCGGACGGAGGATCCCGTATACTTCACCTCCGAAGATATCCTGAACAAGGAAAGCCGTTATAGAGCACTGCCCAAGAGTCTTATTCGCTTCGCTCCAATCAGTTCTAAGCCTCGGAGCGCAAGTCTCTATTCTCCATATTCCGTCCGATAAGACATCGAACAGATCAAGAAGAGAATCCAATCTGTATTCACTGTTTCCGAGAGGCAATACTTCAGCTGCCGTCTCATGTCCCAAAAATCCGTATTCCATATAATTGCTCCATTATCTGACTTATAATCCCTTATCTTCTGTCACATTTTCGTATATGCTTCACGGGAAGTCAATTAAACTAAAAGAGGCTGCCCGAAAGCAGCCTCCGATATATCTTATAGATCAGATATCAGTATTCGGGTTCGAGTAATCCGTAACCGCCGTCGTATCTCTTGTAAACTACGCAGACAGAATTTGTGTCGCTGTCAAGGTAGACAAAGAAATCGTGACCTAACATCTCAAGCTGGAGAATAGCATCCTCAGATGTCATCGGTCTTAAAGCAAACTGCTTGCGCTTTGTGATCTTTGCTTCCTGCTCGTCAACGATGTCGAAATCTGCGCCGCCGTCATCCTCAAGATAACTTACGATTCCCGGATACTCCTTCTTCTTCTTGAGGAACTTGGTCTTCTGTCTTCTGATCTGAGACTCGAGCTTTTCAACGGTTCTGTCAACTGCCGTCAGGATATCCTCATCACATGCTTCAGCTCTTAAGATCTTACCGCCGAACTCCATTGTGATCTCAACTACCATATCGGATCCTTCAGGTCTGATGCGAACTTTGAGCGTACCGTCGTCGCCGGAAAACTTGTTGAACTTCGACAGCTTAGCAGCAATCTTCTCTTCAAGTCTGTTACCGATGCGGAT
>JAZSFQ010000002.1:0-17904 GCA_045532275.1 Saccharofermentans sp. | reverse complement strand
CATCAACGCTGCTATGAAGGCTGCTACAAACGAGTCTTTCGGCTACACAGAAGAGAAGCTCGTTTCTTCTGATATCGTAGGCATGAAGTTCGGTTCACTCTTCGATGCTAACCAGACAATGGTTTCCAAGATGGATGACGGCAACTCACTCGTTCAGGTTGTTTCCTGGTATGACAACGAGAATTCTTACACATCTCAGATGGTAAGAACGATCAAGTATTTCGCAGAGCTCGGCTGATAACCGGTTTTAAAGAAACTGATCTTTCTAAGAGGTGTCCCTAAGGGGCACCTCTTTTGTATGCGTGATTATAGTCCTTAGTGTCTTTAAGTCTCGAAAAAACAAAAATGAGACACAGCTGCTTGAAGCTCTTTGTGTCTCAAATTTCAGTTTTCGAGCAAAAATACTTCAAAATTGCGTTTTTTGTGTCTCAATTTCCGAATGTTATAAATTTGAGACATTACCATGCTCAGAGGCAGATCTCGACCACTGTTGCTTCCGGCACAGACAAAAACCTGAAAGGCATAAGCCCGCAGCCTAATCCGCGGGAGATAAAGACCGAAGTTCCGCTGATGTCATAGATGCCCTGTACGGCACCTTTTTGCGGGAGCTGGTCGGACTTCCTGAGTATTGTGAATTCGATCCTGAACGGGAACTTCATCTGACCGCCGTGAAGATGACCTGAAAGCATATAAGCCGGCCTGTTGTCAGGATCAAGATGGATGATCGTGTCAGGGTCGTGAGTGACAAGTATAACGGGAGTATTATTATCGCAGGGTATTTTCGAGCTCCATACGCGGTTCTTCCTGCCCGAATCAGGTAACCCCGCCAGCGTGACCGCAGTTCCGCTTTTATGAGAGGTCAGAGTGACTGTACTGTTATCAAGGCTTATGAATCCGGAGGAACCCGGCGCGTCGGAGAAACTGTGATCGTGGTTGCCGGATACGCCATAGAACGAGATCCCGAGCTCTTTGCAGCAATTGCTTACAGCGGAAAGATACTTATAACCGATTCCGGCATTTCCCGGATATGTTACGATATCGCCTCCGAAAATAACCGCATCGAGAGGCGCGGAATGGTGCATGTTCCTGATAGCATTACATAGACGTTTGGAGGTTACGGGGCACCATTCTGCATGTATGTCCGTGAAGAAAAAGAATCTGAGATCAGCCTGTTCCGTTCCTGCTGAGGAAGGGAAGGGGAGTTTTCTTACTGTTATTTCCCTGCCTTCAGATCCGGTCTCAGAGGACCTTTTAAGGACTGCCCTGTCAAGATCAAGAAAGAACGGTTCGATGACACACCATAAGATATATACCGTGATTAAAGCTGCCAATACCGCTAAAACGGGGTAAATCTTATCCATTATAAGGACAGTTCTCCTTTTTTCTTAATTATATAATATGCAGTTGCCAATCGTGTGATATAATTCTTACAATGATATAGATTATTAGGGGAGGTATTTAGTATGCCTAAGACAGAGATCACATATGAGATCGTTCAGCAGATCGGTATTCTTAAGGAGAACAAGTCCGGCTGGCAGCGTGAACTTAATATCGTTAAGTGGAATAACGGTAAGCCGAAGCTCGACATCCGTGACTGGGGCCCGAACCATGAGAAGGTCGGCAAGGGCATTTCTCTTGACTTTGAGGAATACAATACCCTTAAGGCTTTCCTTGAGGATGGCGACTTTACTTCTCTCGACGAGTAAGCATTCTTCTTTATTGTTGGCTGATTGCATTTGAATCTGATATGGCGCTTTGTCATGCGTCATGATTTTGTATGAGAAGCGAAGAACGCGCGGGAATTATAACAGTAATCATGCTTTTTTTATGGGGGACTCTGATTGCAGAGCCCTTCCATATTTTTGTGCGGTATATTGCTGCTGCGGTAACATCTGTACTGAGAAAGGCAGGTGCCGGTGACATTATCACTTCTGTGGTCTTATATCTGGCCACGGTTGCCGTTATTATCCTGATGCAGAAGCTTTCGCAGACCAGATTGTGCAGCTATCTGCCGTGCGCTATTTCTATACTTTTTATTGTAATACTCGTGATCAGGAGCCTTGTTAAGCATACAGTGGATTACGGTGATGCGATATGCCTTGCCATTCCGGCGGCTGTAGGAATTGTTTTCTATCTGACCAGATTCGAGAAGGGCCTTTTGTGGTTCACTTCGGTCTATACTTATACTCCGGCAGTAGCCCTGCTCAATGCGCTTCTGTTCGTGCCGCTCGCAAGACTAAACGGAGTTCTGGATAAGATCCTTTATATTACAAATTATAATGATCTTGATATTACGCGCAGTCTCGGCGGCCTTGCCGGAATACCGGAACTGGTATGGGGATTGTTCCTGACGGCTTTTGCAGTATTCCCGGTAATCTATCTTGCCACTTCGAACAGGAGGAAATGATATGGAACAGTTGGACATGTTTTCCGGCCTTCTGTCAGATGACTCAGAGCATAATGAATATTTAGAACTGGTAAAAAAGCTTAATCATTTTGCGGAGCTGTACTATTCCAAAGACGAGCCTGAGATATCGGACTATGAGTACGATACCATGAACAACAGGCTCAAGGAGATCGAGAAGGCTCATCCTGACTGGATCGTACCCGAATCACCGTCAAAGAGGGTCGGCTGGAAGGCAGAAAAGGGCGTTCTCGTTAAACATAATGTTCCCATGCTGTCACTGCAGGATGTTTTCGAGAAGGAAGACGTATATGAATTTGTAAACTCCATGACCGAAGAATTCGGCGATGAAGCCGAGTTTCTCGTAGAGACCAAGATCGACGGCCTTTCTATGGCCCTCCGTTACGAGGAAGGTGAGTTGAAGCTCGCAGTTACAAGAGGTGACGGCATAACCGAAGGTGAAGACGTCACAATGAATGCGAAGCAGATCCCTGATGTCGTCAAACAGATGAAAGAGCCTGTTCCTTATATCGAGATCAGGGGCGAAGTCTATATGACCAGAAAGGCTTTTGAAGCTGTTAACTCGAAGGCTGAAGAGGAAGGAAAAAAGACATTTGCCAATCCAAGGAATTGCGCTGCCGGAACTCTCCGACAGATAGATACAAGGATAACCAGGGAAAGAGGTCTGTCCCTTTTTATATTCAATATTCAGGAGACCCGTGGCATTACTTTTAATACCCATCTGGAAGGTTATGAATATCTGAAGCGCAACGGCGTAAAGGTAATCGAGAACTGCTATAAATGCAAGACCGCAGATGAAGTCTGGGATGCCATCACCAGGATCGGTGAGATGAGGGGCGAGCTCGAATACGATATTGACGGCGCGGTAGTTAAGCTCAATAACCTCGCTGAGAGGTCAAAGCTCGGAAATACGATCAAGTTCCCGAGATGGGCAATCGCTTATAAGTATCCGCCGGAAGTAAAAGAGACCCGCCTTATTGATGTTGAAGTCAATACCGGAAGAACGGGAAGAGTTACTCCTGTCGCCGTTTTCGAACCGATAAGTCTATGCGGAACGATGGTATCCCGCGCGACACTGCATAACCAGGATTTCATTGATCAGTTAGGTCTTGGTATCGGCGATACGATCCTTGTCTATAAGTCGGGTGAGATCATTCCCAAGATCAAAGATGTAAATAAGGATAAGAGACCTGCGGGATGGCAGCCTTATAAGATGCCGGACAGTTGTCCCGTGTGTGGCCACAGACTCGTAAGAGATGAGGGAGGCGTTGATCTTAAGTGCATGAACCTCATGTGCCCGGGTACGCTCGTAAACCGTATCGTTAATTTTGTGTCCCGTGACTGTATGGATATTAAGGGCTTCGGAACAGAGTACATCAGGAAGCTTACAGAAGAGAAATATATAAAAGACATTGCTGATATTTTTGAGTTGAAGAACAAGAGGGACGAGCTTATCGAAGGAAAGCTCTTAGGCCTTGAGAAGAATACGGATAAACTCCTTAATGCCATCGAGACGGCGAAAACGGAAACACCTGCAGATAAGGTTCTTGCAGGACTCGGCATCCCCGGTGTAGGCAAAGCAACTGCGAAGGAACTGATAAGAACTTTCGGTTCGATCGACAGTATTGCCGCGTCCGACAAGGATGCATTATCGGCAGTCCAGGATATCGGAGAGATATCTGCTGAAGGCATATATAACTTCTTCCACGATGAAGGAAATAAAGAACTCATGGCCAGACTTAAAGAACTCGGACTTAATTTCGCCAGGGCAGAAGGCGAAGCACAGGGCTCTTCTTTGGCAGGTCTGACATTCTGTATTACAGGAACACTTGAAGGAATGTCCAGAAGTGAAGCCGAAGCACTTATAGAGAGCTACGGCGGAAAAACAGTTTCGTCTGTATCAAAGAAGACTTCGTATCTGCTTATGGGCGCGGATGCCGGATCCAAGGAACGTAAGGCAAGGGAGCTCAATGTCCCGATCATCGGTATAGAAGAACTGAAGAAGATGACAGATAACGGACAGAACGTATGAACATCGATGAGGAAAAGGCAAAGATAAGGAAAGAGATGCTCAGGAGAAGATCCGGGATATCTTCTGATGCCTTATCGGAAATAGATAAAACACTTCCTGTTTTTATCCTTTCCATAGAGGATGAAGAACTTCAGGATAAACTCCATAATGCGAAAAGGATCGCTCTCTACAGGGCTTTCAAAGGTGAAGTTCCTGTGGACGGACTTGCAAAGTATTTTATGTCCCGCGGGATAAAGTGCTGCTTCCCAAGGATAGATAACGGCAGCATGAGTTTTTACGACTGTGATGATCTTGACGGATTTGAGATGTCTTCTTTAGGTATTAAAGAACCTGCCCCCAATGCGGATGCCGTTGATCCTGCAACTGTTGATATTGTCGTGCTTCCTGCAGTTGCATATAATGAAGAAGGCACCAGACTGGGCATGGGAGGCGGTTACTACGACCGCTTCATCGGATCTTTAGGTGCCGTAAGACCTTATCTTTTGGGGGTCTGCTACGGTTTTCAAATCTGTTCTGAATTGCCGGTTGCCGATCATGATGTCACAGTCGACCTTATAGCGGTAATACCTGAAGAGATATACGGGGAGTAAAGAACTGAACATGCGGTACTTTATTGTCAATATGGCAGTTCATTTGGTGATCACGGCAATGTTTGTCGTGTTGACCTGTATCTTCGCAGGCCGCAACAGGAAGAAAAAGACAAAGCATATCCTGACTTATTTTTTCCCGATCGCTTTTGCGGTCGTCGCAATCGTCGATATTGCTTTATATACAGCCCCGAGACTGATGGATATCAACAGCATGATCAACAACAATTATTTCTATCATACCGGCTTGGTCGATAAGATCAGTCCGATGAAGAATTACTTTGTTATTGATAATGATTATTATTATATGAATCCTTTGCATAATTCTATGAAAGAAGGAGATGTCGTAAGGGTCAAGCACACTCCTTATTCTTTATTTACGGTTGAGATCACCACGATCACTGTTAGTAATGACGGCGATAATGCAGGAGAATCCGACGGAAACGTATAACCTGATAATTGAGACCAGTCTCAATTTTTGCCAAAAAGTCTCATTTCAGGCCCCTTTTTTTTAATTTCATGCAATTCGGTGACACAAGAGGTTTCCAGGGTCGTAAACTTTCAAAAACGAAGGAGGTGAACGATCATGGAGAACGGAATACTGAACAGGGGTCCTGTGGAAATGTCGGTAGTGTGCAGTGATTTAAGCCTTTTGGAGAATATAAATTCATTGCTGAAGCATAATGGTGTTATTACCGTCGAAGATGAGTTTGGAGCTCTGCATTATATCGTTGACGGACGGAATAACCGGCAATCGGTTGCAGGGAAGGTAACCGCGATCAATCCGAACGATACCGCAGAACGGAAAAAAGCAGAGGAATACTTTGATCTCTGCATAAAGAATGTTCTCAGGGAATACGGGTTCGATATGTCACTGATAGGAACAGTGCTGATATACAATTCGTTTATGCTGTCATTTAAGAGCAACATGCCTCTCCCTAATACCATGAAGGGCTTATACTGCGAGGCAGGCCGCGATCTCGGGTTAAGCTATGAACAGTCCGAACGAGATGTAAGGTATGCCATAACTAAGAGCAGTTTAAAGAACATGAGAAGCCGCGCGGTTATGCGCTGCATTCAGTCCAGAGTCGAGAGAAGGATGGGATTAAGAGATCCCTTAGAATAAAAAAGGCTCCGTAATGAACGGAGCCTTTGAAGATCTGATCTGTATGAAGATTACTTCTTCTTACCCTTTTTGACGTTTACCTTATCCTTAAGTGATTTTCCTGCCTTGAATGTAGGAACTGTGGAAGCCGGGATCTTGAGAGCGGCACCTGTAGCAGGATTGCGTCCGCTTCTTGCTGCGAGCTTCTTTGTCTTAAAAGTACCGAAGCCAACAAGTACTACCTTATCATTTTTTACTAATGCACCTTCAATTGCAGCGAGGGTTGCCTTGAGAGCTGCTTCTGAATCCTTCTTGCTCAGGCCGGTATCAGCTGAGATCTTGTCAATAAGCTGTGACTTGTTCATATGGTTTCCTCCTGTTTTAGCCGCTGAAAGGCTTATTTTTATTGTATTTTCATTATTGATTTATCACAAAAGGATGTCAATAGCTTCAAGCCCCAAAATACAGGAAAATAAAGGAAAAGTTTGAGAAGATTTATTCGTGGTGATAGTGTATGATTGGTAGAGCAAAAAAATGCGGAGGTAAAAAGATGATAGTTACAAAAGATACGATTATCGGAGATGTTGTAATGCAGGATGAAGGCATCGCTCCCATCCTTATGGCATCCGGACTTCACTGTCTGGGCTGCGCTATGGCTTCCGGAGAGACCATCGAAGAAGCATGCATGGTTCACGGCATGGATTGTGATTCCCTCGTGGAGGAGATCAACAATTATTTTCAGTCAAAAGGCTGATATCAGAAACTTGCATTGAAAAGACAGACAGGGTGCTTTCGGCATCCTGTTTTTTGTTAATATGAAGCTGACATTATGACTTCGAACGTTGTGCCTTTTCCCAATGTGCTCTTAACCGTGATCTCCGCGTCATGCTTATCGCAGATAAGCTTTACGATCGCGAGCCCCAATCCGGTACCCTTTATATTAACGCCTGAATTCTTAGCTCTGTAGAATCTGTCGAAGATCCTGGGGAGGTCCTGTTCGGGAATGCCGATTCCATTATCCTCGACCGTAATATGTATCTTCTGAGTGGAGATGTGGGAAGTATCTCCGGTTCTCCAGGCACTGATCTTAATATCGGCCTGGGGTCCGGTGTAATTGATCGCGTTGGAGATGAGATTCTCGAATACGCGCGACAGCTTGGCGGGATCTGCCTTAACTATCAGCGAGTCGCGCGATGGGAGATCCAGAGACAGATGTTTTTCTCCGTCTTCAAGATCCATCGAATACATAACGACCAATTCATCCAGCATTTCCGCGATGGAAACGGAAGTGAAATGGAAATCCGAATCGCTGGATTCCATCCTGGTGAGTTCCATGATGTCAGAAACGATCCTTTCCATCTGCTCCGAGCGGCGGACTATATTGCTCAGATATGAATTACGCTGTTCAAGACTCAGGTTGTCCTGTGCTGAGAGCAGCAGTTCCGCATATCCTCTGATGGCGGTTATAGGGGTCCTTAAGTCGTGAGATACATTGCTCAAGACATTTTTTCTGGCGACTTCACCTTCCATGAGCCTCTTGTTCGTAAGGACAAGGTCCCTGTTGATCTCGGATATGAAAACGGTCTTTTCTCTTACCTGACGTTTAAGGACTGCCGCATTTCTTTTTATTTCCCTTTGCTGGTTAATATATGTCGATACGAGAGTGACCTCAGCGATCAGGGAGAAGAGGACGAAGATAGTGCTGTATGTCGGGATCGTATATACGATCATCCCGTCCATGAGTATCGCCAGGTACAAAACAAGGAACATAAGACTGAACAGCAGTGCCCAGAGAAGGATTTTCTGGTTTTCTTTGTTGTAGAAGAACAGATCAATGAATATATTGAGCGTTACTGCAGTGAGCGCGAACATTATGGCAACAAATTCGGGCAGGAGCGTGCCGAACGCTATATCACAGATAAAATAAACAGCTATAAAGGTCAGACCAATGGCAAAGACGATGTAATGTCCGTTTTTGAGCAGACTGAATTTATTCTGCGTCTTAGATCCATTAAACAGCTGAGAGTTTTCCAGAAATGAAGTTGCCGAAGCTACGATTATCAGGACATATCTTAAGTTAGCCCTGACGAGACTGTCGACTGATAGAAAGCGGCAGTCATCAAGATAATACAAAAGTATGGCCGCGAAACTTATAAAGAATGATACGAAAAGCCACCTGTTCTTTGTGGAACTGAGGATGATGTTTGAACCTACTACTATAGCCACCAGGAATATCAGCGTAACAATGGCGAAGTGTCCTGCGGTAATGACAGTGCGTACATCATTGGCAGTTCTGGTCTCTATGATCGGTTCTGAAAGGATTCCGGGGTTTGCTACCTGCGGAGTACATGCAACGACTAATACAAGGTCTAGTTTTCCGTCCTCAGGGATCAGCGTGCAGTAGTCCGCAAAGGCATTCAGGTTAAAGAACGGCGTTCTGGCGCCTATGCAGTCAATGAACTTGCCGTTGCAGAAGACCCAGGCCGTTCCGTTAAACTTATGGAAAGTAAGGGAAAGCGATTTAATATCTTCGTTGCATTCGAAATGTCCGATGTAAGCCGCGCAGATACGTTTTTCATCTTCGACAAGAAGTTTCTGATATTCAACATTAGTATTATCGGTGTTCTGCCAGTCAGCGGAATAATTATAATCGAACCAGCCTCTCCAGGTGTCGCTTATCTTAACGTTTTCGGCATATGGTCTGTGGTTGGTAAACACGGATGAAAGCCAATAACCGTCAGAGTTCGCGTTGCCGGACGACTCTGCGATACTAAGACTTGCCTCGGCCATTTCGGGAGTGATGTTGGGAACAAAAGTCCAACCTTGGGTAACGTGGCTGCTGTAGGGTCCGTCAAGTACGAGCGCATCACTCAGGATGAGATTTCCTGTATCGGGATCGATCTCCGGGGTCGAGTCAGTGGTGAAAGTAATGCCGATGCTTACTATGCCTGCAGCCACGAGCATAAGGATCAGCGCAAAGATAAACGCAAGCATGGTTCCGCCGAACGATCTGCCGTTAACTTCGGAATCTGAAAGCTTAAGTCTTTCTAATCTGCTGTGTTTATATTGTGCCATTTATATCCAGGTATATCCCCGAAAATATGAAGCGGGACTGATAATCAAGTCCCGCGTTCGTTGATCGTGTCTGTTAATTCTCAGAACTGTGTGTTCATACTGTTCTTTACCGGGGGGTAAGCGAATGAATAGCCGATACCCCATTCGGTCTTTACGAAAGTGATCTCGGGTGCGATCTTCTCCATCTTCTTACGGAGATAAGAGATATTTACCATTACGAGGTGGTTGTCGCACGGGGAATCATCGCCCCAGACATGGGAATAGATCCTGGTAAAAGGAACGATGACATTAGGTGTTTCCGCCAATAAGCAGAGGATATCAAACTCACGGTTGGTAAGATGTAAAGGCTTTTCCTTGAGAGTTACCTCACGTGTCTTGATATTGATGCGAAGAGGAGGATACTCTACGAGGAATCCCTCGCTCTTCATGTTACGCTTGATATGAACGTTGATCCTGAGGCTTAACTCGGGAAGGGAATAAGGCTTGGTGATGTAATCGTCGGCACCGACCTTAAATCCGTTGATAACATCTTCCTGCTGATCCTTTGCGGTAAGGAAGATGATCGGACAATCTGTATATTCCTTGATCTTGGGAGCAAGATCAAATGCACTTCCGTCAGGAAGCATAACATCTAATACGATACAAGAGAAATTGTGAAGTTTGATCTTTTCGAGTGCATCAGCGCAATTTGTCGCTGTTACAACATCGTACCCTTCACTTTCGAGAAAATCACGATTCAGAACAAGGATGTCACTGTCATCATCCACAAGAAATACTTTTTGCTTTGCCATTAGTTACCTCCTGTTAAAAAATTTTTGTTTTCCTAAATGTCTGCCGGTATGCCGGCTCCCCATTTTATAAACTTGCAATTTTTTGATTTTTTACAAAATACAGTATACAACACGTCAAAGCATTTTTATATAGTAAATAGGGTTAAGTTGTAAATATTTTGAAATAATGAATGCAATTTCCTCCGTAGATAGAAAATATGTTCGTTTTATGATAGTATCATCGGCATGAAGCGCATCATTTTCCATATAGATCAGAATTGTTATTTCGCATCGGTAGAGATGATATCAAAACCGGAATTAAGGAATGTACCCATGGCTGTGGCTGGAGATGCCGAAGCCAGACACGGAATTATCCTTGCCAAGAATGAACCTGCAAAAAAGTACGGCATCAAGACCGCTGAAGCCATATGGCAGGCTCAGGCGAAATGCCCCGATCTGGTCCTTGTGAGAGCGCATCACGAGAAATATGTGTTTTATTCTAAGAAACTCCGAGAGATGTATTCGGAATATACGGATAAGGTAGAACCATTCGGGCTGGATGAATGCTGGCTTGACATGACTGATTCAGTCAGCGGATATGCTGAAGCAGAGGAGATCGCTCTTGAGATCAGGAACAGGGTAAAAAGCGAATTCAAGCTTACGTGTTCGATAGGGATAAGCTTTAATAAAGTATTTGCAAAACTCGGAAGCGATTACAAAAAGCCTGATGCCACGACCGTCTTTACAGATGAAGACTGGAAAGAAAAGATCTGGCCTCTGCCTGTATCGGATCTGCTGTTCGTAGGCAGCCGTACAGCTGAAAAACTCTCAAGGATCAATATAAAGACGGTAGGTGATCTGGCTAATACTGACGGAGGGTTCATCAGCCGGTACCTTGGTAAAGCGGGCGTGGTCCTGTGGGAATATGCCAACGGAATTGATGATTCACCTGTTGCCGAATCCGGTTATAAACGCATTCCGAAATCCGTCGGCAATTCGACTACTACTGCTGAAGACATGACTTCGGACAGGCAGATAGAAAGAACTCTTCACATGCTTTCGGAGAGCGTTGCCGCAAGACTCAGAAAGCATAATCTGAAGGGAACAGTTGTCCAGATAACCGTCAGGGACAGAGACCTCGGTATATATGAGAAACAAAGGATACTGTACAGACCCACGGATGATGCGAAAGAGATCTATGCTGCCGCAAGGCAGTTGTTCAGGGAATCTTATGACTGGAACAAAAGCGTCAGGAGCATAGGCGTCAGATGCACAAAACTTGTAAGAGCCGACAGCGGTGAACAATTGTCGCTGTTCACAGATGATGCTGCAGATAAACGCGATGACAGGCTTAATAAAGTTATAGATGATATCAACACGCGTTTCGGATCGGGCGTTATAAAGAGTGCGGCAGAGGCTGACAGTATATCAAGGCCGGATAATGATGCTAAGATAATGTCAGATCCGTTTCACCCGGAGGATGGTCTCAAATGATTACCGCCAACACTTATTTCAGGAATGTGTTCGGGCATAAGATGTACAAGGCATCTATATCGCTCGATGTTACCTGCCCGAACAGGGACGGGAGCAAAGGCACGGGCGGATGTATTTTCTGTTCTGAAGGCGGATCGGGCGAGTTTGCTGCACGGAGTTGTGATCCGGTTTCAAAGCAGATAGAAGAGGCAATAGCCCGTGTTCAATCCAAGGCTGGTAAAGATGCCGGATATATAGCTTATTTCCAGAGCTTTACAAGTACATACTGCAGTCCGGCATATCTTGAAATATGTCTTAATGAAGCTTCATCATGTGAAGGGATAGAAGCGGTCTCTGTTGCGACAAGGCCCGACTGCCTTGACCCTGAGATCCTGGATGTGCTGGAACGTCAGGCAGGGAAGATGCCGCTCTACGTGGAGCTCGGCCTTCAGACATCGAATGATGATACGGCTCGGCTGATCAATCGCTGTTATAAGACAGATGAATACATAAAGGCAGTCGCAGCGCTTAAATCAGTAGGAGCTAACGTTATAACCCACATTATCTTCGGCCTTCCCGGAGAGACGAAAGAGATGATGATGGATACCGTGAGACTAAGTGCTGATGCCGGAAGTGACGGATATAAGTTCACGTGTCTTTATGTGCTTAAGAACACGCCTTTGGAAAAACTCTTCGCAGAAAATAAAATTGAGATACTTGAGATGGAAGAGTATTTTGATATTGTAGAAGAGGCTATAGGATTATTGCCGGAAGATGCCGTTGTCCACAGGTTTACCGGAGACGGTCCGAAGAAGAGCCTTATCGCTCCTTTATGGACTATGGATAAGCGACAGGTCATTAACTATATCAACAGGAGGTTCGGATTATGAAAAAGTATGTGAAGCAGACTATGGATGCCGTGCGGAAATATATTGATCTTGAAATGAAGAATGCTCCTTTAGAGAAGACCCTGGAAGTGCTTTCAGAGTTTGAGACTAAGATCGCTTACTTCCAGCATGAAAGACTGATACATCTGATGGTCACGCTGGCTTTTGCCGCTTTCCTTTTGTTTGAGATTTTTTCTCTTTTCATTCTTCCGGCTTCGTTCTTATATTGCGGAATACTGCTCGTGCTTATCTTCTTCGGGCTTACGATAGGATACATCATGCACTACTATTTTCTCGAAAACAGTGTCCAGCAGATGTATCACATGAGAGATGAGATCAGATCATTTATCAACAAAGATAAAGTAATCTGAAATGCTTTGTTTTCATTTGGATTTCTTTTCCTGACACCGGCAGGCAAGTTTACAGATTATTTGATATAATTAGCGCCGGTGTGGAGGGACTTTATGCCTACGATAGTTAAATATATTCTGGTTTTCTTTATTTCGATGGTTCCCATTATCGAGCTCCGCGGCGCTGTTCCGATCGGAGTTACTTATTTCGGACTGAACGAGTATATAACCCTTGCGGTTTGTGTCGTAGGAAATATGATCCCTGTTCCTTTTATATATCTGTTCGGCAGAAAGATCCTTGAATGGGGCAGCAAGCTCAAACACGGAAGCGGTCTGTTTAAGTGGGTGCTCCAGAAGGGTGAGAAAGCCGGTAAGAAGCTTACGGCCAATTCCGAGAAAAGCGGAGCTTTCATCGCGCTGATGCTGTTCGTCGGGATCCCGCTTCCGGGTACGGGCGCGTGGACAGGTACTCTTGCGGCTTCCATGCTCGACTTCGGAATGAAGAAAAGCGCAAAAGCCGTCATGGTCGGTGTTCTTATGGCCGGAGTGATCATGCTCGTTATCAGTCTTCTGGCTAAGGCCGGCGTTACATCTGTTGCCGATTTGTTTTAAAACCGTAACCTGAATCACATATTAAAAAGCTGTTTAAGCTATTGTTCATAAAATAGCAACACTTTGATATGCGAAGTATTGTGCACATTGCACAACCAAATGATTTTCATTTGGTATCTATGCGATATTGCTAAGGGCATGGTTCACCATTATCATTAAGATAGCTCCAAGGAATACGGAAGCGATAACTTCTAATCCGAGGAAAGCCGCCCGAAGCAAAAGGTCGGGAAGACGCAGGGAAGAACCAGAGTGATTAAAAAGCTTGTGGCGAAGCCGAAGAAACGAAGCCGGAGACAACGATCAAAGGTTGATACAGAGTCCGAGATTAGTAGCTAAGGGAGTGACGAGCGAGTGGTTGAAGGTGTCATAGACATACAAGCCACAGGTTGTAACAATTAGTTGATTCGGTATTCGGAACCGCGAGTAGGTGAGATGTCACCATCGACAGGAAAGAACCGGTGCCGCAGCGGATGTTACACCGGTTCGTGCAAACCGAGTAGCCGATACGGCTGTCGAACTGCAAAACGATATCGCAAGGTGGAGTTAGCAGACCTGAATCGAATAGCGTTAGGTTCGGTGAATGGAGACATGAGTTGCACGGTGTGATTGAGGGTTGCAGCAGATCGATTAGTTGTGACGATATCACATAAAGCTCGGGTAGTTTTAGGAATGGGCTTTTTGTTAGGGTTGAAGAGCGTAAGAAGATGAGCGTGAATGCGTGATCTTTGTAAGTAATCTAATTTGGTTCGTTGGAGCGAAAATTAAGATCCCGGTGATTCAGGTCACCGGGATTTTTGTGTTATATTTTTTCTTTTTATTTCCGTTTGGGAATCTGAGCAATGTAAGGAAGGTTTCTTCCTATCTCATCCCTGTCCAGACCGTATCCGGCGAGCCACTGGTCATTGATCTCAAAGCCGTAGTACTTGACCGGGATCGTTATAAGAAGCCTGTCGGGATTAAGAAGCATCGAACATAAAGTGATGTCTTTCGGTTTCTTCATATCGAGATTCTGGATAATATAGGCGGTGGTAAGTCCTGTCCTGATAACGTCTTCGACAACGAGAACATGCTTATCGGTAATATCGATGTCGATATCTTTAACGATCCTTACGATACCGGTCTTGGAAGTGGTATCGGGAATATTGGAGAATCCTACCATATCGATCTTAACGGGAAGATCGATAGCTCTTGTAAGATCAGACAGAAAGTAAAGGGAACCTTTGATAACGCCGATCACGATCAGCTCTTTTCCTTTGTAATCTTCTGTGATCTGACGCCCTAATTCCTGAACTCTTTTGCGGATAGTTTCTTCATCATAGACAACGTGCTCAATTCTTAGAGCTTCTTCAAGATCAGTCACTTAACCCCTCCTCATGTATTGTCGGCAAGGCCGCCGAACATTTTAAGGCGCTCAACCAGTTCGTTGAAGTCTTTTTTATATACGATACGGATATTGGTTCCGGGATAGAGCTCCTTTACAAGACGCATCTTCTTGTTCTTCTTGGTTACATAACGCTGATCCATAGTGGTGAGTTCAAGATAGAGGTTGAATCTCGGAAGATAGAAATCAGGAGATATAGCCATTGTGACATTGCCTTCGGCATCCCACTCTACAGGGAAAGTCTTTGGTTCGTAGAGCCACTCTATGTTGTACAGATCCAGGATCCTGGCGAATTCTTCCTCAGTCTCATTCTTGAACGAGGCATTGCGCGTCTGATGGTCGATGGTCTTTGAGTTTTCATTAGACTCTGCGAGTTTGAAACGTATATCGTGTTTTCTCGCAAGCTCCACAATGGCGTCAACGCATTCGTCCACGCTTAAGCGGTCAGTATTAAGGATAAGATCGAACAGTTCGGGAGACGTGATATCTTTTCCGTAAACGGTCTTTACGAATCTCTTGTGTTTACGGTCGCCTATATCGAGGACCTCGCTTGCCTCGTCTGTCGTGATCCGGTATTTGCGGGTAATGGTATTAAGGCGGGTGGTCTCGCTGGCAGTTACCCTGATATGGATGGCATTAGGAAAACCCGAAAGGAGTACGCTGCCGCCAAGACCCAGGATGATCAGGTCTTTATCCTTTGATTCCGAAGCCATTGTCCTTACTCTTTCAACAAGGATATCCGCATAGGTCCGGTCGCTGTCAGGAAGTTTCGTTTCAAAAAACTTGGCGCTCTCATTGAGCCGGGCTAAAAGCCCGGGATTGATCTCTCCGAAAAAGTTATCAAGGGCATATTTTCTGGAAATTACAGTGGTTCCAAGGCGGCTGGCAAGAGCTTCAGCAATCTCATCTCCGAGACTTCCGTTCTGTCTTGAGATCGTGATTATTGCCATAAATCCTCCAAAACCTGCGTTATAAGCTAATTATACCAATAATATTTGTGCTCAAAATGCGAATAATCCTAAAAAAGCCGATATTTTTGAAATTCGTGTTTGACTTTGAATAATCGATTGGTTATAATTTCTCGTGCTAAAGGATGCCATCTTAGCTCAGCTGGTAGAGCAGCTGATTTGTAATCAGCAGGTCGTGGGTTCGAGTCCCACAAATGGCTCCATAAAGTAAAAGCCCGTAAACATTGCGTTTGCGGGCTTTTTACTTTGCTTTGATGCTTCCCTGAAAACACCCTCAAAATGCCGATATGGTTAACGTTTGGTTAACGTTTTTATTTTCTGGATGAATTTATACAGCAAAAAGTTCTGAAATAAATTTCTCAAAAGCCTCTCTTTTGATCCTTCTGTGACTACCGATCCAGATGACATAAGGACAGTCTTTGTCATTAGTAAGCTCGCGGATTTTGTTCCTTCCGATTCCAAAGAGTTCGGCTGCCTCATTAACCGTTAACAGCTTTTTCTCTTTCAGTTTGTTAAGGTTGGTTACTTTTGCCGGGCTCGGATCGTTAGCGTGTTCTGCCATGCCTGCCTTTATCATTTCCGCATAATAGGCTGCTCCTTTTTCCTTTTTGTCAGCAGTGGGGAGCTGCTGGTCAATGATGATGTTAATGTCGTTCTTATTCATATTATTTTTCCTCCTGTTATTTATGCTGTTTGTGACGACTGTGACGATGTGACGGCTTTATTGCCACCGTACAAGTGATAAACACCTGCACTATCCTGAAATACAATATCGAACGGATAACACCCAGGCTCAGTTTTCCCTGTTGCTTCCGATTGGTTCTGATCGATCCTGGCAAAGGTGAAGTATGTTCCGTCACGTTTGTGATCTCTCATAAAACTGAATCCGAGCTTTGCAAGATCATTGCGTCTGTTCCATATCTTCCCACTGATCGACTGAGGCTTTTTGCTGGCCTTTATACGATCGCAGAACTCTGTGGCAGTACCATCAGAAGAACCATGTTCCTTTAAGTAAACAAGAGCCTTCTTAAGATCCTCATCAGTCTGGAAAGCATCTTCTACAGGCGTATTCTCTTTAACCAGTTCCCAGTGACTTAATGTGCTGTTAAATCTGATCGTAAGGATTCGTTCTTCCATGTCACGGCTGCGAATGTGAAGCTTTACATCTGCATCAGCTGATTCCTTGCGGAAAATGAACGCTCCATCTGATGCACCGAAAAGACCGTTCGTGCCTAAGATATCATCAAACGGATCAACAGATCTCATCTTGCGTGTGTGATGAATGAGCAAGATAGTGACGTTGTGTTCTTCACAGAACTTATGAAGAGGTGCGATAGTGTTGTAATCACCCTGATAAGGATTCTTGGTATTAACATCTGTCTTGTCCTGTTCACAACGCACAGCTGCGAGAGTGTCTATGATGAACAGCCCGATCCCGGGATGTTCTTTCAAAGCATCCTCAAGTTGTTCTTCCAGACCGCTACCGATAGGATCTGCATCAGTGGTGTACATAAACTCCTTGGGCCAATCATTGGCAATGCTGTACAAACGGTCCTGCAATCTTCGTTCACCGTCTTCAAGGCAGAGATATAACACTTCTTTCTTCTTTGCATCGTAATTCCAGAGGCTCATACCGGTACTGATGCATAAGGCAATCTGAAGAGCCATCCATGACTTGCCGACCTTCGCGCTGCCGCAAAGAAGATACAAGCCTTTACCCGGAAGAAAGTGATCGATCAGAGGATCGATGGTCTCAAACTCCTTTTCTGCCAGGTTGCTGACATTATCGACTTTGAGCGGTTTGAATTCTTTTTTCATATTTACGATAACTCCTTATTCTTATCTTGCCCGTCCGCCACGACTTTTTTTGCTTTTGTTGCTGTTGCAGCTGTAGTCTTAATTTTTCGGCATGTTCCAATACCTCATCAGTCGTTATGTAACAGTCGTCACATATTTTTTGTTTGTGCCGGATATCTGCCATCTCTTTCGAGATTTCTTTTATTTCATCTTTGAGGACAGAGACGAATGATAGATGACCTTCTTTCTCGTGATGTCTCAGCCATGAATACCGTTCATTCTTCTTTTCCTGCAAAGCTTTGAGCTGCCTTTTATATGAGGCTTTTACTTCGGAGATAGGTCGCTTGTCGCGTGTCTCGTGTTCAATCATGAAATCCAACATCTCGATATAATGATCCAGTTTGCGGATGTCTTCGCGGAGATACATTGAGATGCGTTCCTT